>NZ_KI421511.1:2474888-3093610 GCF_000473265.1 Amycolatopsis thermoflava N1165
GCCCGCGACGGTCCGCGGCAGGCTTCCCGGAAGCCCCACGTGCACGTCTCGCACGCGCAGGCGGTATCCGTCCGCGACGGCCTGCTCGACGGCCGCCGCGCAGGTCAGTGGGCCCGGTGCCTCGGCGAGCACCACGACCTCCTCCTCGACCGCGAACACGACCGTCGAGCCGGGCAGCAGTTCGGGCACGACCCGTTCGATCGTCGCCTCCACCGCTTCCGCCTGGACCGCCGCCTCCCCGGCGGGCAACCGGTTCTCCAGCCGCCCCAGTACGGTCAGCTCGCCGCCGGACAGGAAGCCCACGTCCCCGGTCCGCAGCCACCAGCCCGGCTCCCCCGCGTCGGTCTCGTCCCGCAGCAGCGCGCAGAACGTCTCCGCCGACGCCGCCGGCCGCCGCCAGTACCCACGCGCCACCGTCGGTCCGGTCACCCAGATCTCCCCCACCGCGCCGGCAGGCAGCGAGCGGCGCGTGCCCGGGTCGACGATCGCGACGGCGCGGCCGGGCCGCCCGCTCGACACCGGACCGTCCCCGATGGACACCAGCCCGGTCGCCTCCAGCAGCCCGTAGGCGGCCCGGTGCGCGTCCGGGCGCAGGCCGGACCCGGGCAGCACCGCCCGGTGCCGCGCCGGTTCACCCACGTCGAGCACCGCCCGGACACCGCCGAGGTCCAGCCCGTCGGGCACTGGGCAGCGCGCCAGGAACGAGTTCGCCGCCGCCGTCACCGCGCCCGGATTGGCCGCTAGCGCGCGCAGCCAGATCTCCGGCCGCTCCCGCACGCGGTCGGGTGGCAGGTGCACCGACGGGCACCCGGCGAACACCGGCGCGGCGACCGCGAACGGCAGACCCATCTGGCACAGCGGCAGCCAGTTGACGACCACCGCCGCCCGGTCGCCGAGGCGCAGCGCCCCGGCGGCGTGCGCGGCGCTGTCGACGAGCCCGGCATGGGTGATCACCACCCCCACGGAGTCGGAGGTGTAGCACAGGCAGGCGATGTCGGCGGGATCCGGCTCGTCCAGGTCGAACAGGTCACCGGGCACCGTGTCGATCGCGACGATCCGCCACACCTCCACACCGGCGGCGTCCAGGAGCGCGCGGACGTCGAGCAGCTTGTCCCCGGTCGTCAGCACGATCTCCGGCGCGGCGTCGATGATCGTCGCGGCGAGCCAGGCGTCGTCGCGCCCTGGCGCGAAGGCGGGCACCGCGACCAGCCCGGCGCGCAGGGTGGCGAGGAAGCCGACGACCCAGTCCACGCCCTCGTCGGCCAGGATCGCGGCGCGCACGCCGTCGAAGCTGAACCGCCGCAGCCACGCGGCCACCGACGTCACGCGCCGGTCCAGCTCGTCCCAGGTGAGCGAGCGGGTGCCGTCGGACACCGCGCGGGCGTCCGGGTCCCGGCGCGCCCAGGTCGCCAGGAACTGCGGCAGGGACGCGAGTGTTTGGGTCACGACGGAACCGTAGTGATCTTGTGAATGGGGTGTCAAAACTTGTGAGCGGGGTGCCAGCGGAGCGAATCGATACTTGTCAGCCACGTGAGTGCGACCGGTAAATCCGCAGTTCCAGGCATCTTTCGATGGAGATGCCAACTTCCCCGCGGAAACCCATGCAACCGGTGACAAGTTTTCCGGACAACCTTGCCGGAGCAATTTCCTGTCATTACATTACTCATCAGTAATCCTTTTCTGCGATTATCAATGGAGATGTGCATGAATCGGAAGAGAATCGTCGGCGGAATCGTCTCCGGATCGGTATTGGCGGTTTCCGCCGCCGCCGGCCTGCTCGCCGGAGCGGGCACCAGCGCCGCCGATCCGGCCACGCTGACGCTGACCTACACCTGTCCGTTCCCGCTCATCGGCAACCAGCCGATCAGCGTCGTGATCAACGCCGACATCCCGGCCACCGCGACCGTCGGCAGGCCCACGCCCGAGTTCGGCATCGAGGCCGTCGCCACCGTGTCCTCGACCGCCACGGCCGGCCTGAACCTGGTCGGCGCCAAGACGGTGGAGGGCACCGCGCAGGCCGCCGCCACGGTCGCCGCCCCCGAGGCGACCCTGCCGGTCACCGTCCCCACCACGATCCCGCCGACCGCGATCCCCGCCTCCGGCGCCTTCGACGTCACCGCGACCGGCACCACGCCGTCGCTGACCTTCACCCAGCCCGGCGAGGCGACGGTGTCGGTCGGCGACCTGCTGCTGACCCTGCACCCGAAGAAGGCCGACGGCTCCGACACCGGCCTCGGCACCTTCGACTCCCAGTGCACGCAGGACCCCGGGCAGGACAACGTCCTCGCCACCGTGCAGATCACCGAGGCCGCGCAGGCCGCCACCGAGCAGCGGATCCGCTGACCCGACCCCGCGCGGCCCGGGCGCCGGGCCGCGCGGGGTGTGGCGGCCCCGGTGATCGGGTAGCCCACCCGCGTGACACCGCGCAACGAGGAACCACTGGATCTGGGCGCCACCGAGATGTCGCCCGCCGAGGAGAACCGCGTCCGCGCCGAGCACGACCTCGACCGGCCGCGGGTGTTCGACGAGCGCAACGCGGTGGACGACCGCGCGGAGACGCGCTCGACCCTGCTGCCGGAAGAGGAACACGCCGGCAGCGCCGATCCGGAGGCGCAGGCACGCGAGGTGCTGCGGGACTCCGACCTGCGCACCGAGGTGCCGGAGTCGGCCCCGGACACCATGATCGAGCGGCGCCGCCCGGAGGAGACCGCCTGAGCGCCCCTTCGGGACCGCCCCCGCCGCGTGCCCGCCCGCCGCGCAGCAGCGCGGCCGAGCCGACGTTGCCCTGGAAGCGGCCGCGCTCCGCTTGACGGCCGCGCGTGAGCGCGGCCACCGGACAACGCCTCGCCCGGCCTGGCGTGCCCGGCTGGCGCCACGCTCGGTCGGGCAGCGGCTCTGGTTCAATCCCGGAATGGATCTCCGGCTGGGCGGGAAGAAGGCCATCGTCACCGGCGGCAGCCGGGGCATCGGGTTCGCGGTCGCGCAGGCGCTGACCGCCGAAGGCGCCGACGTGGCGATCGTCGCCCGCGACGCGCGGGCGCTCGCGGAAGCACGTGCCCGGATCGGCGGGAACACGCTTTCCGTCCCCGCGGACGTGACCGACGACGAGGCCGTGCGCGCCGCGGTCGCGCGCACCGTCGAGGAGTTCGGCGGGGTGGACATCCTGGTCAACTCCGCGGCACAACCGGCCGACCCCACGAAACCCACCGCGCTGGCCGCGCTCGAGGACGACGACCTGCGGACCGAGATCGAGACGAAGGTGCTCGGCTACCTGCGGTTCGCGCGCGCCGTCGCGCCGCACATGGCCGAGCGCGGCTGGGGACGGATCGTGAACGTCTCCGGCCTCAACGCGCGCCGCACCGGCAGCCCGTTCGGCTCGATCCGCAACGTGAGCGTGGCCGCCCTGACCAAGAACCTCGCCGACGAACTCGGCCCGCACGGGATCAACGTGACGGTCGTGCACCCCGGGCTGACCGTCACCGAACGCACCCCGGCGATGGTCGAGGGCGTCGCGCGCGCCCGGGGCGTCACCGTGGCGGAAGCGGAGGCGCTGCTCGGCCGCGGCAGCGCGATCGGCCGGATGGTCACCGCGGCCGAGGTCGCCGACGTCGTCACGTTTCTCGCCTCCCCGCGCAGCGCCGCGATCACCGGCGACCCGATCCCGGCCGGCGGCGGCACGCCGGGCCCGATCTTCTACTGAGACGCCCGGCCCAGCACCGCCCAGCCGTGCGGCGGCAGCGTGGGCAGCGGCGCCTTCCCGTCCGGTGACGACGAGTCGAGCACCCGCAGCCCGTCGATGTCCACCGGGAACCGGTACGCGTCGTCGCTGGTGTTCAGCAGCGTCAGGATCTCGTCGTCGCCGGAGCGGGAGCGGAACGCCATCGCCCGGTTCGTCAGGTGCTCGACCTCCGTCCGCGCCCGCACCAGCCACGCGTTCCGCCGCCGCAGGCCGATCAGCCGCTGGTGCAGGCGGTACACCGGCCAGCCGTAGGGCGCGAGCTGCCCCGCGTCGGCCGGGAACTCCGGGCGGATCTCGTCGTCGCCGCCCTCCCGTTCCTCCTTGACGCCGCGGAAGGCCTGCTCGTCGCCGTAGTAGACGCTGGGCACGCCGCCGACGGTGAACAGCACCGCCAGCGCGTGCGCCAGGTGCCGCTCGTCGGTCAGGCGGCTCGCCAGCCGCGTGACGTCGTGGTTGCCGACGAAGGTCTGCGGCACGAACGACCCCATCAGCTCGTCGTGCCGCTTCAGCGCCCAGGACAGCTCGAAGAAGTTCCCGTCGTGCAGCGAGCTCCAGATCGCCTTCCACAGCTCGTACTGCGTCACCGTGTCCAGCCCGCCGCGTGCCACGTAGGACGCGTAGTCGCCGTGCAGCACCTCGCCGGCGAACCACGCGTCCGGGTGCCGCCGCCGCACCCCGGGCAGCACCCGCGCCCAGAACTCCGGCCGCACCGCGTACGCCGCGTCCAGCCGCCACCCGGACACCCCGCGGCCGAGCCAGTGGTCCAGCACCCGGCCCACGTAGTCCGCGACCGCCGGCTGGGCGTGGTCCAGCGCCACCAGGTGCGCGTGCCCCTCGAACACCGCGTAGTCGGCGCCGTCGCGGCGGAACCACTCCGGATGCCCGAAGGCGCGCGAAACGTGGTTGAAAACACCGTCCAGCACGATCCGCAGCCCGCGGCTGTGGGCGGCCGCGACGAGGCGGTCGAAATCGGCGTCGTCGCCCAGCCGCGGGTCGATCCGGAAGTGGTCGACCGTGTCGTAGCCGTGGGTCTCGGACGCGAACACCGGGCCCAGCATCAGACCGGAACAGCCCAGTTCAACGGCGTAGTCGAGCCAGTTCTCCAGCCGCCGGAGCCGGTGCTGCGGCTCGCTGCCTGCCGGGAGCGCCCCGCCGGGCGCGCCGGTGAAGCCGAGCGGGTAGACGTGCCACCAGATCGCGTGATCGGCCCAGCGCCCCATGCGTTCTCCTCTTCTCGTCGTGTGGCGGCCCCCGGCCGGGACCTGGATCCTGAACGGGTGGAAGCCGACCTGACCGCCCTCGCGCACGCTTACGGAGTGGCCACCCGGTACGAGAACGCCGAACAACGCGAGGTCGAGGTCGAGCCGGACGTCGTCGTCGCCGTTCTCGCCCAGTTCGGGGTGGACGCCTCCGGGCCGGACGCGATCCGCCGCGAGCTGGCCGCGGTCCGCGAACGCCGGGCGGCCACGGTGCTGCCCCCGACGCTCGTGCTGCGAGAAGGTACCGAACACGACGCGGGCGGGCCCGCTGTCCTGCATTTGGAGGACGGCACCCGCCGGGAGATCGGCCGGATGCTTCCCGCCGATCTGCCGCTGGGCTGGCACCGCGTCGAGACCGCCGAGCAGGACGTGGTGCTCGCCGTCGTGCCGCACCGCCTGCCCGAGGTGCCCCCGGCCTGGGGCTGGATGTTGCAGCTCTACGCGCTGCGTTCGGAGCGGTCGTGGGGCGCCGGGGACTTCGGCGACCTCGCGGAGTTCGCGCGACGCTCGGCCGCCGAGCTGGACGCGGGCGTGCTGCTGGTCAACCCGGTGCAGGCGATCAGCCCGGTTCACCCGGTCGAACGCTCCCCCTACTCGCCGGCCAGCCGCCGCTACGCCAACCCGCTCTACCTCCGGATCACCGACACGCCCGAGTTCGCGCGCGCCGGCGAGGACCTGCGTGCCCGGGTGCTGGCCCTGCGGCCGGACAACGCGGACCTGATCGACTACGACGCGGTCTGGAGCGCCAAGCTGGCCGCGCTGGAACTGCTGTGGCCGCTGCACGAGCCCGCGCCGCTGGACGACGCCGTGCACGACTTCGCGACCTTCTGCGCGCTGGCCGAACGGCACGGCCCGGACTGGCGCGAGTGGCCGGTGCCGCTGCGCGACCCGCACGGCCCGGAGGTCGCCGCAGCCCGCGCCGAGCTGGCCGACCGGATCGCCTTCCACGGCTGGCTGCAGCAGCTGTGCGAGGACCAGCTCGGCCACGCCCGCGAGGCGGCCGCCGCGATGCCGGTGGGCATCGTGCACGACCTGCCGGTCGGCGTGCACCCGGGCGGCGCGGACACCTGGGCGCTGGGCGACGCGTTCGCCGCGCAGGTGACCGTTGGCGCGCCGCCGGACGCCTTCAGCCAGCAGGGCCAGGACTGGAACCTGCCGCCGTTCCGCCCGGACCGGCTCGCCGAACTCGGTTACGCGCCGTTCCGCGATGTCATCCGCGGCGTCCTGCGGCACGCCGACGGCATCCGGATCGACCACGTCGCCGGGTTGTGGCGGCTGTGGTGGATCCCGCCGGGCGAGCCGCCGTCGCGCGGCACCTACGTGCACTACGACGCCGAGGCGATGCTCGGCATCCTGGCGCTGGAGGCGCACCGCGCGGGCGCGGTCGTCGTGGGCGAGGACCTGGGCACGGTCGAGGCCGCGGTGACCAAGACCCTGCACGAGCGCGGGGTGCTCAGCTCCGCGGTGCTGTGGTTCCAGCGCGACTACGACTCGCCCGGCCACCCGTTCGTCCCGCCCGCGGAGTGGGACGCCGACGCGATGGCGAGCATCACCACGCACGACCTGCCGACCGTCGCCGGCTGGCTCGCCGGCGAGCACGTGCGCGTGCGGGCCGAACTGGGACTGCTCGACGGGCCGGCGGAGGAGGAACGGGCCGCCGCGGAGACCGAGCGCGCCGACCTGCTCGCGTTCGCGCGGGCGCAGGGCATCCCGGACGACGACCCGGTGGCTGCGCTGCACACCCTGCTCGCGTCCGCCGCGTCGCGGCTGCTGCTGACCGCGCCCGCCGACGTGGTCGGCGAGGTGCGGCAGCCCAACCTGCCCGGCACGACGGACGAGTACCCGAACTGGCGGATTCCCTTGCCCGTCACCGTGGAGGAGTTCTTCGCGGACGCACGACTGCGCCACTTCGTGAAGGAATTGCGCGCCGCGCGCCCGTTCACCGGGCGAAGTGCTTGAAGACCGCTAGATTGGGCACACGTCGGAACACGGCTCGCGAACGCAAAGAGGAGAACCTGTGCCGCCCTGGCCCGGATTGCCCTACCCGCTGGGTGCCACCTACGACGGTGTGGGCACCAACTTCGCCGTCTTCTCGGAGGTCGCGGATCACGTCGAGCTGTGCCTGGTCAACGAGGACGGCACCGAGGAGCGGCACCGCCTGACCGAGGTCGACGGGTTCGTCCACCACGGGTACCTGCTCGGCGTCGGCCCCGGCCAGCGCTACGGCTACCGCGTGCACGGCGCGTACGACCCGTCGCGCGGCCTGCGCTGCAACCCGAACAAGCTGCTGATCGACCCGTACGCCAAGGCGATCGCCGGTCACGTCGACTGGGACGAGGCGTTGTTCGCCTACCCGTTCGGCTCGCCCGACGAGCGCAACGACGCGGATTCGGCGGCGCACGTGCCGCACGCGGTGGTGGTCAACCCGTTCTTCGACTGGGGTGACGACCGGCCGCCGCGCACGCCCTACAACGAGACGGTGATCTACGAGGCGCACGTCCGCGGCCTCACGATGAACCACCCGGAGGTGCCCCCGCGGCTGCGCGGCACCTACGCCGGGCTCGCGCACCCGGCGGTGATCGACCACCTCACCAAGCTCGGCGTCACGGCGATCGAGCTGATGCCGGTGCACCAGTTCATCACCGACCACGGTCTGGCCGAGAAGGGCCTGCGCAACTACTGGGGCTACAACACGATCGGCTTCTTCGCCCCGCACGAGGGTTACGCGGCGCTGCCCGAGCAGGCCGGCCAGGTGCAGGAGTTCAAGGGCATGGTCAAGGCCCTGCACGAAGCAGGCATCGAGGTCATCCTCGACGTCGTCTACAACCACACCGCCGAGGGCAACCACCTCGGCCCCACCCTGTCCATGCGCGGCATCGACAACCAGGCCTACTACCGGCTGGTCGAGGACGAGCCGCAGTACTACATGGACTACACGGGCACCGGCAACTCGCTGAACGTGCGCAACCCGCACACGCTGCAGCTCATCATGGACTCGCTGCGGTACTGGGTCACCGAGATGCACGTCGACGGGTTCCGCTTCGACCTCGCCGCCACCCTGGCCCGAGAGTTCTACGACGTCGACCGGCTGTCCACGTTCTTCGACCTGGTGCAGCAGGACCCGACGGTGAGCCGGGTCAAGCTGATCGCCGAGCCCTGGGACGTCGGGCCGGGCGGGTACCAGGTCGGCAACTTTCCTCCACTGTGGACGGAGTGGAACGGTCAGTTCCGCGACACCGTGCGGGACTTCTGGCGCGGCGAGCCCGCGACGCTCGGCGAGTTCGCCTCCCGGCTCACCGGATCGTCCGACCTGTACCAGGACGACGGCCGCCGCCCGTACGCCTCGATCAACTTCGTCACCGCGCACGACGGCTTCACGCTGCAGGACCTGGTGTCCTACAACAACAAGCACAACGAGGCCAACGGCGAGGACGGGCGGGACGGCGCCGACGACAACCGCTCGTGGAACTGCGGTGTCGAGGGCGAGACGGACGACGAGGAGGTGCTGGCGCTGCGGGCCAAGCAGCGCCGCAACATGCTCGCCACCCTGCTGCTGTCGCAGGGGGTGCCGATGCTGCTGCACGGCGACGAGATGGGCCGCACCCAGCGGGGCAACAACAACGTCTACTGCCAGGACAACGAGATCTCCTGGATGGACTGGTCGCTCGCGAAGGCCAACGCCGACCAGGTCGAGTTCACCGCCGCGCTCGCCGCGTTCCGCAAGAAGCACCCGGTGTTCCGGCGCCGCCGCTTCTTCGCGGGCAAACCGATCGGCAAGGGCGAGGAGCTGCGCGACATCGCCTGGTTCACCCCCTCCGGCGAGGAGATGAAGGAGCAGAACTGGGACGACGGCTTCGGCAAGGCCATCGTCGCGTTCCTCAACGGCGAGGGCATCAACGACCTCGACCCGCGCGGCATGAAGGTCACCGACGACTCGTTCCTGCTGGCGTTCAACGCGCACTACGAGGACATCGAGCTGACCCTGCCGAACGCCGACTACGGCGCGGGCTGGGCGGTGGTGGTCGACACCGAGGCCGGGACCGTCGCGGAGGAGCCGGGTGAGCCGGTGGCGGCGGGCGGCACGATGAACCTGCCTGCCCGTTCGCTCGTGGTGCTGCAGCGGGTGGACGCATGAGACCGTCCGCCACCTACCGGGTGCAGCTGCGCCCGGAGTTCACCTTCGCCGACGCCGCCGACCGCATTCCGTACCTGCGCAGGCTCGGCGTCGGCGCCCTGTACGCCTCGCCGGTGCTGCACGCGACGCCCGGGTCCACCCACGGCTACGACGTGGTCGACCCGACGCGGGCGCGGCCGGAGCTGGGCGGCGAGGACGCGCGGCGGGATCTGGCGAAGCGGCTGCGGGACGCGGGGCTCGGGTTCGTCGTGGACATCGTGCCCAACCACATGGCGGTCGAGGTCGCGAAGGCGAACCCGTGGTGGTGGGACGTGCTGCGGCACGGCCCCGGCTCGGCACACGCCGACTACTTCGACGTCGACTGGCGGCGCGGCAGGGTGCTGCTGCCCGTCCTCGGTGACGACGCCGACGTGGCGGAGCTGCGGGTCGACGGCGACGAGCTGGTCTACTACGAGCACCGGTTCCCGATCGCGCCGGGCACCGGCGAGGGCAGCCCGCAGGAGGTGCACGCGCGGCAGCACTACGAGCTGGTGGGCTGGCGCCGGGGCAACGCGGAGCTGAACTACCGCCGCTTCTTCGACATCACCACGCTCGCCGCGGTGCGGGTCGAGCTGCCGGACGTCTTCCACGCCACCCACGGCGAGGTGCTGCGCTGGGTCGCCGAGGGCGAGGTCACGGGCCTGCGCGTGGACCACCCGGACGGCCTGGCCGACCCCGGCGGCTACATGCGGATGCTGCGTGCGGGCGCGCCGGAGGCGTGGCTGGTGGTGGAGAAGATCCTGCACCCGGGCGAGGACCTGCCGCAGAGCTGGCCGGTCGACGGCACCACCGGCTACGACGCGCTGCGCGAGATCACCGGGCTGTTCGTCGACCCGGACGGCGAGGCGCCGCTGACCGAGCTGGCGCGGTCGCTGGGCCAGCCGGTGGACTACCACGAGGTCGAGGACAGGGCCCGGCGGCTGGTGACCGACCGGATCCTGGTGGCCGAGGTGCGCCGGATCGCCGCGCTGGTGCGCGGCGTCGAGCCGGAGGCGGCGCAGGGGGCGGTGGCCGAGACGATGGTCGCGTTCCCGGTGTACCGGTCCTACCTGCCCGAGGGCGAGGCGCACTGGGCGGCCGCGATCGCCGCCGCCCGCGCCGCGCGCCCCGACCTGGCCGAGGCGATCGACGCGCTGGACTTCCAGGTGCGCGAGGACCCGCACGGCGAGCTGGCCACCCGCATCCAGCAGACCTCCGGCATGGTGGTCGCCAAGGGCACCGAGGACACCACCTTCTACCGCTACACGCGCTTCGCCGCGCTCAACGAGGTCGGCGGCTCCCCCAACGACTTCGGCGCCTCCGTGGACGCCTTCCACGCGATGGCCGCCGCTCGTGAGGCAGGCTGGCCCGGCGCGATGACGACGCTGACCACGCACGACACGAAGCGGTCCGAGGACGTGCGGGCGCGGCTGGCGGTGCTGTCGGAGGTGCCCGGCGAGTTCGCCGCCGCGGTCCGGCGGTGGACCGCCCGGCACGGCATCGACGAGCCGTCGCTGAACCTGCTGGCCTGGCAGACGCTGGTGGGCGCCTGGCCGATCACCCCGGAGCGGCTGCGGGACTACCTGGACAAGGCGGCCAAGGAAAGCAAGCTCCGCACCACCTGGACCGACCACGACGAGGAGTTCGAGCGGGCGGTCGCGGCGTGGCCGGACGAGGTCCTCGGCGACGCGAACCTGGCGGCCGAGGTCGAGGCGTTCGTGGCGCGGGTGCGCGAACCGGGATGGTCGAACTCCGTGGCGCAGAAGCTGATCCAGCTCACCGCGCCCGGCGTGCCGGACGTCTACCAGGGCACCGAGCTGTGGGACTTCTCGCTGGTCGACCCGGACAACCGGCGGCCGGTCGACTACGCGCTGCGCGCCGCGCTGCTGGAGGAGATCGAGGGCGGGTGGCTGCCGCCGGTCGACTCCTCCGGCGCGGCGAAGCTGCTCGTCGTGCACCGGGCGCTGACCCTGCGCCGCGACTCCCCGGAGCTGTTCACCGGCTACCGCCGCCTGCACGCCGAGGGCCCGGCCGCCGCGCACGTGGTGGCCTTCGAGCGCACCGGGCTGATCACGGTGGCCACCCGGCTGCCGGTGGGGCTGGCCGAGGGCGGCGGCTGGCGCGGCACGGTGCTGCCGCTGCCCGCGGGTGAGTGGACGGACGCGATCACCGGCGCGGCGGTCACCGGTGAGCTGTCGGAGATGCTGGCGCGTTATCCGGTCGCGCTGCTGGTGCGGGGAGAGTCATGACCTTCCGGGTGTGGGCGCCCGCCGTCTCGCGGGTGCGCGTGCGCACCGGCGGCGCCGACCACGAGATGACGGCCGGTGGCGGCGGCTGGTGGTTCTCCGACGTGCCGGCGCCGCCGGGCGCCGACTACGCGTTCGTGCTCGACGACGACGAGAAGGCGCTTCCCGATCCGCGGTCGTCGTGGCAGCCGCACGGCGTGCACGGGCCGTCGCGGATCTACGACCACTCCGCGTTCGACTGGACCGACGGGTCGTGGACAGGGCGGGCGCTTCCCGGCGGGGTGATCTACGAGCTGCACATCGGCACGTTCACCCCGGAGGGCACGTTCGACGCGGCGATCGGCCGGCTGGACCATCTCGTCGACCTGGGCGTCACGTTCGTCGAGGTGCTGCCGGTCAACTCGTTCGACGGCACCGACGGCTGGGGCTACGACGGGGTGCTGTGGGGCGCGGCGCACGAGCCCTACGGCGGGCCGGACGGGTTCAAGCGGTTCGTCGACGCCTGCCACGCACGCGGCCTGGCCGTGGTGCTCGACGTCGTCTACAACCACCTCGGGCCGTCGGGGGCGTACCTGGACCGGTTCGGCCCCTACTTCGCGGGCAGCAACGACTGGGGCCCCGGCCTGAACCTGGACGGCGAGGGGTCCGACGAGGTCCGCCGGTACGTGCTGGACAACGCGCTCGGCTGGCTGCGGGACTTCCACGTCGACGCGCTGCGGCTGGACGCGGTGCACGCGCTGAGCGACCGGCGGGCCACGCACCTGCTGGAGGAGCTGGCGGTGGAGGTGGAGGCGCTGTCGGCGGCGGTGCGGCGGCCGCTGACATTGATCGCCGAGTCGGACCTCAACGACCCGCGGCTGGTCACCGCCCGCGAGGGCGGCGGGTACGGGCTGCACGCCCAGTGGTGCGACGACCTGCACCACGCGCTGCACGTGACGCTGTCCGGGGAGACCAGCGGGTACTACGCCGACTTCGGCGCGCCCGGGGCGCTGGAGAAGACGCTGCGGCAGGCGTTCTTCCACGCCGGCACGTGGTCGTCGTTCCGGGAGCGGACGCACGGGCGGCCGGTCGACACGCGGACGCTGCCCGGGCACCGGTTCCTGATCTACCTGCAGAACCACGACCAGATCGGCAACCGGGCCACCGGCGACCGGTTGTCCGCTTCGGTGTCGCCGGGACGCCTGGCCTGCGGCGCGGCGATCGTGTTCTGCTCGCCGTACACGCCGATGGTGTTCATGGGCGAGGAGTGGGCGGCGCGCACGCCGTGGCAGTTCTTCGCGTCGTTCCCGGACCCGGAGCTGGCCGAGGCCGTGCGGACGGGCCGCCGCCGCGAGTTCGCCCGCCACGGCTGGGGTGAGGCCGAGGTGCCGGACCCGATGGACCCGGCGACCGTGGAGCGCTCGCGGCTGGACTGGTCCGAGCCGGCCAAGGAGGGGCACCGCGAGATGCTCGACCTGTACCGGTCGCTGATCGCGCTGCGCCGGTCCCGGCCGGAGCTGGCGGACCCGTGGCTGGACCGGTTCGAGGTGCGCGCGGACGGCCCGCTGCTGGTCCTCGACCGCGGCGCCCTGCGGCTGGTGTGCAACTTCGGTCCCGAGGCCGCCGACCTGGGCGACCCGGCGGGCAAGGTGCTGCTCTCCTGGGGCGACGCCACGGCCGCCCAGCTGCCCCCGGACACGTTCGTCCTGATCGACACCCTCAGCTGATCACGCCAGGTCACCGGACGTCCGCGGACTTGGTCGCCATCGCCCCCGTGCGGCGGTGACCAAACCCTCACCACCCCCGCGACCGGCCCCATCCACCCCCACCCGTCCCTCCGCGCAGAAGGCACCGACCAGCGCGAACGACCCCGCACACCGCCGCCGCGGCCACCCGCCGTCACCACCCGCCCGGCACCCCGGCCTGATCGACACCGTTCGGCGGTGACCAAACTGTCGGGGGGTGCTGGGAGAATCGGAGCATGGCCACCCGACCTGCCACCGACAACCTCGTCCTCGCCGGGCGCCCCTTCCCCCTGGGCGCGCACCCGGAGGGCGGGGGCGTCCGGTTCGCCATCACCTCGACCGTCGCCGACGCCGTCGAGGTGTGCCTGATCAGCGAGGACGGCTCCGAACGCCGCGTGGAGCTCACCGAGCGCACCTTCGGCGTGTGGCACGGCCTGGTGCCGGGTGTGACGTCGGGCCAGAAGTACGGCTACCGGGTGCACGGCCCGTACGACCCGTCGCGCGGCCTGCGCTGCAACCCGGACAAGATCCTCGTCGACCCGTACGCCACGCGCATCACCGGCGCCCTCACCGACCTTTCCGCCGCGCTCGGCCACGCGGGCGATCCGATGCACCACCGCCGCTCCAAGGTCGACTCGCTGGGCAGCGTGCCGCTGTCGGTGGTCACCTCGCACGGCGGCCCGGACACCGGCGCCAAGCCCGAGGTGCCGTTCGAGGAGTCCGTCATCTACGAGATGCACGTGAAGGGCTTCACGCAGCGGAACCCGGAGATCCCGGCGAACCTGCGCGGCACCTACCTGGGCCTGGCCCACCCGGCGGCGATCGAGCACCTGGTGCGGCTCGGGGTGACCGCGGTGGAGCTGCTGCCGGTGCACTGGTTCACCGAGGAGCCCTACCTGGTGCGCACCGGACGGAAGAACTACTGGGGGTACTCGCCGCTGGGCTACTTCGCGCCGCACGCCGGGTACGCGAGCGAGCCGGGGCGTGAGGTCGCCGAGTTCCGCACCATGGTCGCCGCCCTGCACGCGGCCAACATCGAGGTCATCCTCGACGTGGTCTTCAACCACACCTGCGAGGGCGGCCTGGACGGGCCCACCCTGTCGTTCCGCGGCCTGGACGCCCCGGCCTACTACCTGCACGCCGGCCGCGGCAACGTCATCGACCTGACCGGCTGCGGCAACACCCTGGAGCCGCGCTCGCCGACGGTGATCCGCCTGGTCACCGACTCGCTGCGGTACTGGGCGACCGAGATGGGTGTCGACGGGTTCCGGTTCGACCTGGCCAGCACGCTCGGCAGGCCAGGCGGCGGCGCGTTCGACCGGGACTCGGCGCTGCTCACCGCGATCACCACCGATCCGGTGCTGTCCGGGTGCAAACTGATCGCCGAGCCGTGGGACGTGACCGGGCACGGCTATCGCGTCGGCGACTTCGGGGCGCAGTGGGCGGAGTGGAACGGCCGCTACCGCGACACGGTGCGTGACTTCTGGCGCGGCGCGGTGGGGGTGGACGACCTGGCGTTCCGGCTGTCCGGTTCGTCGGACCTGTACGACCACAACCTGCGCCGCCCGTGGCAGTCGGTCAACTTCATCACCGCGCACGACGGCTTCACGTTGCGGGATCTGGTGTCCTACAACGAAAAGCACAACGAGGCCAACGGCGAGGACAACCGCGACGGCACGAACGACAACCGCTCCTGGAACCACGGCGCGGAGGGCGAGACCGACGATCCGGAGATCCGGGAGCTGCGGGCCAGGCAGGCGCGGAACCTGCTCGCGACGCTGCTGTTGTCGACGGGCACCCCGATGCTCGTCGCGGGTGACGAGCTGTGGCGCACCCAGGGCGGCAACAACAACGCGTACTGCCTGGACGACGAGACGTCGTGGCTGGACTGGTCCGGCGACCCGGACGCGACCGCGATGCTGGCCTTCACGCGCCGGCTGGTGCACCTGCGGGCCGCGAGCCCGGCCCTGAGGCAGCCGGAGTTCTTCGAAGGCCGCACGACGCCCACCGGGCGCCCCGACCTGATCTGGTTCCGCCCCGACGGCGAGGAGATGACGGAGGAGGACTGGTTCGACGGCGGCCGCCGCACGCTGATGATGTGGATCGACGGGTCGAACAGCCAGTCCCGCACCCGGGAGGGCGAACTGATCGCCGACCACTCGTGGCTGCTGATCCTGCACTCCGGGGACGAGCCGGTGAAGGTCACCCTGCCCGGCCCGGAGTTCGGCGAAACCCTGAAGCCGACCCTGGACACCACGACGCCGGACGGCAGCCCCGCCAACCCGGGCGCCCTCACGCCCGGCAGCAGGCTGACCCTGCCCGCGAGGGCGCTGCTGCTGCTCCGCGCCCCACGGGACATCACGCCCAGGTAGAGCACCCACGGCGGCGGGGCCCCGCCGCGCACAGCGCAACCCCGCCCACGCAGCGACGCCGCGCGCAGCACAACCACCCCCGCCCAGCGACGCGCCTGGCGACAACCAGCGCGGTGCCCGCGCAGCGACACCCGCGCAGCACAACCACGCCCGCCCAGCGGCGCGCCCGGCGACAACCAGCGCGGTGCCCGCGCAGCGAAGCCCGCGCAGCATAACCACGCCCGCCCAGCGGCGCGCCCGGCGACAACCAGCGCGGTGCCCGCACAGCGGCGGTGGCGTGCTTCGCCCGGCAACAACCGGCGCGGTGCCCGCACAGCGACGCCCGCGCAGCACAACCACGCCCGCCCAGCGGCGCGCCCGGCAGCAACCGGCGCGGTGCCCCAGAAGAGGGAGCGCACCACGCACCCACAGCGGGCTTCCGCAGCGGAAGGAACCCCGCCGGGCAACGCGCACGGCGGCAACGACGCCGTGCCCGTGGGAGCACACCCAGCCGGCGGCAACAGCGCGGTGGCAAGCGCGCGGCGCTCGCGAAGCAGGAGCACGTCCGCACAACGGCAGAGCGCTTCCCTAGCGGAAGCACCCCGCCTGGCAACGCGAGCACGCCCGCACCAATGGCGCGCTTCCCAGCCGGAGCCGCCCGCCCGGCGACAACGGCGCGGCGCCCGCGATGCAGGACCAGGCCCGCGCAACGGTGGAGCGCTTCCGCAGCAGAAGCACCCCGCCCAGCAACGCGAGCTCGCCCGCGCAACGGTGGCACGCTTCCCAGCCGGAGCACGCCCGGCCGGCAACGCCCGGTGGCAGCTGCCGCCGCGCCCGCGAAGCGGGACCGAGCGCCCACGCCGGCGACGCGCGCGGCGGCGGCCGGCGCGGCAGACGCCGGCCGCCGCGCTCCCGCTTCGCGCGCGCGGCATGGCACTGCACTGCACTCGCTGTGAAGAGGTGGGCGCGGGCACAGGCCGCAGCGAGAACCCCGTTCCCCGGAGCAGCGCCGGCCCCAGTGAATACCTTCCACCCAGCGCAACACGGGGCCCAGCGACCACCTTCCACCCGAAGCAGCACGGGCCCCGCCGACCACCTTCCAGCCAGAGCGGAGCGTGACCACCACCGGCACCACCACCTGCCCCCGGCAGCCACCACCCACCACCATCCGAACCCCTCCCCCGCCCAACGATCATCGCCCGAACCCCGCCACTTCCCCCGCAACCAAACCGGCGCCCCCAGGGTTACCGGCGGGTACGACGGGGCATCCCGATCCCAGACACGGCAAGCCCTTCCGAGCTGACGCCCGTTGGTGTTACCCGACTTGCCTGAACGCCGTTGAGGGGTCGAAAGTGCGCGGTGGAAGGCGCCGAAGCGAACCACGCCGTGACGCGTGGGTTACCAGTCGATGACCACACTGGACACACGTGGCCCGCCGACGGAGAGTGACACCCGAGGCGGTAGTTTGCGCACGTTCGCAGCTGGGTACCTCCTTCCGAAGACCTGTACGTCCCCACCGGGCCGTCGGGTGGGGCTGCATATTCGACAACAACGGTGAGAGGGGCGCTGCCGATGACCGGCCGGCTCGGCATCGACGACGTGACCCCAGCGGTCAGCTGTGGCCACTACCCGGCGAAAGCGGTGGTGGGGGAACACGTTCCGATCTCGGCGACGGTCTGGCGGGAGGGTCACGACGCGGTCGCCGCCACGGTGTCCTGGCGCGGCCCGCACGACCGGATCTCCCGCCGCACCCGGATGGTCGAGCAGGGCACTGGTCTGGACCGCTTCGGCGCGGTCATCGTCCCGGACGCCGAGGGCCTGTGGACCTTCCGCGTCGACGCGTGGAGCGACCCCTGGTCCACCTGGAAGCACGCCGTCAAGGTCAAGGTGGCCGCCGGGCAGGACGCCACCGAACTGGCCAACGACCTGGAGACCGGCGCCCGCCTGCTGGACCGCGTCTCGCGCCGCCCGGACCGCCGCCGCGAGCGCGCCCTGCTCGCCAGCGCCGCGCACGCCCTGCGCGACACCGACCGCTACCTCGCCGAGCGCGTCGGCCCCGCGCTGTCCGTCGACGTGGACCGGATCATGCACGAGTACCCGGTGCGCGAGCTGGTCACCAAGGGCAAGCCGATGCGCATCTGGGTCGACCGGGAGCGCGCCGCGTTCGGGTCCTGGTACGAGTTCTTCCCCCGCTCCACCGGCGGCTGGGACGAGCAAGGCCGCCCCGTGCACGGCACCTTCCAGACCGCGGCCAAGGCACTGGACCGCATCGCGCGCATGGGTTTCGACGTCGTCTACCTGCCGCCGATCCACCCCATCGGCCGCGTGAACCGCAAGGGGCGCAACAACACCCTCACCCCGGACGAGACCGACGTCGGCTCGCCGTGGGCCATCGGCTCGGACGAAGGCGGCCACGACGCGGTCCACCCGCAGCTGGGCACCATCGACGACTTCGACGACTTCGTCGCCCGCGCCACCGAGCTGGGCCTGGAGGTCGCCCTCGACCTGGCGCTGCAGGCCGCCCCGGACCACCCGTGGGTGCTGAAGAACCCGGAGTTCTTCACCACGCGCCCGGACGGCAGCATCGCCTACGCCGAGAACCCGCCGAAGAAGTACCAGGACATCTACCCGATCAACTTCGACAACGACCCGGAGGGCATCTACGCCGAGGTGCTGCGGGTCGTGCTGCACTGGGTTTCGCACGGGGTCCGCATCTTCCGCGTCGACAACCCGCACACCAAGCCGCCGGACTTCTGGGCCTGGCTGATCAAGACCGTGAAGGACGCGCACCCGGACGTGCTGTTCCTGTCCGAGGCCTTCACGCGCCCGGCCCGCCTGTGGGGCCTGGCCAAGCTCGGCTTCACCCAGTCCTACACCTACTTCACCTGGCGCACGACGAAGGAGGAGCTGATCGAGTTCGGCGTCGACCTGGTCGAGCACTGGGACGTCGGCAGGCCGAACCTGTTCGTCAACACGCCGGACATCCTGCACGAGTCGCTGCAGAAGGGCGGCCCGGCCATGTTCGCGCTGCGCGCCGCGCTCGCCGCGACGCTGTCGCCGACGTGGGGCGTCTACTCCGGTTACGAGCTGTACGAGCACGAGCCGGTGCGCGAGGGCAGCGAGGAGTATCTCCACTCGGAGAAGTACGAACTGCGCCCGCGGGACTTCGACCAGGCGCTGGCGGAGGGCCGCTCACTCGAGCCGTGGCTGACGAAGCTCAACGCGGTGCGCCGCGCCCACCCCGCGCTGCAGCAGATGCGCACGCTGCGGTTCCACCACGTGGACAACCCGGCGCTGCTGGCGTATTCCAAGCAGGATCCGGCGACGGGCGACACCGTCGTCGTGGTGGTGACCCTGGATCCGCACCAGGCTCAGGAGGGGACCCTCTGGCTCGACCTGGCCGCGCTCGGCTTCGACTGGCACGAGCGGCTGATCGCGCACGACGAGGTCACCGGCGAGACCTGGGACTGGGGCCAGGCGAACTACGTGCGGCTCGAACCCTGGCGTTCGGTCGCGCACGTCGTCGGCGTACAGCGCCGCCTGGCCGGCCGCGACTGAGGCCGGCCCCGACACAACACAGTTTTCCACGGAGAACCCCGCGCACCGACCGGCGCCGGGGTAGTCGAACGCACCCGGATGAGGTGGGGAGAGGTGGAGTTCATGGACGAAGACGCCCGGCCCGACGCGGCGCTCGGTCTGGAGGGCATCCCGCACACCGGTGAGGCGATGACCCCCGACGGGATGCTCGTCGAGCCGCAGGCCGACGACTTCAAGTCCGCGAAACAGGCGCCGGACAACCCGCAGTGGTACAAGGGCGCGGTCTTCTACGAGGTGCTGGTGCGCGCCTTCGCCGACTCCAACGGCGACGGCACCGGCGACCTGCGCGGGCTCGCGAACCGGCTGGACTACATCGAGTGGCTCGGCGTCGACTGCCTCTGGCTGCCGCCCTTCTACGCCTCGCCGCTGCGCGACGGCGGCTACGACATCAGCGACTTCCGCGCGGTGCTGCCGGAGTTCGGCACGGTCGAGGACTTCGTCTACCTCCTCGACGAGGCCCACAAGCGCGGCATTCGCGTGATCACCGACCTCGTCCTCAACCACACCTCGGACGTGCACCCGTGGTTCCAGCAGTCGCGGTCCGACCCCGACGGGCCCTACGGCGACTACTACGTCTGGAGCGACGACGACTCGCGCTACGCCGACGCGCGCATCATCTTCGTGGACACCGAAACGTCGAACTGGACGTACGACCCGGTGCGCGGCCAGTTCTACTGGCACCGCTTCTTCTCCCACCAGCCCGACCTCAACTACGAGAACCCGGACGTGCAGGAGGCCATGCTCGACGTCCTGCGGTTCTGGCTGGATCTGGGCATCGACGGCTTCCGCCTGGACGCGGTCCCCTACCTGTTCGAACAGGAGGGCACCAACTGCGAGAACCTGCCGCGCACGCACGAGTTCCTCAAGCGCTGCCGCAAGGTCGTCGACGACGAGTACCCGGGCCGGGTACTGCTGGCCGAGGCCAACCAGTGGCCCTCCGACGTGGTCGAGTACTTCGGCGACCCGGCCACCGGCGGCGACGAGTGCCACATGGCGTTCCACTTCCCGCTGATGCCGCGCATCTTCATGGCCGTGCGCCGCGAGTCCCGCTTCCCGATCTCGGAGATCCTGGCGCAGACGCCGAAGATCCCGGACGGCGCGCAGTGGGGCATCTTCCTGCGCAACCACGACGAGCTGACGCTGGAGATGGTCAGCGACGAAGAGCGCGACTACATGTACGCGGAGTACGCCAAGGACCCGCGGATGAAGGCGAACATCGGCATCCGCCGCCGACTCGCGCCGCTGCTGGAGAACGACCGCAACCAGCTCGAGTTGTTCACGGCTTTGCTGCTTTCGCTGCCCGGGTCACCCGTTCTGTACTACGGTGACGAGATCGGAATGGGCGACAACATCTGGCTGGGTGACCGCGACGCGGTGCGCACACCCATGCAGTGGACGCCCGATCGCAACGCCGGTTTCTCGGGTTGCGACCCGGGCCGGATCTACCTGCCGGTGATCATGGACCCGGTCTACGGGTACCAGGCGATCAACGTCGAGGCCCAGCGGGACAGCGCGTCGTCGCTGCTCAACTGGACGCGGCGGATGATCGAGGTCCGCAAGCAGCACCACGCGTTCGCCGAAGGCGACTTCGTCGAGCTCGGCGGGTCCAACCCGAGCGTGCTGGCCTACAAGCGGACCTGGATCCGGCCGGACGGGCGGCTCGACATCGTCCTGTGTGTGAACAATCTGTCGCGATTCCCGCAACCGGTCGAGCTGGACCTGTCGGAGCATCACGGTTACACGCCCCTGGAGCTCACCGGCGGTGTTCAATTCCCCGACATCGGGGAACTGCCTTATCTGCTGACGTTGCCTGGGCACGGCTTCTACTGGTTCCAGCTGCTGGACGCGGACGCGAAGGCGAGGCGAGGTGAGTGACTTGACCGATCCCCGTGAGCTGGTCGGCGCGCTGGTGACCGAACTGCCGGAGTGGCTGCCCACGCAGCGGTGGTTCGCCGGGAAGGACCGCCCGATCACCGCGGTGCGCCCGCTGAGCACGACGGTCCTGATGGCCGGCGACCCGCTCCTGCTCCACCTCGTGGTCGAGGTGGAGCAGGACGACCGGCGCGAGCCGTACCAGCTCCTCATCGGGAGCCAGGCCCACCTGCCGGAGTACCTCGGGTCGAGCTGGATCGGCACCGAGAAGGGCCTGCCCTGCTACGAGGCCACCGGCGACGCCGACCTGACGAGCAAGCTGCTCGACCTGATCGCCGGGGACGCGCGGATCGGCTCGCTGCGGTTCGCGCGCGAACCGGGCGCCGAGCTGCGTGGCGGGCTGCGGGCCCGGCCGGTGGGCGCGGAGCAGAGCAACACCTCGCTGGTGTTCGGTCACCACTACATCCTCAAGCTGTTCCGCAAGCTCACCCCGGGCGAGAACCCGGACCTGCGCCTGCACCGGGCGCTGCACGACGTGGGCAGCAAGCACATCGCCGACCTGCTCGGCTCGATCACCGGCGAACTCGACGGGGAGCCGGTCACGATCGGGATGCTGCAGAAGTTCGTGTCCGACGCGGTGGACGGCTGGGCCATGGCCACCACCAGCGTCCGCGACCTCATGGCCGATCCCGAGCTGCCCCCCGACGAGGTGGGCGGCGATTTCGCCGGGGAGGCGCAGCGGCTCGGCCAGGCTGTCGCCTCCGTGCACAGCGACCTGCGGCGGGCCCTCGGCGACGAGATCGCCGACGAGGGCGAGTTCGACCGCACGGTCAAGGCGATGCGGGACCGGCTGGACACCGTGAGCCGCGCGGTGCCGCAACTGGCCGAGCACGCCCCGGCGCTGCGCGCCGCCTTCGAGAAGCTGCGGGAGGCGCACGGACCAGTGTCCATGCAGTACATCCACGGTGACCTGCACCTGGGACAGGTGCTGCGTTGCGTCACCGGGTGGCTGTTGATCGACTTCGAGGGCGAGCCTGCCGCGCCGGCGGCCGAACGGGTGGCGCTGCGCTCGCCGCTGCGGGATGTCGCCGGGATGCTGCGCTCGTTCGACTACGCGGCGCACCAGATGCTGATCGGCCACGACGAGGACGATCCGCGGCTCACCGAGCGGGCGCTGGAGTGGGCGCGGCGCAACCGGTCGGCCTTCTGCGACGGCTACGCCAAGGCGGCGCCGGAAACAGTGGGCGACCCGCGGGCGCACGGCGACCTGCTGCGCGCGTTCGAGCTCGACAAGGCCGTCTACGAGGTGGCCTACGAACACGCCAACCGGCCGGAATGGCTGACCGTACCGCTGGCATCCATCGCACGGATCACCGCAGGAGGCGAACAACCGTGAACGCGGTCCCAGCCGAACTGCCCGAGGCGGCCCCGCCGCCCGGCGACATCGACCGGCTGCTGGCCGGCTCGCACCACGACCCGCACTCGGTCCTCGGTGTGCACACCGTGGGCGACGCGGTGGTGGTGCGGGCGCTGCGGCCCGGTGCGCGCCGGGTGAGCGTGGTCGCCGCCGACCACAAGTTCGACCTGGAACGGGTCGTGGACGGCCTGTTCGCCGGAACGGTGCCCGAGCACCCCGGCGACTACCGGCTGGAGGTCGACTACGACGGGCAGGTGTGCACGCTCGACGACCCGTACCGGTGGCTGCCCACGGTGGGCGAGCTGGACCAGCACCTGATCGGCGAGGGCAGGCACGAGCGGCTGTGGGACGTGCTGGGCGCGCACCCGCGGTCCTACGAGACGCCGAGCGGGGTCGTCACCGGCACGTCGTTCGCGGTGTGGGCGCCGACCGCGCGGGGGGTGCGGGTGATCGGCGACTTCAACGGGTGGGACGGCCGGTCGCACCCGATGCGCTCGCTCGGCTCGTCCGGGGTGTGGGAGGTGTTCATCCCGGGCGTGGAGATCGGGACGCACTACAAGTTCCGCGTCCTCGGCGCCGACGGGCAGTGGCACGAGAAGGCCGACCCGATGGCGTTCGCGACGGAGAAGCCGCCCGCGACCGCGTCGGTGGTCACCGCGTCGGCCTACGAGTGGTCCGACGAGGAGTGGCTGGCCAAGCGCAACGCCACGAACTGGGCCAACGCGCCGATGAGCGTCTACGAGGTGCACCTCGGTTCGTGGCGGCCCGGGCTGGGCTACCGCGAGCTGGCCGAGGAGCTGGCCGACTACGTGCAGGACATGGGTTTCACGCACGTCGAACTGCTGCCGATCGCCGAGCACCCGTTCGGCGGGTCGTGGGGCTACCAGGTCACCTCCTACTACGCGCCGACCGCGCGGTTCGGCCACCCGGACGACTTCCGGTACTTCGTGGACCGGCTGCACCAGCGCGGCATCGGCGTGATCGTGGACTGGGTGCCCGCTCACTTCCCCAAGGACAACTGGGCGTTGGCGCGCTTCGACGGCACCCCGCTGTACGAGCACGCCGACCCGCGCCGCGGCGAGCAGCTGGACTGGGGCACGTACGTGTTCGACTTCGGCCGCAACGAGGTGCGCAACTTCCTGGTCGCGAACGCGCTGTTCTGGCTGGAGGAGTACCACCTGGACGGTCTGCGGGTGGACGCGGTGGCCTCGATGCTGTACCTGGACTACTCGCGGCCGGAGGGCCAGTGGGTGCCCAACCAGTACGGCGGGCGGGAGAACCTGGATGCGGTGCGGTTCCTGCAGGAGCTGAACGCGACCGTCTACAAGCGACACCCGGGCGTGGTGATGATCGCCGAGGAGTCGACGGCGTGGCCGGGTGTGACGCGGCCGACGCACCTGGGCGGGCTCGGGTTCGGGTTCAAGTGGAACATGGGCTGGATGCACGACACGCTGCACTACCTGGCGCACGATCCGGTGCACCGGTCCTACCACCACAACGAGATGACGTTCTCGCTGGTGTACGCGTGGAGCGAGAACTTCGTGCTGCCGCTGTCGCACGACGAGGTCGTGCACGGCAAGGGCTCGCTGTGGGGCCGCATGCCCGGCGATGACTGGAACAAGGCCGCCGGGGTCCGGTCGCTGCTGGCGTTCATGTGGGCGCACCCCGGCAAGCAGCTGCTGTTCATGGGCGGCGAGTTCGGCCAGGAGCAGGAGTGGTCGGAGGAGCGGTCGCTGGACTGGCACCTGCTGGAACAGCCGCTGCACGGCGGGATCCAGAAGCTGATGCGGGACCTGAACTCCACGTACACGTCGTCGCCGGCGTTGTTCAGCGCGGACACCACGCCGGAGGGCTTCGCCTGGATCGACGCGAACGACTCGGGCGGCAACGTGCTGAGCTTCCTGCGCATCGGCGAGGACGGCTCGCGGCTGGCGTGCGTGGCGAACTTCGCCGGGATGCCGCACCACGACTACCGGGTCGGGTTGCCCGCCGCGGGCCGGTGGCGCGAGGTCGTGAACACCGACGCGGAGATCTACGGCGGCTCCGGGGTGGGCAACTACGGGGCGGTCGAGGCCGAGCTGGAGCCGTGGCACGGCCAGCCGGCGTCGGCGGTGCTGCAACTGCCGCCGTCCGGGGTGCTCTGGCTCGCTCCGGAGGAGTGACCGTCGACCACCAGCACTAATGGCACGGGGTGCCACTCCGGCGGGAGTGGCACCCCGTGCCGTTTCACCGTGCCGTTTCAGTCGGCGGAGCGCAGCGCCTGGCTGATCTGCCGGACCACTTCGGACAGCGGGGCGGAGGTCCTGAGCACGGCGACCACCGACTCGTCGTCGCGGTCCGCGCGGGGGGCGGCGGTGTCGGCGAAGGCGTCGATCACCAGCGCGAACGCCTCCTTCGCGTGCGCGTGGGCGTCCTCGGCGCCGCCGCTGCGCAGCCAGCGGCGCAGGACGTGGTTGTGGGCCGCCGCGACCGCCGCCGCGGCGACCGAGCCACGCAGGTCCCACAGCGGGTCGCCGGCCGCCTGGAACCGCGCACGCAGGAAGGTCGCGAGCACGCGCTGGTAGCGGTCGACGCTCGCGACCTCCTTGTCCCGCAACGAAGGCACGGTGCGGGTGAGGGCGAAGCGCTTGACCGAGACGTCCGGGTCGGCGAGGTAGGAGTCGAGCACCAGGCCGACGCCGGCGCACGCCACCTCGAGGGGGTTCTGCCGCTCGTCCGCGGTGGCGAAGAGCTGCTCGATGCGGCCGAGGACCTCCTCGTGGTTCGGGAAGATCGCGTCTTCCTTCGACCGGAAGTACCGGAAGAAGGTGCGCCGGCCGACACCGGCGGCCGACGCGATCTCGTCGACCGTGGTGGCGTCGTACCCCTGCTCGGAGAACTTCTCGATCGCCGCCACGGTGAGGGCGTGCCGCAGCCGCCTGCGCCCCGCGGTGGTCCTGCCCACCCGCGGTCGCGGCGCGGACCGGGACTCGTCGGACATGAGGACGAAACTAACAGGCCGGGCTTGCTAAGGGCACGCAGTGCCATTAGCATCACAGTCATCCACCGCCGATCCGGGCACTGCCGCTTTGGTGCCCCGCCTCACCGGGAAGGGGGCTCGTCATGAGCGTCGATCACGACCTGGGCACCAAGCGTCCGACCAGCACGCCCGTGGACTACCGCCGCACGTTCGGCTGGCCGGTCCACTGGCAGAACGGCACCCTCAACTTCGTGATCGGGGCGGGCATCGGCGCGGTCGCCGTGCCGCGGGCGCGCGCCGAGCAGGTGCTGGAGAACCTGGCGCGCCAGGGCTGCCGCGGGCCCGCGCTGAGCGTGCCCACCAAGCACGGTTCGGTGGTCATCTTCCTGGTCGAGGCAGACATCCTGGGCAGCGACGCCGAGTTCCTCCCCCGCGACGTGCGGGTGCTGACGGCGGGCACGTCGATCCCGATGCCGGGCACCCACGGCCCCGCCGACCTCGCGCGGTGGATCGTGCCGCCCGACCCGCAGCAGCGCTGGCTGCCGAGCCTGACGGCGGTGCTGGCCGCCATCCGCTCGGCCGGCCGCTACCGCTGAGGTTCGTAGGCGCCTTCCGGCCGCGGCGGGCTGTCCCCACTCGGCGAGGGGTGAGCGCTTTCCCGGGGCGGAGGCAGCACCGCCGCGCCGCATGGCGCTGGTGGCCACCGGCTCAATGGGCGCTACCGCTGACGCCCATAAGCGCTTACCGGGCCGCGGCGGGCTGTTCCCACTCGGCGAGGGGTGAGCGCTTTCCCGGTGCGGCGCCGGGCGGCACTGTCGGCTCCGAGGGCGGCCGGTCTGGCTTGAACGGTGTCCGTGCAGGCCGTTCGCGACGGCAGTACTGGAGTACATCCGCGCGGCGCGGCGCTGTCGGCACTCAGCCGGGCTGCCGTCCACTCAGGGCGGCACCGTATTGGTCGTTATACGCCCGAGGGCAGCGGCCGGGCCGTCCCCCTCGCCCGGGAGTCAGCGGATCCGCATGCGCGCCACGTGGTCGTCCCGCAGAAGGAACTCGAACGTGCCGGGTCCGTTGAAGCCGTTGCCGCTCACCTGGAGCGTCACTGTCGTCGTGTCGCCGGTCGTCCGGGCGTCCCGCACCTCGAAGTGCGCCTGCACGCCGATGTTCTCGCGGTCGTTCCAGCCCGCGATCTCCGCGCGGCCGGTGAAGGTGCGGCCCCAGTCGTCGACCTGGCCGTCCTCGGTGAAGGCGTCCAGGAACGCTTCGCTGTCACCACGGTTGGTCGCGTCGAACACCTGCTGGACGGCGGGCGGCAGCTCGGTCATCACGCCAGCTTAGACACCGGGCGGCAGCCTCAGCTGCAGCGACGCGAACAGCCGCTCCAACGGGTCCGCCAAGTCGATCCCGGCGACCTCCGCCGCCCGGCGGACGCGGTAGCGCACCGTGTTCGGGTGCACGTTCAGTGCGCGCGCCGCGGAACGGACGTCGCCCAGGGTGTCCAGGTACGCCAGCAGCGAGGACGCCAGGTCCGGGTGCTCCGCGCGCAACGCCGTCAGCCGCGGGTCACGCAGGCGCGGCTGCTCGGCCAGCATCGCGAGCGTCTCGCTGACCAGGACCTGCGACCGGACGTCCGCCAGCGTCGCCACCTCCAGGTCCAGTCCGCGCGCCATCGCGTCCAGCACCCGGTCCGCCTCCTGCCGCGACACCCCCACGTCCGCCACCGCCACCACCCGGCCGACCGCCGCCCGCACCGGGATCTCCGCCGACGCCACCATTTCCCGCGTCAGGTCCAGCAGCGACACCCCCGCGGGCAGGTCGGGCAGGAACGCGTACGTCCGGTCGCCGAGCTGGGTCACCATCGCGCTGCGCCGGTACGCCGCGGCGTGCACCGAGATCACCGCCGCCAGCGCGGACCGCCGCAGCTCCAGCTCCGACCGGTCCACCGGCTCGGCCTCCCGCGGCGCGAAGGCGACCACGGCGGCCGGCTTCGCCGGGTCGGCCCCGATCTGCCGGGCCACCGACACCGGGTCGCTGCGCCCGTCGAGCATCCCGGCCAGCAGGTTCTCCCGGAACCGTGTGCCCGCCGCGCTGCGCCGCCGGACCAGGTGCAGCGCGGCCACCCGAGCCGCGCCGATCAGGGCCTGCTCCGCCCTGGCGGCCAGCGGCGCCGCTCCCTCCTGCACCCAGATCGACCCGAGCGGCCGCCCGCCCGCGTGCACCCCGATCGCCAGCCGCGTTCGGATGCCCAGATCCGGCCGCTCCTCGATGCGCACGACCTCCTCCGTCGCCCGCAACCGCTGGTAGACGCCCCACTCGTGCAGCATCTTCAGGTACGGCGCGGGCCCCTGCCTGCCCAGGATCGACAGCCGCCGCAGCTCGTCCACCTCGTCGTCGGACCGCGAGTACGCCAGCACCCGGCTCGCGGTGTCCTCGATGCTGACGATCCCGCCTGTCAGTGCCGCGATCGTCTGGGCCAGCGAGAACAGGTCGCCGAGCGTCTCCCCCGCGTCCTCGTCCGCCGCGCCGCGGGCGGCCTCCAGCACCCCGCGCACCAGCGTCGCGAGCTGCTCCCACCGCACGTCGGCCGCGACCGCCAGCAACGCGACCCCGGCGTCGGTCGCCGCGGACCGCAGCAGCGGCAACGCCGACTCGGACTCCACCTTGACCGCCACCGCAGCCGCGCCCCGGCGCCCGGCCGCGCGGATCAACGGCACCGCCGCCCGCCCGCGCGCCCCGATCACCAGCGCCAGGTCGCCGCGCCGCAGCTCCGGGTCGTCGTCGGGTTCCAGCACCACGACGTCGCCGACCTCGCCGTCCAGGCCGTCCGGCGCGACCTCCACCTCGACGAGCGGATCGCCGAGCGCGATCAGGACCTGCCGCAGTTGTGCCACCGGACAAACAGTAGTCGCGAAACTGGCCGAACTCACAACCTTCCGCGACCACGGCGTTCCTACCGTTGAGACATCCGACACCGAGGAGGAGCTGCCGTGGATGCCGTGACAACCGTGCCCACCCCGGCCAACGAGCCGGTCCTGCAGTACGCGCCGGGCAGCCCGGAGCGAGCCGAAGTGCAGGCGGCGCTCGCCGAGCTGACGAAGGAGCCGCTCGAGCTGACCGCGACGATCGGCGGCGAGCAGCGGATGGGCGGCGGGCCGCGGATCGACGTCGTCCAGCCGCACAACCACCGCGCCGTGCTGGGCGTCCTCGGTTCCGCCACCCAGCAGGACACCCGCGACGCGCTGGCCGCCGCCCGCGAGGCCGCCCCGGCGTGGCGGAAGCTGTCCTTCGACGACCGCGCCGCGATCCTGCTCCGCGCGGCCGATCTGCTCACCGGCCCCTGGCGCGCGAAGCTGAACGCCGCCACCATGCTCGGCCAGTCCAAGACCGTGCACCAGGCCGAGATCGACGCCGCCTGCGAGCTGGCCGACTTCTGGCGCTTCAACGTGGCCTTCGCCCGCCGCCTGCTGGCCGAGCAGCCCGCCAGCTCCCCCGGCGTCTGGAACCGCACCGACCACCGGCCGCTGGAGGGGTTCGTCTACGCGATCACCCCGTTCAACTTCACCGCGATCGCGGGCAACCTGCCCACCGCACCCGCGCTGATGGGGAACGTCGTGCTGTGGAAACCCTCCCCCACGCAGAGCTTCGCCGCGCACCTGACGATGCGGCTGCTCGAAGAAGCCGGCCTGCCGCCGGGTGTGATCAACCTGCTGCCCGGTGACGGCCTGGCCGTCTCCGAGGTCGCGCTGGCTTCGCCCGATCTGGCCGGCATCCACTTCACCGGCTCCACCCGGACCTTCCAGCACCTGTGGTCGCAGGTCGGCGCGAACATCGCGAACTACCGCACCTACCCGCGGATCGTCGGCGAGACCGGCGGCAAGGACTTCGTGCTCGCCCACCCGTCCGCAGACATCGACGTGCTGCGCACCGCGCTCGTCCGCGGCGCGTTCGAGTACCAGGGCCAGAAGTGTTCCGCCGCCTCACGGGCGTACGTCCCGCGCTCGCTGTGGACGCGGATGCGGGACGACTTCCTGTCCGAGGTCGAGTCGCTGCCCATGGGCGACGTGACCGACCTGCGCAACTTCCTCGGCGCGGTGATCGACCGGCGTGCGTTCGACCGGCTGTCCGGGGTGCTGGACCGCGCCCGCGCCGACGACCGGCTGGAGGTCCTCGCCGGCGGCACCGCCGACGACAGCGAGGGCTTCTTCGTGCGCCCGACCGTGCTCGCCTCGGACCACCCGGAGCACGAGGTGTTCACCACCGAGTACTTCGGGCCGGTGCTCGCGGTGCACGTCTACGACGACGCGTCCTACGACACCGTGCTGCGCCAGCTGGAGAGCGTCGCGCCGTACGGGCTGACCGGGTCGATCATCGCGACCGACCGGGCCGCGATCGCCCACGCCACCGAGGAACTGCGGTTCGCCGCGGGCAACTTCTACGTCAACGACAAGCCGACCGGCGCGGTCGTCGGGCAGCAGCCCTTCGGCGGCGGGCGGGCGTCGGGCACCAACGACAAGGCCGGGTCGATCCACAACCTGCTCCGCTGGGTGAGCCCGCGCTCCATCAAGGAGACCTTCGTGCCGCCGACCTCCGCCGGCTACCCGCACCAGCGCTGAGGAGGACCGCCGTGCTGCGCACCGCTTTGCTCGCCGCGGCCGGGTCGCCGGCCTGCCGGTCCCTCGTCGAGCGGACCCCGCTGACCCGCCCCGTGGTCCGCCGGTTCGTCGCCGGATCCACTGTGGACGACGCGCTGGCCGTGACCGCGGGCCTGATCGGCAGCGGCCGGGCGGTCACGCTCGACCACCTCGGCGAGGACACCACCGACCCGTCGATGGCCGCCGCGACGGTGAAGGCCTACGCCGAGCTGCTGACGCTGCTGGCCGACCACGGTCTGGCGGCGGACGCCGAGGTGTCGGTGAAGCTGTCCGCCGTCGGGCTGCGCCTGCCCGACGGGGACCGCGTCGCCCTGGACAACGCGCGCCGCATCTGCGCGGCCGCGGCCGCCGCGGGCACCACGGTCACGCTGGACATGGAGGACCACACCACGACCGACGCCACCCTCGGCGTGCTGCGGGAGCTGCGAGTGGACTTCCCGTGGGTCGGCGCGGTCCTGCAGGCCTACCTCCGGCGCACCGAGCAGGACTGCCGGGACCTGGCGTACGCGGGCTCGCGGGTCCGGTTGTGCAAGGGCGCGTACGCCGAGCCCGCGTCCGTCGCATTTCAAGACAAGTCCGAAGTGGACCGGTCGTACGTGCGCTGCCTGCGGGTGCTGATGGACGGCGCGGGGCATCCGATGGTCGCCACTCACGATCCGCGGATGATCGCGATCGCCGCGGAACTGGGGAAGGACCGGCCGGACTGGGAGTTCCAGATGCTGTACGGCGTCCGGGACGCCGAGCAGCGGCGGCTCGCACGCGACCACGCGGTGCGGGTCTACCTGCCCTACGGCGACGAGTGGTACGGCTACTTCATGCGCCGCCTGGCGGAGCGTCCGGCGAACCTGGCGTTCTTCCTCCGGGCGCTCGTCACGCGGTGAGCTCGGCGATCCGGCGGGCGAGCGGCCACGCGCCGTCGGAGGTGTTGGACAGCACCGTCCAGGTCGTCGCGCCACTGTGGACGGTCCGGAACGACACACCTGCGTCGTAGCCCTCCAGGCGGACCGCGTCGCCGTCGAGCCAGAACCCGAGCCCGTACCGCAGGCCCTCCTCCGGGACGTCACTGCGGGGTGCGGTCATCTGGCGCACCCGCGACAGCGGCACGATCCGCCCCGCGAACAACGCCGTCCAGAACGCGTGGACGTCGGCGGCGGTGGCGTAGATCCCGCCGTCGCCGCTGCCGAGCACGGGCAGGTGGAACACGTTGGTCCGCCGCTCGCCGACGTAGCCGAGGGCGACCCCGGCCGCGGGCTCGTCGGAGCGGAGGAACGCCGTGTTCGTCATGCCGGCGGGCTCGCACACCAGATCGTGCACCAGGCCGGCGAACGGGCGGCCCGCGGCCCGCTCCGCGAGGAGGGCGAGCACCACGTAACCGCTGTTGCAGTAGGAGAACCGCTCCCCGGGCGGGAACTTCGGCGGATGCCCGTCCAGGACGCGCAGGTAGTCCTCGGTGGCGGCCAGCTCGTGCACCGGCACGGGCAGGATGTGGTCGGTGACGGGCCGGTCGACGTCCTCGTCGCAGTAGTCGCCGATGCCCGAGCGGTGGGCGAGCAGGTGTTCGACGGTGACCTCGTCGCCGATCAACGGCAGGTCGTCGCCGAGCAGCGACCGGGCGGTGGTGTCCAGGCCGAGGACACCGCGCTCGGCGAGCGCGGCGATGGCCAGCGCTGTCAGCCCCTTGGTGCCGCTGGCCAGGGCGAACCGGGTGCCGACGGTGTTGGGCACCTCAAGCCCGCGGTGCGCGAAGCCGTAGGCGCGGGCGAACGTGCGGCCACCGGAGTCCACCCGGACGACGCCGGAGAACCCGGTCTCGTCCACGAGCGCGTCGATTCCCTCCACCCGGACCATCCTGCCGGGTGGAGGGAATCGGCTCACCTGTTTATCGCGCGGCCCCTGGATTCACTGAGCGGCGACGTGCCGCTCCTCGCGCAGTGCGGTTCGCTGGTCGCGGGTGCCGCGCAGCAGACCGCGGTGCGCCAGCTCGGGCAGCACGCCCTCGGCGAACCAGTACGCCTCCTCCAGGTGCGGGTACCCGGACAACACGAACTCCTCGATGCCGAGCGAGTGGTACTCCTCGATGAGGTCGGCGACCTCGCCGTGGCTGCCCACCAGTGCCGTGCCCGCGCCGCCGCGGACCAGGCCGATTCCGGCCCACAGGTTGGGGTGGATCTCCAGCCCGCGCACGCCGCGGTCCAGGCCGCCGCCGTGCAGGGCGACCATCCGCCGCTGCCCCTCGGACTCGCTTGCGGCCAGCTGCGCCTGCGCCTTCGCCACCTGCTCCGGGCTCAGCGCGTCGAGCAGCTTCTGCGCCTCCGCCCACGCCTCGGCCGAGCTGTCCCGGGACAGGGTGTGCAGCCGGATGCCGAACCGGATCGTCCGCCCCTGCGCCTCGGCCAGCTCCCGGACGCGCCGGATCTTGTCCGCGACCTGCGCGGGCGGCTCGCCCCAGGTCAGGTAGACGTCGGCGTGCCTGGCCGCGACCGGCAGCGCGGCCGGGGACGAGCCGCCGAAGTACAGCGGCGGCACCGGGTCCGGCGGGGCGAGCACCGTCGCGCCCTCGACCGAGAGGTGCTCGCCGGTGAAGTCGAACGGCTCGCCGCTCCACACCCCGCGCGCGATGGTGAGGAACTCGTCGGTGCGGGCGTAGCGCTGGTCGTGGTCGTGGAAGTCGCCGAACCGCTTCTGCTCGATCGAATCGCCGCCGGTGACGATGTTGAGCAGCAGCCGCCCGCCGGAGATCCGCTGGTAGGTGGCGGCCATCTGGGCGGCCAGGGTCGGCGAGATGACGCCGGGGCGGAACGCGACGAGGTACTTGAGCCGCTTGGTCTCGCGGATCAGCGCCGCCGTGGTCAGCCAGGCGTCCTCGCACCAGGTGCCGGTCGGGGTGAGGACGCCCTCGAAGCCGAGCTGCTCGGCGGCGCGGGCGACCTGCGCCAGGTAGTCGATGGTGGGTTCGCGCTGTGCCACCGGCCCGAGGGACCGGTTGGCGTGGAACCGTTCCACGATGGTCCGGCCGTCGCCGGTGGTGGGCAGGAACCAGTGCGGTGTGATCGTCATCGTCATCCCCTCGCGGCGGCCAGGTCGGCGGCGAACCGGGTATCGGTGAATTCCGCGAAATCGATTTTGCCGGGCAGCACCTTGTCGTCGGCGAACGCGTCGGCGAGCTCCTGCTCGGAGGCGATCACCTTGTCGTCGAGCGGCACGGGCAGGTCCGGGCCGCTCTGCACGGCCGCGAGCGTGACCTCCGGCTTCAGCCCGGTCTCCGCGGACCAGGCCTGGGCCCACTGCTCGCGGTGGGTGTCGGCCCACTGCTGCGCTTTGGCGATCCGCACGACGTAGTCGCGGATCGCGGCGTTCTTGCCGGCGTCGGACAGCGCGTTGTGCCCGGCGACCTGGAAGGTGTAGCCGTTGGCGACGCCGGTGCCGTCGGCCAGCACGCGGGCGTTGGCCTCCAGCTTGGCCTGCGAGGTGTAGGGGTCCCAGACCGCCCACGCGTCGATCTGGTGCTGGGTGAACGCGCCGTAGGCGTCGGCGGGCTGCAGGAAGGACAGCTTCACGTCCTTCGTGGACAGTCCGTTCCTGGCCAGGGTCAGCAGGATCTGGCCGTGCGCCGAGCTGCCCTTGGCCACGCCGATGGTCTTGCCCTTGAGGTCGGCGACGGTCCGCAGGGGCGAGTCGGCGGTCACCAGCAGGGCGTCGCTGGCGACGTTGCCCTGCGCGGAGCTGACGATCGAGATCTTCGCCTTCGCGGCGGCGGCGAAGATCGGCGGCGTGTTGCCGACGCCGCCGATGTCGATCGCGCCGGCCGAGGCGGCCTCCAGCAGGGGCGGCCCGGAGGTGAAGGTCGACCACTCGATCTTGTACGGCAGGTCGTTCAGCAGGCCGGCGGACTTGAGCAGGGCCTGCGAACCACCCTTCTGGTCGCCCACCTTCAACGTCACCTTCGCCAGGTCGGCCGCGCTGACCGGCGGCGGCACGGACGGGCTCGACGACGGCTCGCTCGCCCCGCCGCACGCGGTCAGCGACAGCGCGAGCGCGGTGACAACGGCGAGGATCCTAGACAATCGCATGGTCGGTCACTCCCAGATCGGCCAGCACCCTGGCGCGAACGTCGATGTGGTCGGAGACGGCTCGGGGCCGCGGGTGGTCCAGGACGTGCTCGGCGATGATCCGCCCCTCCCCCAGCACGAGGACGCGGTCGGCGAGCAGCAGCGCCTCGTCCACGTCGTGAGTCACGAGCAGCACGCCCGGCCGGTGCTCGCGCCACAGGTCCTCGACGAGCCGGTGCATCGCCAGCCGGGTCAGCGCGTCCAGCGCGCCGAACGGCTCGTCGAGCAGCAGCAGGTCCGGTTCCCGCACCAGCGCCCTGGCGAGCGAGACCCGTTGCGCCTCACCGCCGGAGAGGGTGCGCGGCCAGGCGTCGGCGTGGTCGGCGAGGCGCACCTCGGCCAATGCGCGTTCGGCCAGCGCCCGGTCGCGGCCGCGGTCGCGCAGGCCGAGGACGACGTTGCGCCACACCCGCCGCCACGGCAGCAGCCGCGGTTGCTGGAACGCCACGGACACCGCGCCCTCGACCCTGGCCTCGCCCTCGATGGCGGTGTCCAGCCCGGCGAGGATCCGCAGCAGCGTCGACTTGCCCGAGCCGCTGCGGCCGAGCAGGGCGACGAACTCGCCGCGCCCGATCTCGAGGTCCACATCGGACAGCACGGCGCGCTCGCCGAAGCGCTTGGTCAGGCCGTGCACCCTGGCGATCAGTTCCCGCGCCACCGCAGCGCCCTCCGTTCGATCAGGCGGACCAGCGCGTCGGTGATCAGGCCGAGCGCGGCGTAGACGATCAGGCCGACCACGATCACGTCGGTGCGCAGGAACTCGCGCGCGTTGTTGATGAGGTAGCCAAGGCCCGCGTCGGCGTTCACGGTCTCGCCGACGATCAGCGCGAGCCACGCGACGCCGAGCGCCTGCCGCAGCCCCACCAGCGTCTGCGGCACCGCGGACGGCAGCACCACGTGGACCAGCCGTTCCCAGCGGGTGTAGCCGAGCGCGGTGGTGGCCTCGACGAGGTGGTCGTCGACGTTGCGGATGCCGGAGTAGATGTTGAGGTAGAGCGGAAAGGCGACACCCAGCGCGACCAGGACGATCTTCGGTTCCTCGCCGATCCCGAACCACAGGATGAACAGCGGGATCAGGCCCAGGAACGGCAGGGTGCGCAGCATCTGCACCGGCGGGTCGATGAGCACCCCGCCCCAGCGGGACAGGCCCGCGACCACGCCCAGCACCAGCGCGACGCCGGCACCGAACGCGAAGCCGAGGCCGACGCGCACGATCGACACGGCGAACGCCTCACCCAGTTCGCCGGACCGCGCGGTCTCGACACCGGCCTGCAGGACCGTCCACGGTGAACTCAGTTTGTCCGGGGACAGCACGCCCGTCGAGGACGCGAGCTGCCACAGGGCGAGCAGCGCGAGTGGACTGATCCAGCGGCGCAGGTCGGGCAGGCGGCGTCTCCGGGCCGGACGCGGCCGCGTCCCGGTTGCCTCCTCCGGGCGCGCGAGAACGTCCGTTGCGGAAAGCGACACGGATCTTCTCCCATTTTTTCGGGGGTTTCACCGAAAATGCTTCCTCCCACGATCGGGTGGGTCAATGTGCTCCCGGATCGCGGAACCGATTCCGCTGAGCAGGCCGGAGTTTCTTTCACCGCTTCGGGAAACGTTGACAGGACAGGTGATCGGCGGTCAGGCTGCCCCGGTGACCGACTTCCAGCCACTGACCTCCGTCGAGGGACTCCCGCTCCTCGGCGGTTCCGGCCGCTTCCGCGTCCTGCAGAACACCGAGCGCGGGCTGCTGCTCGAACTGGAATACCCCGCCGGGGTGGCTTCGCCCGAGCACTTCCACGACCACGACAGCTTCATCTACGTGCTGTCCGGTGAGCTGACCGGCTCGGTGGACGGGCGGGAGGCGCGGCTCGGCGCCGGGGACACGCTGGTGCACCCGCGCGGGGTGCGGCACACGGTCGCGGCGGTGACGGACAGCCGGTGGCTGGAGTTCAAGGCGCCGCCACCGGAGGTGGGGCGCGTCCTCAGGTGATGTCGGCGCGGCCGTCGAACCGGTAGCCGACGCCACGCACGGTGGTGATCGAAAACCGGTCGATCTTGCTGCGCAGCTTGCGGACGTGCACGTCGATCGTGCGGCCGCGGCTCGGCCCGGGCAGGCGCCACACGTGCTCGGTGAGGGCCGCGCGGTCGAAGACCCGGCCGGGATGGCGCGCCAGGAACAGCAGCAGCTCGTATTCGAGCCGGGTCAGCTCGACCTCGGCGCCGTGCGAGCGGACCCGGCGCGACGTGGTGTCGATGCGCAGTGCCGGTTCCGGCGCGGGTTCCAGCGCGCCGAGCGCTTCGCCGATCACGGCGCCGATGCGATCCGGATCGCCGTGGACCACGATGTGCAGCTCGACCGCGCCGTCCGGCCGGTCGACCCGGGTGAGGGACCGCGTCATGATCCCAGCAAGCCACGCCGGCGCGGGCCGGTCAATCGCGTCCCGGCAGGTGGGCCGGGTTGGCCGCGGATCCGTGGCACACTCGGGCCGTGGCCAGGCAGCCGACCGGTGAATCCGTCCTCTCCCGCGCGGTGCGGATCTTCGAGGCCTTCACGCCGGAGGAGCCGGTGCTGCAGGTCTCCGAGATCGCCCGCCGGACCGGGCTGCACCTGGCGACCGCGTCCCGCCTGGTCGCCGAACTCACCGGCCACGGCCTGCTCACCCGCGACGACGACCGCCGGGTGCGGATCGGCGTGCGGATGTGGGAGCTGGCCCTTCGTGCCTCGCCCACGGCCACGCTCCGCGACGCCGCGATGCCGTTCATGGAGGACGTCCACGCGGTCGTCGGGCACCACGTGCAGCTCGGGGTCCGCGACGGCGACGAGGTGATCTTCCTGGAGCGCCTGTCCGCGCCGAAGGCGGTCATCAACTACACCCGCATCGCCGGGCGGCTGCCGATGCACGCGTCCTCCTCCGGTCTCGTCCTGCTCGCCCACGGGCCCGCCGACCTGCGCGACCGCGTGCTCGCCGGGCCGCTGCGGGCCTACACCGCGAACACGATCACCACCCCGGACCGCCTGCGGAGCACGCTCGCCGACATCCGCAAGCAGGGTTTCGCCTGGTGCCCGGGCCACATCCACGAGGAAGCGCTCGGCGTCGCGGTGCCGGTCAAGGATGCCCGCGGCGGCGTCGTCGCGGCCCTGTCGGTCATCGTGCCGAACACGGCCGAGAGCAGGGCGGTCACCGGCATCCTGATGGCCGCCGCGCGGGGCATCACCCGCTCGCTCCCGCCCTCGCCTCTCATTCATTGAGAACCCGGTCGCCGCCCGTCGCCGCGGAACCGCATCCTGCGTGCCAGCAACCCAGCGCAAGGAGGCGTCCGGTGAGCCAAGTCGTGACCTTGGAGGTCACCGCCCGCGAAGCACGCGCCGAGGGGGTGGTGGCGCTGACCCTGTCCCGTCCGGACGGCGGCCGGCTGCCGGACTGGACCCCCGGCGCGCACATCGACCTCGTGCTGCCGAACGGGCTGACCCGGCAGTACTCGCTGTGCGGCGACCGTTGGGACGCGCACAGCTACCGCATCGGCGTGCTGCGCGAGCCCGCGGGTCGCGGCGGCTCGGCCTACGTGCACGACCGGCTGCGGCCTGGCGACCGCGTCGGCGTCGGCGGACCGCGCAACAACTTCCCGCTCGTGCCGTCCGGGCGCTACCTGTTCGTCGCGGGCGGCATCGGCATCACCCCACTGCTGCCGATGATCCACCAGGCCGACCTGCTCGGCGCCGACTGGACGCTGCTCTACGGCGGTCGCCGCCGCGCGTCGATGGCCTTCACCGACGAGCTCGCCGCGTACGGCGACCGCGTGCACCTGGTGCCCGAGGACGAACACGGCCTGCTCGACCTGGCGTCCTGGCTCGGCACCCCTCGCCCGGGCACGAAGGTCTACTGCTGCGGGCCCGCTCCCCTGCTGGCCGCCGTCGAATCCGCCTGCCGCGACTGGCCGCCGTTCTCGCTGCACGTCGAGCGCTTCACGGCACGCGAGCAGGCGCCGGCGCGGGACGAGCCGTTCGAGGTCGAGCTGCGGCGGACCGGCACGACCGTCACCGTCACGCCGGGGATCTCGGTGCTGGAAGCGGTGCGCGGCGCGGGCGTGGACGTGCTTTCGTCGTGCCGGCAGGGCACCTGCGGCACCTGCGAAACCGGTGTCCTGGCCGGAGTTCCGGACCACCGCGACTCGATCCTCGCCGACCACGAGCGGGCCGCGGGCGAGGTCATGTTCGTGTGCGTGTCCCGCTCGTGCACCGACCGCCTCGTCCTCGACCTGTGACCTGAGGAGACTCTCGTGATCACCGACGACACCGACCCGTTCGCGCCCGAGGTCCTGGCCGAACCGGAACCCCTGCACGCCAAGCTGCGCGACGCCGGCCCGGTCGTGCGCCTGAGCCGCTACGACGTCTACGCCCTCGCCCGCTACGAGCACGTGCACGCCGCGCTGGTGAACTGGCAGGACTTCTCCTCCGCCGCGGGGGTCGGGCTGGCCGACTTCCACGTCGAGGAGCCGTGGCGGCCGCCCAGTCTGCTGCTTGAGACGGACCCGCCGCGCCACGACGCCCCGCGCCGGGTGCTGTCCGGCATCCTCGGCCCGCGCGCGCTGCGCAAGCTGCGGGAGGACTGGTTCGCCGCGGCCGAGGACCTGGTCGAGCGTGCGCTGGACACCGAACTGGACGTCGTCCCCGCGCTCGCCGAGGCGTTCCCGCTGCGGGTGTTCCCGGACGCGGTCGGGATCGGCCGCGAGGGGCGCGAGAACTTGTTGCCCTACGGCAACTTCGCCTTCAACGCGTTCGGCCCGCGCAACGAGCTGGTCACCTCGCTGGCCGCGGACATGCCGCGGTGGTCGGGGTGGGTGAACGAGCAGTGCGCCCGCGACCGCCTCACCGCCGACGGGTTCGGCGCGGCGATCTGGGCGGCCGCCGACCGCGGCGAGATCACCCACGAGCAGGCGCCGCTGGTGGTCCGGTCGCTGCTCACGGCCGGCGTGGACACGACGGTGCACGGGCTGGCCGCCGTGCTCTACGCCTTCGCCACCCACCCGGGCGAGTGGGACCGGCTGCGCGAGCAGCCCCGGCTGGCCCGGGCGGCCTTCGACGAGGCGGTGCGCTGGCAGTCGCCGGTGCAGACGTTCTTCCGCACGGCCACCAGGGACACCCGCGTCGCGGACGTGACCATCCCGGCCGGGCACAAGATCCTGATGTTCCTCGGCGCGGCGAACCGGGATCCGCGCCGCTGGGCCGATCCGGACGTCTTCGACCTGAGCCGCGACCCGTCCGGCCACGTCGGGTTCGGGATGGGCCTGCACCAGTGCGTGGGCCAGCACGTCGCCCGGCTGGAGGCCGAGGCGCTGCTGACCGCGCTGGCGAAGCGGGTGCGCCGGTTCGAACTGCTCGGGCCGGGCACCCGCCACCTGAACAACACGTTGCGCGCGTGGCAGTCACTGCCGATGCGGCTGCACCTCACTCCGCCGCGCCGGTGAGCGACACCGGGCTGGGCCGGGTCGCGGACAACGCCGTCCACGCGCTGGTCGCGCCGACCACCGCGAACGCGCCCAGCACCACGATCGCGATCAGCGCCCACGGCACCACCAGGACGTGCTGCCCGGCGATCCGGCCCGCCGCGGCGGAGATCCCGATCAGGGTCGTGGTCGCGGCGAGGCCGCCCAGCGCCAGTCCGATGCCGGTGACCGCGCCGGACTCCAGCACAGCGGACCGCACCACCTGCGCGCGGGTCAGCCCGGTCACCCTGGCCACGGCGAACTCGCGGCGCCGGTCAGCTGCGGCGATGACCACGGCGTTGACCACCGCGATCAGCGCGTACAGCCCGGACAGGCCCATGATCACGGTCATGATGCCGGTGCTGGTGTCCTGCCGCTTCGCGCTGGTGGCGGCGATCCAGTCGTCCACTGTGGTCACTTCGCCGCGGCCGGCGAGCGTGCTCGGGTCCGCGCCGGGCGCCAGGCGCACGATGGATTCGGTGGGCGTGGCGGCCAGCACCGGGGCGGGCACGATCTCGCGCGGCAGCAGGAAGTCCGCGCCGCCGCCGAGCGTCGCCGGCAGCACGGCCACGACCCGCAGGTCCAGCTCGCTGTCGCCGATCCGGGCGGTGACGGTGCTGCCGAGCGGCTGGAACCCGTCGGCGACGGCGATAGTCGGCCCGGTCAGGTCGGCGAGCGATCCCTGCTCCGGGACGCGCACGTGGGTCGCGGCGTAGGCGGCGGGGTCGACCGCGGCCGCGTAGCCCTGTTCGGTGTCGGTGTCGTCGTCGCTGTAGGTGACGACCGAGACCGGCACCCGGGTCTGCGGGGACACCGCGGCGACGCCGGGAACGTCCAGATCGGACGGTCCGGTGGTGGTGACCACGAGGTCGCCGCGGATGTCGGCGCGCTGCTCGATTTCGGCACCCTTGCCGATGGTGGCGAGCGTGCCCGCCTGGGCGACCAGCAGTGCGACGAGCACGATCAGCGGCGCGGCGGTGGAGGCGCTGCGACGGACGCCGTCGCGCAGGTTCGCCTCGGCCAGGCGTCCCAGCGGCCCGCGCAGGACCAGCCCGGCCAGGCGCCCGGCGGCGGGCACGACCAGCGGGCTCAGCGCGGTCAGGGCGACCGCGGCGGCGAGCGCGGTGTTGATCGACAGCGCGATGGCGCCCTCGGGCGGGGCGAACGCGGACACGGTCGCCATGGCGACCGCCCCGGCCAGGAACAGCACGCCGAAGAACCAGCGGACGCCAGTCATGACGCGGGCCGCCGCGCCGGTCTCGCGCAGGGCCTCCAGCGGGCGCACCTTGGCGGCGCGCCGGGACGCGGCGAGCACCCCGGCGATCGCGACACCGAGCCCGATGCCCGCGGACACGCTGAGGATCCAGTCCTGCCAGCGCGGGGTGAACGCGGACGGGACGAAGCCGAGTTCGCGCAGCAGCCAGGTCTGGACCCGCATCACCAGCAGGCCGAGCGGGACGCCGAAGGCGGTGCCGAGCACGCCCAGCAGCAGGGCCTCCGACAGCAGCAGTCGGCGGACCTGGCCGCGGCCGCCGCCGACGAGCCGCAGCAGCGCCAGGTCGCGGCGGCGCTGGGCGACGGTGAAGGCGAAGGTGGAGCTGACGATGAACACCGCGAGGAACACCGAGATGCCCAGGGTCAGGCCGAGCAGGGTGACCGCCTCGACGACCTCGCCGCCCGCGGTCGCGGCGGAGACGAGGATCAGCAGTGACGACTGGACGAGCGCGACGCCGAGGCAGACGGTGAGGATGGCGCCGAGGAACAGCGGCCAGCGGTCGGTGAAGGTGTTCCAGGACAGTCGCAACACGGTCAGGCCTCCAGCCGGGCGAGGCGGTCCGCGACCTCACGGGCGGTCGGGGTGACGGCGTGGTCGACGACGCGGCCGTCGCGGAGGAACACCACGGAGTCGGCGCTGGCGGCGGCGGACGGGTCGTGGGTGACCATGACGATGCTCTGGCCCGCGGTGACGAGGTCCCGCAGCAGGCCGAGGACCTTGCGGGCCGCGGTGGAGTCGAGGGCGCCGGTGGGTTCGTCGGCGAAGAGGACGCGCGGGCGGGTGACCATGGCCCTGGCGATCGCGACGCGCTGCTGCTGGCCGCCGGACAGTTCGCGGGGCCGGTGCCGGCGGCGGTCGTCGAGCCCGACGGCGGCGAGCACCGCGCGAACGTCCTTCGTGGACGGCCGGGTGCCGGCGAGCCGGAGTGGGAGCGCGACGTTCTGCTCCGCGGTGAGCGAGCCGATGAGGTTGAAGCTCTGGAAGACGAAGCCGATCTCGCTGCGGCGCAGCGCGGTGAGGTGGGCGTCGTCGGCGGTGGTGATGTCCTCACCGCCGAGGAACACCTGCCCGGTGGTGACGCGTTCCAGGCCGGCGGCGCAGTGCAGGAGGGTCGACTTGCCGGAGCCGGAGGGCCCCATGACGGCGGTCCAGGACCCGGCGGGGAAGGCGACGCTGACCCCGTCGAGCGCGCGGACCTCGTGCTGGCCCGCGGCGTAGGTGCGGGAAACGGCCCGAAGCTCGACGGCGGGCTGCCCGTGCGGCCGATGCCTGCCGGCGACGGCGGTTTCCAGAGGCGTTGTCATGGGTTAGATCCCATCGCGGATCGGGGCGCCGGTCAGCGGTGCCGGCCACCGAATCCCCGGTGGGGCTGGCCCTACCCCTCGGCGGGCGCGGATTCCCTGGGACACACCCCGCGAAGCGGAACGGTATGCGCGACGACCGCCGCGGGCAGCCCCGCGCAGCGGGGCATCACCGCCGGCCACGCGGACGCGCCGCCTCCCGCACTCAAGCCCCGCGCAGCGGGGCATCACCGCCGGCCGCACCACCTCCCGGCAGCCCGCACAGCGGGGCCGCCACGCACCGCACCAGCCCCGAGCGGGCCCACCAACCGGTCCACCTCCGCCCCGCGAAGCGGGGGTGAACCGGCCGCCCAGCCGCACCCCTCCCGGTTGTCCCGCCCAGCGGGGCCCCTACCGGCCGCAGGCACCCTTAAAGTGGGGCGTACCGGCCGCACCGCCCGCCGCTACCGGGCTCAGCCCCCGCGCAGCAGGCACCCCCGCTACCCGCGGCCGCGCGACCAGCGATCAAGCAGCTTGCGGCCGCACCACCAGCACCGGGCAGTCGGCGTGGTGGATGAGCGCCTGGCTCGTCGACCCGAGCACCAGCCCCCGGAACCCGCCCCGGCCGCGGCTGCCCACGACGACCAGCTGCGCGTCGCGGCTGCGGGCCAGCAGCTCGTCCCGCGGGCGGTCCCGCACCACGACCCGCTCCACGCGCACGTCCGGGTAGCGCTCCTGCCTGCCCGCCAAGCGTTCGGCCAGCAGGCGCCGCTGTTCGCGCTCCACCTCGGCCCAGTCGAGGTCCGCGGCGGGCAGGGGGACGCCGTAGTCGGCGTCGCTCCAGGCGTGGACCGCCACCAGCGGCACTTCCCGCCACGCGGCCTCGTCGAACGCCACGTTCAGCGCTTCCTCGCTGGTCGGGCTGCCGTCGACGCCCACGACGACCGGGCCGGCGGCGCCCGGGCGACCACGCACCACCGCGACCGGGCACGACGCGTGCGCGCTGACCGACACGGCCGTCGACCCGGCCAGCATCCCGGTGAACCCGCCCCGCCCGGACGAGCCGAGCACGACCATCCGCGCCGTCCGGGAGCACTCCAGCAGCAGCGGCACCGCCGGCTCCAGCGGCATCTCCGTCGACACGGTCACCTCGCCCGCCACGGCCGCCGCGTCCGCGAGCAGCTGCTGCCCGGCGCGCTGCAGCTCGTCGAAGAAGCTCTGCGGCACCGGCAGCCCGCCGTCGAACCGGCCACCGGTGACGTCGGCCGCGTAGACCAGCCGCAGCGCCAGCTTCCGCAGCGCCGCCTCGCCCGCCGCCCATCGGACGGCGTCCAGCGCCGCCGCCGAACCGTCCACCCCGACCACGATCTCGTCCGCCATGCCGCCCACGCTACTCACGCTTGACCTCCAGCGCGGTGGAGGTTGCAGCCTGGCCACATGCGCGTGATCGAGGCGGTGCGGTTCGGCGGCCCCGAAGTGCTGCGGGTGAAGGCGGTGCCGGACCCGCACCCGGGGCCGGGGCAGGTCGTGGTCGAGGTGAAGGTGGCCGGCGTGCTGTGGATCGACACGGCGATCCGCCGCGGCGAGGCCGGGCACCTGTTCGGGGTGACGCCGCCGTACGTGCCCGGCGCGGGGGTAGCCGGGCAGGTCACGGAGATCGGCGCGGGGGCGGACCCGTCGTGGTGCGGCGCGTGGGTGCTGGCCGACGTCGACGGCGCGTACGCCGAACAGGTGCTGGCCACGCCCGAGCAGCTGATCCGCGTCCCGCCCGGTGTGGGGTTGCGGGAGGCGGTGGCGTTGCTGCACGACGGATCCACCGCGCTGGCGGTGTTCGAGCGGGCCGCGGTGCGGCGAGGTGAGCGGGTGCTGGTGCAGCCGGCCGCGGGCGGGCTCGGCACCTTGCTGGTGCAGCTCGCGCACGTGGCGGGGGCGCACGTGACCGGCGCGGCGCGGGGCGCGGAGAAGCTGGAGATGGTGCGCGCGCTGGGCGCGGACGCGGTGGCCGACTACAGCGAGCCCGGCTGGACCGACCAGGTGGGACCGGTGGACGTGGCGTTCGACGGAGTCGGCGGCGACCTGGGCCGGGCCGCGGCCAAGCTGGTCGTCACGGGCGGGCGGTACTCGAACTACGGGTGGGCCGGCGGCGCGCCGGTCGCGGTGGACGAGGTGCGGCGGGAGGTGACTGCCTACGGCCTGGAGCAGCTGCGGGAGTACGAGCCCGGCCGCCGCGCCCGCATCGAACGGATGCTGCGCCTGGCCGCCCGCGGCACGGTGCACACGGTCATCGGGCAGACCTTCCCGCTGAGTCGCGCCGCGGACGCGCACCGCGCGCTGGAGTCCCGCTGCGGCAAGGGGAAGACGCTGCTGGTGATCTAGTCGCCAGTACCGCGCCGGCCAGCACCAGGGCGCAGCCGAGCAGCTGCGGTGGCGACAGCCGTTCCCCCAGCACCACCGCGCCCAGCACGACCGCGCCCACCGGCGTGAGCAGGAGCAGCACCGCCCCGACCGCACTCGGCAGCCGCGGCGTGTTCGTCGCGACCAGGAGCCAGCCGACGACCTGCCCGCACACCGCGACGACCACCAGCCAGCCGACCGCGGCCCACCCCGGCGTCAGGTCCAGCCCGTAGCAGAGGAACCCGGCAGCCAGCGACACGACCGCGGCGGAAGCGGTGACGACCAGGTATGCCCGCCGGGTCCGCCCGTCCTGCCCGCCGCGGCGCAGCAGGTGCAGGAAGCCCGAGTAGCACAGAGCGGCCAGCGACGCGTGGATCGTCCCGGCCAGCGACGCCGGCCCGCCGGTCACGCCCGCGGCGAGCACCACCCCCGGCAGCACCAGCGCGACCGCCGCGAAGTAGCGGCGGGACACCGGCTCCCGGTCGGCCACCCACGCGATCACCGGCACGAGCACCACCTGCAGGTTGACCAGCACCGTGGACAGGCCGGCCCCGATCTCGCCGATCGCCTGTGTCCACAGCAGACTGTCCCCGGCGAACAACGCGCCCGCCAGGACCGCGCGCACCCGTTCGGCTCGCTCGAGCGCGCCACCGTGTTCGCCGCGGGCGAGCACCGCCAGCGGAGCGAGCGCGAACAGGCACCGGTAGAACGAGGCGGTGCCCGGCGCCGTCCCGGACAGCTCGATGAGCACGGCCGACGCGGAGACGGCAAGCGCCCCCGTCGCGACACCCCAGGCAGGTCGCATACCCCTCGGCTACCCGTAGACCTAACAGTCAAACACTGTTATGCTCATTAGATGTTCGTCGGCGGTCATGTGGCGCTCGACCTGGTCAACACGGTCGCGTGGCGCCTGGACCCGGCGCGACGCGAGGAGCGGCTGCCGGACGACGACGCGTTGCGGCGGTGGGCCGAGGCTGCGGGGTTCACCGTGGTCCCGGACGGTGGCGTGGCCGAGGTGCGCGAGCTCCGCGAGGCGGCCCACCGGGTGCTGGAGCCGCTGGCGACCGGCGCGGACCCGGGGGACGTCGAACCGTTGCGTCGCCTGATCGTGGGTGCGCTGGCTCGGGCGGAGGTCGCGTCGGTGGTGCCGCTGGAGTGGCGGATCCCGGTCCACGGCACCCGGGACCTGCGCGACGCGCTGGCGCTGGAGACGTGGCGGCTGCTGCAGTTCGAGGACCTGACCCGGCTGCGCCGCTGCGCCGACGACGGTTGCGGCTGGCTCTTCCTGGACCGCAGCCGCAACGGCTCCCGCCGCTGGTGCAGCTCCGCCGACTGCGGCAACCGCGAGCGCGCCCGCCGCCACTACCACCGCGCCCGGCGCTGACAAGCCACGCGCGATTCCCACACTCGCGCACGACCCGGCAGCGCCGGGCGATCCGCCCGCCACAGCCGGCGCCGCAGGTGCGGCCCCAACCGACCCCACGCGCACTCCCCAAGCCCGGCAGAATCAGACCGGCCACCCCACCGCGAGCCCCACGCAGTCGTGCGCGGACCCGCAAGGTCAGACCCGCGCCCCCGCACCCGGCACCACGGCACCCGGCACCACGGCACCCGGCCCCGCGCACTTGCCCAACCCGACAAGGCCAGACCACCCACCCACCACATCGGCACCTCAGGCACCACGCGCGCCGCACATCCAGCCCGCGCCCTTGCCCGCCGCGCCGGCAGAGTCAGCCGCTCCGCCCATCCCCGAAACCGCCGACCCCGGGGCGATGCGTCACTCGTCGCGGTTGAACTCGGCTCGCACGCCCAGCAGGCGCACCGGGCGGGTCCACTCGAAACGGTCCAACAGGGACAGTGCCGCGCGCTCGATCTCCGCCCGGTCGCTCGTCGGCGCGGGCAGGGTCAGGCTGCGGGTGTAGGTGAGGAACGGCTTGAACCGCACCTTCACCCCGATCCGCACCGCGGGGCGCCCCTCGGCCAGCACGTCCTCCGCGACCCGCGCCGCCAGGGCCGACACCTGCGCATCCACCGAAGCGCGGTCGTCCAGATCCGTCTGGAACGTCGTCTCCCGGCTCCGTGACCGGGCCAGGTACGGCGTCGCGGTCACCTCGGTGTCCCCGGCCCCCTGGGCGAGCAGCCGGTACCACGGGCCCATCGTCGGCCCGAAGCGCGCCGCCAGGTCGTCCGGGTCGGCCGTGCCGAGGTCCCGCACGGTGGTCAGCCCGGCGTCCGCCAGCTTCTTCGCCGTCTTGCGGCCGATCCCCCACAGCGCGTCGGTCGGGCGGTCGGCCATCACCGCGACCCAGTTCGCCCGTGTCAGCCGGTAGATCCCGCCCGGCTTCGCGAACCCGGTCGCGATCTTGGCTCGCACCTTGTTGTCCCCGATCCCGACCGCGCACGACATCCCGGTCTCCGCGGCCACCCGCGCCCGGATGTCCGCGGCCAGCGCCTCCGGGTCCGTCACCCGCGCGCCGACGAACGCCTCGTCCCACCCGATCACCTCGACGACCACCGGGAAGCTCCGCAGCGTCGCCATCACCCGCTCCGAGACCTCTTCGTAGGCCTCCTTGTCGACCGGCAGGAAGACCGCGTCCGGGCACCGCTTCGCCGCCGTCCGCAACGGCATGCCCGACTGGATCCCGAACTCGCGCGCCTCGTACGACGCCGTGGCCACGACCGCCCGCTCGGAAGGGTCCCCGTTCCCGCCGACCACGACCGGTTTCCCGCGCAGCTCGGGGTGCCGGGCGACCTCGACCGCCGCGATGAACTGGTCCAGGTCCACGTGCAGGACCCAGTCGTCCGCAGACACGCCACCCAGGCTAGCCGGACAGCTCGATCTCCATCGCCAGCAGACGCGAACTCAGCCCCTTGCCGTGGGTGTCCAGTGCGAGCGACGTGGTGACCCCGCCGTCGAGCGCCTGACGGCACCGGAACTGCAGCGCGCACAGCTTCGGCAGCACGTAGCGCACCACCTCGCCGCGCACCTGACCAGCGAGGTGTTCGCGCACCCGCTCCGCCGTGACCTCGCGCTCCAGGTCCGCGAAATGCCGGTCGTCGAAGGGGAACAGCGACAGGATCGACGTGTCGCCCTTGTCGCCGGCGCGGCAGTGCGCGACCTCGTGCAACATCACCCGCACGCATGCCCCCCGATCACGGTCACCGCCGGCTCGACCCGGTCGCGGTCGATCAGCGTGGACACGATCCCGATCACCTCCGTCACGGCCGTCCGGACGCCTCCGCCCCCGGCAGGCCCGTTCGTGTAGAGCGCCTCCACCTCGTGGCACACGACCTCGGCCGCCGCCCGGTCCGCCGCCGACGCGGCGATCCGCAGCCGGCACTCCGGCGACCCCTCCGCGCCCAGCACGTCGGCCCGCACCCGGGTGCCCGCGAGCCGCCGCAGGACCACCTCACCGGCCAGTTCGGCGCGGGCCCGGGCGCCCGGTCCGGCGTAGGAAATCCCGGCTTCGGCCCGCCACCCGGCGCGGTAGCCGACGCTGACCTTGAACTTCTCCGGCCGCGCCCGCCCGACCGCGCCACGCACCGCCACCCGGTCCGGCCCGGTCTCGGCGACGGTCACCTCACGCAGGTCGAGCGTGACGTCCGGGGTCAGGTAGGCCGTCGGGTCGGTGACCTCGTACAGCAGTTGCTCCCGCACCGTCGCGCGGGAGACCAGACCGCCGGTGCCGGGCAGCTTCGACACCTCCACGTCACCGTCAGCGGTCACGTCGGCGTACGGGAACCCCAGCTCGGCCAGTCCGGGCACGTCCTTGCGGCCGGGGTCGGCGAAGTACCCGCCGGTGAGCTGCCCGGCGCACTCGAGCAGGTGCCCGGCCACGGTCCCGGCGGCCATCGCCGAGGCGTCGCGCAGGTCCCACCCGAGCCGCTGGGCCAGTGGCGCGGTGAACAACGAGGGATCGGCGACGCGGCCGGTGAGCACCACGTGCGCACCGGTCTCCAGCGCCGGCATGATCTGCTCCGCGCCGAGGTAGGCGTTGGCGGACACCAGTTCCCCGTGCGCGGCCAGCGGCCGCCCGGTCTCCAGGGCCGGTGCGGACGGGTCGATCCGGTCGAGCACGTCGTCGCCGGTCACGACCGCGACGGTCAGCCCGAGGCCGAGGCGCCCGGCCAGGTCCGCCGTCACCCGGCCGGCGGCGAGCGGGTTCGCCGCGCCCATGTTGGTGATCACCCGCACGCCCCGCGCGGCGCAGAGCGGCAGCAGCCGTTCGAACCGGGCGACCAGCCGCGGGTCGTACCCCGCCGTCGGGTCGGCCAGCCTGCGCTGCTGGCCGAGCGCGATCGTGCGCTCCGCCAGGCATTCCAGCACCAGGTCGTCGAGTTCCCCGTCGCGGGCGAGCGCTTCCGCGGGCTCGAACCGGTCCCCCGCGAAGCCGGCCCCCCCGCCGATCCGTACGCAGTCCATGCTCTCCCCTAGATCGCGCCCACGGCCAGGGCGACGGCGGTCATCACGACGGTGGTCCCGAACGCCCACTTGAAGGCGAACCGCTGGTGCTCGCCCAGGTCCACGCCCGCCATGCCGACGAGGATGAACGTGGACGCGGTCAGCGGGCTGAGCGGGAACCCGGTGGTCATCTGCCCGAGCAGCGCGGCTCGGGCGATCTCGGCCGGGTCGCCGCCGAGCGCGGCGCTGGTCTCGGCGAGCACCGGCATCACGCCGAAGTAGTAGGCGTCCGGGGTGAACACGAGGCTCAGCGGCATCCCGGTCAACGCGGTCAGCGCGGGCAGCGCGCCGCCCGCCCAGTCCGGCACGACGCTCACCAGTGCCCGCGCCATCGCCTCGATCATCCCGGTGCCGGACAGGATCCCGGTGAACACCCCGGCGGCGAAGATCATCGTGGTCACCAGCACCACGTTGTGCCCGTGCTTCTCGAACAGCTCCTGCTGCTGGCTCCACTTCGGACGGTTGATCAGCAGGGCGAGCACGAACGCGCCGACGAACAGCACCTCCAGCTTCGCCACCTGGGCCAGCAGGGCGGCCACCAGCGCGAGGGTGAGCACGACGTTGGCCCAGTACCGGACGCGCTCGGCCCGGGTGCGTTCCACCGCGGCGGCCGGGCCGTCCAGGTCGAGCACCCCGATCCGCTTGCGCTCGGCGCGGCCGATTAGCCACGCGGCGACGAGCACCCACGCGATCCCGGCCAGCATCGCGGGCAGCAGCGGCAGGAAGATGCGGCCGCTGTCGGCGTCCAGCGCGGCCATCGCCCGCGCGGTCGGGCCGCCCCACGGCACCAGGTTCATCACCCCGGCGCCGAGTGCGACGACCCCGGCGAGCACCAGCCGGCGCATCCCCATCCGCTGGTAGAGCGGGAGCAGGGCGGACACCGTGATCAGGAACGTCGAAGCGCCGTCGCCGTCGAGGGCGACCAGCACGGTGAGCGCCGCGGTCCCGACGGTGATCTTCAGCGGGTCACCGCCCGCCCACCGCAGGATCCGCCGCACGGCCGGGTCGAACAGACCGGCGTCGATCATCAGGCAGAAGTAGAGGACCGCGAAGGTGATCATGATCGCGACCGGGGCGACGGTGGTGAGCCCCTTGCCGATCAGCTCGCCCAGCCGCGGGGCCGCGCCCACGGCGAGCGCGGCGACGACCGGCACGACGGTCAGCGCCAGCAGGACCGAGACGCGGCGCGAGAGCACCCCGGCGAGGAACACGCCGATCGTCAGAAAGCCCGCCAGGGCAAGCATCTCGTGGACCTCCAGTGCGCTGTCGACGGTGACGTCTGCCGACTTTGCGGCATCACAGCTATCGGGGTCAAACAAGAGTTCGGCATAGACTCATGCACCATGCGCATGGATCTGACGGTGCAGCAGCTCCGGGCGGTGGTCGAGGTGGCCGACGCCGGCGGGTTCACCACGGCCGCCCAGCGGTTGCACCTCGCCCAGTCGTCGCTGAGCCGCACGGTCGCCGAGGTGGAGCGCAAGGTCGGGGTCGCGTTGTTCAAGCGGACCACCCGGCGGCTCGTGCCGACCGCGGAGGGCGTGGAGTTCACCCGGATCGCGCGTGAGGTGCTGGCCTCGTTCGACGCCGGGCTGCGGCACTTCACCGGGTTCCTCGCCGGCACCCGCGGGCACGTCCGGGTGGCGACGCTGCCGTCGCTGGCGGCGATCCTGCTGCCCCCGGTCATCGCGCGCTACCGGCGGGAGCTGCCGGACGTCGAACTGTCCATCGAGGACTGCCTGTCGGAGGAGGTGCTCGCCCGGGTGCGCGCGGGCGCGGTGGACCTCGCGGTCACCGTCGTCGGCGAGCCCCCGGACGATTTGGAGGTGCAGCCGCTGGCCGCCGACGAGTGCTGCTGCGTCTTCCCGCCCGGCCACCCCTTCGCGGACGCGGAGACCCTGTCCTGGCAACGGATCCAGGGTGAGCCGTTCATCGCGTTCTCCCCCGGCAGCAGCATCCGCCCGCTGGTCGACCACGCGCTCGCCGAGGCCGGGGTGGCGCCCGGCCACACGATCGAAGCACGCAACATCGCCGCGGTCGCCGGGCTCGCCGCCGCCGGGCTGGGCGTCTCCGCGATCCCCGGCCTGGTGCTGCCCCTGGTGGCCTTCGCCGGGCTGCGCAGCCTGCCGCTGGACGGGCCGCGCGCCGAGCGCACGATCGCGCTGGTCCGCGACCCGTCCCGGCCGCGCCCGCGGGCCGTCGCCGCGTTCACCGAGGCCCTCCTCCAGGCCCGGGACCGCGGCGACGGCCTGCCGGCTCACACGCGCTGGCTCACCCGCCGTGGCAGTGACCGCCCGTCGACGGCGGCACGTCCAGCGTCGGGTTCCGGTCGAAGAACCCCACCGGCTTGAGCTTGAACCCGGTGTAGTCCACCGGCATCACCGGCCAGTCCTCCGGGCGCGGGAAGTGCGTCAGCCCGAAGGTGTGCCACAGCACGATGTCCTCGCCGTCGATGTCGCGGTCCGCCGCGGTCCACGCGGGGAGCCCGGCGCCGCCGGGGTTCTGGTTCACCAGGTCACCGGCCGGGTAGCGCTCGTCGTCCGAGTAGCGGGTCACCCACAGGTGCTTCGTGGCGAAGGTGGCCCGCGCGTGCACCGACGAGGACTCGTCCGCCAGCAGCGTCGGCTGGCCCTCCGGGTGGAGCACGTAGGCCGGGTTGCGGCCGAAGCGGTTCCGCCGGTCCGGGTTGACGATGTGCCACACGCGCCCGCGGGTGTTGTCGGCCGCGCGCGCCGACTCCGACTCGCGGGTCAACCGCGTGCGGGCCTCCCGGAAGGCGTTGCCGTACGGGTTGGCCTCGCTCACCGGCACGCGCACCGCGTCGACCTCGTCCACGGCGTTGCGGTCGCCGTCGACGCTGACGTCCAGCCGCGCGCAGAACAGGTGCTGGTGGTAGGGCGCGCCCAGGCCGGGCGCCATCTCGGTGGCGTACTCGTGCCCCTCCGCCGGGTAGGCCGAGGTGAAGGTGATGCCGGTGGCCTTGGCCTCCAGCTCGATCGTGCCGTCGAGGTAGAAGTACCAGTAGAAGCCGTAGTCGTAGTTGCCGATCGTGGTGAAGAACGACACCACCAGCCGCCGCTGCCGCCGCGTCTCGTGCGAGCCGGCGAACATGTCGCTGTGCTTCCACAGCACACCGAAGTCCTCTTCGTGCATGCAGATCGCGTTGCGGATGGTGCGCGGCTCGCCGAGGTCGTCGGCCACCACCGCGTCGAAGTAGCGGATCTCGCCCAGGCAGTCGCAGCCCAGCTCCAGCGAGTTGGTGTAGCGGGCGAACATGTACTCGCCGCAGTCGAAGTAGTTCTGCCAGAACCGCACCGGCGACGGGTCAGCGTAGGGCACCACCATCTCGGCCACCGACGCCCGGTACAGCACCGGCCGCTCGTGGAACGAGATCTCGTGCAGGGTCAGGCCTTCCCGCTCGTTGAAGCCGATCCGCAGGTCCCAGTTCTCCCACCGCACCCGGCTGCCCTCGACCGCGTAGCTCGGGCCTTCCGGCTGGGTGATCTCGATCGGCTTGAGCGTGGTGCGGTGCGGCCCGGTCTGCGCCGGGTCATCGAAGTTGCCCGGCTCCTGCGGCACCGGCAGCTCCCGGTGGTCGATCACGTTCGTCACCGCGCGGGCGGTGAGGTCGACGTAGGCGACCAGCCCGTCCACCGGGTGCGCCCACGGGTGGTCCTTCTCGTGGAACTGCTGGAAGCCCAGCGCCCGCACGACGCGGCGGCCGGTCTCCCCGGGGTGATCGTAGGAACCGGCGGACAGCGGCACCGCGCGCACGGTGGCGGGGTCCAGGCCGCGCTTGCGCAGGGCGTCGGTCCACCGCGGCTCGGCGTTGAGGATGTCCTCGATCAGCTCGAACTCGGTGTCGATGATCGGCGGCTGGCCGTCGGCGACCGGGTCGATCTCCCGCACCTCGTCCACAGTGGACCGCGTGGCCGACACGACGACGTCCTTCGACGAGCCGTCGGCCAGGTCGAGCAGGATCGCCCGGAACCGGCGGTCCACCTCGTCACCCGGCTGGTGCGCGCGCACCACGGCCTTGCCCGGCTCCTCCAGCGCCAGGAAGGCGAACCGGACGGACTCCCCCAGCAGCCCGGCGGCGCTGAGCACCTCCCGGACCGCGCGGACCTCGTCCTCGGTCATCGGGTCGAGCGGGTGCGTCGTGGTGGTGCGTTCTTCGGCGAGTGTCATCGACGATCCTTTCAGGCGATGGCGGGTTCGGTGGCGGGCGAGCGCAGAACGGCCGAGAGCACGGCCCCGAGGGCGAACGCTCCGGCGAGGATGGCGAAGATGACGGCGGCCAGGCCGAACGAGCCGCCGATGAGCGTCGGGAAGTTGAGCACGGTCAGCACCAGGCAGCCCGCCAGCCCGGCCAGGCCGAGCACCGGCGCGGCGAACGTGTGCCAGGCGCGCCGGTCCACCCGCGTGCGGCGGAAGAACACCACGACGGCCAAGCACGTCAGCGTCATGAGCACGAGCACGCCGAGGGTCGCGGTGCCGGCCATCCACGAGAACACCTGGGTGACCGGATCCATCCCGACCAGGGCGAACACCGCGATCAACACGACCGCGCTGACCGACTGCGCGAGCGAGGAGACGTGCGGCGAACCGTGCCGGTGGTGGCTGCGGCCGCACGCGGCGGGCAGCGCGCCGGAGTTGCCGAGCGAGAACGCGTACCGGGCGATGACGTTGTGGAACGACAGCAGCGCGGCGAACAGGCTGGTGATCAGCAGGACCTGCACGACGTCGGCGCCCGCGGTGCCCAGGTAGCGGCCGACCGTGGTGATCAGCATGTTCCCCGGGTCCGCGCCGGCCTGCTCCACGGCGGCGGTGTCGCCCCACGCCGACACGACGGCCCAGCTGGACAGCGTGTAGAACCCGGCGATGAGCAGCAGCGACAGGTAGGTGGCGCGCGGGATCGTGCGGGCCGGGTCGCGGGCCTCGTCGCGGAACACCGCGGTGGCCTCGAACCCGATGAAGCTCGCGATGGCGAACATGATCGCGATGCCCACCGAGCCGGAGCCGATCTGCGCCGGCTGCAGGAACGCCGTCGACAGGCCACCGTCCCCGCCGCGCACGGTCACGACCGCGTCGAAGACCAGCACGATCCCGGCCTCGCACAGCAGCAGCACGCCGAGCACCTTGCTGCTCAGCTCGATGTGCCGGTAGCCGAGCAGGCCGACCACGGCGAGCGCGGCCAGCGACCACACCCACCATGGCAGCGCGGGACCGCCGTAGTGCTGGACCAGGCCGTCGAGGGCGGCGCCGAGGTAGCCGTAGACGGCCAGCTGCACCGCGGTGTAGGTGACCAGGGCGAGGAACGCGGCGCCGAGGCCGGGCGCGCGGCCGAGCCCCTCGCGGACGTAGGCGTAGAACGCGCCCGCGTTGGGCACGTGGCGGCTCATCGCGCAGAACCCGACCGCGAACAGCAGCAGGACCACGCAGCAGAGCACGAAGGTGGCGGGGAAGGCGGCGCCGTTGCCGAGCGCGACGCCCAGCGGCACGCTGCCGGCGACCACCGTGAGCGGGGCGGCGGCCGCGACGACCATGAAGACGATGGAGCCGGCGCCCAGTGAACCGGTCAGCGACCGTGGCGTATCCATGAGACCTCCGGGGACTCAGCGGGGATTTCCGGTGACGGCTGCACAGCGTTGAGCAGCAACGTTGCGCCGCCGTCAGCCCCCGGTCAAACCCCGGTCTCCGGCACCGGGAAGTCCCGTGGGGGCGTTCTCCCAACGCGGGAACGGCTGCGGCGTTTTTCTCATTTGACGCTCGCGGCCATGTCCTCGGACGTAACCCCGGAGTTACAGTGCCGGGTTACCGTCCACAGAGGAGGAAATGCCGGATGTCCGTGCCACCCCGGGTGCTGCCGCCGTTGCGGCGCGAGTCCCCGATGTCCGGGCTCGACCGCCGCAACCTCGGTCCGCTGCAGGTGTTCGCGCAGTCGATCTCGGCCGCGGCGCCGTCGGCGGCCATGGCGGCCGCGCCCGCGGTCGCCGCGGCCGGGGCCGGGACCGGGGTGCTGTGGTCGTTCGTCGTCGCGACCGTGCTCGCGCTCCTCATCGGGCTGGGGATCGCGCAGTTCACGCGCCGCATGGCGGCGGCCGGGTCGCTGTACAGCCTGACCGCGAAGGGGCTCGGCCCGGCCGCGGCGTTCGCGTGCGGCTGCGCGTTGCTGATCGGCTACGGCCTGCTGACGATGGCGGCGCTCACCGGGTCCGGCGTCTACCTGCAGGACCTGTTACGGCGCGCCGGCCTGGACCTGGGCTGGGGCCTGGTCGCGGTGCTCGTGCTGGTGCTGGGCGGGCTGGCGACGGCGTGCGTGCTGCGGGGTGTGCGGTTGTCGGCGACGGTGGTGCTCGTCGCCGAGGCCGTGTCGATCTCGCTGATGCTGGTGGTGTTCGGGTTGCTGCTGGCCAGGGTCGGCCCCGGGCTGGCGCCGACCGCGCCGGACCGGGGCGTCGGCGGGATCGCGGCCGGGGTGCTGCCCGCGCTCGGCGCGTTCATCGGGTTCGAGGCGGCGGCGTCCTACGGGGTCGAGGCCCGGCGGCCGTTCCGCACGGTGCCGCGGGCGGTGCAGGGCACGGCCGCGCTGTGCGGCGTGCTGTACCTGGTGGCGGCGTACACGCAGGTCATCGGGCTGGGCGCGCTGCCGGGCGGGCTCGCCGGGCAGGCCGAGCCGGTCAGCACGCTGGCCGCGCTGCAGCAGCTGCCGTGGCTGTCCTACCTGCTCGACCTCGGCATCGCCGCGTCGTTCCTCGCGTGCACGCTGGCGACCGGCAGCGCGCTGGTGCGCGTGCTGCTGTCCATGGGGCGCGAGGGCGTGGCACCGGCCGCGCTGGGCCGGACGCATCCGCGGTACCGGACGCCGCACGTCGCGATCCTGGCCGTGCTGCCGCCGGTCGCGGTGGCGCCGGTCGTGCTGATGGCCGCCGGGATGAGCACCACGTCGGTGTTCGTCACGCTGCTCAACGTCGCGGTGTTCGGCTACCTGGTGGCGTACCTGCTGGTGTGCGTGGCGGCGCCGGTGTTCCTGTACCGCATCGGCGAGCTGACCCGCGGGGCGCTGGTGGTCGGCGCGATCACCGCGCCCGCGCTGCTGGCAGCGCTGGTCGTGTTCACGGTCGACAACCTGGGCGGCCCGTACCCGGCGGTGTTCGGGCTGTGCGCGCTCGCCGGCCTGGCCTGGTTCGCCTGGCTGCGCCGTCGGCGGCCACGGGACCTGGCGCGGATCGGCATCTACGACGAGACGTCCGAGGCCGACCTGCTCGGCGGCGAGCGGTGAGCCCGGAGACGCCGCTGTCCGGCCGCCAGCCGAAGGCGGTCCGCAGCGCGCTGGCGGTGCTGGAGGAGGTCGTGGCGGCCGGGCCGGGTGTCACGGCGAAGGAGATTTCGGCCGCGCTGAAACTGCCCCCGGCGACGACCTACCGGCTGCTGAACCTGCTCGTCGGCGAGGAGTACCTGGTGCGGTTGCCGGACCTGCGGGGGTTCGCGCTGGGGCGTCGCGCCGGGCGGCTGGCGACCCCGGTGGCGGTGCGCCCGCCCGCGGCGGCCAGGGCGATCGTGGAGCACCTGCGGCAACGGGTGCGGTGGGGTGTGCACCTGGCGTCCTACCGGACCGGGCGGCTGACGCTCGTCGACCCGGACCCGGACCACCCGCCGTCGGACGGGGCGCTGCTCGCCCGCTACCCGCACGTTTCCGCGCTGGGCAAGCTGCTGCTCGCCGAGCAGGCCGACTGGCGCGCGGTGGTGCGGGAGCTGCGGTCGTTCACCGAGCGGACGATCGTCGACGCCGACCGCCTGGACGCCGAACTGGCCGCGGTCGCGCGCGACGGGCTGGCCCGGCAGTGCGGTGAGCTGCTGGAACGCAAGGGCTGCCTGGCGGTGGCGATCCGGGACGTGGTGACCGGCGAGCTGGTCGCCGGGCTCGCGGTGAGCGGGCCCGCGGAACGGGTCGCCGAGCCGAACGCCGAGCTGGTGGCGCTGGTGCGCGACCACGCCGGGCAACTGGCGCCACTTCTCGCGTGAGCGATGTCGAGAACGCGGGAGCGGCTCCGTCCCCGGCGTGACACACCCCGAACCGGAGGAGACGGACATGGATGTCACCGCTGAACTGGCCAAGCCGATCGCGCAGGAGCTGCTGGAGTCGGACATCCCCGCGCGGCTGGCGTACGACGGACTGGACGGCGAGCCGCGCGTCATCCCGATCGGGTTCTGGTGGGACGGCTCGCACCTGGTCATGGCCACCGTGCCGAAGTCGGCGAAGGTCGCGGCCCTGCGCCGGAACCCGCGAGTGGCGATCACCGTCGACCGCATGGACCCGTGGCCCCCGCGCGTGCTGCTGATCCGCGGCACCGCACGCCTGGAACTGGTCGACGGCGTCCCCGGCGCCTACATCGAGGCGTCCCGGAAGGTGACGCCCGCCGAGGTGTTCGAGTCCTGGGAGCAGGGCGTGCGGGCGCTGTACGAGCAGATGGTGGTCATCACGATCGAGCCGGACTGGGCGAAGCTGCTCGACTTCGAGACGACGCTGCCCAAGGCGGTGGAGGACCTGCTCGCGTCCCGCCAGGGCTGACGGTTCAGCAGCGCTGGAACGGCGCTGGGAACGCCCGGCAGCGGGACTCTCCTCGTAGGAGTGCGGCCAGCCCCGGGACCCACCGGATCGAGCACCGCTTGCCAGTCTTCGACGGTCGTCGAGGGCACCTGACCGTCCGGCGGCGCCCCATGGCGTCGCGGCGGCGGTCCCGCCTAGGCTCGCAGCGTGCGGATCGTCTCGTTGCTGCCCGCCGCCACTGATCTGGTGGCCGAGCTGGGGCTGGCCGGGCAGCTGGTCGGGCGGACGCACGAATGCGACTGGCCGCCGGGCATCGAGGACGTGCCCGTGGTCACCAGCAGCGGGCTGCATACCTCGATGAGCAGCCGCGAGATCTCGCAGGCCGTCGGCGGCGCCCACGCCGGCTCCGCGCTCTACGCCCTGGACGCCGGGAAACTCGCCGAGCTCCAGCCCGACGTCGTGCTCACCCAGGACCTCTGCGAGGTCTGCGCGGTGTCCTACCGCCGGGTCGCCGACGCCGTCCGGATGATGGACGCCGGGCCGCGGGTGCTGAGCCTCGAACCCCACACGCTCGCCGAGGTGCTGGACTGCCTGCTGCTGCTCGGCGACGTCCTCGGTGTGCCGGACGTCGCCCGCGCGAAACACACGCAACTGCGCGCCCGGCTCGCGGACCTCCGGGAGCGCACCCGGGACCTGCCCCGGCCGCGGGTAGCCGCGATCGAATGGCTCGACCCGGTCTGGCCGGCAGGCCACTGGGTGCCCGAACAGATCGCCGCCGCCGGTGGGGAGCCCCTGCTCGCCCGGCCGGGCGAGCACACGAAGGCCATCGACTGGGCCGAGGTGACCGCCGCGGAACCCGACGTCCTCCTCCTGCTCCCCTGCGGCCTGCCGCCGGAGCGCACCGAGGCCGAACTCGGCCTGATCACGAGCCGACCGGGCTGGGCGGACCTGCCCGCGGTGCGCGGCGGGCAGGTGTGGATCCTCGACGGCCCGTCCTACTTCAACCGCCCCGGCCCGCGCGTCGTGCGGGGCGCGGAGATCCTCGCCCACGTGCTGCACGGCATCGGGACCGTCGAGCCGGGTCAGGCGAGGCGCACCTCGATCTCCGGCGGCGTCCGCAACGTCTGATACACCACGCAGTACCGCTCGGTCAGCTTGCGCAGCGTGGCGAGCTGCTCCTCGGACGCGTCGGTGTCGAGGTCGAACGACAACCGGATCGCCTGGAACCCCACCGGCGCGGACTTGTCGACCCCGAGCGTGCCGCGGAAGTCCAGGTCGCCCTCCGCCCGCACGGTCCCGCCGCGGATCTCCAGCCCCAGCGACGTCGCCACCGCCCGCAGCGTCACCCCGGAGCACGCGACCAGCGCCTCCAGCAGCATGTCGCCGGAGCACGCGAGGCTGCCGTCACCGCCGGTGGCCGGGTGCAGGCCGGCCTCGACCACCGCCCGCCCGGTCTCCACCTTGCACGAGATGCCCAGCCCGTCGAGCTCCGCGTTGGCGCGCAAGGTGATCAGCGCCTGTGCCGGGTCCTCCCGGTAGCGCTCCTTCAGCGGGGCCTGCAGTTCCCTGAGTTCGCCTGCGTCCATGCCCGCCAGTATGACCGCGTGAACGGGCTCACGCCGGTGTCAAGGCCGGATCAAGACCGGGCCAGGGCGTGTCATCGCCGCGTCAGCCCGGGGTCCGCGCGGGCCGCTGCGGAGATCTCCTTCGGTGCAGGGATACCGAAGGAGGACGTCATGACACTCGCCGAAGTGCTGCCCAGCGTGGGGCTCGCCGGAGAACCGCCGCTGGAACCCGGCCTGTGGCCGCGCACGACCCGCCTCGCCGGGGGCGGCGACCTGACCTGCGGCGGCGTGCGGCTGACGCGGCTCGCCGCGCGGTTCGGCACGCCGGTGCAGGTCTTCGACGAAACCGAGATCCGCGGCCGCGCCGAGTCGCTGCGCGCCGCGTTCCCGGACGCCGAGATCGCGTTCGCCACCAAGGCCCTGCCGGTGCGGGGCGTGCTCCGGGTGCTGGGGTTCAGTGCGGACGTGTGCTCGGCGGGCGAGATCGCGATGGCGCGCTCGGCGGGTGTGCCGGGCGAGCGGATCCTGGTGCACGGCAACGTGAAGACCCCGGAGGACCTCAAGGCCGCGTTCACCGCGCACGCCGGCCGGATCGTCGCCGACTCGGCCGACGAGATCGACCAGCTCGCCGCGCTCGCCCCCGCCGGGCAACGGGTCCTGGTGCGGGTCACCCCCGGCGTCGACGCGCACACACACCGCGCGCTGGCCACCGCCGTCGAGGGCCAGAAGTTCGGGTTCTCCCTCGCCTCCGGCGCCGCGCTGGACGCCGTCGGGCAGGTCCTCGCCCAGCCGGGCCTGCGCGCCGCCGGGCTGCACTGCCACCTCGGCTCCCAGGTGCGCGACACCTGCGCGTACGCCGAAGCGGTGCGCCGCATGGTGCGCCTGCTCGCCGAGGTCCGCGAGCGGCACGGGGTGATGCTGGACCAGCTCGACCTGGGCGGCGGCTTCGCCGTCCCCTACCGCGCGGGCGAGCCGGCCTTCGACCTGACCGGCGCCGCCCGCCGGATCCTGGGCACGCTGCGCCTGGAGTGCGACCGCCACCGGATCCCGGTGCCGCGGCTGGTGCTGGAACCCGGCCGCTGGCTCGTCGCGACGGCCGGGATCACGCTGTACCGGGTGGCCGCGGTGAAGAGCGGGTTCGTCGCGGTCGACGGCGGCATGAGCGACAACCCGCGCCCGGCGCTGTACGGCGCGCGCTACACCGCCCGGCTCGTCGGACGGCACACCAAGGCGCCGCGCCGCCCGTGGACCATCGCCGGCAGGCACTGCGAGGCCGGGGACGTGCTGGCCGAGGACGTGCCGTTGCCCGCCGACATCCGCCCCGGCGACCTGCTGGCGGTGCCCGTGAGCGGCGCCTACCACCACGCGCTGGCGTCGAACTACAACCTGGTGGGCCGCCCGCCGCTGGTCGCCGTCGCCGGCGGCGCAGCACGCGTGCTCGTGCGCCGCGAAACCGAGGAGGACCTGCTGCGCCGCGACCTCGGCTGATCGGGGAAGCTCGGCGCATGGTCTCGGTATTGCAGAACGTCGCGATCGACTGCGCGGACGCCTACGAGCTGGCCCGGTTCTGGAGCGCGGTGACCGGCCGTCCGCTCCACCCGGAAGACCGGCCGGGCGACCCGGAGACGCAGGTGCTGCTCGCGGAGGGTCCGGTGCTGCACTTCAACCAGGTGCCGGAGCCCAAGACGATCAAGAACCGGATCCACCTGTGCCTGCGCCCGGAGACCTCGCGCGAGGTGGAGGTGGCGCGGCTGCTGGGCCTCGGCGCCACGTTCGTCGCCGATCACCGGAACCCGGACGGGTCCGGCTGGGCCGTCCTCGCCGACCCCGAGGGCAACGAGTTCTGCGTGCTCCGCAGCGACTCCGACCGCGCCGCCATGGAGTCCTGACCCGCCGGCGCAGTCCCGAGCGTCGTGTCGATGAACGCGCGCGTCGCCGCGGTGAGCGGGCCGCCGCGGTGCACCAGCCACTGCGGCAGCCGCTCCGGCGGGTCGAACCGGTAGACGTCCGCGCCCGCCCGCAGCGCCAGGTCGGACCAGCCGTCCGGCATCAGCCCGGCGCCGATGCCCTTGAGCACCATCGGCAGCACCACGCCCCGGTCCCCGGCCTCGGCCGCGATCGTCATGTCCCCGACGGTCGCGGCCAGCCGGTCGAACAGGGCCCGCACCGCCGTGGCCGGCTTGGTGACCACGAACCGCATGCCGCGCAGCACCTCCGGGCCCACCGACGGCCCCGGCACGTCCAGGGCGCCCGGCGGCACGACCAGCAGGAACTCCTCGTCCCGCAGGTGGTGCGTCACCAGCCCCTGCCCGGACGGGCGCTCCGCGCTGCCGCACACCCCGACCTCGCACCTGCCCTGCAGCACCATCGCGACCACCTCGGCCGCCGACATCGCCGACGACGTGCTGACGGTGACCCCCGGGTGCCGCCGGGCCAGCTCGGCGATCACGCTGGTCACCGGTTCCAGCCCGGACGACGAGGTCGCGGCGACGTCCACCCGCCCGGCCGCGCCGTCCCCGATCGCGCCCGCCGCAGCCCGCAACGCGTCCAGGTCGCGCAGCACCAGCCGGGCCCGGTCGGCCAGCGCCTCCCCGGCGGTGCTCAGCACCGCGTGCCGCCCGACCCGGTGGAACAGCGTGACGCCCAGCTCGTGTTCGAGCTTGCCGATCGCGCGGGACAGCGAGGGCTGCGCGACGTGCAGTGCCTTGGCCGCCGCGGTGAACCCGCCGTGCTCGACGATCGCGACGAAGTACTCCAGCTGGCGGCGTTCCACCACGCTCCCATCCATAGCGAACAGCTATGGCGATGGTGTCACAGATGTCTTGGACGTTCACCCGGTCGAGGGTGTCTACTCGGACCGTGTTCACCACCCGCCCCACGCTGCAAGGCACCCACGGCATGGTGTCGTCGACCCACTGGCTCGCCTCCGCCACCGCGATGGCGGTGCTGGAGGACGACGGCAACGCCTTCGACGCGGCCGTGGCCGCCGGGTTCGTGCTGCACGTCGTCGAACCGCACCTGAACGGCCCCGCCGGCGAGGTCCCGATCATCCTCGCGCCCGCCGGGCAGGCGCCGCGCGTGCTGTGCGGGCAGGGTCCGGCCCCGGCCGGGGCGACGGTCGCGCACTACACCTCGCTCGGACTGGACCTGGTGCCCGGCACCGGTCCGCTGGCCGCCGCCGTGCCCGGCGCGTTCGACGCGTGGATGCTGCTGCTGCGCGACCACGGCACGAAGACGCTGGCCGAGGTGCTGAGATACGCGATCGGCTACGCCGAGAACGGGCACCCGGCGGTGGAGCGGATCGGCTCGACCGTGGCCAGCGTGCGGGAGCTGTTCGAGACCGAATGGACCAGCTCGGCGGAGGTGTACCTGCGTGACGGGCGCCCGCCGGGGCCCGGCGAGATGCTGCGCAACCCGGCGCTGGCCGCGACCTGGCGGCGCGTGATCGCCGAGGCCGAGGCCGCCGGCGCGGGCCGGGAGACGCAGATCGATGCCGCCCGCCGGATCTGGCGCGAGGGCTTCATCGCCGAGGCGATCGCCGAGGCCGCTGCCCGGCCGACCATGGACACCTCCGGCGAGCGGCACGCCGGCACCCTCACCGCCGACGACCTCGCCGCGTTCGAAGCCGGCTACGAGGACCCGGTCACCTACGACTGGCAGGGCTGGACGGTCGCCAAGTGCGGCCTGTGGAGCCAGGGGCCGTCGTTCCTGCAGCAGCTCGCCCTGCTGCCGGACGGCCTCGAGTACGGCACGCCGGAGTACCTGCACACGCTGATCGAGGGCACCAAGCTTGCCATGGCCGACCGCGAGGCGTGGTACGGCGACAGCGCGGACGTCTCCCTGGACACCCTGCTTTCCGCGTCCTACAACGAATCCCGCCGCGCCATGATCGACGAGCGGGCCTCGACGGAGCTGCGGCCGGGTTCCCCGGACGGGCGACGGCCGCGGCTGAGCAAGCAGGCCGAACTGTCGGTCGGCGGAGCGGTCCCGCCGCCACCCGCCGCGGGCGCCGGTGAGCCGACCGTCGCCAAGGACGGCGCCACCCGCGGCGACACCTGCCACCTCGACGTGGCCGACCGGTGGGGCAACATGATCGCCGCCACCCCGAGCGGCGGCTGGCTGCAGTCCAACCCGGTCATCCCGGCCCTGGGTTTCCCGCTGGGCACCCGGCTGCAGATGTCCTGGCTGGACGAGGGGCTGCCCAATTCGCTGGTGCCCGGCCGCCGCCCGCGCACGACGCTGTCCCCGTCGATGGCGCTGCGCGACGGCGTGCCGGTGCTCGCGTTCGGCACGCCCGGCGGGGACCAGCAGGACCAGTGGAGCGTGCACTTCTTCCTCGCCGTCGCGCTGCGCGGGAAGGTGCGCGGCAGCCTCGACCTGCAGGGCGCGATCGACGCGCCGAACTGGCACACGGACAGTTTCCCGAGCTCGTTCTACCCGCGCTCGATGAAACCGGGCAGCGTCACGGTGGAGTCGCGCATCGGCGAATCCGCGATCGCGGAACTGCGGCGGCGCGGGCACGACGTCGAGGTCGCCGACCCGTGGTCGGAAGGCCGCCTGTGCGCGGTCGCCCGCGACCCGGAAACCGGTGTGCTGTCCGCGGGTGCGAACCCGCGAGGCATGCAGGGCTACGCCGCCGGACGGTAGTTTCCTCCGGCATCCGAAGGGAAAACAGCGGTTCGCACCCATCCCCGCGAACCGCTGTTTTCCTGCCCGTGTCAAGCGGCAGCACCGAAGGTGGCTGCTTCCCGAGCCGCCCAGCAGCCGGCACACCCACCTCCGCGCCATTTCCGCCCCCAGCCCGGCACCCGAGTGCCGCAACGTCTCGCGATGCGCGGTCAGGAAGCTGACAACCACCTACGCGCTCGCCGCCCGCAACCAGGGTTTCCGCCCGACCGGGGCCAGCCTGAACTCGGCGCACCCGCCCGGGCTCAACCGTCCGCAAGCACCGTCTCGAAGGCCAGCTCCGCGGCGCCCAGCAGCTTCGCGTCCGTGCCCAGCGCCGACGTCGCGACCCGCGTTCCGGCGAGGGCCCGGCTCACCAGGCTCCGCTGCCGCACCGTTCGCTCCACGTGCTCGACCAGCGCCGGGGGCAGCGCGGTGAACAGGTCGCCCAGCACGACCAGCTGCGGGCACAGCAGGTTGACCACGTTGCCGAGCCCGAGCGCGAGCCATTCGGTGAACTCCGCGAGCACGTCCGGCGCCTCGCCGTCGGCGGAGAGCAGCCGCAGCTCGTGCACGATCGCGCCGACCGGGCTGTCCTCGTCCAGCCCCAGCGCCCGCGCCAGCGCCCGCTCCCCCACCTCGGTTTCCCAGCAGCCGTGCGATCCGCAGTAGCACTGCCGCCCCTGCGGCCGCACCACCATGTGCCCGACCTCGCCCACGTGGTGCCCGCCGGCGCCGCGCATGGACACCCCGTTGGAGATCACGCCGCCGCCGACGCCGACCTCGGCGCCGATGTAGACGAGGTCGTCGTAGCCGCGCGCCACCCCGCGCAGGTGCTCGGCGAGCGCGCCCAGCTCGGCGTCGTTGCCCATGTGCACGGGCAGCTGCAGGGCCCGCGACAGCCACGCGCCGAGCGGGATGTCGGTCCAGTGCAGGTTCGGCGCCTCGTGCACGAACCCGTCCTGGTGCCGCACCACGCCCGGCACCGACACGCCGGCCGCGACCGGGTGGACGCCCAGCTCGTCGATCAGCGGGCCCGCCGTGTCGACGATCTTGGTGAACACCTCGCGCGGGTCGTTGGTGGTGGAGCGGATGTTCCACCCGCCCCGCCCGAGGATCTCGCCGCCGATCCCGACCAGCGCCATCCCGGCCCGCTCCACCCGGATGTCGATCGCCAGCACCACCGCGGCCTGCGGCTGCGGCAGCACCAGCAGGGACGGGCGGCCCGCCCCGCTGCGCTGGGCCGGCACGCGCTCCTCGACGAGCCCGTCCTCGGCCAGCCCGTCCACCAGGGCCTTGATCGTGCTGCGGTTCAGCCCGAGGTCGGTGGCGAGACTGGCCCGTGTGGACGGACCATGGACGTGCAGCCGGCGCAACAGGGCGGCCCTGTTGTGCCGGCGCACGTCGTCGGGGCGGGTGCCCGCGGTCGGTGTGGTCGTCACCTGCGCTTCCCTGCTGGCCGGTGGTCGGCGGTCCTCACCCGTGCCTCAGCGCGCGACCGCGGCACGCTTGCGGGAAAGCGCGTCGACGGCTGCCGCCACCAGTAGGACCAGGCAGGTGATGATGTTAACCGTAGCCGCCTGGAACCCGAGCAGGCCGAGGCCGTTCTGGACGGTCGCCAGCACGAGACCACCGATCACCGCGTCGCGCAGCCGTCCACGGCCGCCGAACAGCGACGTGCCACCGATGACCGCCGCGCCGACGGCGAACAGCAGCGTGTTGCCGCCACCGGAGTTGCCGTCCACGGCGCCGACCTTGGAGCTGTAGACGATGCCGCCGATCGCCGCGACCGCCGAGCAGATCACGAACACGCTCATCCGGATCTTGTCGACCTTGATGCCGGCGCGCCGCGCGGCCTCCTTGTTGCCGCCGACCGCGTAGATGTGCCGCCCGTAGCGGGTGCGGTCCAGCACGAACGTGCCTGCCACCAGCAACACCAGCACGATCGGGACGACGTAGGGCACGCCCGCGATCGTGGTCAGGTTCGGGTTGGGCGAGCGGTTGGTGTTGAGCAGGTAGGTCGCGACCGCGCCGAGCACCAGCACCGCGCCCGCCTTGACGACCACGATCGTCGTCGGCTGCGCCACCAGTCCGCGCCGCAACCGTCCGAAGTGGCGGGTCAGGACCACCGCGGCGTACCCGCCCGCGGCGAGCGCGAACATGATCCAGCCGGCCAGGATGGACAGGTTGCCGTTGGCCACCTGGTACAGCACGTCGCTCTGCCGGATGGAGATCGTGCCGCCCTCGCCGACCAGCTGCAGCAGCAGCCCGTACCAGCCGATGAACAGCGCCAGGGTCACCACGAACGACGGGATGCCGATCTTGGCCACGATGGTGCCGGTCAGCGCGCCGATGACGACGCCGACGCAGATCGCCAGCACGATCTCGATCCACGGGTTCGCGGGGAACCCGGCGAGCAGGAACACCGGCACGACGAGCGCGAGCACCGCGCCGATCCAGACGCGCATCCACACGCACAGCGCCGCCGCCACGATGGAGCCGACGATGAAGCCGTAGAACACCGTGCTGCCGAAGTTGCCGAGCAGATTGCCGTCCTGCGTGAAGTGCAGCGCCATCACCGACGCGGCCAGGCCGGACGCGGTGCCCGCGGACAGGTCGATCTCGCCGAGCAGCAGCACCGGCACGATGCCCATCGCGATGATGGTCTGCCCGGCGCCCTGCGCGAACAGGTTCGCGATGTTGTTCAGGGACAGGAAGGTGTCCGAGAGCCCGGTGAACACCAGCACCAGCACCAGCAGGCCGAGCAGCGCGGGCAGCGCGCCCAGCTCGCCGCCGCGCAGGCGCCCGAAGTAGTCGCCGATGGCCTCGCGGGTGGACCGCGAGGTGGTGTCGATGCCGAAGTCCGAGATCGCCGCCGGGGGCTGGCCGCCGGGCTTCGTGGGGGTTTCAGTCATGGCCACTTCTTTCCTCACACGGCCGCGGTCTCGGGGCGGGCCAGGCCGAGGTCGCCGGACCGGCCCGCGGTGATCAGTTCGACGACCTGGCTGTTCGTGACGTCCTTGGTGGCGACGTCGGCGGCCAGCCGGCCGAGGTAGAGCGTGGCGATCCGGTCGGCCACCTCGAACACGTCGTTCATGTTGTGGCTGATCAGCACCACGCCGAGGCCCTGTTCGGCCAGGCGCCGCACCAGGTCGAGCACCTGCCGGGTCTGCGCGACGCCGAGCGCGGCGGTCGGCTCGTCGAGCAGCACCACCTTGCTGTTCCACAGCACGGCCTTGGCGATCGCGACGGTCTGCCGCTGCCCGCCGGACAGCGACGACACCGGCGTGCGGACCGACTTGACGGTGCGCACCGACAGCGACGCCAGGGTCTTGCGCGCGGCCAGCTCCATCGCCGCCTCGTCGAGCAGCCCGCGCTGGTTGCGCTCGCGGCCGAGGAACATGTTCTGGACGATGTCGAGGTTGTCGCACAGCGCGAGGTCCTGGTAGACGACCTCGATGCCGAGGGCGGCCGCCTCGCGCGGGTTGTGGATGTGGACCGGCTTGCCCTCGAAGAGGACCTCACCGCTGTCGATCGGGTGGATGCCCGCGATGCACTTGACGAGCGTGGACTTCCCGGCGCCGTTGTCGCCGACCAGCGCGGTGACCTCCCCCGCGCGCACCTGGAAGTCCACGTCGTGCAGGACGTGCACCGGCCCGAAGCTCTTGTTGACGCCTCGCAGCGCGAGGACGGGCTCGTTCATGGAAGAACCTCCGCTATCCGTGGGAGACACGCGTGGAGGGGACGCGCGGTCCGGGGTTTCCGGACCACGCGCCCCCATGCTCCGCGTGCCGTCAGGAGATGCCCAGCTGCTGGCAGACCGGGGCGGTGTCGCCGCCGCAGATCTCGCTCGCCTTGACGTAACCCTGGTCGACCACCATCTTCACGTTCTCCTTGGTGATGGAGAACGGCTGCAGCAGCACCGACTTGACCGTGCGGTTGCCGGTCGGGTCGGTGGAGGTCTGCTTGGCGATGGCGTCGGCGCCCGCCGTGTCGCCCTTGACCAGCGCGGCGGCCAGCTGCGCGGTGGCGTCGGCCTCCTGCTGGATCGGCTTGAACACCGTCGAGTACTGCTGGCCCTGCAGGATGGACTTCAGGCCCGCGGCGCTGGCGTCCTGGCCGGTGACCGGGACCGAGCCGGCGAGGCCGTTCTTCTGCAGCACCGTGATCACGGCGCCGGCCATGCCGTCGTTGGCGGCCAGCACACCGTCGACCTTGCCGCCGTTGGCGGACAGGAACTGCTCGAAGGTCGCGCCGCCGACCGCGTTGTCCCACTTGTCGATGCGCTGGCTGGCGACCTTCTTCAGCCCGCCCGAGCTGTAGAGCGGGCCGAGGATCTCCTGCTGCCCGTTGTAGAACAGGGTCGCGTTGTTGTCCGTCGGCGAGCCTTCGATCTCGATGACCTGGGCGCCGGGCTTGGTCTTCAGCGCGTCCGCGAGCGCCTGGCCCTGCAGGCGGCCGACCTGGACGTTGTCGAAGCTGACGTAGTAGTCGGCGCTGCCACCGAGGTTGAGGCGGTCGTAGTTGATGACCGGCACGCCCTGCTGCTTGGCCTTCTGCTCGACCGTGGCGCCGACGTCACCGCTGGGCGCGGCGATGATCAGGACCTTCACGCCCTGGCTGAGCATGCTGTCGGCCTGCTGCGCGAACCGCTGGTTGTCACCCTGGGCGTTCTCGATGATCGGGCTGAGCCCGGCCTTCGTGAGGGCCGACTGGAGCATCGGCTGGTCGAACCCGGCCCAGCGGGCCGAGGTCGCGGTCTCGGGCAGGATCACGCCGACCTTCGGGCCGCCGTTGTCCGACCCGCCGCTCCCACCGCTGTTGTTGTTGGCGCTGTTCGCTCCACACGCGGTCAGCGCCAGGACAAGCCCGGTGCCCGCGGCGGCCAGCGCGAGGGTCTTTCTCCGCTTCATTGCGTCCCCTTGGCAGGAATGTTGTGACTCACAACATTTGAATGTTGTGGCCGACAACATACGTCGTGACCGCGTGTGAGGGGAAGCCCGATCCGACACGTTCCGGTAACAAAAGGGCCGCGATCCTCAAGCCGTGGCGGGAGCGGGACGAACGGCGACGGCACGTTGCCCGAAAGGGACGTCCTCGCTGCTCAGACGGCCAGGAGCGGGCGAAGCTACGCCCGGTGCGGGATCGCGGTGGCTCAGCCGAGCCAGGAGGCGAACTCGTCACGGAGCGGCACACCGGCGGCGCGCTCCGCGTGCGCGATGAAGTCCTCGGTGGTGACGGTGCCGTGCGCGTGCCCGGCCACCCAGGTCCGCAGCAGACCGAAGAACACCTCGTCGCCGACCCGGCCGCGCAGCTCGTGCAGGACCAGGCCGCCGCGCTTGTAGACCTGCTCGTCGAACAGGCGCGCCACGCCCGGGTCGCCGATCGCCACGTCGGTGCCGGCGCGGGACCGCCAGTCGCGCGCCAGCGCCTCCGCGGACGGGCCGCCGGAGGCCTCCGACCACAGCCACTCCGCGTAGGTCGCGAAGCCCTCGTTGAGCCAGATGTGCCGCCAGCCGGCGACGGTGAGGCTGTTGCCGAACCACTGGTGCGCCAGCTCGTGCACCACCAGCCGCTCGAACGTGCGGCGGCCGTCGACGTGGTTGGCGCCGAAGATCGCCATGCCCTGCGCCTCGATCGGGTCGTCCAGGTCGTCGTCGGTGACCACCACGACGTACTCGCCGAACGGGTACGGCCCGAACCACTCGGTGAGCCTGCGCATCATCTCCGGCTGGCGCCCGAAGTCGTGCGCGGCCGCGGCACGCAACCGCCGGGGCACCGCGATTCGTTGCACCCCATCGAGGATCAGCTCGTCGTACCGTCCGATCTGGACACTCATCAGGTACGGCGCGGTGGGCTCGCGCCGCTCGAACACCCACGTGGTCGCACTGCCCCCGGCGCGGCGGGTGACGAGGTCGCCGGTCACCAGCACCGTGTAGGCCGACGCGGTGGTCAGCGCGACGCGGTAGGACGCCTTGTCGCCGGGCCGGTCGTTGCACGGGAACCAGGACGGCGCCCCGGTGGGCTGGCTCGCCACGAGCGCGCCGTCGGTGAGCTCGTCCCAGCCGATCTCGCCCCACCGGCTCGCGACCGGCCGCGGGTTGCCGGAGTAGCGCACCTCGACAGTGAACTCCCCGCGCACCGGCCGCACCGGGCGCACCACCAGCTTGCCGCCGCGGTGGGTGAACCTCGCGGTCCGCCCGTCCACGCGCACACCCTTGACCGCGAACCCGGCCAGGTCGAGCGGGATCCGGCTCAGCTCGCCAGCCGCGACCGCGGACAGGGCCGCTCGCGCGCTCAGCCGGTTCGGCCCGATCTTGTAGTCCAGCTCCAGGTCGTAGTGCGTGACCCGGTAGTCGTCGCTGCCGTGGCCGAGCGTGTAGTCGGCGCGGCTCACGCCCGCCACGCCGCGATCGGGTTGCCCAGCCAGCGGCTGTCGGCCGGGACGGCGTCGCCGCGGGTCACCAGCGAACCCGGGCCCACGGTGGTGCGCGCGCCGACGCTGGCGCCGGGCAGCACGATCCCGTGCGGGCCGACGGTCGCGCCCTCGGCCACAGTCACCTCGCTCATGCGCATGATCCGATCATGGAACAGGTGGGTCTGCACGACACACCCCCGGTTCACGGTCGCGCCGTCGCCCAGCCGCACCAGGTCGGTCTCCGGCAGCCAGTACGTCTCCAGCCACACCCCGCGGCCGATCTTCGCGCCCATCGTGCGCAGCCAGCACGGCAGCAGCGGCGTGCCCGCGCTCCAGCTCACCAGCCACGGCACCGCGAGCGTCTCGACGAACGTGTCGGCCAGCTCGGTGCGCCACACGAACGAACTCCACAGCGGGTGGTCCACCGCCCGGAACCGCCCGGTCAGCGCCCACTTCACCGCGGTGGTCACGGCCCCGGCCACCAGACCGGCGACGACCAGCACGACCGGCGCGGCGACCGCGGCCACGAGCAGGCCCGCCGCCGACCACACCGCCGCCAGCGCGGCCAGCACCAGCACCGCGAGCGCGACCGCGCACATCACCGGCACGATCCGGCACAGCTCGACCGCGGCCCGCGCGGCCTTCAGCCGCAGCGGCGGCGCGAACGTGCGGCTGGCGTCGGCCGCCTCTACGGCGCGGCGCAGCGGCATCGGCGGCATGCCCAGGTACGACGAGCCCTTCTTCGCCTTGCGCGGCGCCGAGGACAGCACCCCGACCAGACCACGCTTGGGCACGGCGCGCCCGGCCGCGGCCATCCCGGAGTTGCCGAGGAACGCCTGCTTGCCGATGCGCGTCGGCGCGACGTGCAGCCAGCCGTGGCCCAGTTCGTAGGTGGCGACCATGGTGTCGTCGGCGAGGAACGCGCCGTCGTCGACCTGCGTCATCCGCGGGACCGCCAGCACGGTCGAGACCTCCGCGCCACGGCCGACCTTCGCGCCCAGCAGCCGCAGCCACACCGGCGTGAACAGGCTGGCGTAGAGCGGGAACAGCACCTGGCGGGCGAGGTCCATCAGCCGCTCGGTGGCCCACACCTGCCAGGCGATGCGGCCGTGCACCGGGTGGTAGCCCTCGTGCAGGCCCAGCCCGAGCAGCCGGACGGACACCAGCACCAGCAGCGCGTAGGTGCCGAACGCGGCCACCGTCGCCACCGGCACGGCGAGCAGCGCGGCGCCCAGGGCGGCGCCGATCGTCGTGGTGCCCGCGACCGCGGCGCCCAGTACCAGCAGGCCGGGCACGGCGGCGAGCACCGGGAACAGGCCCAGCACGAACGAGGCCGTCCCGTAGGCGAAGGCCCAGAACCGCGACCGCGGCGGGCGGCTGGACGGCCACCGCAGCGCGCCCTTGCCGTCGCGCCGCGCGGGCGAACCGGCCCAGCGCTGCCCCGCGGGCACCGCGCCCAGCACGGTCGACCCGGCGGCGATCTCCGCGCCCTTGCCGATCCGTGCGCCGGGCAGCAGCACGCTGCGCGCGCCGACCCGGGCGCCGGCGCCGACACGGATCTTGCCGATGTGCACCACGTCGCCGTCCACCCAGTGGCCGGACAGGTCGACCTCGGGTTCCACGGCCGCCCCGCGGCCCAGCTTGAGCAGGCCGGTGACCGGCGGCGGGGTGTGCAGGTCGACGTCCTTGCCGACCTTCGCGCCCAGCGCGCGGGCGTACAGCGTCATCCAGCTCGCGCCCGAGATCCCCGCGGCGCCGGCGGCCTCGGCGAGCCGCTCCGCGGCCCACAGTCGCAAGTGGACCCGGCCGCCGCGGGGGTGGGCGCCGGGGCGGACGCCACGCAGCAGCAGCCGCGAGCCACCGGCCGCGATGGCGATGCGGCCGGGCGGGCTGAACAGCACCAGCCAGGCCAGGGCCAGCGACCACCACGGCACGGTGGGCGCCCACGCGACGCCGGTCAGCGCGAGCACAGTGGACAGTGCGGCCAGCGCGGTCAGCCAGCGCAGGCCGGTCAGGGCGAGCACCGGCAGGCCCAGCACGGCCTGCGCGGCTCCGGCTCGCCGCGGAACCGGGCGGACGTCGCGCCGCCGCGCGGTTTCCCCGTCGAGGCCGTCGAGCAGCGCGGCGAGCTGGCCGAGCTTCGGGTGGCGGTAGAGGTCGGCGACCGACACCTGCGGGTGCCGGGTGCGGATGCGCGCGACCAGTTGCGCGGCGGTGAGGCTGCCGCCGCCGGAGGTGAAGAAGTCGGCGCCCGGATCGGTCACCGGCACACCCAGGATCTCCGCCCAGCCCTCGGCGAGCCACGACTCGGTCGGCGTCAGCGTCGCGGCACTGTCCACAGTGGCCAGCGGCCAGGGCAGCGCGGCGCGGTCGACCTTGCCCGAGGTGCGGGTCGGCAGGTCGTCGACCACCGCGAGCAGCGGCACCAGGGCAGCCGGCAGCCGGTCACGGAGCAGCGCGGAAGCGGCATCGGTGTCGAACTCGCCCTGCGGCACGACGTACCCGATGAGGACCTGGTTGCCTGCCTTCGTGGTGCGGATCGCCGCGGCGGCTCCGGCGACCCCGGGCAGGGCCTGCAGTGCGGCGTCCACCTCGCCCAGCTCGATGCGGCGGCCGCCGAGCTTGATCTGCTCGTCGGCGCGGCCGAGGAACACCAGGCCCGCGGGCTCGGCACGCACCAGGTCGCCGCTGCGGTAGGCGCGCTCCCAGCCCAGCGCGGGCAGCGGCGCGAACTTCTCCGCGTCCTTCACGGGATCGAGGTAGCGGGCCAGGCCGGCGCCGCCGATCACCAGCTCACCGGACTCCCCCATCGCCACCGGCTCACCCGCGGCGTCCACGACCACGAGGTCCCAGCCGGCCAGCGGCAGCCCGATCCGCACCGGGCCCTCCCCGGTCAGCGGCGCGGCGCAGGCGACCACGGTCGCCTCGGTCGGGCCGTAGGTGTTCCACACCTCGCGGCCCTCGACGGCGACCCGCTCGGCCAGCTCCGGCGGGCACGCCTCGCCGCCGAAGATGAGCAGCCGCACGTCCTCCAGCGCCTCGGCCGGCCACAACGCGGCCAGGGTCGGCACGGTGGACACGATCGTGATGCGCTGGGCGACCAGCCACGGCCCGAGGTCGACGCCGGTGCGCACGAGCGCACGCGGGGCGGGCACCAGGCACGCGCCGTGCCGCCAGGCCAGCCACATCTCCTCGCACGAGGCGTCGAAGGCGACCGACAGCCCGGCCAGCACGCGGTCACCGGGGCCGACGGGCTCCTCGGTGAGGAACAGCCGGGCCTCGGCGTCGACGAAGGCGGCCGCGGAACCGTGGCTGACCGCCACGCCCTTGGGCTTGCCCGTCGATCCGGAGGTGAAGATGATCCACGCGTCGTCCCCCGGCGCGGGCGCGCCGGTGCGGCGGCCGGGTTCGGCGAGCATCGTCAGCCCGTCGTCCATCAGCACCGCGCACACGCCGGCCTCGGCGAACACCAGCTCGGCCCGCTCGTCCGGGTCGTCGGCGTCCACCGGCACGTAGGCCGCGCCCGCGGCGAGCACGCCGAGGATCGCGACGTAGAGGTCGGCGGTGCCGGAGGAGATCCGGACGCCGACGCGGTCGCCGCGGCCGACGCCCTCGGCGGCGAGCCGCCTGCCCAGCGCCTGCGCCTCCTCGGACAGCCTGCGGTAGCTCAGCACCCGCTCGCCGTCGTCGAGCGCCGCCGCGTTCGGGTGACGCGCGGCGGTGTCGGCCAGCACGTCCAGCAGCGTGCGCCGCGCGGCGGCCGGTCCGCCGGGGAACAGGGCCCGGTCCGGGGCCAGGACCCCGGGCAGCGTCGGATCGAGAACGGGCGCGCCCATCGAGTTCACCTTCCGCCAGCGTTCGGGCCGGAACTCGCGAAAAGTGTGAGGCGCCCGCGCGGGACGATGACTCTACCCGAGGTGAACGGCAGGTGGCCGGGCGGTCTCACCGGGGTGTCGCCGCCGTCACACCTCGTTGCGTCACTTGCCCTTCTTGCCGGGCCGCGGCTTCTTTTCCCGCACCCGCACGTTGATGCGCACGGGGCTGCCCGCGAAACCGAAGCGCTCGCGGAACTTCCGCTCGATGAAGCGGCGGTAGCCGGCCTCGAGGAACCCGGTGGTGAACAGCACCAGCGTCGGCGGGCGGATGCCGGCCTGGGTCGCGAACAGCACCTTGGGCTGCTTGCCGCCGCGCACCGGCGGCGGGGTGGCCGCGATCAGCTCGGACAGCCACGAGTTCAGCTGCCCGGTCGGGACCCGCTGGTCCCACGAGGCGAGCGCGGTCCGCAGCGCAGGCGCGAGCTTGCGCACCGAACGCCCGGTGAGCGCGGAGATGTTGACCCGCTCGGCCCAGGTGACGCGCACCAGGCCGCGGTCGAGCTCCTTCTCCAGCTGGTGGCGGCGGTCCTCGTCGACGAGGTCCCACTTGTTCAGCGCCAGCACGCACGCGCGGCCGGACTCCACCACGGACGTCAGCACGCGCAGGTCCTGTTCGGACAGCGGCTCGCTGGCGTCCAGCAGGACGATGACGACCTCGGAGGAGTCGATGGCCGCCTTGGTGCGCAGCGACGCGTAGTACTCGGTGCCGCTCGCGGTGTGCACGCGCTTGCGCAGGCCCGCGGTGTCGACGAACCGCCACACCTGGCCGTCCAGCTCCACCAGCGAGTCGACCGGGTCGACCGTGGTGCCCGCGACCGAGTCCACGACGGACCGCTGCTCGCCGGTGAGCTTGTTGAGCAAGCTGGACTTGCCCACGTTCGGCTTGCCGACCAGCGCGACGCGGCGCGGCCCGGCGACGGCCTCACGCTCGCGCGGGGCCTCGGGCAGCACCTTGATGATCGCGTCGAGCAGGTCGCCCGAGCTGCGGCCGTGCAGGGCGCTCACCGCGTGCGGCTCGCCGAGGCCGAGCGACCACAGCGAGGCCACGTCGGACAGCAGCCGCTCGTCGTCGACCTTGTTGGCCGCCAGCAGCACCGGGCGCTTCGACCGGCGCAGCACCTTCGCCACGGCCTCGTCGGTCGCGGTCGCGCCGACCGAGGCGTCCACCACGACCAGCACCGCGTCCGCGGTGTTCATCGCCAGCTCGGCCTGTGCCGCGACCGCGGCCTGCAGCCCGGTCGCGCTCGGCTCCCAGCCGCCCGTGTCGACCACGGTGAACCGGCGGCCGGACCACTGCGCGTCGTAAGCCACGCGGTCCCGGGTCACGCCGGGCGTGTCCTGCACGACCGCCTCGCGGCGGCCGAGGATCCGGTTCACCAGGGTGGACTTGCCCACGTTCGGGCGCCCGACGACGGCCAGCACGGGCTGGCTCAGCTCGGCTTCCTCCTCGGACGCCGTGTCGTCGGCCTGGCTGTCGAGCGCGGTGAACTCCGCCTCGTCCGACCAGGTCCCGTCAAGCTCCGTCATAACTCCGCTTTCTTCCCGCGCACGGGCTCGCCCTGCGCTGCACGCCATTCGTCGAGGGTGCGGACCAGGCCCGCGAGTTCGTCCCGCAGCCGCCCGGTCGCCTCGTCCAGCCCGGCCCGGCCGCGGGACGACCTCGAGCGGGAACGGCTCACCCACCAGGATGTCGACCCGGGGCCGGAACCGCCGCCCGCTGCCCGCGGGACGCCGCGTCCCGCGCACCGCGATCGGCAGGACCACCGCGCCGGAGGCCCGGACCAGCCAGGCCGCGCCGCGCTCGGCGCTGGTGACATCGCCCTCGCCGCGGGTCCCCTCCGGGAACACCGCGACCAGCCCGCCGCCCTTGAGCACGTCCGCCGTGGTCAGCAGGGGCGCCCGGTCGGGCTCACCCCGGCGCACCGGCACCTGTCCGATGCGCCGGAGGAACCACCCGACCGCCCCGGTGAACATCTCCTCCTTGACGAGGAACACCGAACGGCGCGGCAACATTCCGAAGATGATCTGCGGCTCGACCATCGAGCTGTGGTTGGCCACCACCAGCACCGGCCCGGTCTTCGGCACCCGCTCCAGCCCGCGGATCCGCAGCCGGTAGGCCGGCTTGAACAGGTGGGTCCCCACGAACCGGGCGGCGTCGTGCAGCCGCGCCGACGCGCCGTCCGGAAGACCGGCAGGGCTCACCGCGTGACCTGCGCGCACGTGCCCAGCAGGCCGCGCCGGCCTGCCAGCTCGGACAGGGCGACGAGCACCTGGTCGATGGACAGCTCGGTGGTGTCCAGGTGCACCGCGTCGTCGGCGGCCTTCAGCGGCGCGACGGCGCGCGTCGAGTCGAGCCGGTCCCGCCGGTCGACCGACGCCAGCGCCTCGGCCTGGCTGCTCTGCCGCCCGGCGGCGGTGTCCTGGGCACTGCGTCGCGCGGCCCGCACCGCCGGGTCCGCGGTCAGGTAGACCTTGAGCGGGGCGTCCGGGGTGACGACGGTGCCGATGTCGCGGCCCTCGACGACGATGCCGCCGATCTCGTCGAGCACCTCGCCGATGATCCGCCGCTGCCGCGCGACCAGCAGCTCGCGCACCTCGGGCACCGCCGACACCGGCGACACCGCGTGGTTGACCTCGGCGCCGCGGATCTCGGCCGCCACGTCCTCGCCGGCCAGGTGGACGCTCGGCGCCGACGGGTCGGTGCCGAGGGCGAAGTCGGTGGTCCGGGCCAGTTCCGCGACCGCGGGACCGTCGGCCGGGTCGACGCCCGCGCGCAGCACGGCCAGCGTCACCACCCGGTACATCGCGCCGGTGTCGAGGTAGCCGGCCGACAGGCGCCTGGCGAGCTTGCGCGCCACCGTGGTCTTCCCCGTTCCCGAGGGTCCGTCCAGAGCGACCACGCCGCGTAGGGCTCCCGCCACCGATGCTCTCCTCGCCGTCTCGATCGGTCTGTACCTGCGGTTCTCCATTGTGCCTGGCCCGCGGTGCGGCGACCGCACCGGTACCGTGGCGGTCGTGAACGTGGAAGTAACGCCCCTACCGGGCATCGGTGTGCGGAAGGACTTCGCGACCCGGAACGGCCGCCGCATCGGCGTGGTCACGCACCGGGACGGGCAGATCGAGCTGATCGTGTCCAAGTCCGACGACCCCGACGCGTGCCTGGCGTCCCTGCCCCTGACCGCCGACGAGGCCGGCGCGCTGGCGAACCTGCTCGGCGCCCCGCAACTGGTCGCGCAGCTCACCGAGGAGCACCGCGAGGTCCCCGGCATCAACACCAAGCAGCTGCCCATCAAGGCCAACTCCCCGTTCGACGGCCGCACCCTCGGCGACACGGCGATGCGGACCCGGACCGGCGTGTCCGTGGTCGCCGTCATGCGCGCCGGCCAGGTGCACCCTTCCCCCACCCCGGACTTCACGTTCACCGCCGGTGACGTGCTGGTCGCGGTCGGCACGTCGGAAGGCCTGGAGGGCGCCCTCAAGATCCTGAAGAACGGCTGAGCCCTTGGAGCACACCGCACTGGCCCTGATCGAACTCGGGGCCGTCTTCTTCGTGCTCGGCGTCCTGGGACGCCTCGCCGGGAAGATCGGCCTCTCCCCCATCCCGCTCTACCTCCTCGGCGGCCTCGCCTTCGGGCAGGGCGGCCTGATCCCGCTCGGCGACATCGGCGACTTCACGCACCTGGCCAGCGAGATCGGCGTCGTGCTGCTGCTGTTGCTGCTGGGCCTGGAGTACTCGGCGGCCGAGCTGTTCACCGGGCTGAAACGCTCGTGGATGGCCGGTTTGCTGGACATCGTGCTCAACGCCGCACCCGGCGCGGCCGTCGCGCTGCTGCTCGGCTGGGGCCCCATCGGCGCCATCGTGATGGCGGGCGTCACCTACATCTCCTCGTCCGGGATCATCGCGAAGGTCCTCGGCGACCTCGGCCGGCTCGGTAACCGGGAGACCCCGGTGGTGCTGTCGATCCTGGTGTTCGAAGACCTGGCGATGGCGCTGTACCTGCCGATCCTGACCGCGCTCCTGGGCGGCGTCAGCTTCCTCGGCGGCCTGGAGGCCGTCGGGATCTCGCTGCTGGTGATCACCGTGGTCCTGGTGATCGCGCTGAAGTACGGCCGGTACGTGTCGGCGATCGTGGACTCCGACGACCGCGAGGTGTTCCTGCTCAAGGTGCTCGGCGCGGCGCTGCTGGTGGCCGGGCTCGCCTCGGCGATGCAGGTGTCCGCCGCGGTCGGCGCGTTCCTGCTCGGCATCGCGATCTCCGGCTCGACCGCCCACAACGCCACGCGGCTGCTGGAGCCGCTGCGGGACCTGTTCGCCGCGGTGTTCTTCGTGGTGTTCGGGCTGAACACCAACCCGGCGTCCATCCCGCCGGTGCTCGGCTGGGCCGTGCTGCTCGCGGTGGTGACCACCCTGACGAAGGTGGCGACCGGCTGGTGGGCCGCGCGGCGGCAGGGCGTCGGGAAACTGGGCCGCGCCCGCGCCGGTGCGGCGCTGGTGGCGCGCGGTGAGTTCTCGATCGTCATCGCCGGGCTGGCCGTGTCCGCCGGCGCGGTGGTCGACGAGCTGGCCGCGCTCGCGACCGCGTACGTGCTGCTGATGGCGATCCTCGGCCCCATCGCGGCCCGCGTGGTCGAGCCGCTCGCGAAGGGCCTGCAGCGGCGGCGCGGACACGGCCACGAGCCGGCGACCTCCAGCGCGGGCTGAGTTCCCCCGGGGGGCGGCGACAGTGTGGTCGCCGGCTCCCCTCAAGGCAGGACGAGTGCGCGGCCTCTTCGGTCCGCCCCACCACCGTGGTTCCGTCGTCGGCGGTGATGATCGGGCGCCGCTTCAAAGATCAAGAGATAGTCCTCGCCGGACGGGCAGGCTCCGGGATGACCTAGGGGTGCCTGACCTCGCCTGGGCGAAGGTGGTCGCCGGGTGGTCATCCCGTCGCCTTCCGGTTTGTGCATATCACCTTGAGCCAGGGCCGCAAGCTTTGTGCTTTCGGCTGCCGGACCCAGCGCGGGTTGCGGCCCTGGCTCAAGGTGATCGTTGCGTGTCAGGCGACGGGATGACCACCCAGCTCGGGTTTTGTTCAGGGCACGGCGGTGCCGCCGTCAAGCCAGAACCGAGCGCACTGCCTCTTCCGTCCGCCCCACCACCGTTGTTCCGTCGTCGGCGGTGATGATCGGGCGCTGGATCAGCTTCGGGTGCTCCGCCAGCGCCGTCAGCCAGCGGCCCCGGGTCGCCTCGTCGCGCGGCCAGCTCTTCAGCCCCAGCTCGACGGCCTCGGGCTCCTGCATCCGCGCGATGTCCCACGGGTCCAGGCCCAGCCGCTTCAGCACCGCGTCCAGCTCCGCCACCGTCGGCGGCTCCTCCAGGTACCTGCGCACCTCGTAGGACACACCCGCCTCGTCCAGGATCGACAGCGCCGAACGGCACTTCGAGCACCGCGGGTTGACCCAGATCTCCACTATTCGCCTCCCGCCAGGGTCGCCAGCACCTGCTCGCCGTAGCGGGCGAGCTTGTTCTCCCCGACGCCGCTCACCCCGGCCAGCTCGTCCAAAGTAGACGGCTGCTCGGTGGCGATCTGACGCAGGGTCGCGTCGCTGAAGACGATGTACGCCGGCACGCCCTGGTTCTTCGCCTCCTCGAACCGCCAGGCCCGCAGCTTCTCGAACACCGGCCGCGCCTCCTCCGGCATTTCCGCCGCCGCCTTGCGCTTCGCGGTCGCCGCGGCCGCCCGGCCGGCGCGCTTGGGCTCGCGGCGCATCCGCACCTCGCGCTTGCGGCCCAGCACCTCGCCGCTGGCCTCGGTCAGCAGCAGCGTCCCGTAGTCGCCCTCGACGGCCAGCAGCCCCTGCGCCAACAGCTGCCGCACCACGCCGCGCCACTCGCTCTCCGACAGCTCCTGCCCCACCCCGAACACGGTGAGCTGGTCGTGCCGGTGCTGCGTCACCTTCGGCGTCTGCTTGCCCAGCAGGATGTCGATGATCTGCCCGGCGCCGAACTTCTGGCCCCGCTCGTGCTGCAGCCGGTACACCGCGGACAGCAGCTTCTGCGCGGCGATCGTGCCGTCCCACGACTCCGGCGGCGTCAGGCAGGTGTCGCAGTTGCCGCACGGCTGCCCGGGCTGGCCGAAGTAGTTCAGCAGCTGCGCGCGCCGGCACTCGACGGTCTCGCACAGCGCGAGCATCGCGTCCAGGTGCTGCGACAGCCGCCTGCGGTGCGCGTCGTCGCCCTCGGAGGTCTGGATCATCCGCCGCTGCTGCACGACGTCCTGCAGCCCGTAGGCCAGCCACGCGGTCGACGGGAGCCCGTCCCGGCCTGCGCGCCCGGTCTCCTGGTAGTAGCCCTCGACCGACTTCGGCAAGTCCAGGTGCGCCACGAACCGCACGTCCGGCTTGTCGATGCCCATCCCGAACGCGATGGTCGCCACCACGACCAGCCCGTCCTCGCGCAGGAACCGGGCCTGGTTGCGCGCGCGGGTACGGGAATCCAGGCCGGCGTGGTACGGCACCGCGCTGATCCCGTTGGCCACCAGGAACTCCGCGGTCTTCTCCACCGAGTTGCGCGACAGGCAGTACACGATGCCCGCGTCGCCGGGATGCTCGGTCCGGATCAGGTCGAGCAGCTGCTTCTTCGGCTCGGCCTTCGGCACGATCCGGTACTGGATGTTGGGCCGGTCGAAGCTGGCCACGAACTGGCGCGCCTCGCCGAGGTTGAGCCGGGACACGATCTCGGCGTGCGTGGCCTTCGTGGCGGTCGCGGTCAGCGCGATGCGCGGCACGTCCGGCCAGCGCTCGTGCAGCTCGGACAGGCCCAGGTAGTCGGGCCGGAAGTCGTGGCCCCACTGGGACACGCAGTGCGCCTCGTCGATGGCGAACAACGCGACCTTGCCCCGGTCGAGCAGGTTCCGCGTGGACTCCATGGACAGCCGTTCCGGCGCCAGGTACAGCAGGTCCAGCTCGCCCGCGAGGAACGCGGCCTCGACCTCGCGGCGCTGCTCGAAGTCCTGCGAGGAGTTGAGGAACCCGGCGCGCACGCCGACCGCCAGCAGCGCGTCGACCTGGTCCTGCATGAGCGCGATCAGCGGCGAGACGACCACGCCGGTGCCGGGGCGCACCAGCGACGGGATCTGGTAGCACAGCGACTTCCCGCCGCCGGTCGGCATCAGCACGACCGCGTCGCCGCCGCCGATCACGTGCTCGACGATCGCTTCCTGGTCACCGCGGAAGGAGTCGTAACCGAAGACGCGGCGCAGCGTCTGCAGCGCGTCGCTCACGGGGATGGTTTCAGCGGAGGCCACGCCGCGATCCTAGGGGCTCGCCGCGGTCGCCGGGCGCCGCCACACGAGATGCCCGGTCATGCCGCGCGAAGCGACCATTTTCCGGGACCGGCGGTGTCCACCACAGTGAGGACCCCGCGCGAACGAAGGAGCCGCCATGCACCCGACCCACCACGAGGAACTCCTGGCCCTGGCGCGCGGCGGCGACGGTGAGGCCTTCCGCGCGCTCGTCGACCCCTTCCGGCGTGAGCTGCAGGTGCACTGCTACCGCATCCTCGGCTCGGTCCAGGACGCCGAGGACATGCTGCAGGAGACGTTGCTGGCGGCGTGGCGCGGCCTCGGCGGCTACGCGGGCCGCGCTTCCGTGCGGACCTGGCTGTACCGGATCGCCACCAACCGTTGCCTGAACGCGCTGCGCGCCGAGGCGCGCCGCCCACGGGATCACCCGAGCCCCCGAGGAGGCGTTCCGTTGCCCGAACCATCCCGCCGCCGGCCGGAGCCGAGCTGGCTCGAACCGTGTCCCGACGACCTGCTGGAGGCCGCCGCCGGTCACCTGGCCGGGCCGGAGGCCCGGTACGAGGCCAGGGAGTCGGTGTCGCTGGCGTTCCTCGCCGCGCTGCAGCACCTCCCGCCCAGGCAACGGGTGGTGCTGGTGCTGCGGGACGTGCTGGGCTTCCGGGCCACCGAGGTGGCGGAGATGCTGGACACCACCGAGAACGCGGTGACCAGCGCGCTCACCCGGGCACGCGGCGCGCTGGCCGGCGAGTTGCCGGGCCGGGCGGACGCGCCGCTGCCGGACTCGCCCCGGGAACGCCGCATCGTGGACACCTTCGCGCGCGCGTTCGAGGCCGGGGACGTCGAGGCGATCGTGGCCCTGCTGACCGACGACGCGTGGCTGACCATGCCGCCGCTGCCGCTGGAGTACCAGGGGCTCGACGCCATCCGGACCTTCCTGGACACCGTCGTGATGCGCGACGGCCGCCGGTACGTGCTGTACCCGGCCAGGGCGAACGGCCAGCCGGCGTTCGGCTACTACGTCCGCGACCCGCGGACCCCGGTGCTGCACGCGCACGGGGTGCTCGTCCTTACCCTCAGCGGCGACCGGGTCAGCGCGCTGACCCGGTTCGACAACTCGCATCTGACCAGGTTCGGTTTCCCGCGCACGCTGCGCCTGTGATCCGCCGACCAGTTCCCGGCCCCGCCGGTGTCGGTACCGGTATCCGACGAAACGGGAAGGCGGACTCATGCACACACCACCGATCGTGTCACCGGCCGAGTGGGCGGCCGCGCACCGGCGGATGCTGGTCAAGGAGAAGGAACTCACCCGCGCGCGCGACGCGCTGGCCGCCGAGCGACGGCGGATGCCCTGGGTGGAGGTGACGAAGCCCTACAGGTTCCACGGGCCGGAGGGCGAGGCGAGCCTGCTCGACCTGTTCGACGGCCGCCGCCAGCTGATCGTCTACCGCGCCTTCTTCGAACCGGGCGTGCACGGCTGGCCGGACCACGCCTGCCGCGGCTGCTCGATGATGGCGGACAACCTCGGCCACCTCGCCCACATCAACGCGCGGGACACCACGCTGGTGTTCGCCTCGCGTGCCCCGCAGGCCGACATCGAGCGCGTGCGGGCGCGGATGGGCTGGCAGATGCCCTGGTACACCATCACCGACGACTTCGACGCCGATTTCGGCGTCGACGAGTGGCACGGCACCAACGCCTTCATCCACCACGGCGACCGGGTGTACCGCACCTACTTCGTCAACAACCGTGGCGACGAGGCGCTGGGTACCAACTGGAGCTACCTGGACCTGACCGCGCTCGGCCGTCAGGAAACCTGGGAGGACTCGCCGGAGGGCTACCCGCAGACGGCGCCCTACGAGTGGTGGGACTGGCACGACGAGTACGGCCGGCACGCCCCGTCGCGGTGGTTCGGCGAGCCCGACCCGGACGACCCGAACGATCAGCGCCCGCCGCTCACCCGCGCCGAACCGCGCGGCGCCCGGTGACCCCGCGGCAGGCCTGGGTCCTGGGCCTGGCGTCGACGGCGTCGTTCATGATGGCCCTGGACAGCCTGGTGGTGACGACGGCGCTCACGTCGATCCGGCAGGACCTGTCGGCGTCGCTCGAATCGCTGGAGTGGACGGTCAACGCCTACAACCTGGCGTTCGCGGTGCTGCTGCTGACCGGCGCGGCGCTGGGTGACCGGTTCGGCCGCCGCCGCGTGTTCGTCGCCGGCCTGGCGTTGTTCACGGTCGCGTCGGTGGCGTGCGCGCTGGCACCGGGCATCGGTGCGCTCGTCACGGCCCGGGCGTTCCAGGGGGCCGGGGCCGCGATGGTGCTGCCGCTGTCGCTCACCCTGGTCAGCGCGGCGTTCCCGCCGAACGAGCGGGGCAGGGCGATGGGGCTGTACCTGGGGATCACCGGTCTGGCCACCTTCAGCGGCCCGTTCATCGGCGGTGCCGTCGCGCAGGGCCTGGCCTGGCAGTGGATCTTCTGGCTGAACCTGCCTGCCGGGCTGATCACGATCCTGCTCACCAGGCGGCACGTCGGCGAGAGCTTCGGCCCGGCCAAGCGGCTCGACCTGGGTGGCATGGGGCTCGTGACCGCGGCGGGCTTCGGCATCGTCTGGGCCCTGGTCCGCGGGAACGCGGCGGGCTGGGGCAGCGCCGAGGTCCTGGGCGCGCTCGTGGTCGGGGTCGCGCTGGTGGTGGCGTTCGTGTTCTGGGAACGGCGCACCGAGGCCCCGATGCTGCCGATGCGCTTCTTCCGGTCCCGGGCGTTCGCCACCGCCAACCCGGCGAACTTCCTGGTGTTCGCCTCGCTGTACGGGACGATGTTCTTCCTGGCGCAGTACTTCCAGATCGTCCACGGTGACGGGCCGTTCGTCGCCGGTCTGCGGCTGGTGCCGTGGACCGCGACGCTGATGGTGTGCGCGCCGATCGCGGGGCGGCTGGCCGACCGGTTCGGCGAGCGCGCGTTCGTGGCGGGCGGGCTGCTGCTCCAGTCGGTGTGCATGGGCTGGATCGCCCTGATCACCGACGCCGGCACCGGCTACCTGGAGATCCTGCCTGCCCTGGTCCTCGGCAGCGTCGGCGTGACGATGGCCATGCCGGCGGCGCAGCGGGCGGTGGTCGCCGCGGTGAGCCCGCCGGAGATCGGCCAGGCATCCGGCGCGTTCATGATGCTGCGGATCTTCGGCGGCGTGTTCGGCACGTCGGTCACGGTCGCGGTGTTCGCGGCCGCGGGCGGCGGCTACACCTCGCCCGGGGAGTTCAGCACGGGGTTCTCGGCGGGCATGGGCGCGGTGGCCGTGCTCGCGTTCACCGGCGTGCTCGTCGCGCTCGGCATTCCGGGGCGGGCCAGTGCGCCCCGCGCTGCGGCCGTGACCCCGGCCCGGTAGTGGTCCACGGCGGCGCCCGCCGTCGATCGGCGGGCGCCGCTACAGACCGACGCGCCGGTAGAGGCCGCCGACCTCTTCGCGGTTGAGCTTGCGGATCGTGCCCGGCTTGCCGTTGCCCAGCTGCACGTCGCCGATCGCCGTGCGCACCAGTTTGCGCACCGGGAACCCGACCTCGGCCAGCAGGCGCCGCACGATGTGCTTGCGGCCCTCGTGCAGCACGATCTCCAGCAGGGTGCGCCCGCCCATGCTGTCCTTGACCCGGAAGGCGTCGACGCGCACCGGGCCGTCCTCCAGCACGATGCCCTCCTTGAGCTCCTTGCCCAGGCCCCGCGGCACCCTGCCGTCGACCTCCGCCAGGTAGGTCTTGGGCACGTGGTAGGAGGGGTGCATCAGCCGGTGCGCGAGGTCGCCGTCGTTGGTGAGCAGCAGCAGGCCCTCGGTGTCGGCGTCGAGGCGGCCGACGTGGAACAGCCGCTCGCTGCGGTCGCGCACGTAGTCGCCGACGCACGGGCGGCCCTGGTCGTCGTACATCGTGGTGTGCACGCCGCGGGGCTTGTTCAGCGCCAGGTGGATCAGGTCCTCGCGGAGGATGACCCGGGTGCCGTCGACGTGGATCACGGCACTGTCCGGGTCGACACGCCGGCCGAGCTCGCGGACCACCTTGCCGTCGACGCTCACGCGGCCCTGCACGATCAGGTCTTCGGCGGCGCGGCGCGAGGCCACGCCCGCCTTGGCGAGCACCTTCTGCAGGCGCACGCCCTCGGCTTCGGGCTCAGATGTCATCGATGGAGTCCACTTCCGGCAACAGGGGGGCGATCGGCGGCAGGTCGGTCAGCGACGACAGGCCCAGCCGCTCGAGGAACAGTTCGGTCGTCACGTACAGGGTGCCACCCGTCTCGGGGTCGGCGCCGTTCTCCTCGATGAGACCGCGGGCGAGCAGGGTGCGGATCACACCGTCGACGTTGACGCCGCGGACGGCCGCGACGCGGGAACGCGTGACGGGCTGCCGGTAGGCGATGACGGCGAGAGTCTCCAGCGCCGCCCGGGTCAGCTTGGAGCGCTGCCCGTCCAGCAGGAGCTTTTCGACGAAGGGCGCGTAGGTGTCGCGGGTGTAGAGCCGCCACCCCTCGCCGGCCCGGCGCAGGTCGATGCCGCTGCCGCGCTCGGTGAGCTCGGCCGCCATGACCTGCAGGGTCTGCGTCACGCGCGGCTCGGGCTGGCCGAGCGCGCTCGCGAGCGCCTCCTCGCTGACCGGCGAGTCGACGACCAGCAGGAGCGCTTCGAGCGCCGCGGCCAGCGCGGAGTGCTCGGTGAGGTCCGGAAGCCCGTCCCCCACCGCGACGAGGCCCTCGTCGGGCTCCTCCGGGTAGTCCGGCAGGGGCGCGTCCTCCGGAGGCAGTGTGGCTTCGCCGGACGCCTGCTCGGTCCCAGGCTCCTCGGCCTCGGCGGTAGAAGGCTCGGCCTCGGCGGAGGGAGGCTCCGCGCTCTCCGCGGAAGGCGCCGCGCCGGCCTCCGTAGGAGGCGCGCCGTCCGCATCGGGCGCGAACGGCGCCTCCTCCGCCGCTACCTCAGGCTCCACGGCCTCGGCCTCCGCCGCCTCAGGCCGGGGCTCCGCGGGTTGCGCCGCAGGCGCGGCGTCCGCCTCCGCATCGGGCGCGGGCGCCTCCTCGGAAGGCGATCCACCATCGGCGGGCTCCTGCTCAGCAGCAAGCGTCTCGGCCTCGCGTGCCGGCTCCGCCTCCGCCACGTCACCCGGCTCGGCGCCGGGCGCCGAGGGCACCTCGCCCTGCGCGGCCACCTCGCCCTCGGGCCGGGCCGGTTCCTGTTCGGGACTCACCCGTACTCCTCTTCCTCGACGCGGGCCCGGTCCGCCTCGGCGGCGGCCTCGGCCTCCGAGACCGATCCACCGGTCCACCGCACCCGCAGCATCGTCAGCGGCTCGTCCTGCTCGAACTGCACACTGGACTCGCGGTAGAGCTCCAGCAGCGCCAGGAACCGGGCCACCACCTCGACCGTGTGCTCGCAGTCCTCGACCAGCTCGGTGAACGTCGCCTCGCCCCGCGAGGCCAGCTTCAGCCGCAGCAGCGCCGCGTGCTCCCGCACGGACACGCGGTGCGCGTGGATGTGGTCCAGCGACACCGTGGGCGGCGGCTTGGGCCGGAACACCGCCAGCGCGATCTCCGCCAGCTTGTCCGCGTCCACCCCGAGCGTCACCTCGGGCAGCAGCCCGACGTAGCGCTCCTCCAGCGACACCGACCGCGGGTACCGCCGCAGCGCCCCGGCCTCCAGCTCCGCGAACAGCGCCGCGACCTGCTTGTACGCCCGGTATTGCAGCACCCGGGCGAACAGCAGGTCCCGCGCCTCCAGCAGCGCCAGGTCGTCCTCGTCCTCGACCTCGGCCGCGGGCAGCAGCCGCGCGGCCTTCAGGTCGAGCAGGGTCGCCGCGATGACGAGGAACTCCGTCACCTCGTCCAGGTCCCACTCCGGCCCCAACGCCCGCGTGTAGGCGATGAAGTCGTCGGTGACCTGGTGCAGCGCGACCTCGGTGACGTCGAGCTGGTGCTGCGAGATCAGCTGCAGCAGCAGGTCGAACGGCCCCTCGAAGTTGTCCAGGCGGACCTTGAACTTCGGCGCCGCGGAATCCTCGACGGGCTGGGCCCCGTCGACCGGAGCCCCGTTCTCGCTCACGTCCCGGCGGCTTCCTCGGAGTCGAGGCCGCCCTCACGGAGGCGGCGCACCAGCACCGAGTCGGCGCCGTGTTCGTCGAAGTCCGCCAGCAGCACCGCCACGGCTTCCCGCACGAGACGGCCGCGGTCGATGGCCAGGCCGTGCTGGGCCCGCAGGCTCAGCCGCGCCTGCTCCATCGCGACCAGCTCGTCGCCGGAGACGTAGACGGTGATCTTCGAATCGTGCTTCTGACGTCCGCTGCCGCGCCGCCCGGCGGCGCTGCGCTCCAGCTGCTCGCGGTGCCCGGAGTTCTGCCCGTTGCCCGGCCGCTGCGCCTCCGGGCGCTGCGGGGCGGGCGTGGGCGGTGCGGGCACGTCGAGGGCCGGGCTGCTGGTCAGGCGGAAGAGTTCCGAAGCCCCGGGGAGGGAGGCTCGCCTGCTCACCGAGCGATCACCTCGCGCGCCAGCGCGCGATACGCCTGCGCGCCGGCGGACTTGGGGGCCCAGCGGGTGATGGGCTCACCGGCCACGGTGGTCTCCGGGAACCGCACGGTGCGGTTGATCACCGTGTCGAACACGGTGTCGCCGAAGGCCTCCACGACCCGCGCCATGACCTCCCGTGAGTGGAGGGTCCGCGGGTCGAACATCGTGGCCAGGATGCCGGTGATATCCAGTTTGGGGTTCAAGCGTTCGCGTACCTTCTCGATCGTGTCGATCAACAAAGCCACGCCACGCAAGCTGAAGAACTCGCACTCCAGCGGGATGATCACGCCGTCGGCGGCCGTGAGCGCGTTCACCGTGAGCAACCCGAGCGATGGCTGGCAGTCGACCAGAACATAGTCGTACTCCGAGATGAGGGGTTGCACGACCCGGAGCAACGTGTGCTCGCGCCCCACCTCGGCGACCAGCTGCACCTCGGCGGCGGACAGGTCGATGTTGCTCGGCAGCAGGTCCATGCCCTCGACACTGGTGTGCCGCAGGATGTCCTGCGCGGTCACCGACCGCTCCATGATCGCGTTGTAGACCGTCTGGTCCAGCTCGTGCGGCTGCACGCCGAGGCCCACCGACAGCGCGCCCTGCGGGTCGAAGTCCACCAGCAGCACCCGGCGGCCGTACTCGGCGAGCGCGGCGCCCAGGTTGATCGTCGACGTGGTCTTGCCGACCCCGCCCTTCTGGTTGCACATGGCCAGCACCGTGGCCGGGCCGTGCTTGTCCAGCAGGGGCGGTTCGGGAATCTCACGCAACGGTCTGCCGGTCGGGCCGAGCTTGGGCTTGCCGTTCGTTTCGGCGCCCACGGCCACGACAGAGTCCACGATGTCGGGCTCCCCCTCTGTCGCGATGGTCAGGTTGTCGAGGTTCGCGGCGGCCGATGCGGCCGAGACCGATCTGGTCGAGGGCTGCGGTGTCGACATGGCGCGAAACTCCTCGTTCGACGGGTTGGCCGCAGCCTATTCGGCGAGCCGTTTGTCGCCAAAGCAACTCGCCGGAGGCGATCAGGTCAACCCAGCGCCCGAGGATGGGCCGTAGCATATACCTCACGCAGAGTGTTCATCGTGACCAGGGTGTAGACCTGTGTCGTGGTCACCGAAGCGTGGCCTAGCAGCTCTTGGACCACCCGGACGTCCGCTCCGCCCTCCAGCAGGTGGGTCGCGAAACTGTGACGCAGCGTGTGCGGCGACACGCCGGTGGAGATTCCGGCGCGCTCGGCGTTGGTCTTGAGGACCTGCCACGCGCTCTGCCGGGACAGCCGGGTCCCCCTGGCGTTGAGGAACAGCGCCGCGGTGCCGCGGCCGCGCAGCGCCAGCACCGGGCGAGCGCGCACCAGGTAGGCCTCCAGCGCCTCGACCGCGGGACGGCCGATCGGCACCAGCCGCTGCTTGCCGCCCTTGCCGTCGAGCAGGACAGTGCGCTCCTCGCGGTCGACGTCGTCGAGGTCGAGCCCGACGGCCTCGGAGATCCGGGCCCCGGTGGAGTACAGCAGCTCCAGCAGCGCCCGGTCGCGCAGCGGCCGCTCCCCCTCGGCGGGCGGCATCGCCAGCAGCCGCAGCACGTCGTCCACCGGCAGCGCCTTGGGCAGCCGCTTCGCCGGCGCCGGGGGCCGCACCTCGCGGGCCGGGTCGTCCTCGGTCAGCCCGTCGAGGTGCGCGAAGCGGTGCAGCCCGCGCACCGCGACCAGCGCCCGCGCCGCCGAGGACGCGGCCAGCGGCGGGTGCACCTCGTCGCCCTCGCGCAGCGCCGCGCCGAACCCGGTCACGTCGGATTCGGTGACGCGCCGGAAGTCCCGCACCCCGGCCCGCTCCAGGTACCGCAGGTACCGGCGCAGGTCGCGGGCGTAGCTGTCCAGGGTGTTGCGTGCCGTCCCGCGCTCCACGGCGAGATGATCGAGATAGGCCGTGACCACCTCGGCGGCCGGCAGAACATGCACGCCGACACCCTAGAGCGTGCCGTCAGGAAATGCGATCGGCGAACCTCGTCGGCCGGTCCCGCCACGGCGCGTCCGACGGCCGCGACGGCGCGCCGTCGTGGACGACCGCGTGCGCGGCGAGCACCCCGCCGACGGTCGCGCCGTTGACGATCTCCCCGGACAGCGCCATCCGCACCGCCTCGGCCAGCGGCACCCGGTGCACCACCAGGTCGGCCTCCTCGTCGCCGTGGACGTCCCGGTCGACCGCCGTCAGGTCGCGCGCCAGGAACACCCGCACGACCTCGTCGGTGAACCCGGGCGAGGCGGCCACGTCGACCAGCGTCTCCCACCGCGCGGCGGCGAGCCCGGCCTCCTCGGCCAGCTCGCGCCGCGCGGCCTCGACCGGGTCCTCCCCGGCGTGGTCGAGGAGCCCGGCGGGCAGCTCCCAGATCCGCCGTCCCAGCGGGTGCCGGTACTGGTGGACCAGGGTGACCGCGCCCTCGTCGTCGACCGCGGCGATCGCGACCGCGCCGAGGTGCTCCACCACCTCGCGCTTGGCGGTGCCGCCGCCGGGCATCGCGACCTCGTCGATCCGCAGCCCGACCACGCGTCCGATGTGGACGTCCTTGCTGGACACCACCCGGAAGTCGTGCTCGCCGGGGGCGGTCAATGCGCGCTCACGGTGGGCTCGGGCAGCTCGACCGGCAGCCGGTCCGCCGTGCGGTACCGGACGACGGCGTCGATGAACGCGTCGAACAGCGGGTGCGGCCGGGTCGGGCGGCTCTTGAGCTCCGGGTGCGCCTGGGTGCCCACGAAGAACGGGTGCACGTCGGCGGGCAGCTCGACGAACTCGACCAGGCGGTCGTCCGGCGAGGTGCCGGAGAAGACCAGCCCGGCGTCGGACAGCCGCTTGCGGTAGGCGTTGTTGACCTCGTAGCGGTGCCGGTGCCGCTCGGACACGTCGGTGCTGCCGTAGGCCTTCGCGACCTGCGAGCCGGGCTTGAGCTTGGCCGGGTAGGCGCCCAGCCGCATCGTGCCGCCCATGTCGCGCTCGCCGGCGACGACGTCCTTCTGGTCGGCCATCGTGGAGATCACCGGGTGCTCGGTGGTGTCGTCGAACTCGGCCGAGTTCGCGCCCTCGATGCCGGCCAGGTTGCGGGCCGCCTCGATGACCATGCACTGCAGGCCGAGGCACAGCCCGAGCACCGGGATGCCGCGGGTGCGGGCGTAGTGGATCGCGCCGATCTTGCCCTCGATGCCGCGCACGCCGAACCCGCCGGGCACCAGGACGCCGTCGACGTCGCCCAGCGCGGCGGCCGCGCCGGCCGGGGTGGTCGCGCGGTCGGAGGCGACCCACACGATCTCGACCTTGGCGCGGTGGGCGAACCCGCCCGCGCGCAGCGCCTCGGTGACCGACAGGTAGGCGTCGGGCAGGTCGATGTACTTGCCGACCAGCGCCACCCGGACGGTCTCGGACGGGTTGTGCACCCGGTCGAGCAGGTCGCCCCACACCGTCCAGTCGACGTCGCGGAAGGGCAGGCCGAGGCGGCGCACGACGTAGGCGTCCAGCGCCTCGCGGTGCAGCACCTTCGGGATGTCGTAGATCGACCGGGCGTCCGGGCAGGCGATGACGGCCTCGGTGTCCACGTCGCACATCAGCCCGATCTTGCGCTTGAGGTCCTCGGGCAGGTCGCGGTCGGCCCGGCACACCAGTGCGTCGGGCTGGATGCCGATGTTGCGCAGCGCGGCGACCGAGTGCTGCGTCGGCTTGGTCTTGAGCTCGCCCGACGGCGCCAGGTAGGGCACCAGCGACACGTGCAGGAAGAAGCAGTTGTCCCGGCCGATCTCGTGCCGCACCTGGCGGCAGGCCTCCAGGAACGGCAGCGACTCGATGTCGCCGACCGTGCCGCCGACCTCGGTGATGACCACGTCCGGCTGCTGCCCGGTCCCGTCGGACTCGGCGACCGCCATGATGCGGCGCTTGATCTCGTCGGTGATGTGCGGGATGACCTGCACGGTGTCGCCGAGGTACTCACCCCGGCGCTCCTTGGCGATGACCTCGGAGTAGACCTGGCCGGTCGTGACGTTCGCCGAGCCGGAGAGGTCCCGGTCGAGGAAGCGCTCGTAGTGGCCGATGTCCAGGTCGGTCTCGGCGCCGTCCTCGGTGACGAACACCTCGCCGTGCTGGAACGGGTTCATGGTGCCTGGATCCACGTTGAGGTAGGGATCCAGCTTCTGCATCGTGACCCGCAGGCCGCGAGAGGTGAGGAGCTGGCCCAGGCTGGAGGCCGTCAGGCCCTTGCCCAGGGAGGAGGCGACGCCCCCCGTGACGAAAACATACTTGGCTGTCCGCGGCTGAAGTCCCACGGGCTTCCACCTTATCGCACCGGCCCCCGGACGCTCGCTCGCCGCGCCCACGTAGTTCGATGGGTCACGTCAGACGTTCGCGCGTGAAAGAGGCACCGTGACCCAGCCCCCCGCTTCCCAGCCCACCTGGACCGCGCCGGTCGCGCCCGGCCCGCTCGACGCGACGGTGCGCGTCCCCGGCTCCAAGTCGATCACCAACCGGGCGTTCGTGCTGGCCGCGCTGGCCGGTGAGCCGACCCTGGTCCGCGCCCCGCTGGACTCCCGGGACGCCCGGCTCATGCTGGGCGCGCTGGAGTCGCTGGGCGGCGGCTGGGAGCGGCGCGGCGACGACGTGCTGGTCCGCCCGCTCGCCCACGGCTCGACCGAACCGGCGAACGTGGTGCTGGGCAACGCGGGCACGGTCGCGCGGTTCACGCCCGCGCTGGCCGGGCTGGGGTCGGCGCCGGTGACCTTCGACGGGGACGAGGCCATCCGCCGCCGCCCGATCGCGCCGCTGCTGGCCGCGCTGCGCGAGGCGGGCGCGGACATCGACGACGAGGGCCGGGGCGCGCCGCCGTTCACCGTCCGCGGGCACGGCGGCCTGCCCGGTGGGAAGGTCGACCTGGACTCCAGCGCCTCCAGCCAGTTCCTGTCGGCGCTGCTGCTCGCCGGTCCCGCGTTCCAGGCCGGGGTGACGGTTCGGCTGACCGGCGGCACCCCGCCGAGCGAGCCGCACATCGCGATGACGCTGGACATGCTGCGCCGGTTCGGCGCGTCCCCGGAGCGGGACGGGCAGGAGTTCCACGTCGGCCCGGCACGGCTGTCCTGCCCGGACTTCACGGTCGAGCCGGACCTGTCCACGGCGGCGCCGTTCGTGGTGGCCGCGGCGGCCGCGGGCGGCACGGTGCGCATCCCGGGCTGGCCGGAGTACTCCACCCAGCCGGGTGACTGGCTGCGCAGCCTGATGACCGAGCTGGGCCAGCGCGTGGAGCTCACCCCGGAGGGGCTGACCGTCACCGGAACGGGCGAAATCCCGGGCGCGCGGCTCGACCTGCACGAGGTGGGTGAGCTGACCCCGGTGATCGCCGCGCTGCTGTGCTTCGCCGACGGGCCGTCGGTCATCTCCGGCGTCGCGCACCTGCGCGGGCACGAGACCGACCGGCTGGCCGCGCTGGCGACCGAGCTGTCCGCGCTGGGCGCCGGGGTGACCGAGACCGCGGACGGCCTGGCGATCACCCCGGCCCCGATGCACGGCGGCGTCTTCCACACCTACGAGGACCACCGGCTGGTGATGGCCGGCGCGGTGCTCGGCCTGCGGGTGCCGGGCGTGGAGGTCGAGGACCCGGCGACGGTCGGCAAGACCTTCCCCGGGTTCACCACCGCCTGGGCGGGGATGCTCAGCTGACCACGTCGGCCAGACGGTCGACCTGGCCCGGGTCGGTGCCCCAGCAGTAGAGCATCAGCTCGTCGGCGCCGAGGTCCGCGAAGTGCTTGGCGGCTTCGCGGACCTGCTCCGGCGTGGTGAGCATGCGCTCGGCGGTCTGCCGCGCCCAGTCACCGGTGAAGCCGTAGTAGTCCAGGATCGCGGTGCGCGCTTCGTCCACATCGGACTCGAGTGCGACGTTGACCTGGGCGACCATGCGCGGGCGGCCGTCGCGGCCCGCGTCGGTCCAGAACCGCTCGACCTTGGCGAACAGGTCGCCGGCCCACTGCGGGGGCGCGGCGCACAGGAACCCGTCGCCGTGCCGGGCGATCCGCTGCAGGGCGGGGTCGGCGAAGGCGCCGAACAGGACCTCGGGACCGCCGGGAGTGGCCGGGGACGGCCCGATCCCTTCGGCGCCGGACCAGATCCGCCGCATGCGGGTCATCTGCTCGTCGAGGATCCGGCCACGCTGACGCGGGTCGGTGCCGGTGGCCTGGTGGTCGTCGGCGCGGCCGCCGACCCCGAGGCCGAGGGTGAAGCGGCCGCCGGAGAGCCGGTCCAGGGTGGCGGCCTGCTTGGCGAGCAGGGCGGGTTCACGCAGCGGCGCCAGCAGGACCTCGGTCTGCAGGCGGACGCGGGTGGTGGCGCCGGCGAGCACGGCGAGGGTGACCAGCGGCTCGGGGTTGTCGTAGACGATCCGGTCGAGCAGGCCGAGGGTGCGGAACGGGCCGTCGTCGGCGCGCCGGGCCCAGTCGGTGAGCTGTTCGGGGCTGCCGATGGGCAGGCCGAGACCGAAATGCATGAATTCCTCCAGAAAACGGGCATCACGAACTGACAGTGCCGCCCGCTCCGGACATTTCTCGCGGTGCTGCCTCTGCGGCTGTGGTTCGGTGGCAGGCACGGTCCCGTGGAGTACTTTCGATCTTAGCTCAAGATCATCTGGGGAAGGACTGGTTTTCATGACCGATCGCCGTTTCCGGTTCGGCCTGGTCACCGGGCAGCCGGGGCCCGCGAGCCACTGGGCGGGCCTGGCCCGTCGCGCCGAGGACCTCGGTTTCGACACGCTACTGGTGCCCGACGCGGCCGGGGTGCAGGCGTCGGTCCCGGCGCTGGCCGCGGTCGCCGCGTCGAGCTCCCGGCTGCGGATCGGCACGTTCGTGCTCGCCGCGCCGATGCACTCCCCCGGCCGCATCGCCTGGGAAACCGCGACGCTCGACCAGCTGTCCGAAGGCCGGTTCGAGCTGGGTCTTGGCGCGGGCCGCGGGGACGCCGGCGGCACGGCGGAGCTGCTGGGCGTGCCCTTCGGCAGCGCGGGCGAGCGGGTGCGGCAGGTGGGCGAGGCGATCCAGGCGGTGCGGAAGCTGTTCGCCGACGGCACGTTCAGGCCCGTGCAGCAGCCCACGCCGCCGATCATGGTGGCGGGCAGCGGGACCCGGTTGCTGCGGCTGGCCGCCCAGGAGGCCGACATCGTGGCGGTGCACACCAGCAGCGAGGAGGAGCTGCGCGAGCGCCTGCCGGTGCTCCGGGAGGCGGCCGGCGCCCGCTTCGACGAGCTGGAGCTGAGCGTGAACGTGTTCGCCATCGGCGACGGCCCGCTCCCGGAGTGGATGCGGCAGTTCGGCATCGACCCGGCGGCGGCCAGGGACAACACGAACCCGGCGGTGCTGACCAGCGACACGGCCACGGTAGTGGACACGCTGCGCCGCCGCCGGGACGAGTTCGGGGTCTCGTACGTGACGATCAACGCCCACGCCCTGGAAGCGGCGATCCCGGTGGTCGAGGCCCTGGCCGGGAACTGATCGCCCAAGATCTGATCACTCAGAGCCGCGCGGTATGGGTCGTTATACGCTGCCCGCCGGGTCAACCCCGGCGGGCAGCGGCGGCAGTCAGCTCCCCGGCTGTGCCACCCCGGGCGCGGGCGACTGCGCGTTGCCCGCGATGCCGTACCGCCCGGTCCCGCCGTCCAGTTGCTCCTTGAGCGCCAGCACCGCGCTGATCCGCCCGGCCGCCGTGTTCGCGTTGTCTACAGTGGACAGGATGGACGTCGCCGAGGTGTCGGCCCGCACGAAGCCGATCGCGCCGGTGCCCTCGGCCGACGCCGGGTCGCCCGCGAGCACCGTGCCCGCGCCGGAGCGGTCCAGCTGCGCCGCGAACCGGGCCAGTGTCGCGGCCTTGTCGCCGGCCCCGTCGCCCGTCGCCTGGCCGCCGGTCAGCACCAGTGCCAGCTGGCCCGGCCCGATGCCCGGGCTGGCGTTGGCGAACCCGCCGTCCTGCAGGCCCGCGATCGCCGCGGCCAGTTCGTCCGTTGTGGACTGCGGCTGCGCGGTGTCCTTGTTGAGCAGGAGCACCGAACCGACCAGCGCACCGGCGAGCGTGCCCGGGTCACCCGCCGTCGGGAACGTCGAACCGGCCGGCTGCAGCCGGGTCACCACCTGGCGCAGCTGGTCGGCCTTCGCCGGATCGGTGAACGAGTCCGTGAGCTGCAGCTCCCCCGACACCCGCGCGCCGGAGGCCTCGATGAGCTGCCGCAGCGCGTCGCGGTCGGCCGGGTTGGCCTCCTGCGTCGTGACGAGCACGACCGAGCGGCGGTCCAGCGCGCCCGCGACGACCTTCGGGCCGAGCGAGCCGGCGAAGGCGTCCGCGTCGGACAGCCGCGCGTTGAGCGCGTTGCGCTGGGCCTCCAGGTCGGACACCTGCGACGCGAGCTTGCCCTTCTCGTCGGACAGCCCGGACAGCAGCGCCCCGTTCAGCGCCGTCGACCCGAGCACGACGCCGACGGCGAGCGCCAGGAACACCGCCGCGATCGAGACGATGTGGTACCGCAGAGAAATCACGTGAAGAGCCCCTTGACCCAGCTTGTGAAGGAATCCCAGGTGGAGCGCGCCCAGTCCAGGTACGCCCCGCCGACGTCGGACATGAGCAGCGCGACCGCGACCGCGACGAGCGCGGCGACGACGAGCAGCACCACCGCGCCCAGCGAGACGCGGCTGCGGTGCAGTGCGGCGACCGCCTTGCCGTCGACCAGGCGGGTGCCGAGCTTGAGCCGGGTCAGGAACGTCGACGGGTTCGACCCGGACCGGCCGTGGTCGAGGAACTCCCGCAGCGTCGCCTGGAACCCGACGGTGACGACCAGCCCGGCCTCGTGCGCGTCGGCGAGCAGCAGCGCCAGGTCCTCCGGGTTGCCGGACGCGGGGAACGTGACCGCGCCGATGCCCAGGTCCTGGATGCGCGCCACGCCCGGCGCGTGCCCGTCCGGCTGGGCCGGGACGACCACCTCGGCGCCGCACTTGAGCGTCTCGGCGTCGATGCCGAACGGGTCGCCGACGATGATGTCCGGCTGGTACTTCTGCGCGCGCAGGGTGTCCGCGCCGCCGTCCACGCCGATCAGCACCGGCCGGTGCTCGGCGATGTACTTCTTGAGCGCCTTGAGGTCCTCGGCGTGCCCCTTGCCCGGTGCGACGACCAGCACGTGCCGGTCGCGCAGCGGCACCCGCACCTCGGGCACGCCGACCCCGTCGAGGATGAGCGTGCGCTCGCGGCGCAGGAACTCGATGGTGTTGGCGGAGAAGGCCTCCAGCTGGGTGGACATCCCGGCCTTGGCCTCGATCATCTGGTCGGCGACGCTGTCCGGCGTCTGCTCGCTGCCGCTGGCGACGTGCCGGTCGCCGACGTAGACGCCGCCCTCGTGCAGCCGGATGCGGCTGCCGTCCTTGATGCGGCGCAGCACCTCGCCGCCGACGTTGTCCAGCAGCGGGATGCCGGCGTTCACCAGGATCTCCGGGCCCAGGTTGGGGAACCGGCCGGAGATCGACGGCGAGGCGTTGACCACCCCGGCGACCTCGGCCTCGACGAGCGCGTCGGCGGTGGCGCGGTCCAGGTCGATCTGGTCCAGCACCACGATGTCGCCGGGGCCGACGCGGCGGAGCAGGTCGCGCGTGCGCCGGTCCACCCGGGCGACGCCGACGATGCCGGGGAGGGCCTCGGTGTTGCGGTTGAGCAGACCGGGAAGCTTCATGCGTCCGATGGTGGCAAACGAACGCCGGATGTCCGCTCGCAACACGCCGTGCACAATCCGGTTTCTCGGCGTGATCTCCCCGGTGGACCGGCGCGTGTGGACGGTCAGCGCTTGGTGCGCTTGCCGGTCTTCCGGCGCGGTTTCGCCGCCGCTTCCTTGTCCGCGTCGGCCACCGCGAGCAGTTCCTCCGCGTGCGCCCGCCCGGTCTCGGTGCTCTCCATCCCGGCGAGCATCCGCGCCAGCTCGACCACCCGCTCGGACTTGCGCAGCGTCTTGACGTCGCTGCGCGTGACGCCCTCCGCGGTGCCCTTGTCGACCACCAGGTGCCGGTCGGCGAACGCGGCCACCTGCGGCAGGTGGGTCACCACGAGCACCTGGTGGGTGCGCGCGAGGCGAGCGAGGCGCCGCCCGATCTCGATGGCCGCGCGGCCGCCGACCCCGGCGTCGACCTCGTCGAACACCAGCGTCTGCACGGTGTCGGCGTCGGCCAGCACGACCTCGATCGCGAGCATCACGCGGGACAGCTCACCGCCGGAGGCGGCCTTGTGCACCGGCATCGCCGGCGCGGCGGGGTGCGCCTTGAGCATCAGCTCGACGTCGTCGACACCGGAGCCGCCCGCGTGCACCAGCTCGCCGTCCACCCGCAGCGCCTGGGGGTCGGACGCGTCGGTGGCCCGGCGCTTCACCGTCACCTCGATCTGGGCCTGGCCCATCGCCAGGCCGGACAGCTCCTCGGTGACCGCGCCGGCCAGCTCGGCTGCGGCGACGGTGCGGGCCGCCGACACCGCGGCGGCGTGCACGGCCAGCTGCGCGGCCAGCTCGTCCCGCCGCGCGGCCAGCGCCGCGAGCGCCTCCTCCGAGGTGTCCATCGACGCCAGGCGCGAGTTCGCGTCCTCGGCCCAGGCCAGGACGCCGTCGATGTCGGGCGCGTACTTGCGGGTCAGGGTCTTCAGCTCGGCCTGCCTGGCGAGGATCTGCTCGAGCAGTCCCGGGTCGGCGTCCAGCCCGTCGAGGTAGCCGCCCAGCTCGGCGCCGACGTCGTTGAGCAGCATCTCGGCCTCGGCCAGCCGCGGCTCCAGGTCGCGCAGGGCCGAGTCGTCCGCGCCGGCCAGCCGCCGCCGGGCCTCGCCGATCAGGCCGAGCGCGCCCGGCTGGTCCGGGTCGCCGTCGGCCGCGCCGGACACCGCGGCCTGCGCGCCGCTCGCCGCGGCCCGCAGCTCCTCGGTCGCGGTCAGCCGCTTGACCTGCTCGGCCAGCTCCGCGTCCTCCCCCGGCTTCGGGTCGACCGCGGCGATCTCGTCCAGACCGTGCTTGAGCAGGTCCGCCTGCTGCGCCATCTCACGGGAGCGGCTGGTGCGCTCCGTCAGCTCCGCGACCACCGCGAGCCACTCGTCGCGCACCTCCCGGTACTGGCGCAGCGGCTCGGCGACGTCGTCCCCGGCGAACCGGTCGAGCACCTCGCGTTGTTCGGAGGGGCGCAGCAGCCGCAGCTGGTCGTTCTGCCCGTGCACCGCCAGCAGACGGTCGGCCAGGTCGGACAGCACGCTCACCGGCACCGAGCGGCCGCCGAGGTGGGCGCGGGACCGCCCGTCGGCGCCCACCGAGCGCAGCGCGATGAGGCTGCCGTCCTCGTCGGTCTCGCCGCCCGCGTCGGCGACGATCCGGGCGACGTGACCGGCGAACACGCCTTCGAAACGTCCCTCGACGCTCGCCCGGCCGGAGCCGTTGCGGACCTTCGACGCCTCGGCGCGTCCCCCGGACAGCAGGTGCAGCCCGGTGACGACCATGGTCTTGCCCGCGCCGGTCTCGCCGGTGACCACGGTGAATCCCGGGTGCAGTTCGAGCAGGGCGTCCTCGATCACTCCGAGGCCCTGGATGCGCATCTCGGCCAGCACGGGACCACCGTAGCGGTCCGCTCCGACAATCCGCGGACGCCTCGCCTCAGCGCGCGTGCCGCTCCCGCCAGCTCTTGACGGGCAGCGAGAACTTGTGGACCAGCCGGTCGGTGAACGGGCCGGGGTGCAGGCGGGCCAGCCGGACCGGGACCTCACCGGCGACGACCTCGACCCTGGCGCCGCGCGGCAGGGCGATGTGCCGCAGCCCGTCGCAGGTCAGGACCGCGGGCGAGCCGTACGGGTCGACGCCGACGGTGATCACCGAGTCGCGCGAGACGACCAGCGGGCGGGAGAACATCGCGTGCGCGTTGCTGGGGACGACGAGCAGCGCCTCGACGTCGGGCCAGATCACCGGGCCGCCCGCGGAGAACGCGTAGGCGGTGGAGCCGGTCGGAGTGGCGCACAGCACACCGTCGCAGCCGAAGGCGGACACCGGCCTGCCGTCGACCTCGATGAGCGCGTCCAGGATCCGCTCGCGGGTGCTTTTCTCGACGCTGGCCTCGTTGAGCGCCCAGGTGCGGGCCACGACCCGGCCCTCGACCGACACCGTGACGTCGATCGTCATGCGCTCCTCGACGGTGTACTCGCGCGAGACGACCCGCCCGACGGTCTCGGTGAGCGCGTCCGAATCGGCCTCGGTGAGGAAGCCGACGCGGCCGAGGTTGACGCCCAGCACCGGCACCCCGGCGGGACGGGCCAGTTCGGCGGCGCGCAGCAGGGTGCCGTCGCCGCCGAGCACGAGCACCAGCTCGGCGCCGCGGGCGGGGTCGTCGCCGGGCGCGACGAGGGTGCACAGCTCGTCGAGGGAGTCGTGCTCGATCAGTTCCTTGACCTCGTCGTCGATGACGCGCAGCCCGATGCCGGCCTCGTCGAAGCGGGTGGCGACCTCGCGCGCGGCGTCCTTGGTCGTCTCGCGGTCGGGGTGCATGACCAGCAGCACCTCGCGGCGCTCGCTCACTGGGGCCCCTTCCCGACCGCGTCGCGGACCAGTTGCTCGACGTCCTGGTCCGGCGCCGGGTCGCGGCGCAGCCAGGCGAAGTACTCGACGTTGCCGGACGGTCCCGGCAGCGGGCTCGCGACCACGCCGTGCGGGTGCAGGCCCAGCCCGGCGGCGGCGTCCAGGACGTCCAGGACGGCACGGGCGCGCAGTTCCGGGTCCCGCACCACCCCACCGCTGCCGAGGCGTTCCTTGCCGACCTCGAACTGCGGTTTGACCATCGGGACCAGGTCGGCCTCCGCGGTCGCGCACGCGGCCAGGGCGGGCAGGACCAGGCGCAGCGAGATGAACGACAGGTCGCCGACCACGAGGTCGACGGGACCGCCGCACTGCTCGGGGGTGAGGTTGCGGACGTTGGTCTTGTCCAGCACGACGACGCGCTCGTCGGTCTGCAGCCGCCAGTCGAGCAGGCCGCGTCCGACGTCGGCGGCGACCACCTGGGCGGCGCCGCGGCGGAGCAGGACGTCGGTGAACCCGCCGGTCGAGGCGCCGGCGTCCAGGCAGCGTTTGCCGTCCACGGACAGCCCGGCCGGTTCGAAGGCCTCGAGCGCGCCGAGCAGCTTGTGGGCGCCGCGGGACGCCCAGCCCGGGTCGTCGGCGGCTTTCACCACGATCGGCGCGCCGGTCTCGACGCCGGTGGCCGGTTTGCTGGCGACCATGCCGTTGACGGTCACCTTGCCCTCGCTGATCAGCGTGCTGGCGTGTTCGCGGGAGCGGGCGAGGCCGCGGCGCACCAGTTCGGCGTCGAGGCGGGCCCTGCGGGGCATCGCCTCACACCTTGTCGATGCTGGACAGGGCGGTGGTGAGCTCGGCGTGCACGGCGTCGAAGCGCTCGACGTGCTCGGCGAGCGGGATGCGGTCCAGGTCGCCGAGCGCGGCCATGGCCTCCTCGATGCCGGCGCGCGGGTCCTGCTGCGGCGCGGCGGCCGGCGGCGGCCCGGGGACCGGCCGCGGGGGTTGCGGAGTCGGTTGGTGCTGCACGGTCACCACGCTAACGGATCGGTCGGCCGCCGGACGGCAGCCCCAGCTCCGCGAGGATTTTTCCGGCTCGGTCGTCCCCTGGCGTGATGGCCGTGACGCCGGTGTCCCAGGCGACGGCGCAGAGGGTGCGCAGCAGGGCCAGCGGGTCGCCGTCGCCGGTCACGACGAGGGTGTCCCCGTCGCGGCGGACGTCCCAGCCGGCCTGCGGGGCGACGCGCAGTTCGTCCGCGGGTTCGGTGAGGGCGCCGAGGTCGGCGCCCAGGTAGGTCGGCCGTTCGGCGGGGACCGCGGTGACGAGGGTGGCGGGGGTCGCGACGCCGGTGAGCACGCACAGCGAGTCCATGCCCGCGGTGACGGCGCCCGCGATGTCGGTGTCCAGCCGGTCCCCGATCGCCAGCGGACGGCTCGCGTTCGCCGACCTCGCGGCGGTGTGGAACAGCGGCGCCTCTGGTTTGCCCGCGACCTCGGGGGTGGCGCCGGTGGCCGTGCGCAGGGCGGCGACCATCGAACCGTTGCCGGGCAGCAGGCCGCGTTCGGTGGGCAGGGTGGTGTCGACGTTGCAGGCGACCCACAGGGCGCCGCCGCGGATGGCCACGCACGCCTCGGCCAGGTCGGCCCAGCCGGTGGCGGGGTTGTGGCCCTGCACGACGGCGGCGACGTCGTCCCCGGCTTCGCGCACGGGCCGGAGCCCGGCGGCGGTGATCTCGCCGGCGAGGGCATCGGTGCCGACGACGAGGACGAGCGCGCCGGCGGGCAGCCGTTCGCCGAGCAGCCGGGCGGCGGCCTGGGCGCTGGTGCTGACCTCGTCCGGGGTGGCGTCGATGTCCAGCGCGCGGAGGTGGTCCGCGACGTCCCCGGGCGCCTTGGAGGCGTTGTTGGTGACGAAGCGGACCGCGGCGCCCTGGTCGCGCAGCTGCCGGATGGCCGCCGCGGCCCCCGGGATGGGCCGGGGGCCGTGGTAGACGGTTCCGTCGAGGTCGAACAGGAACGCGTCGTAGGCGGCCTGGAGGGCGTCAGCCATTCGCGAGCTCCGCGGCGCGCTCGGCGGCGTCGGTCTCGTCCTCGGTGTCGGCCTCGGCGGCGTGCAGGAACCAGCGGAGGGCTTCCTCGGTGCGGTCGGCCGCGACGAGGTTGTCCGCGTAGGCGTAGAACAGCCGGGCGCTCCACGGGTCGCGCTTGCGCGGGTCGAGGTCGTCGCCCTGGAGGGAGACCACCGCGGCGTCCACCTGGCCGAGGTCGCGCCGCGCCCCGGCGGCGACGATCTTCAGCTCGATCTCGACGTCGCGCGGGAGCTTGCGGCCCTGCATCTCCTTGGCGAGGTCGAGGGCCCGCTCGGGGCGGCCGAGGGCGCGCTCGGCGTCGGCGATGACGGCGATGTGCTGGTCGGTGTGGGTCATCCGGCGCACGGCCCGCAGCTCCGCGAGGGCTTCCTGCCAGCGGCCGGCGTGGTAGGACACCAGGCCGAGCGCCTCGCGGACGATCGGGATCCGGGAGGCGCGGGTCTTGGCGTACTTGGCGTGCGCCAGGGCGGCCTCGGGGTCGGTGTCGATGAGGTTGCCCGCCGCGACGAGGTGCTTGCCCACGGTCTCGGCGAGCGACTTCGGCAGGGAGCGGAGCTCGCGCCGGACGTCCGGGTCGAGGTCGCTGTACTCGATGTCCTCCGGCAGTTCCGGGGCTTCGAGCAGTTCCCGCGCGAGGGCCGCGTCGTCGAGGTCCCGGCCACCCCGCTTGCCCCGGCGGTCGTCGAAGGACCTGCGCTCCTCGCGGCGCGCGTCGCGGAACTCGGCGTCGGCGATCTCGACATCGTCCTCACGGGCGACGGGCGCGGCCACCGGCTCGATGGTCTCGTCCTCGCCGAAGCCGTCCGCGATGTCCGCGGCGTCGGCGGCGATCTCGACGTCGTCCGCACGGGCGACCAGCTCGACGGTTTCGTCCTCGCCGAGGCCGTCCGCGGCGTCTTCGTCGGGGAGGTTCGCGCCGCCCTCTCCGGGACTGCCCGCCGCATCCTCGTCGGTGATGCCGGCGCCGTCATCGGGCCTGTCCGTGTCGGCGCTTCCGTCCAGGGTGTCCGCAGCGCGGCCCTCGGAGGTGCTGTCGTCACCGGCAGCGCCGGTAGCGTCCACGAGGTCGGCGCCGGTCGCGTCCGCCTTGGCGGCGATCTCGCCCTCGCTGATCGCGTCGGCCTCGGAGTTCAGGGCCGGAGCCTCGTCCAGCCGCTCCTCCGCTGTTTCCGCGGCAGCCTCGGACCGTTCGTCGCGCTTCCAGCCCGGCCGGTCGCCCCGGTCGAACTTGCCGCGCGTCCCGCCGGAGCCGCGGTCGTCGAACCGGCGCCCGCCCGACCGGGTGTCGTCACGGCGCGGCCCGGAACGGTCGTCGTCCCGCTTGGCGTAGCCGCCGCCACGCCGGTCGTCGTCGCGCTTCCAGCCCGGCCGCTCCCCACGACGCTCGTCGAACGAGCGGCCACCGCGCTGCTCGTCGCGGCGCCCCTCGAAAGAACGACCGCCACGGTTGTCGAACGAACGCCCACCGCGGTTGAAGTCGCGGCGCTCGCCACCACGGCCCTCGGAAGAGCGGCCACCGCGGTCGAAGTCACGACGCTCGTCGCGGCCCTCGGCGGACCGGCTGCCACGGTCGAAGTCGCGGCGCCCCTCGAAGGAGCGGCCACCGCGCTGATCGTCACGCCCGCCACGGTTGTCGAACGAGCGCCCGCCGCGCTTGTCGTCCCGGTTCCAGCCGCCGCGCCCCTCGGAGGGACGACCCCCGCGGTTGTCGAACGAACGCTCACCGCGGTTGAAGTCCCGGCGCTCACCGCCACGGCCCTCGGCGGGCCGGCCACCACGCCTGTCATCCCGCCCGCGGTCGTCACGGTTCCAACCACCGCGGCTCTCGGACGAACGCCCGCCACGGTTGTCATCGCGGTTCCAGCCGCCCTGCCCCTCGGACGAGCGGCCCCCGCGGTTGTCATCGCGGCTCCAGCCGCCACGCCCCTCAGAGGTGCGGCCGCCGCGGTTGTCGAACGAGCGCTCGCCGCGCTTGTCGTCCCGGTTCCAGCCGCCGCGCCCCTCGGAGGAGCGCTCACCACGCCGGTTGTCGGACGAACGGTCGCCGCGCTTGTCGTCACGGTTCCAGCCACCGCGGCCCTCAAACGGACGGCCCCCGCGGTTGTCGTCGCGGTTCCAGCCACCACGCCCCTCGGAGGAGCGGCCGCCACGGTTGTCGTCGCGGTTCCAGCCACCACGCCCCTCGGAGGAGCGNTGTCGTCGCGGTTCCAGCCACCACGCCCCTCGGAGGAGCGGCCGCCACGGTTGTCGTCGCGGTTCCAGCCACCACGCCCCTCGGAGGAGCGGCCGCCACGGTTGTCGTCGCGGTTCCAGCCACCACGCCCCTCGGAGGAGCGGCCGGCGCGGCTGTCATCGCGGTTCCAGCCGCCGCGGCGGTTTTCGTCTCGGTTCCAGCCCGGGCGGTCGCCGCGCCGGTCGTCGGCGCCGCGGTTGTTCCCGCGGCGGTCGTCGTCGCGGTTCCAGCTCGAGCGGTTGCTCTCGCCGCCTCGGCGGTCGCCGAAGTCGCGTCCGCCGGATCGTTTGTCGTCCTGCCGGCCATATCCGCCCGACCGGCCACCCTGTCCCGCCTTGCCTCGCGGGGTGCCTCGCTGCGCTCCCGATCGTCCTGCGCCGGGAGCCGTATCGCGGCGCCGGGGGCGATCGGATGCAGCGCCGTCGAAGTCGCGCCGCCCGAAGTCCGCCACCTGGGCCTCCTCTTTCTAGGTTGTGAAGATCAGAAAACGCACCAAAGGCCCGTCAGGCGAGCCAATCGGCTATCCTAACGGGCCCTTGGGAAAGGGTGTTCGGCGGTGTCCTACTCTCCCACACCCGCGGGGGTGCAGTACCATCGGCGCTGGCAGGCTTAGCTTCCGGGTTCGGAATGGGACCGGGCGTTTCCCTGCCGCCATGACCACCGAAACTCTCCGAAACAACACCAGAGTGTTCCAGACTGGTGTGGTGTTTCAGAGTTGCAGAGCGGATGCGTAGCAGCTTTGTGGGCAAGTCCTCGGCCTATTAGTACCAGTCCACTCAAAAACACATTACTGTGCGTCCATGTCTGGCCTATCAACCCAATCGTCTCTTGGGGGCCTTAACCCACAAAGGGGTGGGAGACCTCATCTAGGAACAGGCTTCCCGCTTAGATGCCTTCAGCGGTTATCCCTTCCGAACGTAGCTAACCAGCCATGCCACTGGCGTGACAACTGGCATACCAGAGGTTCGTCCGTCCCGGTCCTCTCGTACTAGGGACAGCCTTCCTCAAGTCTCCTACGCGCGCGGCGGATAGGGACCGAACTGTCTCACGACGTTCTAAACCCAGCTCGCGTGCCGCTTTAATGGGCGAACAGCCCAACCCTTGGGACCTACTCCGGCCCCAGGATGCGACGAGCCGACATCGAGGTGCCAAACCATGCCGTCGATATGGACTCTTGGGCAAGATCAGCCTGTTATCCCCGGGGTACCTTTTATCCGTTGAGCGACATCCCTTCCACCAGGAGATGCCGGATCACTAGTCCCTGCTTTCGCACCTGCTCGACCCGTCAGTCTCACAGTCAAGCTCCCTTGTGCACTTACACTCAACACCTGATTGCCAACCAGGCTGAGGGAACCTTTGGGCGCCTCCGTTACCTTTTAGGAGGCAACCGCCCCAGTTAAACTACCCACCAGGCACTGTCCCTGAACCCGATCAGGGCCCTAGGTTAGATTCCCAATCCGACCAGAGTGGTATTTCAACAACGACTCCACGAGAACTAGCGTCCCCGCTTCACAGTCTCCCACCTATCCTACACAAGCCGAACCGAAAACCAATACCAAGCTATAGTAAAGGTCCCGGGGTCTTTCCGTCCTGCCGCGCGTAACGAGCATCTTTACTCGTAGTGCAATTTCACCGGGCCTGTGGTTGAGACAGCCGGAAAGTCGTTACGCCATTCGTGCAGGTCGGAACTTACCCGACAAGGAATTTCGCTACCTTAGGATGGTTATAGTTACCACCGCCGTTTACTGGCGCTTAAATTCTCAGCTTCGCCCCACAAAGGAGCTAACCGGTCCTCTTAACGTTCCAGCACCGGGCAGGCGTCAGTCCATATACCTCGTCTTACGACTTCGCATGGACCTGTGTTTTTAGTAAACAGTCGCTTTCCGCTGGTCTCTGCGGCCAACTCACCCTAGCCCGCGAAGGGCTTCAAGTGCTTTGGCCCCCCTTCTCCCGAAGTTACGGGGGCATTTTGCCGAGTTCCTTAACCACAGTTCACCCGACCGCCTTAGTATTCTCTACCTGACCACCTGTGTCGGTTTGGGGTACGGGCCGCACATGTTCTCGCTAGAGGCTTTTCTCGGCAGCAGAGGATCACCCTACTTCGCCTCAACGGCTACGCATCACGTCTCACCCTACACGGGACACGGATTTGCCTATGTCCCAGGCTACACGCTTACACCAGTACAACCACTCACTGGCGGAGCTACCTTCCTGCGTCACCCCATCGCTTGACTACTACACACTCAGGTCCCGCGCGTCCCCGCTCAACTCCGAAGAGCCTCACAGTTCAGGGCGGTTAGTATCATGCGCCTCGTCATGGGCGAACATACGCGGGTACGGGAATATCAACCCGTTGTCCATCGACTACGCCTGTCGGCCTCGCCTTAGGTCCCGACTTACCCTGGGCAGATTAACTTGACCCAGGAACCCTTGGTCATCCGGCGGCAGAGTTTCTCACTCTGCATTCGCTACTCATGCCTGCATTCTCACTCCCACACCCTCCACGACTCGCTTCCACGGCCGCTTCCCTGGATGCAGGACGCTCCCCTACCCAACAACACCACTACACACAACCCCCGAAGGGCTGAGCGGATGTATTGTGTTATTGACACGGCTTCGGCGGTGTACTTCAGCCCCGCTACATTATCGGCGCAGGACCACTTGACCAGTGAGCTATTACGCACTCTTTCAAGGGTGGCTGCTTCTAAGCCAACCTCCTGGTTGTCTAAGCGACCCCACATCCTTTCCCACTAAGCACACACTTAGGGGCCTTAGCCGGTGTTCTGGGCTGTTTCCCTCTCGACGACGAAGCTTATCCCCCGCCGTCTCACTGCCGCACTCTCACGTGATGGTATTCGGAGTTTGGTTGACTTCGGTAACCCGGTAAGGCCCCTAGGCCATCCAGTAGCTCTACCCCCACCACGAAACATGCGACGCTGCACCTAAATGCATTTCGGGGAGAACCAGCTATCACGGAGTTTGATTGGCCTTTCACCCCTACCCACAACTCATCCCCCAGGTTTTCAACCCTGGTGGGTTCGGCCCTCCACGAGGTCTTACCCTCGCTTCAGCCTGGCCATGGGTAGATCACTCCGCTTCGGGTCTAGACCACGCGACTCAAACGCCCTATTCAGACTCGCTTTCGCTACGGCTACCCCACACGGGTTAACCTCGCCACGCAGCACTAACTCGCAGGCTCATTCTTCAAAAGGCACGCCATCACCATCACACGGATGGCTCTGACGGCTTGTAGGCACACGGTTTCAGGTACTCTTTCACTCCCCTCCCGGGGTACTTTTCATCTTTCCCTCACGGTACTCGTCCGCTATCGGTCACCAGGAAGTATTTAGGCTTACCGAGTGGTCCCGGCAGATTCACAGCAAATTCCACGAGCTCGCTGCTACTCGGGAACACCACCACACCACACCAACACAGCTTTCGCGTACGGGACTCTCACCCACTCCGGTCCACCATCCCAGGCGGTTCCACTAGCCATGCAGCACGATGCCAGGAGTGTCAGCTCCTGGAAGGCAGGTCCCACAACCCCGCACACACAACCCCTGACAGGTATCACATGCGCACGGTTTAGCCTCCTCCGCTTTCGCTCGCCACTACTCACGGAATCACTAGTGTTTTCTCTTCCTACGGGTACTGAGATGTTTCACTTCCCCGCGTTCCCTCCACATACCCTATATATTCAGGTATGGGTAACACCTCATAACAGGTGCTGGGTTTCCCCATTCGGACACCCTCGGATCACAGCTCGGTTGACAGCTCCCCGAGGCTTATCGCAGCCTCCCACGTCCTTCATCGGCTCCTGATGCCAAGACATCCACCATGTGCCCTTAACAACTTGACCACAAAGATGCTCGCATCCACTCTGCAATTCTCAAACACCACACCCAGAAACAACACACCGTGTTGCCTCAGGACCCAACAGCGTAAAGATGAACACCCACCACCCGAGATCTCCAGCGCCCGTTCCACGCCGACCGAAGCCAGCAGTACTAGACACACCCTTGATCCAAGTGATGAGCATCAGCCAGCCGTCCACAATTCCTTGAGCGTCTGAGCAGCACCACACTCGGGTACTAGACTCAGCCACTCCATCCCCAAGGGATGGAAGTGAGTTGCTCCTTAGAAAGGAGGTGATCCAGCCGCACCTTCCGGTACGGCTACCTTGTTACGACTTCGTCCCAATCGCCAGTCCCACCTTCGACCACTCCCTCCCCGCAAGCGGGGTTGGGCCATGGGCTTCGGGTGTTACCGACTTTCATGACGTGACGGGCGGTGTGTACAAGGCCCGGGAACGTATTCACCGCAGCGTTGCTGATCTGCGATTACTAGCGACTCCGACTTCACGCAGTCGAGTTGCAGACTGCGATCCGAACTGAGACCGGCTTTAAGGGATTCGCTCCACCTCACAGTATCGCAGCCCTCTGTACCAGCCATTGTAGCATGTGTGAAGCCCTGGACATAAGGGGCATGATGACTTGACGTCATCCCCACCTTCCTCCGAGTTGACCCCGGCAGTCTCCCGCGAGTCCCCGCCATTACGCGCTGGCAACACAGGACAAGGGTTGCGCTCGTTGCGGGACTTAACCCAACATCTCACGACACGAGCTGACGACAGCCATGCACCACCTGCACACCGGCCACAAGGGGGCCGACATCTCTGCCTGTTTCCAGTGCATGTCAAGCCCAGGTAAGGTTCTTCGCGTTGCATCGAATTAATCCACATGCTCCGCCGCTTGTGCGGGCCCCCGTCAATTCCTTTGAGTTTTAGCCTTGCGGCCGTACTCCCCAGGCGGGGCGCTTAATGCGTTAGCTACGGCACGGACAACGTGGAAGTCGCCCACACCTAGCGCCCAACGTTTACAGCGTGGACTACCAGGGTATCTAATCCTGTTCGCTCCCCACGCTTTCGCTCCTCAGCGTCAGTATCGGCCCAGAGACCCGCCTTCGCCACCGGTGTTCCTCCTGATATCTGCGCATTTCACCGCTACACCAGGAATTCCAGTCTCCCCTACCGAACTCAAGCCTGCCCGTATCCACTGCAGGTCCGGAGTTAAGCCCCGGATTTTCACAGCAGACGCGACAAGCCGCCTACGAGCTCTTTACGCCCAATAATTCCGGACAACGCTTGCACCCTACGTATTACCGCGGCTGCTGGCACGTAGTTAGCCGGTGCTTCTTCTCCAGGTACCGTCACTTACGCTTCGTCCCTGGCGAAAGAGGTTTACAACCCGAAGGCCGTCATCCCTCACGCGGCGTCGCTGCATCAGGCTTCCGCCCATTGTGCAATATTCCCCACTGCTGCCTCCCGTAGGAGTCTGGGCCGTGTCTCAGTCCCAGTGTGGCCGGTCACCCTCTCAGGCCGGCTACCCGTCGTCGCCTTGGTAGGCCACTACCCCACCAACAAGCTGATAGGCCGCGGGCCCATCCTGTACCGCCGAAACTTTCCACCCTACACCATGCGGCGCAAGGTCATATTCGGTATTAGACCCCGTTTCCAGGGCTTATCCCAAAGTACAGGGCAGGTTACCCACGTGTTACTCACCCGTTCGCCACTCATCCACACCCGAAGATGCTTCAGCGTTCGACTTGCATGTGTTAAGCACGCCGCCAGCGTTCGTCCTGAGCCAGGATCAAACTCTCCAACAATGTCAGAAAATCAAACCCGGCTATTCTCATAGCCTCAAAGGAACCCACAAAGGGTTCTAGCTAATCAACTGGCTTTAGCTCATCAATACACTGTTGAGTTCTCAAACAACACGTTTTGTTGTGTCACCCGACGACCCCACCAGCGCGCGAAGTCTCGCGACTCCAATTTCGCTGTGGTTTCGTCCGGCGGCGGTCACCCACTCTACCACCATCGGTGGGAGCTTGGTTCGTGACCCCCCGCCTGGTACCCCGCGCTCCTGGGGCTCTCGGCCCCGGCCCGGTCTCCCTGGCGACGAAGAGAACTTTACATGGTCGGAAACCCCCCTCGAACAGGGGGGTCCCTTAACCACGTTTCCCCTGGTCAGGCCAGCAATTTGACCCCGGCGGTGTTCCGCTTGCCCCGGCGGACCACGAGCCACGTCCCGTGCAGGGCGTCCCCGAGCTCCGGGCGCCACTCCTCGTCGGCGATCTTCGCGTTGTTCACGTACGCGCCGCCCTCCTTCACGGTGCGGCGGGCCGCGCCCTTGCTGTCCACGAGACCCGTGGCCACGAGGAGGTCGACGATCGTCGGCTCGTCCGCGAGCCGCACCTCGCCCACCGGCACCTCGGCCATGACCGCGTCGAGCGTGCGGGCGTCCAGCTCGGCCAGCTCACCGCGGCCGAACAGCGCCTGGCTCGCGGCGATGACCTGGCGGGTCTGGTCCTCCCCGTGCACCAGCGTGGTCAGCTCCTCGGCGAGCCGGCGCTGGCCGGCCCGCAGGTGCGGCTTCTCCTCGGTCAGCCGCGCGATCTCGTCGATCTCCTCGCGCGGCACGAACGTCAGCATGCGCAGGTAGGGCAGGACGTCGGAGTCCGCGACGTTCACGAAGTACTGGAACCACGCGTACGGCGAGGTCATCTCCGGGTCGAGCCACAGGTTCCCGCCGCCGGTGGACTTGCCGAACTTGCGGCCCTCGGAGTCGGTGACCAGCGGTGTGGTCAGCGCGTGCACGCTCGCACCGTCGACCTTGCGGATGTAGTCCACCCCGCCGACGATGTTGCCCCACTGGTCCGAGCCGCCGATCTGCAGCTTCGTCCCGTACTTCCGGAACAGCGTCAGGTAGTCGTAGGACTGCAGGAGCAGGTAGCTGAACTCGGTGTAGGAGATGCCGTCGGAGGCCAGGCGCCGCTTCACCGTCTCCCGCGCCAGCATCACGTTCACCGAGAAATGCTTGCCGACGTCGCGCAGGAAGTCCAGCGCCGACACGTCCTTGAACCAGTTCAGGTTGTTCTCGACGATCGCCCCGGTCGGCGAGTCGTCGAAGGTCACGAACTTCTCCAGCTGCACCCGGATCTTCTCCAGGCGGGCGGCGGTCACCTCGGGCGTGACCAGCGAGCGCTCACCGACGTCGCGCGGGTCGCCGATCTGGCCGGTCGCTCCCCCGCCGAGCACGATCGGCCGGTGGCCGGCCTGCTGGAACCGGGCGAGCGTCAGCAGCTGGACGAGGTGGCCGGCGTGCAGGCTTTCCGCGGTCGGGTCGAAGCCGCCATAGAGGGTGAGCGGACCGGCGTCCAGGTCCTTCCGCAGCGCGTCGATGTCGGTGGACTGCGCGATCAGCCCGCGCCAGGACAGTTCGTCGAGGATGTGTTCGCTCACGGCTCGATACTCTCCTACGAGGTCAACCGACTATTTGGCGGGGCGGGCCCGTCCGCCGCGCCGGTAGAGCGACACGGCAGGGGAGTCGTCGATCCAGAACCGCCACGGGGTGTCCATCGCCGCCGCCACCCCGACCCGCGGGCCGGAGCGGACGCGCTCGGCGGGGATCTCCTCCCCCGTCAGCAGGCGCACCGGCGACCGCGGGTCGACCAGGTCGGCGCCGTTGTGCTGCGGGCCGATGCCGAGCGCGGACGTCAGCCGGGCCGGTCCGCGGGCCAGCTCGACGTCCTTGCGCGCGGCCTTGCGCCGGGACCGCGCCACGTCGGCCCCCTCGGTGATCTCGGCGGCACGCAACAGCACCGCTCCCGCCTCGCCGTCCTCCCGGCCGACCACGTTGGCGCAGAAGTGCATGCCGTAGACGAAGTACACGTACAGGTGACCCGCCGGGCCCCACATGACCGTGTTGCGCGCTGTGCGCCCGCGGTAGCAGTGCGACGCCGGGTCGTCCTCCCCGCGGTAGGCCTCCACCTCGACCAGCCGCGCGCGGACGGTGCCCTCGGAGCCCGCGCACTCCAGCACCGAACCGAGCAGGACGTGCGCCAGGTCGACCGGGTCGATCGCCAGCTCCTCGCGCTTGAACAGGCGTCCGGTCATCGCAGCACCACCTCACCACCGGGCGTGGCGAGCACCGCTTCCAGCCGCGGGGCCGGGCCGGTGACGACCGTCAGCGCGGCGTCCACCGCGGCGAGCGGGCCCGCGACCAGGCCCGGGTCGGGGTGTACGCCGGTCAGCGACACCAGCGAGGCGCCCGCGGGCAGGCTTTCGCCCGGGTGCGGCGAGTCCTGCCAGTCGATGAGGAACGGCACCATTTCCCCGTCGTCGGCCGGGAAGGCCAGCGACCAGCTCAGCAGCACGCCGTCCGGCCGCCGTCGCGACATCGGCCGCGCGTCGCCGAACGGGTAGCCGGCGGCCCGCGTCCGCTCCAGCGCCGCGGCCAGGTCCGGCACCCGGATCGCCCACGCGGCCAGCCGGGGACCGGTGAGGTCGTCGATGCCGAACCAGCGCGGCCCGTCCGGCGCCTCCTGCTCAGGGTCGGGGCCGATGACCTCCAGGTAGGCCCCGTCGCCGAGCCCGGTCAGGTGGTTGCGCGTGCCGCGCCCCGGGTGCGGGCCGCCGGGCACGAGGTCGATCCCGCGCTCGCGCAGGTCCGCCACCGTCCCGGCGAGGTCCGGTGTCGCGTAGACCAGGTGGTCGAGGTTCACCCGATCCACTGCCGGTGGTCGGCGACCCGCGTGACGAGCCGCTCCAGCTGCTCGACCACGCGCGCCGGGGCGGTGCCGCCGCGGGCGTCGCGGGAAGCCACCGAGCCCTCGACGGTCAGCACCTCCCGCACCCGCGGGGTGAGCGCCGGGCTGATCTTCTCCAGCTCCTCGTCGGTGAGCTCGTCCAGGCCCGCGCCGCGTGCCTCGGCCACCCGCACGCACTCCCCCGCCGCTTCGTGCGCGACGCGGAACGGCACGCCCTGCCGCACCAGCCACTCGGCGATGTCGGTGGCGAGCGTGAAGCCGGCTGGGGCGAGCTCGGCCAGGCGCTCGGTGTGGAAGGTCAGGGTGCCGACCATCCCGGCGATGGCCGGGAACAGCAGCTCCAGCTGCTCGACCGAGTCGAAGACCGGTTCCTTGTCCTCCTGCAGGTCCCGGTTGTAGGCCAGCGGCATGCCCTTGAGCGTGGCGAGCAGGCCGGTCAGGTTGCCGATCAGCCGTCCGGACTTGCCGCGCGTCAGCTCGGCGACGTCGGGGTTCTTCTTCTGCGGCATGATCGAACTGCCGGTGGCCCACGCGTCGTCGAGCGTCACGTAGCCGAACTCGGCGGTGTTCCAGATGATGACCTCTTCGGCGATGCGGGAGAGGTTCACGCCCAGCATGGCCAGCACGAACGCGAACTCGGCGGCGAAGTCGCGGGACGCGGTACCGTCGATCGAGTTGTCCACGCTGGTGGCGAAGCCCAGCTCGGCGGCCACGGCCTCCGGGTCGAGCCCGAGCGACGACCCGGCCAGCGCACCCGAACCGTAGGGCGACTCGGCCGTGCGGGCGTCCCAGTCGCGCAGCCGGCTCACGTCGCGCAGCAGCGACTGCGCGTGCGCGAGCAGGTGGTGCGCCAGCAGCACCGGCTGGGCGTGCTGGAGGTGGGTGCGGCCCGGCAGGATCGCGTCCGGGTGGCGGCGCGCCTGGGCGACCAGGGCGTCGACGACGTCCAGCGTGCCGGCCGCGACGCGCTTGCCCGCGTCGCGCAGCCACATCCGGAACAGGGTGGCGACCTGGTCGTTGCGGGACCGGCCGGCACGCAGCTTGCCACCCAGCTCGGCGCCCGCGCGCTCGATCAGGCCGCGCTCCAGCGCGGTGTGCACGTCCTCGTCGGCGACCGTCGGTGTGAACTCACCCGAGGCGACGTCCGCGGCGAGCGCGTCCAGCGCGGCGAGCATCCGGGTCAGCTCGTCCTCGGTGAGGAGACCGGCCCGGTGCAGCACCCTGGCGTGGGCCCGGGAACCGGCGATGTCGTAGGGCGCCAGCCGCCAGTCGAAGTGGGTCGACGCGCTCAGCGCCGCCATCGCCTCGGCCGGTCCGCTGCTGAAGCGCCCGCCCCAGAGCGCGATCCCCGGTTGGCCGTTGTCTGCCATGTGTTCGTCTCAGCCTTCGCTCATCCGTCGTCGTGCAAGTCCAAAGTAGAGGAACGCCGCGCCAGCGCCGAGAACCGGTCGGCCAGGTCCCGGCCGGTGAGCGGCTCCCTGGCGATCACCGCGACGGTGTCGTCGCCCGCGATCGACCCGACCACCTCCTCCAGCGCGGCCCGGTCGATCGCGCTGGCCAGGAACTGCGCCGCGCCCGGCGGCGTGCGCAGCACCGTCAGGTTCCCGGACGAGTCCACCGACACCATCAGCTCCGCCAGCAGCCTGGACAGCCGTGACGTCCCGCCCTGGACCCCGCGCACCGGGCTGCCGTCCTCGGGGATCACGTACACCGGCGCACCGGAGTCCGCGCCCCGCAGCTTGACCGCGCCCAGCTCGTCGAGGTCCCTGGACAACGTAGCCTGCGTGACCTCGACGCCCTCCGCCGCCAGCAGCTTCGCCAGCTCGGTCTGGCTGCGGATGGCCATCGACGAGACCAGCTCGACGATGCGGGCCTGGCGGGCGGCGCGGTTCATCGTCGCGAAGCCTCCTGTCCCAGGAGCCAGACCAGCAGCGCCTTCTGCGCGTGCAGGCGGTTCTCGGCCTCGTCCCACACCGCGCTGGCCGGGCCGTCGATCACCTCGTCGGTGATCTCCCAGCCGCGGTGCGCGGGCAGGCAGTGCAGCACGATCGCGTCGTCCCCGGCCTCGGCCAGCAGCTCGGTGTTGACCTGCAGCTTCTTGAACGGCGTGACCCGGTCCATGCCGTCGTTCTCCTGGCCCATCGAGGTCCAGGTGTCGGTAACCAGGACGTCGGCGCCCTCGACCGCGGCGTGCGGCTCGGTGAACAGGCCGACGCTGCCGCCGGTCTCCGCCGCGCGTTTCTTGGCGTCGGTCACCACGTCGGCGTCCGGCTGGAAGCCCTCCGGCGCCACGACCCGCACGTGCAGGCCCGCGGTGACCCCGCCGAGCAGCAGCGAGTGGGCCATGTTGTTGGCGCCGTCGCCGAGGTAGGTCAGCGTCAGCCCGGCCAGCCTGCCCTTGCGCTCGCGGATGGTCTGCAGGTCCGCCAGCACCTGGCACGGGTGGAACTCGTCGGTGAGGGCGTTGACCACCGGGACCGTGGCGGCCGAGGCCATCGCCACGATGCGCTGCTGGGCGAAGGTGCGCCACACGACGGCGTCGACGTAACGCGAGAGCACCCGCGCGGTGTCCTCGATCGTCTCCTCGCGGCCGAGCTGCATCGAGCGGCCGTCCACGATGATCGGGTGGCCGCCCAGCTGGGCGATGCCGACCTCGAACGACAGCCGGGTCCGGGTCGAGTTCTTCTCGAACAGCACGGCCACCGACTTCGGGCCGGCCAGTGCCCGGTTCGACAGCGGGTCCTTCTTCAGCTCGGCGGCCAGGTCGAGGACGGCGAGCTGTTCGTCCGGGGTCAGGTCGTCGTCGCGCAGGAAGTGGCGGAGCATCGGGCAGTCAGTCCTTCGTGGTGGTGGTCGTGTCGAGCGCGCCGGGCAGCGCGGCGAGGAAGCCCCCGGCCTGCTCCTGGCTCAGGATCAGGGGCGGGGCCAGCCGGATCGTGTCGGGAGCGACCGGGTTGACCAGGTAGCCCGCGGCCTGGGCGGCCTTGGCGACGGCGGGCGAGACGGGCTCGGCGAGCGTGATGCCGATCAGCAGGCCGGCGCCGCGCACGCCCGTGACCAGCGGGTGGGCCATCTCCTCGACGCCGGCGGCGATGTCCTTGCCCACGCGGGAGACGTGGTCGATCAGGCCGTCGCGGGAGATCGCGCGCAGCACCGCCAGCCCGGCCGCGCAGCAGACCGGGTTGCCGCCGAACGTGGTGCCGTGCTGACCGGGCTTGAACAACTCGCCCGCGTCGCCGACGCCGATCACCGCGCCCAGCGGCAGGCCGCCGCCGAGGCCCTTGGCCAGGGTGATGACGTCCGGGGTGATCCCGGCCCGCTGGAAGGCGAACCAGTCCCCGGTGCGGCCGATGCCGGTCTGCACCTCGTCGAGCACCAGCAGCGCTCCGGCGGCCTTGGTGATCTCGCGCGCGGCCTGCAGGTAGCCGTCGGGCGCGGGGATGACGCCGCCCTCGCCGAGGATCGGCTCGAGGAACACCGCGGCGGTCTCGGCGTCGACGGCCGCGCGCAGGGCGTCCACGTCGCCGAACGGGACGTGCACGACGCCCGGGACCAGCGGCTCGAACGGCTGCTTCTTGCCGGGCTGGCCGGTCAGGGACAGGGAGCCCATGGTGCGGCCGTGGAAGGCGCCCTCGCACGCGACGACCTTGGTGCGGCCGGTGAGCCTGCTGATCTTCAGCGCCGCCTCGTTGGCCTCCGCGCCGGAGTTGACGAACAGGACCTTGCCCTGCCCGGTCAGGCCGGCGACGTCGAGCAGCGCCTCGGCCAGTTCGACGGTCACCGGGTTGACGTAGAGGTTGGAGGTGTGGCCCAGCTTGGTGATCTGCTCGGTCACGGCGGCCACGATGTCGGGGTGGGCGTGCCCCAGCGCGTTGACCGCGATGCCGCCGACCAGGTCGACGTACTCGGCGCCGTCGGCGTCCCAGACCCGGGCGCCCTCGCCGCGCACCAGGGTCAGGCCGGGGGTGCCGTAGTTGTCCATGAGCGCGGACTGCCAGTGCTGCCTGCCGTCCGCATTGGAGGAGAGCGCGTCCATCAGGACTCCTGTTCGGGGAGAACCATGGTGCCGATCCCGCGGGAGGTGAACACCTCGAGCAGGACCGAGTGGGCGATGCGGCCGTCGATGACGTGGGCGCGGCGAGTGCCGCCGCGGACCGCGCGCACGCAGGCCTCCATCTTGGGGATCATGCCGCTGGCCAGGGTCGGCAGCAGTTCTTCGAGCCGGTCCACGCGGATCCGGTCGATCAGTGACGAGCGGTCCGGCCAGTTCGCGTAGAGGCCTTCGACATCGGTCAGCACGACCAGCTTTTCGGCGTCCAGCGCGGCGGCGAGCGCGCCGGCCGCGGTGTCGGCGTTGACGTTGTGCACCACGCCGTCCGCGTCGGGGGCCACTGTGGACACCACGGGGATGCGGCCCGCGTTGACGATGTCCAGCACCGCGTCCGGGTTGACCGAGGCGACCTCGCCGACCAGGCCGACGTCGACGGACTCGCCGTTCACGGTGGCCTGCTTGCGTTCGGCGGTGAACAGCTGCGCGTCCTCGCCGGAGATGCCGACGGCGTAGGGGCCGTGGGCGTTGATGAGCCCGACCAGCTCGCGGCTCACCTGCCCGACCAGGACCATGCGGACGATGTCCATCGTCTCCGGGGTGGTGACGCGCAGGCCGCCGCGGAACTCGCCTTCGATGCCGAGTCTCGACAGCATGGCGGTGATCTGCGGGCCGCCGCCGTGCACGACGACCGGGCGCAGGCCGGCCAGCCGCAGGAACACCATGTCCTGGGCGAAAGCGCGCTTGAGCTCGTCGTCGATCATCGCGTTGCCGCCGTACTTGACGACGACGGTGGCGCCGTGGAACCGCTGCAGCCACGGCAGGGCCTCGATCAGCACGCCGGCTTTCTCGGCCGCGGTGGCCATCCGGTCGTCGGCCGCGACCAGTTCGGGAGGAGTCATGAGGAGTAGGCGCTGTTCTCTTCGACGTAGGCGTGCGACAGGTCGGTGGTGAAGATCGTGGCCTCGCTGGCGCCGACGCCCAGGTCGATCACGATCTCGATGGCACGGCCGGACAGGTCCGCGGCGGAGCGGTCGGCCGCCGTGGTGCCGTTCGCGAACAACGTGACGCCGTTGATGCTGATCGACAGCGCGCCCGGGTCGATCTCGGCCTGGGCGCGCCCCACCGCCATCGCGACGCGGCCCCAGTTCGGGTCCGAGCCGAACAACGCGGTCTTGACCAGGTTGTCCTCGGCGACGGTGCGGCCGACGTTGATCGCGTCCTGCTCGCTGGCCGCGCCGCGCACGACGACGTCGACCTCCTTCGTGACGCCCTCGGAGTCCGCGCGCAGCTGCTGGACGAGGTCCATGCAGGCGGCGGTGAGGACGTCGGTGAACTCGTCCAGGCCCGGCGTGACGCCGCTGGCCCCCGAGGCGAGCACGAGGACGGTGTCGTTGGTGGACGTGCCGCCGTCGACGTCGAGGCGGTCGAAGGTGACGCGGGTGGCGGCCCGCAGCGCGGCGTCGAGCGCGTCCGGGTCGACGACCGCGTCGGTGGTGAGGACGGACAGCATCGTGGCCAGGTTCGGGGCGAGCATGCCGGCGCCCTTGGCGAAACCGCCGACGCTCCAGCCGCCGTCGTGGCTCCGCAGCGTCTGCTTCGGCTTGGTGTCGGTGGTCATCACGGCGGTGGCGGCGGCCAGCGCCGAATCGCTCGTGGAGTCCAGCGCCTTGACCGCGGCGTCCACACCGGACAGCACGGCGGGCATCGGCAGCCTCTCCCCGATCAGGCCGGTCGAGCACACCGCGACGTCGATCGCGCCGGCCTCCAGCAGCTCGGCGACCTTCTCGGCGGTGGCGTGCGTGTCCTGGAAGCCGCCGGGGCCGGTGGCCGCGTTCGCGCCGCCGGAGTTGAGGACGACCGCGCGCAACCGCTTGTGCCGCAGCACTTCCTGGGACCACAGCACCGGCGCCGCCTTGACGACGTTGCGGGTGAAGACCCCCGCCGCCGCCTGCTCGGGCCCGTCGTTGACGACGAGCGCGAGGTCCAGGGCGCCGGATGCCTTGATCCCGGCGGCCACGCCTGCGGCGCGGAACCCCTTCGGTCCGGTCACGGTCACGGTGCGACTCCTACTGTCGGAAGGCCGGTGGTCTCGGGGAGACCGAGTGCGATGTTCATGGACTGGATGGCGCCGCCCGCGGTGCCCTTGGTCAGGTTGTCGATCGCGGCCACGACGACCAGGCGGCCCGCGTCGGCGTCCACCGCGACCTGCAGCTGCACGTTGTTCGAGCCCAGCGTCGCCGAGGTGACCGGCCAGCTGCCCTCGGGCAGGACCTGCACGAACGGCTCGGCCTGGTAGGCCTTCTCGTACACCGCGCGTGCCGCCGCCGTGTCGGTCTCGCCCGCCAGCGGCGCGCTCGCCGTGGTGAGGATGCCGCGCGGCATCGGCGCGAGGACCGGCGTGAACGACACGGTCACCGGCGCCCCGGCCACCGCGGTCAGGTTCTGCGCGAACTCGGGCGTGTGCCGGTGGGCGCCGCCGACGCCGTACGCGCTCGCCGAGCCCATCACCTCGGAGCCGAGCAGGTGCGGCTTGAGGCTCTTGCCCGCGCCGGACGTGCCCGTCACCGCCGTGATGGTCACCTCCGGCCGCACCAGGCCGGCTGCCAGCGCGGGGGCCAGCGCGAGCGTGCCCCCGGTCGGGAAGCAGCCCGGCACGGCGATCCGCTTGGTGCCGGCCAGCTTCTCGCGCGCGCCAGGCAACTCGGGCAGGCCGTAGGGCCAGGTGCCGGCGTGGTCGCCGCCGTACCAGCGCTGCCAGTCGGCCGCGCTGGCCAGGCGGTGGTCGGCGCCCAGGTCGACGACCAGCACGTCGGGCCCGAGCCGGGCCGCGATCTCCGCTGAATGACCATGCGGCAGCGCGAGGAAGACCACGTCGTGGCCGCCCAGCGTCTCCGCGCTGGTCTCCTGCAGTATGCGCCCGGCCAGCGGGACCAGGTGGGGCTGGTGCTGACCCAGCGGTGTGCCTGCGCTGCTCGCCGCCGTCACCGCACCGATTTCGACCTCGGGGTGCGCCAGCAGCAGGCGGAGGGCTTCCCCGCCCGCGTATCCGCTCGCCCCGGCCACCGCGACCTTCACCGTCATACGCATGATTATGCATTGCGGCGGAAGATCAATCAAACGAGTTCCGGCAAGGGTCACAATGCCCGGGGCTCACGGCGTCAGCGCTCAGCCGTCATCTTCACCTCCGGTATCCGGCTGGTGGGCGCAAGCGACGTCGGGTGAGGCGTCCCGCTCAGGCCGCATCTCCGCTCCCCTCCGGCACGGGACGCATGCTGGGCGGATCGGGCAGGTACTCGCCGCGGCGTTCCGGATCGCACCCCACCCGCGGCAGGCGCGCCCGGATGCCGCCGGGACTGCGGGCTAGCTCGCGGGCGATGTCCGCGACGCTCTCCCCCGCGATCCACCGACGCTCGAGTTCCGCGTCGAGTTCCGGCGTCCACGGCTTGCCCTGGCCTGCCGGCCGGTCGCGGCCTCTTCGGCCACCCGGATCGGCCAGTGCCGCGTGGTGCCGCAGCGTCTCCGACAGCACCGAGCCGAGTGTCGCCGCCGCACCGGCGGCGACCTCGATCTGGCCGTCGGCCACCGGCTCGCCCTCGGATCCGGCCGCGCCGACCCTGATGACGAGACGGTCGGCGAGTGCGTCACGGCCACCGCCCGGCAGCGCGGTGACCTCGATGGAAAAGGTGGTGTCACCAGCCCGGAGAGTGCTCCGGTGCTCTTCGATGATGTTCATGCCCGGCACGCTAGCGACGCCCACCGACAGTTTTCGGTCACCAAGCGTCGCCGGGTGGTCGCGAACCGAAATTGTCGTACCCCCGTCCTAACGTTGTTCACCTGATCGCGGACCACTGGGGGAGACATGAGGGAACACCAGTTCTGGCGGCTGGTCGCCGGGCGCACCGTCGCCGAGATCGGCGAGCTGCTGCGCGGGCGCCCGGCGCTGGAGGTCATCCGGTTTCACCACCACTTCCGGCGCCTGCACGTGCAGGCCTGCCGGTGGGACGTGTGGACGGCGTTCGGCCTGGTCCTCGGCGGCGCCGGGGCCGGTCAGCTGCGGGACGGCGTGTGCTGGCTGATGCTGCGGGGGCGGCGCGCGTACCACCGGACGCTGGTGGACCCGGACGTGCTGGCGGGCTTCCCGGCCGACCCGCTGGAGATCACCCGATCCGGCGAACTCGCCGGTCTCGCGCTCCGGCTGCTGGCCCCGCCCGGGACCGGCGAGGTGGCCGCGGCGTGCCGGGACGCCCTCGCGTCGATCCTGGGCGCGGCCGGTCTCCAGGGGTCGCCGCCCGGCGAGCGGCCCGCGCTCGACGCCGCCACGCTCGCCCGCTGCTACCCGCGGCTCACGGCGCGGTACGGGCTCGTGGGCGAGCCGATCCTGGGGCTCGCGCCGGCGAGGACGAGCCGATGACCAGGCATGAGCCGCACCACGGCCGCACGGACGGGCGGTCAGAAAGGCACTGCGGCGCGCAGGGCGGCCGGCTGCCCGAACCCACCATGGTCGGCACGGGCACCGGGCACGCCCTCCGGCACCGGCACCGGCACCGGCACCGGCTCACAGACCGCGTCCGGGCCATCGCCCCTCTCGCGCGGCGGCAACGCCCCCATGGCGAGCACCAGCCGCACCACGCCGACCGCGCGGACGGGCGCTCACTAACGAACCGCGGCCTGCAAGGCGGCGCGCAGCCCGGCCGCCTGCCCGAACCCACCATGGTCCGCACGGGCGCCCGGCGCACCTTCCGGCACCGGCAGCGGCTCATAGACGGCGTCCGGGCCATCGCCCCTCTCGCGCGGCGGCAACGCCCTCGCGGCGAGCACCAGCCGCACCACGCCGGCCACGTGGACGGGCGCTCACTAACGAACCGCGGCCTGCAAGGCGTCGCGCAGCTCGCCCGGCTGCCCGGACCCACCGTTGTCGGCACGGGCACCGGGCGCACCTTCCGGCACCGGCTCCGGCAGCGGCTCACAGACGGCATCCGGGCCATCGCCCCTCTGGCGCGGCGGGAGCGCCCCGGTGGCGAGGTAGTCCGCGATCCGGTCGTCCACGCACGCGTTGCCGGACAGCGAACCGGCGTGCGTGGTGCCGCCCGGCTCCCCGATCAGGCTCGACCGCGGGAACCGGCGGCGCACCTCGAGGTTGCCCGCGAACGGGGTCGCCGCGTCCAGCTCCTCCCCGATCAGCAGGGCGCCCGCGACACCACGGCCGTCGACGTCGGCCGGTTTGCCCGCGGACACCGGCCAGGTGCGGCACGGCGCGTTGTACCAGGCGTTGCCCCACGTCTCGAAGGGCGCCTTCGCGTGGGTGATCCAGTTGTCCACCTTCCAGGTGGTCCAGTTCCGCGGCCAGGGCGCGTCGGTGCACTGCACGGCGTTGTAGACGGCGAACCCGTTGTCGTCGCCGGGCGAGTTCGTCTTGTCGTAGCGGGTCTTGAGCGTCTGCCAGTCGCGCTGGTGCACCCAGCCCGCGAAGGCCTCGGCAAGCCCCGTCCAGGTCGACTGGTAGTAGCCGGCCTGCAGGAAGATGTCGGTCCACTCGGCCGGGCCGATCACACCGCCCGCCGGTGCCTGGGTCAGCTCACGTTGCTGGGCGTACCACAGGTCCTCGACGGCCTTGCCTGTCGTGCCCAGGTGATAGACGTCGTCGTGGCGGGCGATCCAGTCGAAGTAGATCTTGATGTTGCGGTCGAAGGCCACGTCCTGGTCGAGGTTGGCCTGGTAGAACACCTTGCGCGGGTCGACGTTGCTGTCCAGCACCATCCGCCGGACCCGCTGCGGGTACATCGTGGCGTACACCTGGCCGAGGTAGGTGCCGTAGGAGAAGCCGTAGTAGTTGATCTGCTCGGCCCCCAGCGCCTTGCGCAGGCTGTCCAGGTCCTGGGCGACGTCGGTGGTGCGCAGGTGCCGCAGCAGCGGGCCGTTCTTCTCACACGCCGCGGCGTAATCGCGGGATCGCTGCAGCCAATTGCGCTCCAGGTCCGGTGTGGACGGCACGTAGGCCGGGCGGTTGTACGCGAAGTGCTCCGGCTCGCAGGACAGTGCCGGCCTGCTGGCCCCGACACCGCGCGGGTCGAAGCCGATCCAGTCGTAGGACGCCCCCGCGTCCTTCGGCACGGCCCGGCCGATGGTCGACAGACCGAGCCCGGAGCCGCCGGGACCGCCGGGGTTGACGAGCATCACGCCCTGGTAGCCGGCGCTCGTGTGGCGGACGCGCGAGACGGCGAGCGAGATCTTCGCGCCGGCGGGATCCCGGTAGTCCAGCGGCACCTCGAGGAAACCGCATTCGGCGCCCGCGCGGGCCAGGCCGGCCGATCCGCACGCGCCCCAGCTGATCGGGGCGGGCGTGAACTCGGCGGGCGTCGGCGGTGCGGCGGCCGCGGGCACCGCCACCAGGCAACTCGCCAGCGCACCGGCCGCGAGGATCGCGGGCACGAGCTTGCTCACAGTGCTCCTTCTCGTCGACTGTGCGGTCAGAACCTCACGACAAGATCGTGGATCACGGCGCTTTCCGCCAGCCGACTCGCGGCGGGATCCCGGATGCCACCCGACGGGGAAGGAACTGCGGATGGACGAAGTGGACGAACTGGTCCGGGCGGCGCGCTCGGGGCTGGCGGAGCTGGCCGATCCGGTGCGGGCGGCGCACATGCACCGGTACCTGAAGTCCGCGATGGACTTCCGGGGCGTGTACAAACCGGAGCGGGTCAAGCTGGCGCGGCTCGTGTTCGGCGAACACCCGCTGCCGGACCGGGAATCGTTCGTCGCGGCGGTCCTGGCGCTGTGGCGGGAGGCCGCGTTCCGGGAGGAGCGTTACCTGGCGATCGACCTCACCGGGCACCGGGCCTACGCGCGGTGGCAGGACCACTCGCTGATGCCGCTCTACGAGGAGATGATCGTCACGGGAGCGTGGTGGGACTACGTGGACGACGTCGCCATCCACCGCGTCGGGTCGCTCCTGCGGGCCGACCGGGAGCGGATGACACCGGTGCTGCGGCGATGGGCGCACGACGAGGACCGGTGGCGGCGCCGGACGGCGGTGATCTGCCAGGTGACCGCCAAGGCGGACACCGACCGCGACCTGCTGACCGCGGCGATCGAGGCCAACCAGGACGACCGGGACTTCTTCCTGCGCAAGGGAATCGGCTGGGCGTTGCGCGACTACGCGCGCACGGAGCCGGACTGGGTGCGCGCCTTCGTCGAGGCGCATCCCGCACTGTCGCCGTTGTCAGTGCGGGAAGCGCTCAAACACCTCGGCGGTGGACAGCCCTAGGCGCGCAGCTCCGCGCCGTAGCGCGAGGCGGCTTCGGCGACGGCGGCGTCGCGCGCCTGCGTCGCCTCCTCCACGGTGAGCGTGCGGTCCGGGGCGCGGAAGCGCAGCTTGTAGGCCAGCGACCGCTTGCCCTCGCCCACCTGGTCGCCGGTGTAGACGTCGAACAGCGAGGTGTCCTCGAGCAGGTCGCCGCCGCCGGTCACCAGGGCCTCGGCGAGATCGGCGGCGGGCACCTTCGCGTCCACGACCAGCGCGACATCGAGCAGCACCGGCGGGTACGGCGAGATCACCGGGGCCGGCCTGCGGTCCTGCAGCGGGATCGCGTCCAGGTCCAGTTCCATCGCCACGGTCCGCTTGGGCAGGCCGAGCGCCTCGATCACCTTGGGGTGCAGCTCACCGGCGTGCCCCACCGGCCAGTCGCCGACGAGCAGCTCGGCGCAGCGGCCGGGGTGCCACGGCGCGAGCTCGGCGTTGCGCACCCGCAGCTCGACGCCGGCAGCCTGGCCGACAAGGCGCGCGGCCTGGACGGCGTCGGCCCACCCGGCCTGCTCGCCCTTGCCCCACCAGCCGGCCTGCTCGCGCTGGCCGGCCAGCACCACGGCGACGTGTTGCGGCTGGGCGGGCACCGCCGCCTCCAGCTGCGCCAGGTCCTCGTCCGACGGGCGTCCGCCGACCCCGAGCTCCGGCATCGGGACTGGGCTCGCGCCGGGCAGCACGACCTGTCCGATGTGGAACAACGCGAGGTCCTTGAAGCCCCGGGAAGCGTTGCGCTGCAACGTCTCCAGCAGACCGGGCAGCAGGGTCGTCGCCAGCCGGTCCTTGTCCGCCTCCAGCGGGTTCTGCACCTGCACCGTCTTGCGGCGCACGTCGTCGGCGGGCAGGCCGAACGCGTCCCACACCGTCTCGCCCACGAACGGGAACGGCTGGACCTCGACGTAACCCGCCTCGGCCAGCGCGCGCGACACGGTGCGGCGGCGTCGCTGCGCGGCGGTCAGACCGGTGCCGGCGGGGGCGGTGGGCAGCACCGACGGGATGCTGTCGTAACCCTCGAGCCGCAGCACCTCCTCGACGAGGTCGGCCGGCTGCTTCAGGTCGCCACGCCAGCTCGGCGGCGTCGCGGTCACCGTCGCGACACCGTCGTCGCCAGCGCCGACCGTGACCTTGCAGCCGACCTGGTTCAGCCGCCGGACGGTGACGCCACGCTCGTAGCGCACGCCGGCGATCTGGTCGGGCAGGCTGATCGGCATCGTGATGGGCGACGGCGGCTCGACGGAGCCGACGTCGGTGCGGCCGGGCTGGATGCTGCCGTCGCCGTAGGTGCGCAGCAGGCGGGAGGCCCGCTCCACCGCCGCGGCGCAGACCTGCGGGTCGGTGAACCGCTCGAACCGCTTCGCGGCCTCGGAGAACAGCTTGTGGCGCCGCGCGGTGCGGCTGATCGACGGCGGGTCCCAGTGGGCGCCCTCGATCAGGACATCGGTGCTCTCGGTGCTGATCTCGGTGCTCGCGCCGCCCATCGTGCCCGCCAGCGACACCGGGCCGCGCTCGTCGGCGATCACGACGTCGTCGGCGTCGAGCGTGCGTTCCACGTCGTCGAGGGTGGTGAGCTTCTCCCCCGGCTTCGCGCGGCGGACGACCAGACCGCCCTGCAGCGACGCGGTGTCCCACGCGTGCAGCGGCTGACCCAGCTCGAGCATGACGTAGTTGGTGACGTCCACGGCCAGCGAGATCGACCGGATCCCGGCGAGCAGCAGCCGGCGGCGCATCCACCACGGGGTCGGGGCGCCGGCGTCCAGGCTGGTCACCCGGCGCACCACGAACCGGTCACAGCCGGTGGGGTCCTCGATCTCGACCGGCCACGCCTCGCCCTCGGCCGGGGGCAGGTCGAGCGCGGCCGGGTCGCCGAAGGGCACGTCCAGCGCGGCGGCCAGCTCGCGCGCCAGCCCGCGGACCGACAGGGCGTAGCCGCGGTCCGGGGTCGGCGTGAGCTCCAGGACGGTGTCGCCGAGGCCGAGCACCTCGTGGCCGGAGTCGCCGGGGCTGGCCGTCGAGGGCGGAAGCACCAGGATGCCGGTGTGGTCGTCGCCCAGGCCCAGCTCGCGGGCCGAGCAGATCATGCCGTCGCTGACGCGGCCGTAGGTCTTGCGCGAGGCGATCTCGAACGGCCCGGGCAGCACCGTGCCGGGCAGCGCCACGACGACCAGGTCGCCCTCGGCGAAGTTGGTGGCGCCACAGACGATTCCGCGGGTGCGGATGCCGGAGGGGCCCTCGTCGTCGGCGGGCTCGTCCTCGGAGGCCTCCTCGCCGACGTCGACCCGGCAGAACCGGATCGGCTTCTTGAAGCCGGTCAGCTCCTCGATCTCGGCGACGCGGCCGACCACCAGCGGGCCGGTGACCTGGTCCAGCGGCCGGACCTCGTCGACCTCGATGCCGATGCGGACGAAGGCCTCGGCCAGCTCCTGCGGTCCGACCTCGCCGGCATCCAGATGCTCGAGCAGCCAGCTGACGGGGACTCGCACTTAGGCCTCCGTTCCGAAGGGAAGGGTGAAGCGGACATCGCCCTCGACGATGTCGCGCATGTCGGGGATGCCGTTGCGGAACTGCAGGGTCCGCTCGATACCCATGCCGAACGCGAAGCCGGAGTAGACGTCCGGGTCGACGCCGCAGGCACGCAGCACGTTCGGGTGCACCATGCCGCAACCGCCCCACTCGACCCAGCCGGGGCCGCCCGCCTTCTCCTCGAACCAGACGTCGACCTCGGCGGAGGGCTCGGTGAACGGGAAGAAGTGCGGGCGCAGCCGGGTCTTGGACTTCTCGCCGAACATCGCGCGGGCGAACGCGTCCAGGGTGCCCTTGAGGTGGGCCATGGTGATGCCCTTGTCCACCGCGAGGCCCTCGACCTGCGAGAACACCGGGGTGTGGGTGGCGTCCAGCTCGTCGGTGCGGTAGGTGCGGCCGGGGCAGACGACGTACACCGGCAGGTCGCGGTGCAGCAGCGTGCGGGCCTGCACCGGGGAGGTGTGCGTGCGCAGCACCAGGCCGGAGCCCGGCTCACCGGCGTAGAAGGTGTCCTGCATCTGCCGGGCGGGGTGGTCCTTGGCGAAGTTGAGGGCGTCGAAGTTGAACCACTCGGCTTCCAGCTCGGGGCCTTCGGCGACCTCCCAGCCCATGGCGACGAAGACGTCGGCGATCCGCTCGCTCACCGTCGTGAGCGGGTGCCGGGCGCCGCGCGGGATCCGGTCCCAGGGCAGCGTGACGTCGACGGCCTCCTCGCGCAGGACGCGCTCGTCCCGCTCGGCCAGCAGCGTGGCCCGCCGGGCGTCGAACGCGCCCTGAATGGCCTGGCGCGCCTCGTTGACCCGCTTGCCGACCTCGGCCTTCTCCTGCTTGGACAGGGAGCCGATGGCGCGGCGGGCGAGCATCAGCGGCGAGTGGTCACCCAGGTGGGCCGGCTTCACCGCGGCCAGGGCGTCCAGATCGCCTGCGGCCTGGAACTCGGCCTCGGCGTGCTTCACCGCCGCCCCCAGTGTTTCGGGCGAGGTGGCCTCGGCCGGGGTCGGGTCCTGCTTCTCGGTGGCTCCGGACATAACTCCTCGGTGTCCGCTGGACGGGATCCGCCGTGCGACACGCACACGTGACGATTACCGGTGGATTCTAGGCGATCGCGATCCGGGACCGGCGCGTCACCCGGCCGGACGACGGGCCGCCATCGCGCTGGTGTAGAGGCACACGGCGGCCGCCGTGGCCAGGTTGAGGCTCTCCGCCGCGCCGTAGAGCGGAATCCGCACCGGCAGGTCGACGGCGGCGAGGACCTCGGGCGAGAGCCCGTGCGCCTCGTTGCCGAAGACCCAGGCGGTGGGAGCGGCGGCGTCGACCGATCCCAGCTCGGTCTCGGCGTAGCCGTGGGCGCCGAGCAGGCGCAGCCCGGCCTCGCGGCAGGCGGCGAGCGCCGTGGCGGTGTCGCGCACCCGCGCGAGAGGGAGGTGGAAGAGGCTGCCCGCGGAGGCGCGGACGCACTTGCCGTTGTGCGGGTCGACGCTGTCGCCGGTGAGGATGACCGCGTCGGCGCCCGCCGCGTCGGCGACCCGGATGACGGTGCCCGCGTTGCCGGGGTCGGCCACGCCGTCGAGCACGGCGACCAGCCGGGCGGTGCTGCCGAGCAGCCCGTCGAGGGGCCGGTCGAGCAGTGCGCAGACGGCGACGATCCCTTGCGGCGTCACGGTTTCCGACAGCCCGGCCGCGGCGCGGTCGGTGATCGGCGAGACCCGCACGCCCGCTTCGGCCGCGGAAGCGACCAGCTCCGGGTGAGCCTGCGCGGCGCGGTCGGTGACGAACAGCTCGTGCACCGTGCCGGGATCGCGGGCCAGTGCCGCGCCGACGGCGTTGGCGCCCTCGGCGAGGAACCGGCCGGTCTTGTCCCGCTCGGCGCGGCGCGTCAGGCGCCGCGCAGCAACGACCCGGGGGGTCCGTTCGGTGAACGGAGCCGCCCCGGGCCGGGTCAGATCGGTGTGCTCGCTCAGGCCGACTTCTTCTCGTCGCTCGGCCCGGTCGTCACGTTCTGCTTCGCCAGCTCGGCCAGCGCGGTGAACGCCGCGGGGTCGTTGACGGCGAGGTCGGCGAGGATCTTGCGGTCGACCTCGACACCAGCGGCCTTGAGGCCCTGGATGAAGCGGTTGTAGGTCACGCCGTTCTGGCGGGCGGCCGCGTTGATGCGGGTGATCCACAGCTGGCGGAAGTCACCCTTGCGGGCACGGCGGTCCCGGTAGGCGTAGTTGAGCGAGTGGAGCATCTGCTCCTTCGCCTTGCGGTACAGCCGCGAGCGCTGGCCGCGGTAACCGCTGGCCAGTTCGAGAGTTGCGCGACGCTTCTTCTGGGCGTTGACCGCCCGCTTGACGCGTGCCACGGGTCCGTCCTGTCGATCTCAGGGGGCGCGGTCGGCGCCCCGGGGGGTTTACGGCGGAAAAGGAGAGGCGTCAGCGGCCGAGGAGCCGCTTGACCCGGCCGACGTCGTTCTTGGCGACCTCGCCGGTGCCCTCCAGGCGGCGGGTGACGCGGCTCGACTTCTTCTCCATCAGGTGGCGGCGGCCGGCCTTCTGGCGGCGAAGCTTGCCGCTGCCGGTGACCCGAATCCGCTTCGAGGTCCCGCTGTGCGTCTTCATCTTCGGCATTGAGTGCTCTCTTTCATGGTGCAGCACACCGGAGATCCGGTGTGCTGCGAACTGCGTCGGTCGCGGCGCCCGTCAGGAGTCGACGGGTTCCTTGGCGGCCTTCTGCTTGGGCTTGGCGTTCTTGTGCGGCGCCAGCACCATGATCATGTTGCGGCCGTCCTGCTTCGGGGACGCCTCCACGTAACCGAGCTCGGCCACGTCCTCGGAGAGCTTCTGCAGCAGCCGGAAACCCAGCTCCGGCCTCGACTGCTCACGACCGCGGAACATGATGGTCACCTTGACCTTGTTCCCCGCGGCGAGGAAGCGGGACACGTGCCCCTTCTTCGTCTCGTAGTCGTGCTGGTCGATCTTCGGGCGCAGCTTCTGCTCTTTGATGACGGTGAGCTGCTGGTTACGGCGTGACTCGCGGGCCTTCTGCGCGCTCTCGTACTTGAACTTGCCGAAGTCCATGAGCTTGCAGACCGGCGGGCGCGCCTGCGGGGCGACCTCGACGAGGTCGAGATCCGCTTCCTGGGCGAGCCTGAGCGCATCCTCGATCCGGACGATGCCGACCTGTTCGCCGTTCGGTCCGACGAGCCGGACCTCGGGAACGCGGATGCGTTCGTTGATGCGTGTCTCGGCGCTGATGTGGCCTCCTTGGTCCGAGGTGTGTTGTCTAGCCTGCTCGACCTGGTGCCCACATACCACGGGCCCCGTCCCAGGCCTGCTGGCCAGGATGCGGGGCCCTGCTTTCCGATCACGTCCGACAGCTACGACGAACGTTCCGCCGCCACGGGCAACGCCCGTTGGCGGGACCGGACCCGGCCGCCTCGTGCGGCGACTCGGGTGGGAGCGGGGCTCCACTTGCCGCCCCCGATTCCTCGGGGACTGGTCGCACGTGGAAGGGTACCAGACGTGCTTGACGATGGTTCCAACGCGCCCGACCCGGGCGATATTTCCCCGCCCGTCCGCGACCTGCAGGACATCCCCAGTGTCGAGGTCATCAGCAGGGCCGCGGTGATGCTGCTGTCCGCGGCGGCCGAGCGGCTCGGGCTCGCCGACGAGGACCCGGACACCAGCCCGCACCGCGACCTCGACGAGGCCCGCAGGCTGATCACCGCGCTGGCCGGCCTGGTCACCGCCTCGGCCGAGTACCTCGGCGTGCACGCCGCTCCCCTGCGGGACGGGCTGCAGTCGCTGCAGAAGGCGTTCCGGGAGGCCTCGGCCGTGCCGGACGCGCCGGGCGAGGGTCCGGGCGAGAAGTACACCGGCCCCGTCTACTGACGCGACGGCCCGCAGAACGACAACGTCGGCGGAAACGCCCGGCAGGGACTCCCTGCCGGGCGTTTTCACATCGGCCTCGAAGCGGCCGGGAAATCAGTCCACCACTGCCAGCAGGTCGATCTCCACCAGCAGGCCCTTCGGCAGCCCGACGTACACCGTGGTGCGCGCCGGGTACGGCTCGGGGATGAGCTGGTTGTAGACCTCGTTGAACTCGGCGAAGTGGCCGGTGTCGGTGAGGTACGCGCGCACCATCACGACGTCCTCCCAGCCGGCACCGGCCTCGGTGAGCACCGCCTCCAGGTTGCGGAACACCTGGCGCGTCTGCTCACCCACGGAGTCGCCGACGACCTCACCGGTCTTCGGGTCGAACGCGACCTGCCCGGCCAGCTGGAGGATGTTGCCCTTGCGCACGGCCGGCGAGTAGTTCGCCGCGGCCTTGGGGGCGTTCTCCGTGGTGATCGCGACCTTCGCCATATAGGAGTTCCTTCCTCATCGGGTCCACCCGTTGTGGGTGGACGCGTCCTCCGCGGCGGCCCGCAGGTCCGGCAGCAGCGCCAGCAGGCCGTCGTAGTCCAGCAGCACCTTCGGCACCGACAGGGACACCGCCGCGAGCACCGCCCCGCCCGGGCCGCGCACCGGCGCGGCCACGCAGTGGATGAAGTCCTCGTGCTCGGCGTTGTCCACCGCGTACCCGCGCTCCGCGACCCGCGCGAGCTCGGCCAGGTACTCCTCGGCCGTGGTGATCGTGTTCGCGGTCAGCCGCGGGTAGTCCAGGCCGCGCGCGACCTTCTCCCGCTGGGCCTCCGGCAGGGCGGCCACCAGGACCTTGCCGACCGCCGTGCAGTGCAGTGGCGCGCGCTTGCCCACGCGCGAGTACATCCGCACACTGTGCCTGCCCTCGTACTTGTCCACGTAGACGACCTCGCCGTCCTCGTAGGTGGCCAGGTGCACGGTGTGCCCGGTGCGGTCGTTGAGCGCGGCCAGCGCGGGCGCGGACTCGCGCCGCACGTCCCGGCCCTCCAGCGCGCGGTTCGCCAGGTCGAACAGGGCGCTGCCGAGCCGGTAGTGCCGCGCGCCCTCGCGCTGCACGAAGTGCTGCGCTTCCAGAGTGCGCAGCAGCCGCAGCACCGTCGACTTGTGCACGCCGAGCGCGTCGGCGAGCTCGTCCAGGGTGCTCGCGCCGCCGGCGAGCGCGGTCAGCAGGCTCAGCCCGCGATCAAGACTCTGGCTCACGTTCGCTCCATTGACCTGCCACGAACCGGATGCTACACCTATCGCATTCATTTTGCGCAACGTGCGTTGCACAACACGCAACGGAGTTCGAATGGCTTCCTCCGACTGCACCCTCGACCCGGCCGCGCTGGCGGCGATCGCGGGCGAACGGCTCGACTGGCGGTTCAAATCCCTCCCCGCCGACCTCTGGGGGCTCACCCTCGCCGAGGCCGCCGCGCGCCGGCCCGGCCTGTTCAGCGGCGGTTTCGTCGGGCCGGTGGTGGCGCTGGAGGCGGACGCGCTGGAGCACAACCTGCGGACCATGGCGAAGTGGTGCGCCCAGGCCGGCGTCCGGCTCGCGCCGCACGGCAAGACCACGATGGCGCCGCAGCTGTTCGCGCGGCAGGCGGAGCACGGCGCGTGGGGCATCACCGCGGCGAACGCGAGCCAGCTGCGGATCTACCGCGCCTTCGGCGTGTCCCGGGTCCTGCTGGCCAACCAGCTCGTCGACCCCGCCGCGCTGCGCTGGCTCGGCGCGGAACTGGACGCGCACCCGGAGTTCGAGTTCAGCTGCTGGGTCGACTCGGTCGCGTCGGTCGAGCTGATGACCGGAGCGCTGCGCGGGACGCGCCGCCAGGTCGACGTGCTGGTCGAACTGGGCGGCGACGGCGGGCGCACCGGCGCGCGCGACCTGGACACCGCGCTGGCGATCGCCGAAGCCGCCCACGCGAGCCCGGCCCTGCGGCTGGCAGGCACCGGCGGCTACGAAGGCGCACTGGCCCACGACCCGGGCCCGGAGTCGCGACGAACGGTCGACACCTACCTCGGGCGCCTGCGCGAGCTCACCCTCGCGATCGGCCGGCGCGGCCTGTTCGCCGGGCTGGACCAGGTGATCGTCACGGCTGGCGGCAGCGCCTACTTCGACCAGGTCGCCGCCGCGCTCACCGGGGACTGGGACGGCCTGCCGGTGGTGCCGGTCCTGCGCAGCGGCGCCTACCTGACCCACGACGACGGCTTCTACCGCGGCATCTCCCCGCTCGGCGAGCAGCCGCGCATCGACGGGACCCCGCGGTTGCGCTCCGCGCTGCGCGCCTGGGCCCAGGTCACCTCGCGTCCGACCGACGACCTCGCCCTGCTGACGCTGGGCAAGCGGGACGCCTCCTTCGACGAGGGCCTGCCCGAGCCGCAGTGGCACCGGCGTCCCGGCGAACCCACGGCGAAGCTGGCCGGCCACACCGTCACCGCGCTCAACGACCAGCACGCCTTCGTCGCGCTGCCACCGGATTCGCCGCTGCGGGTGGGCGACTGGGTCGGGCTCGGCCTGTCCCACCCGTGCACCGTGTTCGACAAGTGGCCGCTGCTGCCGGTGGTCGAGGGCGACACCGTCGTCGACTTCGTCCGCACCTACTTCTAGGAGTCCACAATGGACCTCGTTCTGCGTGGCGCGCGGATCGCCGACGGCACCGGCGCTCCTCTGTTCACGGCCGACGTCGGCGTCGAGAGCGGCCGGATCGCGGACATCGGCCCAGGCCTGACGGGCACGCGGGTGATCGACGCGGACGGGCTGGTGCTCGCGCCCGGTTTCGTCGACATGCACTCGCACTCCGACCTGCAGCTGCTCGCCGCGCCGGATCACCTGGCGAAGGTGTCCCAGGGCGTGACCACCGAGGTGCTCGGCCAGGACGGGCTGTCCTACGCCCCGGTCGACGACGCCACGCTGGCCGCGCTGCGCGAGCAGCTCGCCGGCTGGAACGACGACCCGCCCGGGTTCGACTGGAACTGGCGCTCGGTCGGCGAGTACCTGGACCGGCTCGACCGGGGCGTCGCCGTCAACGCGGCCTACCTGGTCCCGCAGGGCACCGTCCGGATGCTCGCCGTCGGGTTCGACGACCGGCCTGCCACGGAGTCCGAACTGGACCGGATGCGCGAGCTGGTCGCGACGGGCCTGGACGAGGGCGCGGTCGGCATGTCCTCGGGCCTGACCTACACCCCGGGCATGTACGCCAGTGACGACGAACTGGTCGCGCTGTGCGAGGTGGTGGGGGCGCGCGGCGGCTACTACAGCCCGCACCACCGCAGCTACGGCGCGGGCGCGCTGGAGGCGTTCGCGGAGATGGTCGAGGTGTCCCGCCGCGCGAAGTGCCCACTGCACCTCGCGCACGCGACGATGAACTTCTCCGTCAACAAGGGCCGGGCGCCGGATCTGCTGCGGCTGCTGGACGCCGCGCTCGACGACGGCGCCGACATCACCCTCGACACCTACCCGTACCTGCCCGGCGCGACCTACCTGTCCGCGCTGCTGCCGAGCTGGGCGGCCGAGGGCGGGATCGACGCGACACTCGCGCGGCTCGCCGATCCGGAGACGCGGGAGCGGATCCGCGCCGAGATCGAGGAAACCGGTTCCGACGGCGCGCACGGCGTGCCGATCGACTGGGAGTGCATCGAGATCAACGGCGTGCGCAAGGCCGAGAACGCCCACCTGGTCGGGCTTTCGGTGGCCGAGTCCGCCCGCCGCGCCGGGGTGCCCGCCGCGCGGCTGTACTTCGACGTGCTGGTCTCCGAGCGGCTCGGCACGTCGTGCCTGATGCACGTCGGGCACGAGGAGAACGTGCAGGCGATCATGCGGCACCGCACCCACACCGGGGGCAGCGACGGCCTGCTGGTCGGCGACCGCCCGCACCCGCGGGCCTGGGGCACCTTCCCCCGGTACCTCGCGCGGTACGTGCGGGAACTGGGCGTGCTCGACCTCGCCGACTGCGTCGCGCACCTGACCGGGCGGGCCGCGCGCCGGTTGCGGCTGACCGACCGCGGGCTCGTGAAGCCGGGGTACGCCGCCGACCTGGTGCTGTTCGACCCGGACACCGTGGCCGACACGGCAACCTTCGACAACCCGCGGCAGCAGGCCGCGGGCATCCCCTACGTCTTCGTCAACGGCGTCGCGGCCATCGACGACGGCAGGCCCACCGGCGCGCTCGCCGGCCGTTCACTCAGGAGGTCCGCTTGATCGACTGGCTGCAGCACTCCACCGGCGGGCTGCTCACGCTCGCGGCGGTGTCGATCGCCGTCCTGCTGGTCATGATCATCCGGTTCAAGACCGAACCGTTCATCGCCCTGATCATCGTCGGGCTGCTCACCGCGCTGGCGGCCGGGCTGCCGGTCGGCACGATCGTCGGCACCGCGCAGAAAACGTCGGACTCGTTGCTGGAAAAGGGTTTCGGCGGGATCCTCGGGCACATCGCCGCGATCATCGGGCTGGGCACGCTGCTCGGCGCGATCCTGGAGAAGTCCGGCGGTGCGCGGGTGCTGACCGGCGCGCTGCTGCGGGCCTTCGGCGAGAAGCGCGCGCCGCTGGCGATGGGCCTGGCCGGCCTGATCTTCGGTGTCCCGGTGTTCTTCGACATCGGCATCTTCGTGCTGGCGCCGCTGGTGTACGTCGCCGCGCGGCAGGGCGGCCGGTCGCTGCTGCTGTACTGCCTGCCGCTGCTGGCCGGGCTGTCCATGACGCACGCGTTCATCCCGCCGCACCCTGGCCCGGTGGCCGCGGCCGGGCTGCTGCACGTCGACCTCGGCTGGATCATCCTGATGGGCGCGGTGTGCGGTCTGCCCGCGTGGTTCCTCGCCGGCGTGGTGTTCCCGTCGTGGATCGGCAAGCGGATGAACATCGAGGTGCCCGCCGAGATGATCGTCGACGACGACGGCGAGGACGGATCCGGGCCGTCGCTGGGACTGGTGTCGGCCATCATCGCGGTGCCGCTGGTGCTGATCCTGGCCGGCACGTTCGGCAGCATCTGGCTGCCGAAGAACTCCGCGGCCGCGGGGGTGGCGGCGTTCGTCGGCACGCCGGCGGTGGCGCTCACGATCGCCGTGCTGCTCGCGTCCTGGCTGCTGGGCACACGCCGCGGGATGACCGGCAAGGAGCTGTCGGCCGCGGCGCTGCGCCCGGTGGCGATGCTGCTGCTGGTGGTGGGCGCGGGCGCGTTCTTCGGCGCGGTGCTGTCGGCGACCGGGATCGGCAAGGCGGTGGCCGACTCGCTGCAGGCCGGTGGCCTGCCGGTGATCGCGGCCGCCTATGTGATCAGCTGCGGGCTGCGGCTCGCGCAGGGTTCGGCGACGGTCGCGATCGTGACCACCGGCGGCATCATCGCGCCGAGCCTGGCCGATGCCGGGTACTCGCAGGCGCAGCTGGCACTGATCGTGGTCGCGATCGCCGCCGGGTCGATCATCGCCTCGCACGTCAACGACGGCGGGTTCTGGATCGTGTCGCGGTACTTCGGGCTGACCGTCGGGGAAACGCTCAAGACCTGGACCGTCCTGGAAACCATCCTGTCCGTGTCGGGGTTCGCGATGGCCGCGATCCTGATGGCGATCGTGTAGGCCTGCGGGCTGGACCCGGCGGTCGTGCCGGGCACGTGGGACCCGGTGCGTGGCGAGGTCCGGCTCGGGGACGCGGTGCCGGTGGGCGTGCGGGACCAGGACTACCCCGGGGAGATCGCGGTGTCCCCGGGCGGCCGGTTCGTGTACGTGTCGGTGCGCGGCGCGAACACGATCGCGGCGCTGCGCACCGGTCGCGCGCTGACGCCGGTACAGGCGGCGCCGGCGGGTGGGAACTGGCCGCGCCACTTCACCTTCGACGCGTCCGCGCGCCGGCTGTACGTGTCGAACCAGCGTTCCGGCACGGTTACCTGGCTGCCGCGGGATCCGGCGACCGGACGGCTCGGCGCGGCACAGGGCGAACTTGCGGTGCCCGAGGTCGCCACCGTGCTGTTCCGCTGAGGGAGTTACGCAGTGGTAATGGTCTAGACCCTTGTGGCGAGGTGAACGTCCGCTTTAGGCTCTGTTGCCAATAGCGAAACGCACATTGCGTGACACGCAACGGAGGCTGCGTTGAGAATCCGTCGTACCCTCGCCGCGCTCGCGGTCGTGGCCACCGCCGCGGCCTGCGCGCCGGCCCAGACCGGGCCGGCCGGGCCCGGTGGTGACGAGAAGACCGGAACCCTGCGGGTCTGGCTGTTCGACGAGGCCAACCGCGCACCCAAGGAAGCGGTCGTGAAGGACGCGGTCGCGGAGTTCGAAGCCGCGCACGCCGGCGTCAAGGTGGACGTCCAGTGGATCCCGGTGGAAGGCCGCGCGGACCGGTTCTCCGGCGCCTTCAACGATCCCGCGAGCGCCCCGGACGTCGCCGAGTTCGGCAACACCGACGTCGCTAGCTACGCGCAGACGGGCGCGCTGGCCGACCTCACCGAGGACATCCGCGCCTGGCCGGAGGGCGCCGGGCTGCAGGCGAGCGTCCTGGACACCGCGAAGGCGGACGGCAAGACCTACGGCATCCCCTGGTACACCGGCATCCGGGCGCTCTACTACCGCACCGACGTGTTCGCCGAGCTGGGCCTGCGCCCGCCGGCGACGCTGGCCGAGCTCACCGAGACCGCCCGCGCGATCCGCGCCGCGCGGCCCGAGCTGTACGGCATCTCGGTCGGCGGCAAGTACGCCTACGCGCTGCTGCCGTTCGTGTGGGCACACGGCGGCGAGGTCGCCCGGAACACCGGCGGCGCCTGGCGCGGCGACCTCACCTCGCCCGCCACCGCGGCCGGGGTCAGCGCCTACGCGAGCCTGATCAGCCCCGGCATCTGCCCGCCGGAGCAGTGCGCGAACTCCACCGGCACCCAGAGCGTGCAGGCGTTCGCCGGGGGCAAGGCCGCGATGACGATCGGCGGCGACTTCAACCGCAAGGCCGTGGAAGCCGGCGCGGTGCGGGGCAAGTACGCGGTCGTGCCGCTGCCCGGCACCCAGCCCGGGTCGGTCGCGCCCGCGTTCGCCGGCGGCAACCTGCTCGGCGTGTTCCGCGCGACCACCCACCGCAGCCTGGCCACCGAGTTCGCCGAACTGCTCGCCGGGGCGAAGTACCAGGCGCGGATGTACGAGGCGATGGGCAACCTGCCGACGCTGACCGCGGTGCAGAACCAGGTGGCGGCGAGCGACCCGTTCCTGGAGCCGTTCGTGGCGACGCTCAAGGCGGGCACGAAGTTCGTGCCGTCCAGCCCGGCCTGGTCGCGCATCGACGCGCAGGGCGTGCTGCCGACCGCGGTGCAGCAGATCGCGACCGGGGAGAAGAGCCCGGACGCCGCGCTCGCGGCCGCGAACGAGGCGATGAACCAGGCCTTCGGCGGCTGACGTGGCGACACCGAACCTGCTGGCGCCCGAGGCGCCGGCCGCGCCACCCGCACCGTCCCCGCGCCGCCGCAGGCGCGGGGACGGCCCCGCCGCCGGCCGCTACCTCGCCCCCGCCGCGATCCTGCTGCTGGTGGTGCTGGCCTACCCGATCTACCAGCTCGTCGTCATCTCGTTCTACGACTACGGCCAGGCCGAGGCGGCGGGAAACGCGCCGCTGCGGTTCCTCGGGCTGGCCAACTACGCGGAACTGCTCGGCAGCGCCACGTTCTGGACCGTGCTCGCCAAGACCGTCGTGTTCGCGGCGGTGTGCGTGGTGGGCAGCCTGGTGGCGGGCACCGGGCTCGCGGTGCTGGCGAGCAAGGTCCGCGCGGTGCCCCGCACACTGCTGTTCCTGGCCGCGCTCGGCGCGTGGGCCACCCCCGCGGTGGCCGGGTCCTACATCTGGCTGTTCCTCTTCGACGCCGATTTCGGCCTGGTCAACGAGGCGCTGGCGTCGCTCGGGTTCGGCGGCATGGCCGGGCACTCCTGGACCTTCGGCACCACCAGCGCGTTCGGCCTGGTGGCGCTGGAGGTGATCTGGTGCTCGTTCCCGTTCGTCCTGGTGACCATGTACGCCGGGATCCGCGCGGTGCCCGCCGAGGTCGTCGAGGCGGCCACTTTGGACGGTGCGGGCGCGTGGCGGACGACGACCTCGGTGCTGCTGCCGATGGTGCGGCCGATGCTGCTGATCGCGACTGTGCAGTCGATCATCTGGGACTTCAAGGTGTTCACGCAGATCTACGTGATGACCAGCGGCGGTGGCGTCGCGGGACGGAACCTGGTGCTCAACGTCTACGCCTACCAGCAGGCCTTCGCCGGTTCGCGCTACGGCCTCGGCGCGGCGATCGGGGTGGTGATGACCGTGCTGCTGCTGTCCGTCACCGGGCTGTACGTCCGGTCCCAGCGTGCGGGGCTGGCATGACGACGCTGGTGCGGAAGCCGGGCCGCACGTTCGCCGAGATCGTCACCGTGCTCGCCGCCGCCGTGGTCGCGTTCCCGCTGTACTGGATGGTGCTGACCGCGCTGAAACCACCGGGCGAGGTGCAGTCGGCCGCGCCGTGGACGTTCGCGCCGTCGCTGGACTCCTTCCAGCGGGTGCTGACGGTGTCCGGGTTCGGCCGGTACTTCCTCAACAGCCTGGTGGTCGCGCTCGTCGTGGTGCTGCTGTCGCTGCTGTTCGCCTTCCTGGCCGCGGTGGCGCTGACCCGGTTCAGATTCCGCGGCCGCACGGTGCTGCTCGTGATGCTCCTGGTCGCGCAGATGGTGCCGGTGGAGGCGCTGACGATCCCGCTGTTCTTCCTGATGCGCTCGGTCGGGCAGGTGGCGCCTGCGTTCGGGCTCAACGAGCTGGGCTCGCTGGTGCTGGTGCACCTGGCGTTCAGCCTGCCGTTCGCGATCTGGATGCTGCGTGGCTTCGTCGCCGCGGTGCCCGCCGAACTCGAAGAGGCGGCGAAGGTGGACGGGGCGAGCCGGCTCCGGTTCGTGTGGCAGATCCTGTTCCCCCTCGTGGCGCCCGGCCTCGTGGCGACGAGCGTGCTGTCGTTCATCCACGCGTGGAACGACTTCCTGTTCGCCAAGACGTTCATCATCTCCCGCTCGGAGAACCAGACGCTGCCGCAGGCGATCCTGGTGTTCTTCAAACCGGAGGAGAACGACTGGGGCGCGATCATGGCGTCCTCGACGCTGATGACCGTGCCGGTGCTGGTGTTCTTCGTGCTCGTGCAGCGCAGGCTGGTCAGCGGTATGGCCGGGGCGGTGAAGGGGTGATCCCGCTGACCGCGCTGCTCCCCCGGCCGGTGTCGGTCACCCCCGCGCCCGGAACGTGCCAGTGGCCGGCGCCGGTCGAGGTGCGGGCGGCGGACCTGCCCGCGGAGGGCTACCGGCTCACGATCCAGCCGGACGGGGTGCTGATCGAGGCGCCGGACGCGGCGGGCGAGTTCTACGCGCGGCAGACGCTCCGGCAGCTGATCGGGCCGGACGCGTTCCGCGCCGTGCCGCTGCGCGGGACGGCCGAGCTGGCGTGCGGGACGGTGCTGGACCACCCGCGGTTCGCCTGGCGCGGCTGCCTGCTCGACGTGGCGCGGCACTTCCGCACCAAGGCCGAGGTGCTGCGGTTCGCCGACCTGCTCGCCGCGCACAAGCTGAACGTGCTGCACCTGCACCTCACCGACGACCAGGGCTGGCGCGTGGAGATCCCGGCGTTCCCGCGGCTGACCGAGGTGGGGTCGTGGCGGCGGGAGTCGATGGTCGGCCGCCACGACGGCCCGGAGCGCGACGGGCGGCCGCACGGCGGGTTCTACACCGGCGACGACCTGCGGGAGATCGTCGCGTACGCGGCGGCGCGGGCGATCACGGTGGTGCCCGAGATCGACGTGCCCGGCCACTCCCGCGCGGCGATCGCCGCGTACCCGGAGCTGGGCGGCGGGCGCGAGCTCGACGTGTGGACATCGTGGGGCGTCAGCACCGACCTGCTGGACCCGTCGGAGTCCACAGTGGAGTTCTTCCGCACGGTGTTCGACGAGGTGCTGGACATCTTCCCGTCCGAGGTGATCGGCGTCGGCGGCGACGAGGCGCCGGGCGCCACACCCGAGCACGGCAAGTTCACCGCGCGGATGATCGAGCACCTGCACGCGCGCGGGCGGCGGGCGCACGCCTGGGACGAGGTGCTGGACACCGGGACCGCCCTGCCCGCCGGCACCGTGATCGGCGCGTGGCGCGACGAAACCCAGGTGGCGCGGGCGATCGAGGCGGGCTGTCAGGTCGTCGCGTGCCCGGAGCAGGCGGTGTACCTCGACCACCGGCAGGCCGACGGCGACGACGAGCCCGTCCCCGTCGGGTTCGTGCGGACCCTGGCCGACGTCCACCGCTGGGAGCCGCCGCCCGGGGTGCTCGGGGCGCAGGCGCAGGTGTGGACCGAGCACCTGGACTCGGTGCGGCGCGTCGACTACGCGACGTTCCCGCGGCTGTGCGCCTTCGCCGAGGTCGTGTGGAGCCCGCCCGACCGCGACCACGCGGAGTTCCACACGCGACTGGCCGAACACCACCTGCCGCGGCTGGACGCCCTCGGCGTGGAGTACCGGCCCCTCGACGGGCCGCGCCCGTGGCAGCGGCGGCCGGGCGTGCCGGGCCGGCCGCGGTGACGGCCGGGCCGGCGCCCGGGGTCACTGCTGCGGCGTGAAACCCTGCTGGAACTGGCCCTGCGCCTGCTGACCCTGCGCCTGCGGCTGCTGCTGGTACTGCTGCTGAGCGGCCTGCTGCGCGTTCGGGTCCGTGCCGTCGGGCACCACGTACACCGCCGTGCCGTAGGCGGCGATCTCGCTCGCGGTCTGGGCGATCTCGTTGCAGTCGAAGCGCATGCTCAGCACCGCGTTCGCCCCGAAGGCCATCGCCTCCTGGCAGAGCCGCCCCAGCGCCTCGTACCGCGAATCAGACAGCAGCTTCGACAGGCCCTTCAGCTCGCCGCCCGCCATCGCCTTGAAGCCGGCGCCGAGGTTGGAGAACATGTTCCGGCTGCGCACCGTCAGCCCGAACACCTCGCCGTACACGCGCACGACCCGGTAGCCGGGCAAATCATTCATAGTGGACAGCAGGATCGGGAACCGGGGCTGCTGCTGGTAAGGCTGGCTCATGCCGCGGATCGTAGCGTCCTTCACTTGACAGCCCGGTACCAAACCTCCGGCCGTCCGACCTGTCCGTATCGCGGCTCTCGTCGCGCGAGTCCGTTGTCCGCCAGGTATTCCAGGTACCGCCGCGCGGTCACCCTGGACACCCCGGTCGCGCTGGCGGCCGCGCCCGCGGACAGCCCGTCCGGTTCGTCCCGCAGCGCCGAGACCACCGCGTCCAGGGTCTGCCCGCTCATCCCCTTGGGCAGGGCCGTCGCCACCGGTGAGCGCAGCGCCGCGAACGCCCGGTCCACCTCGGACTGTCCGACCTCGCCGGTTTCACCGAAACTTTCCCGGAACTTCGCGTACCGGTCCAGCTTGTCCCGCAGCGACGCGAAGGTGAACGGCTTGATGAGGTACTGCACGATCCCCACCGACACCGCGGCCTTCACCACCGCCAGGTCCCGCGCCGAGGTCACCGCGATGACGTCCACCAGGTTGCCCGCGGCCCGCAACGCCCGGCACACCGCGAGGCCGTGCGTGTCGGGCAGGTAGAAGTCGAGCAGCACCAGGTCGGCGGTGTCGCGCTCGAAGAACCGCAGCGCCTCCGCGCCGGAGTGGACGACCGCGGCGACGGTGAACCCGGCGACCCGCTCCACGTAGGTGCGGTGCGCCTCGGCGGCCACCGGGTCGTCCTCGACCACGAGCACCCGGATCACCGCGGCACCTCCTGCCGCACCGGCAGCCGCACGGTGAACACCGCGCCCTCGCGGGAGGCCACGTCCACCCGTCCGCCGTTGCGCCGAACCACCTGCCCGACCAGCGCCAGGCCCAGCCCGTGACCGTCCGGTTTGGTCGTCCAGCCGCGCTCGAACACGCGCCGCCGCGCCTCGTCCGGCACGCCCCGGCCGTTGTCGGCGACCCGCAACAGCAGCTCCTCCCCCTCGATCTTCGCGGTCACCGTGACCCGCGGCCGCTCCGGCCGCTCCCCCGCGGCCTCGATGGCCGCGTCGATCGCGTTGTCGATCAGGTTGCCCAGCACGGTGATCAGGTCGCGCGGCTCGATGCCGGTGTCGGTGTCCTCGATGGCGGTGTCCTCGGTCAGCACCAGTTCGGCGCCGCGCTCGCTGGCCTCGGCGGTCTTGCCGAGCAGCAACGCGGCCAGCACCGGTTCGGACACCGCGCCGACCACCTGGTCGGTGAGCCGCTGCGCGATCTCCAGCTCCGCCGTGGCGAACTCGATCGCCTCCTGCGTGCGGCCCATCTCCACCAGGGACACCACCGTGTGCAGGCGGTTGGCCGCCTCGTGCGCCTGCGACCGCAGTGACTCGGCGAGCCCGCGCGCGGTGGTCAGCTCGCCGGTGAGCAGCTGCAGGTCGGTGTGGTCGCGCAGGGTGACGACGGTGCCGTGGTCCTTCGCGCGGGCGCGGGACCGCACCGGTGCGGTGCTCACCACCAGGACCCGCACGTCGGTCAGGTGGATCTCGTCGCGCCGGGGCTCCTGGCCGCGCAGCGCCCCGACCAGGCTCGGCGGCAGCCCCAGCTCGGTGACCGGCCTGCCGGTCGGGTCGGCGCCGAGCCCGAGCAGGTCGCGGGCGGCGTCGTTGCACAGCACCACCCGCTCGTCCGCGCCGACCAGCACGAGCCCCTCGCGCACCGCGTGCAGGGTCGCCTCGTAGTAGGCGAAGATGCTGCTCAGCTCGGCCGGGGCGAGACCGCGGGTCTGCCGCCGCAGCCTGCTGCTGACCAGGTAGCTGCCCGCGACACCCACCACCAGGGCGGCGCCGGCCACCGCGGCGAGCGTCCAGATCCGCTGCGCCAGCGCGGCCGAGATGGCGTCGACCTTGATGCCCGCCGACACCAGCGCGACCACGCGCCGCTCCGGGTCGAACACCGGCACGACCGCGCGCATCGACGGGCCGAGCGTGCCGGTGTAGGTCTCGGTGTAGACGCGGCCCTGCCGGGCGACGTCGATCGTGCCGAGGAACCGCTGCCCGATCAGCTCCGGGTTCGGATGGGTGTAGCGGATGCCGCCGGGATCCATGATCGTGATGAAGTCGACCCCGGTGTCGCGCCGCACCTGCTCGGCGAAGGGTTGCAGTTCGGTGCTCGGTGCGGGCAGTCTCAAGGCGGAGAGCACCGTCGGCGAGTCGGCGAGGGTGCTCGCGATGGCGACCACCTTGTCCTGCGCGCGGGCGTCCACCGCGCGGGCGGCGTCGAAGTAGGCCAGCAGCGCCCCCACCGCGACCAGCACGGCCACTCCCGCCACCTGCAGCAGGAGCAGCTGCCGGGCGAGGCTCCAGCGCCTGCTCGTGATCCGCACCCCGCCATCCCAGCACACCGGCCGGGCCGCCCGCCGGGGGACGCCGGTCGCGCCGCGAACTCTATGAACACAAGCCTTCCTCGCGAAACGCTGACCTGCACAGACGCCGGACACACCCCGCTTGACCAGGCAAAACTCTAGTCATCGACGGTCGACGTTAGTCACCGCTAGTCAGACTCATCTGTACCCATTTTGTACCCGACGCCCACCAAGGAGACTCCCACCATGAGCGACATCAGAGACAGGCTGATCGCAGCGATCGACGAGACCGAACACATCGCCAACGCCGCAGCCGAGAAGGCGCGAGAGGATTACGGTGACAGTCGGACAGGACTTCATTGGATCGGCATCGGCGGCACGTTGGAGGCGGTGGACGACCCCGCCGGGCGTGCCAGCGCCGAGTTCGACAAGGTCGGCTACCACGTCGCCCACCACGACCCGGCATCCGTCCTCCGCCGCTGCGCAGCAGACCGGAAGCTTTTGGAGCTGCACGAGCCACAGGGGTCTCGGAAGTACTGCGGTGAATGTGGCGGTACCGACTATCCAGTCTCATGGCCATGTCCAACGCTCCAGTACCTCGCCGAGGGCTACGGCATCTCCGCTGCTCCGAGCGAGTGACTACCCCAACCGTCCACCCGTAACGAACGTCTGACCTGGAGCGACCACAAGCCGAACCAGCCTGGAGGAACCCATGACCAGCGAACCTGCCACCAAGAAACGAAGCCCCTGGCCCGTCGTGCTCGGCTGCGTCATCGCCGGCGCGGGGATCACGATCGGGGTGTTCGCCGCTGCCACCCCCAGCGAACCCACACCCACCGTGCAGCTGTTCGCGATGCAGGGGTCGATCCAGCTGGTGAACGGCTACCCCGTGACCGTGCAAGACACGGGGTGGACTTGCCACGGCACGGGTGGGTTCAGCGACATCGTCGCCGGCGCGGCCGTCACGGTCACCGACGCCAAGGGCAACACGTTGGGGATCGGGTCCCTCGCCGAGGGGCAGAAGGTGTACTCGGGCAGCTCGGTGGCGGCGTGCACGATGCCGTTCACCGTCCCTGGTCTGCCGACGGGGCGAGGCCAGTACACGGTGACGATCTCGCATCGGGGTACGCAGGTTGTGGACGAGGTCCAGGCTCGTCAGGTGCAGGGTGTGCAGTTGACGTTGTCACCGCAGGGCTAGGCGACGAAGGTGCCTCGGTGTGGGGTGATGACGAGGATGCCTTCTTCGGTGAGTTCGCGGATGGCGCGGAGGATGGTGCCGCGGGCTACGCCGTAGATGTCGGCGAGTTCGTGAGCTGCGGGGAGCTGCAGCCCGGACGGTAGGGTGCCGTCGCGGACTTCTTTGCGCAGGTCATCGGCTACTTGCGCCCAGATGTAGCCGGATGCTTCGTGGTTGATCCGGCCCGACCTGTCTTCCCACATGAAGATCAACATATCGGGTGATAGACCGCCTTATCGGAGTCGATACCGCCATGGCGGTGTACAGCGGTCCATGGCGGTCCATATACTGCCGCGCGTGTCTCGCTATGTCACGGATGACAGGGGGCGGCCGACATGGGTCGCTCTCGGCGAGCAGGAGCACGCGCTCATCGAGTTCCCGTTCCGCCGCGTCCGGAATGGGCCCACCACGGCCACCGCCTGCAATTTGGTGGGCACTCCTTCCCGGCGTGACCGGCGAGGCTCTGTGCCGCGCTGCTCCATATGCGTGTACCTGGTGAGTAACACCTTTGATGGGCCGGGAGGCGTGTGATGATCACAGACCCCCAATACCCCACGACTGTCGAAGAGCGGTACCTCAAGAACGTGTACGAGACCGACAGTTGCGTGACCGACATGACCACCGGTGAGGTGTTCGAACGTGAGAGGCAGGACGATGCTGACGCCGACGAGCGGGGAAAGTGACTTCGGCTGGCTCGTGTCCTGGCCTGTCCGCGCCGTGGACGTGTACGGAAACCGCACCGAAGTCGTGGTAGGGCTGATCGAACGCCACGACCAGGTGGAAGTGGGCATCCGTGTTGGCGAGTTCGGGATGACCGCCGCTCTCCCCACCGCGGGGTGGCGAGGGAAGGACCACGCGGTGGAGTTGTCCACGAAGCTGCGGGACGCGATCGCGCAGAGAATGAGATCCGACCACCCCGGGCGATCCTGGGGTGGATGAGGGAGGATGCCGACCATGCTAAAACGGATCATGAAATGGCTGGGCTACGACCACGCCTGCCTGCCCTCGAAGGGCGGTTCTGACCACTTCTGTCGGATCTGCGGGTCCCCATGCCACTGCTAGCCGCGATCCTGGCCGCCGCCTTGTTGTGCGTGCCAGCCCTGATTTTCGACCCGGACCTGTCCAGCCGGCTCGGCCAAGTCGCCCTGGGTTGCGGGATCTACTGCGCGATCTTCGGTCCCATGGTGGGGTGGATCGCGTGGCGGGAAGGTATCTGGAAGTAGCTCGCGCGCACCGGCGACTCCCGTTTGTCTGGTGAGCGCGTCAAGGAGCCCCCGTTCACCATGTCCCGGACGGGGGCTCCGGCATGTGCCCAGCCAGGTGAGCTTCTGTAGACTTCTCTACAGGCGACCTGTAGAGTTCTCTACATGACGGACCAGTCAATCGTCCTCAGTGAACTCAACCGCAGCATGGGCGCACTCGCAGCCTCCTTCACCGAGATCGCGAAGACGTTCCGTGAACGTGCACCATTCACCGCAGCACGCATCTCCGAGACCCTCCAGGGCCTCGGCATTGTGAACCAGGGAATCAAGCCGCTCCTCCGCTACGCCGTCTACGCCGCAGCCGACAACGGCATGCCTGAGACCGAGATCGCACGGCTGGCCGCGATCGACCGTATGACCGTCCGGAAATGGCTCGGCAAGCAGCTCAAGCGCGGGGACCTCGTCGTCGCGGAGCCCTACTACGACGACCCCGAGGGCTCCGACCTCCACACAGGCCTAGTGACCGGCAAGTTCGTTCCACGCGACGACCACCCTGGCGCGAAGCCACCTGTCGACGCCGCGTGGGTGGACGACGGCAGCGTGCAGGGCCCGGTGATGGTCAAACGCGAGACGGTGAAACCGGCCAAGGCATGAGAAAGGGCCCCTCAGCACTTCATCCCGAGAGGGGAGTCCTCGGGGAGTGCTGGGGGGCTGACGGTCGCCCGCCTGACAGGGGTAGCGGGCGACCAGCTCAGTTGAGGTGCCGGCCTGGCTCGACCTCGCCGACCGTGAGCCGCGGCAACGCCGACGCGGTGCCGGGGTCGCCGACCTTCTTCGACACGAGTCCCTTGACGGTGTCGAGCACGCCGGCCACGACACCAGTCAGGAGCCACGCCTTCCAGTCGGAAGGGATCGCCCCAGTCCAGTCCGCGAAGAGCGCGGCAAAGAACCCCGCCCCGAACGTGGCGGCGGCCCGCTCCAGCAGGTCCTTCAGATAGGTGGTCATGCGTTCCCTCCAGCGAGCTTCTCGCCGAGCTTGGTGAGCACGGCGTCGGAGATGGCGGCGGCCTGTTCGCCGTTGTCGTCGTCGAGAGCGTCCGCCAACACCTGCTGCAGGACGGGCAGCAGGTCGGCGACGAGACCGGTGCGGAGCGCTGCGGCGATCTCCTCCGCGGTGACCCCGTTCTGCTTCGCCACGAGGTCCGCGATCGCGTTGACCTTCTCCCCCGTCTTTACCGCGTGCAGGTCGAGCCAGCGGACGTAGTCGGTCACGGACAGCTTCGCGCCCGGGGTGACCAGGGACGGCCAGCCCGGCACGTTCCACGGGTCGCCGGCGGGGTTGCCGGTGAGCTGGTTGCAGATGGTGCGAAGGATCTGCCGGTCAGTGTCGTCGAACATGTCGTCCTCCTGGTTCCCTGCCATCAGGTGGTTGTTGGTGTAGGCCCAGTTCACGTCCACATCGGCCAAGCCGCCGATGTCTTGGGTGGAGCTGTACTGGTGGATGTCGTAGCGGCCGGTGTACTGCGCTGAGCCGGCGGCTTCTGGCTTCGCCCCGTATCGGGCGATCCAGATGACCAGACCGGGGATGCCCCACTGGTCCGGGCGAAGGGTCTTCGCGAACGAGGCGGACATGTACACGCCTGGTTTCACTCCCTGCGCGGCGACGCGCTTGCAGAACCGGATCGCGAAGTCCTTCGCCGCGGCGTTGGCCTCGAACGGGTCCTCTAGGTCCAGCATCGGGACGAGATCCATCGCGTCCAGCCGGCGCGCTTCCCGCACCAGCACGTCAGCCTGCGCCTCCGGGCTTGGGGAGAACTGCGCGTAGTGGTAGGCCCCGACCTTGCGGCCGATCCCCTTCAACCCGTTGACCATGGTGGACGGGTAGTAGGTGACCCCGTCGACCTTCTTCGTGTAGGCCGATCCACCGTCGGACACCTTCACCCAGCCGTACTCCACCCGGCTCCCACCGAGATTCGCGGCAGCGAGCGCGCCCCAGTTGATGGCTCGCTGGTAGTAGCAATGGAGGTCAACGCCGAGGCTCATCGATCATCCCTGTCCTTCAGGCCCGCAGGGGCCCAACGATGGGCAACTCACCGTGGTGGTCGCGGTCACTGTCTCGGTCTGCGTTTGGGTTTCGGTCACGGTCTGCGGCGGCGGAACCACCGTCGTGGTGGAGGTGTCCGTTTTGGTCACTGTCGGCCCCGGGGTGACCGAGACGACCGTGAGACCAGGCAACGGCACCACAGTCGGCAGAGGCAAAGGCACCTGGTTGGTTTCCGTCACCACCGTCACTGGCCCCGGCACCAGCAGGGTGTTGGTGACAGGTGGCTGGGTCAGGGTGACTGGCGAGGGGTCCGACACCGCCTCCGCTTGGGCGCAGTTAAGCCCCTTCCTCTGCGCGTCGGACGCGTCCAGGCGGCACGCTGTCGCCACCTGTCCCCCCAAGTCCGTCGCTGTCTGCTCCACCCCCCACGTCCGCCACACCGCGAACAGGGCGATCAGGATCGCGACGATCGCGAGCACGATGGCGATGCGGCGGCGACCCTTCACGGTTTCCGGCATTACCGACCCCCGTCCGGAGTTGGTGCGCGAGCTCCTCCGCGGCGCGGCGAGTTTGTGTCTCGGTGTCGAGCGCGTTCTGAAGCTGCGCGATGTCCTCCCGCAGCCTGGCGATGTCGTCGCGCAACTCGAGGATCTCCTCGTCGTGCGCCTCGTTGATCCTTTTCATCTCCGCGGCGTGCGCCTCGTTGATGCGCTTCATCTCCGCCGCGTGGGCTTCGCTGATGCGTGTCATCTCCGCGGCATGACGCCTCGCAGAGTCGTTGATTTCCGTTGTGTGGCGCCGGTCGGTAACGATCAGCAGCCGCACCAGGTAGATGATGATCGCGCCGAGTGCCCCGTAGGGTCCTGCGGTCGGCAGCCACTCCACCCAGCCCCCTCTCCACAGAGTCCGTCAGGGCCCCAGCCAGTAGATCTGGATGCGCGTCGAGGTGAAGTCTTTTGTCAGGGACAGGCCACCGCCGGACGTTTGGTGCACGTACAGCGCGACCTCCTCGTTCGCGGTGAACCGTTCGGTGGCGGTGATGTTCTGGATCGTCTTCGCCCCGGACACGTTGGGGGCGATGCTCGAGAACCCCAACCGGTTCCCGGAGGAGGATCCGTCCGCGGTGCGGGCCACCCACGCGGCCCGCAACCCGACGGTGGACACGTTCCACTCCACGGACGCGACAAACAGCCACTGGCCGGCGCGGCGCAACGTGAAAGCGTTGAGGCCGTTGGTGCCGGTGCGATCCACCGCGCTGGACGGGAACAGTTCGAGGTCCCAGTCCACGCGAGTGGGGGCGTTGTCCGGGATGGACTGGAACGCCAAGTCCACCGAGTAGGAGCAGGACCCGTCCACGAAGGTTTGGAGGGCCTGCACGTTCCCCGCGGCGATCCCCGACGCCGCGGCCGCAACTTGGACCTTGCCGAGTTGGATTTCCCACATCGACGTGTTCTGCGTCAACGTCGGGTAGGTGGGTGAGGCGGCGGGGGTGCCGGTCTTAACGTCGACCTCGATGCGGTTGTTGATGAAGTCGTTCCGCGCCACCACCAGGTCCCGGCGTGCGAGGGTGGCGTGGGCCGCGGCGATCGGCAGAATCTTCGTCGATGTGATCTGGCCCCACGCGCCTTGGATCCAGCACTCCCCCGTGGGGACCTTCACCTGCATCCCCGAAGAGTCGCCAAACACGGCCATTTCGGAGCCGTAGTTGCGGATAACCCCGTCCCCGCGCCAGTGTTTGGCGAAGCGTCGCCATCCGTCTTCGGTGACGTTCGCGCCGGCACCGGTGTCGTAGGGCATGTAGAGGTCGAGCGCTGTCGCCACCTGTCACCGCCTTTCCTTGTAGATCAGGCGATCCCTGATATCCTGGATGGCTCTGAAGACCCGGTAGATGTCCTGCCGACCCGGTGTGCCGACACTGGGGGTGACCAGGCACGGGCCGTCGGGGGTGAGGGAGATCTTCACTTCGCGGATGACTTCTTGGATGCGGCCGTCTTCGGTGTCGCCCTCCAGCTGGACGGTGACCTTGTCCCCGAGGTAGAAGTCCGCCCCGAATCGCATGTACTTCGACTCGATCGGTGTGAGCGACAGGGACACCTTCTCCTGCCGGTCGATCAGCGCTTCGTCTCCAGCTTGTTCGAGCTGGGTGGTGTCGGTCGTCCCGGGCCGGTCGACGAGTTCGCCTTCGATGCGGCCCCAGCGGGCGATGGACTCACCGTCGGAACGTTCCTTGAACGTCCTCGCGGTGCCTTCGCCGTCGCCACCGACGTAGACGTAGTTCGCTTCGGGTGCCTCGATCGAGTAGGTGAAGTCGGCGAGGTTCCCCAGCTTCTCGGAGAACATCACGGTCGCGGTGCGGTCCTGGGGTTGGAACGGGTACAGCTGGTAGGCCCCACCGTTTTGGATGACCTTGAACCCGATGTTGTTGCCGTTCGCGACCGCGAGTTCTTGCAGCAGCGTGAGGAGCGGTTGCCACCGCGCCTCACCGGACACGTTCGCCCCCAGCCCGGGGTTCGCGCTGTAGGTCCACAGGGGGTGTTTCCGCGAACTGTGGGCGTCGGGGCCGATGTTGCGGTTCACGTAGTAGCCCAGCACCGTCGAGCAAGGCTGGTTCGACACGGTGTCCTTCGCCGACACCGTGTACGGCGGGAACCCCTCCGTCGGTGAGGGGGACGCTTGCCGGCGCTTCAGCCACACCGTGTCGTCCACGCCGGTGAAGGTGTAGGTCCGCTCCTCGGCCGTCTTGCGCACTTCCATCGACGTCCACGGCCCGGTGAACACCGCTGTCCCGGGGAGGGCGGAGGTGAACACCCGCAGCCCAGCGCCGGGTTTCACCAGTTCCCCGATCAGCGGGTTGTCCGCGGGAACCGTCAACTGCCACGCCGACACGTCGTTGAGGCGGAGGACCATCTCCAACAGTGAGTACTGGTCCAGTTCCCCGACGTCTTCGTTGATCGAGTTCCTGACTCGCACGGTCCAGGTCATGGCGTGAGGTACTGCTGGGTGTAGGACACCGCGAGCTTCGACGTGCCCACGGTGATGCCGGCCATTTCCAGGCGGATCGCGTTGCTACCCGGCACGAGCGGCCACAGGCTGGACCCGGCGTACATGGCTCCGAACATGTTCGTGCCCACCGAGTTGGTATCCAGGGTGACGGTCTTCACCCCAGGCCGGGTGTCGATGTAGAGGGTTTGCCCCTCCCCCATCACCACGTCAGGGAAGGACAGGTACTCGCCGGTGGAGAGGTTGCGGAGCACGATCCCTGAGCCTGGGCCGGTGATGGTCCACACCGGCCACGCCTCCACATCCCCGGCGTTGTCGATCGTCCCGTCGACCGCGATCTCCGACGAGGTCAACCGGATGGGGAAAATCGGAAAGAACGTAGGGGTCACACCCGTGGACCACTCGGGTGGGCTGATGGCGGACACGTCCTGCCAGTACGGGTTGTACGCCTTGAACTGGGCTGCGATCTTCTGCGCCGCGTACCCCGAGCTCTCCCCGAGCTCTTCTTGGATCTGGACGCCGTCCACGTTGATGCACTGGATTTGCCGCACGACCCCGTCCGGGGCTGTGGCACGCAGATACCCGGGCCCCTTGGCGGGGTTGAGTTTCCGCACGATGTCGCGAAGTTTCACACGCAGGTCGGCTTCGTCGGTGCCGATGATCCAGAAGGAGATCAGCATTTCCCGAACCCCGTGGCGGGCGTCCAACAGGACCCCGCCCGGGGTTCGGGGAACACCGATCTGTTCCACCGTGATCGGCGGCATGAACCTGCCTTGTGCCGGCCAGTCCGCGTCCAGCACGGTCACACCACCGTCAGCGTCAACCCACTCGATGATCTCGGCGGTCACAGATTCATCGCCTCCACCATCTTCATCTCCCGCGCGAACTCGGCGCGGTCGAACTTCGCCGCGGTGACGTTGATCGTGATGTAGGTGGCCTTGCCGAACTGCCCGGACTTGACGAGCTTCACGAACGCCTGTGACTCGTCCGGGTTCAGCACCGCCTCCGGCTTACCGGTCGAGTTCACGCCGGTACCGCCGTCAGGAAGCCACCCGCCGGCGTCGTAGCCACCGGGTTTGTTCATCGCGTACAGGACACCGTTGGCGAACCCGCCCCTACGTGGCCCGTAGACGCGGCCCGCGTAGTTGAGACCGGCGTAGATGTTCGACAGCGGGTCCACGGACACGCCGTACAGGTAGGGGCCCACGTCGGGGCCCTTGTAGGAGGCGTAGGTGCCGCGGATGACCTGCATCAGACCAACTGATGGGTGGCCGGCGCGCCAGTTGCTGTCCCAGTCGTTGACGATGGTCGGGTTACCGCCGGATTCCTGCATCATGCGGCGCTGGATGGCGGGCAGGAACGCCCCTGGTAGGCCGAGCATGTTCATGGCCTGCAGGGTTTGCGGTGTCCATTGCGCCACCCCGGCCGAGGGCTTGTAGCCGGGAATGGTGCCGGAGTATCCGCCCATGTCGACTGGTGGCGGCACCCACTTGGGCAAGTCCTGCAGCGTGGGGAACCCCATGACTCGCATCGCCTGGTTCGTGGCGAAGTACCCGGCCCCGAGGTTCGCTCCGGCATAGGTGTCCTGCGCCGCTCGGACCACACCACCCCTGGCATAGCCCATGAGCGCCGCCCCGTCCCCGCCCTTGGGGAACTGCTTGGTGCGGATCGCTTCCATGAATCCCGGGCCGTAGTACTCGACCGCGTCCACCGGGTGCACCCACTCTCCCGCGGTGGCCATGATGGGCACGTTGTCGGCCGTCTTGGTCGGACTCCACCCGGTGATCTGTCCACCCGTGGCATACCCTGTGCCGCCCACGGTTTTCTGCTGGTTGCGGGAGTCCATCGCGTACCCGCCGGTCTTCAACACACCGGACAACCACTGGTTGAAGTTGTTGGTGTCGACCTGCGTGATCGCGGTGATCGAGTACTTGAAGTCCTTCGGGATCAACCCGAGCTGGGTGAGGAACTCCTGGGCCCGGTCTCGAGAGACTCCGAACGATGACGCGAAGATGTCGATCAGTTGCCGGTACTGGTCGGTGATGGGCATACCGGTCTTCTGGATCTGGTCCCACACCGCCAGCAGGGAGGTGAGGTTCCGCCGGCCTGCCTCTGTGTTGAGGTCCAGCGACCTTGACGCGGCGTCCTGGGCGTCCCGCAACCCTAGCTGCGCCTGCTGGAGTTGCTGAGAAGCCTGGGCCTGCTGGTATTGGGCGTCCCGCACCGCCTGGTGAGCTCGCATCGCGCCGTAGGCCGCGTCCTCCACCTGCCGGTGGGCACGCTCCAACCCGCGCTCCGCCGACTCCAGCGAATACGCGGCGTCCCGCACCTGCTGGTGCGCCTTTTCCAATGCCCGCTGCGAATCCACAACCTGCTGGTTCGCCGAGTCCAACTGCCTCTGGGCGTTGATCACACCCTGCGCGCCGTTGACACCTTCCCGTTCGGCTTCGCTCAGCTTCTCCCGCATCTGCACACCGCGGTTGTGGGAGTTGTTCAGCGCGTTCTGCGCCGCGATCAGCTCGAACGCGACCTTCTTCTGCTCGATGTTCTCTGCGGTCACGTCAGCGGAGGCGATATCCTTCGCCTGATCCATCGACGTGATGCCCGCGCCCTCAGCCTTCTTCTGCGCCTCGAACAGGTTGACCGCGGCCTGCTCCTCCGACAGGACCTGGTCCTCCATCTGCAGCCGCAGGTCTTTGAGGTCCTGGATGGCCTGTTCGCGAGCCTCGTTCAACGCTTGCTGCGCGTCGCGCGCGTTCTGCTGAGCACGGGTGTAGGCCTGCTCCGCCTGGGTCACCCCGTAGTAGGCGTCGTCCAACCCGCGCTGGGCCTGCTCCACCTGCCGGGCAGCGTCAGCCACACCCTGCTGCGCATCCACCACTGACCGCGCGGCCTGCGCGGCCGAATGCTGCGCGTCCGCCACCGACCGGGTGGACTGCGCCAGCGAATGCTGCGCCTGATCCACCGACTGGTGCGCCGACACCACAGCCTTGTCCGCCTGGGTGAAGTTGGTCGTCAGCTGCGCGGCAGCGTTCGCCACGTTCAGACTGGCCTTCAAGAACCCGACACTGGTGGACTGGACCGACCAGTTCGCCTGGTCCGACGTCGCCAGCACACCCTCGAATCCTCGGGATACCGTGTACAGGCTCAACCCGAGGAACTGGGCCGCCGCGCCGGCCTGCGTGCTGTACGCACTGGTTTGGGCGGTGGAGTGCGCCGCCGAAGCCGCCGCGGCACTCGCGGTCTTGGCGTCGGCGGCGGACTTGGCGTAGGACTTCGCCAACTCGTCTAGTGTTACTTGCCCGTCCCGGGCCGCTTTGCCCTGGTCGTTCAAGGACTCGATGACACCGCCACCGGCGATGCGCATATCACTGAAGTTCGTGGTGAGGAACTTCATGGGGCTGACCATCGAGTAGCCGGCCTCTTCAGCGGCGGCCAGCTTCGCCTTCAACGCGTCAAGCGCGGGCCCGCCCTGCGTGATCGCGTCGATCAGCTCCTGCTGTGATACCCCAGTGCCCGCCAGCGAGTCGGCGAGGCCCTTGAACGCGGGGTCGGCGACGAGCGCGTCCCGCACCGCCTGGCTGAACGCGCCGTGGCTCGACTGCAGGGCGGAGGTGACCCCGTCGAGGCTGGTGGAAAGGTCCTTCGCGCCACCGGAAGCGGACCCGAAACTCGATCCGAGTAGTCCGAGGAGCAGGGTGCCCGCGACGAGCGCGATGGACAGTGGGCCGGCCATCGCCGAGGCGGCAGCGGCGAACCGCAGCGACGCCCCCGCAGCAGCGTTCCCTGCCGCGGTGACACCGGCGGCGGCGGTCGCGGACGCCCCGGACACGCCACCCAAACCGGTGATCATGCGGGCGCTGGCGGCGCCCGCCGTTTCCATCCGCACACCAAGGTTCAGCACGCCCATGGCGAGGGCCTGCACACCGGCTTGGACCGCCCCGGCGAGTTTGAATGCCGCCCACGTCGCGAGCGCCGCGGCACCCACACCGCCCAGAAGTGGCGCGATCGGAGCGAGGACCGACGCGATGGCGTTCAGCACCCCGGATGCGGCTCCCAGCGCAGCGGACAGCACCGGCAGGGTGCCCTGCGCGAGCCCGGAAATCGACGCACCCACCGACGACACCGCGCTGTTGATCGACGTCGAGTTACGGCCCCACGCGGTCGCCAGGGTGTTGACGATGCCGACCGCGGCGGTCAGGGCGGAGTCGACGATCGACGCCGTCGACTGCACCACCAGGCCGTAGTTGGTGGCGTTGGCCGACATCGACGTCATGTTGTTCGAGAAGGACGTCCCGAGGATCCCCATCGCGCCCGCGACGCCCTGAAACACCGGCAGGCTGTTGGCCATGGCCGCGTTGAGCCCCGGCATCGCGTTGTCGGCGAGGGTGTTGATACCGCGAGTCAGGGCGACGATGTCCGGGCCAGCGAACGACATCGCCCTGGAGATCGCCGGACCGAGTTTCGTGACCTCCGCGTTCATGGCGTTCGCGGCGGACACGAACTGCGGCACCAGCTGAGCGCTGGCGGCCTTCGACGTGGACACGACGTTCGACCACATCGAGCTGTAGGCCTGCTGTACGTCCTGGTTGGACTTCAGCGCCAGCGCACCGACACCGATGAAGCCCGCACCGACGCCACCGAGGATCGCCGCACCCACCGCCGGCGACGCAGCGGTGATGCCGGCGGCGAGGAGGGCGAACCGGTTGGAGAACGAGTCCAGCGCCTTGTCGGACTGGTCGGTGCGGACGTTCACCGTGGCGGTGGCGTCCCGCCCGTCGATCTTGTCGAGCTTGTCGGAGAGACGTTCGGCCTGCTCAGCCAGTTTGACGAAAGTCGCCCCAGCCTTGTCCAACGCGACGATGTTGAACGAGAGGTCCGCCATCACTCACCCCTCGCTGGCCTGCTCATTGAGTTTTTCGATGCGCTGGGCGTACAGGTCGAACTCGAACACGCTGAGTTCCTGCACGTCCCGGGGTGTGAAACCGAAAACTTCGGTGAGGGCTACGAGGTAGCTCCAGTAGCGCTCTTGCGGGTTTTTCCACCGCTCCGCGAAGGTGGCGAAGTAGGGTCCGCCTCGCCCTCCTTCTTCGGCTCCTCATCGGTGGGAGGCTTCGGCTCCTCCTCATCCTCGATGAACCGGAACGTACGGAGGTCCAGTTCGAGCACGTCGTCCCACTGGACCGCTTCGCCGGCGCGGCGCTTGAGGATGTACACCCAAGCGGCGATCGCGAACGGGTTCCCCTGGCCGAAGATGGCGTACTGGAACTCGGCGATCCCGACCTTGGACTTCTCGAAGATGAACATCGAGTCCTTGACGGAAATCTTCCCGTCGTAGTCGTACTCTTTGTCCTCGATGGCGAACTTCGGCATGGCTCCCCTTAGGATTCGATCTCGTTCTTGATCTGTTCCATCGCGTCCAGCACCGCTTTGCGGAAGGCGGGTGCCTTGCGTTTGATGGTTTTCCCGAACCACGGGCCACCCTTCTGGTGGACCCACGTGTCCCTGTCACCGAACACCGGGTGCCGCCAGCCCTTCTCGGAATCGAGGTGGCGCGGCAAGTTCTTCTGATCGGGCGGCATCTGGTTCGAGCGCGTCACGAACCGCACACCACGCGCGGTTTGCTCCAGCTTCGTCGCCCTCGCCACCGCAGCCCGCAACCCCGCCCCGCGGCGCTCCGCTGCGCTCTTCGCCCTCGCGGTGGTGGCGCGTTCGATGTTGAACCGGCGGCGAGCGGACACGCCACCACCGCCGGTTCCCTTCACGTTCAGCGACTGCACCGCGGACTTCACGTCGTTGAGCACCGGCTGACCCGCGCGGCGGATCTCCTGACGCAGCTTCGTGCGCAGGTCCTTGCGGCCGGCTTGGCGGAGTTTCTTGGCGAGGGCCCGGAACTCGTCAGCTCCGCTGTTGGATACCGAGACCCCCACCCTGGCCATCAGATGTTCGTCGACTCCGTCGATACGATCTTGATCTGGATGGGCGGGTTGGTTTCGTCCCACTCCGCTTCCCACTCGGTCGACATCTGCACGATGTCCGGACCGTTCACCGAGGGCGGGGCCTTCTTCAGGATGCAGGACGGCAGGATCACCGAGAACAGGAAGTTGTTCGCCCCGATCGCTGCACCGGTGAGGTCGAACTGGATCGGGGTGGGGGTGCCCGCGGTGTACAGGTCGTACAGCTCGGTCTTGGAGAACTCGGAGTCCAGCTTGACGGTGATGGTCTGCATCCCGTTCTGCAGCTGTTCCTTCTTCTGCCCGGCGTTGCCGATGCCGTACCGGTCGGTGGCGAGGGAGTTATCACCGGAGATGGTGATGGACTTCGCCACGGTGGACATCTGGGTGCCGCCGGTGATCGTGGTTTCGCCCGAGGCGGTGGCGGCGGTGCCGCCGAGTTTGATGCTCGCCTGGTTGAAGCTGTACACAGCCGAGTTCGCGAGGAAACTCGCCGTCGCCAACGCCGTCGCGGTGGACTCGGCCTGGCCGTCGACGGTCAGCTTGAGGGTGGCGAGACCACCGTCCTTGAGGGAGATCTCCCACTTGGTGACCTTGCAGCCCTCGTAGGTGAACGGCCGAACCGTGTACGGCGACACCGGCTCCGGGCGGCCGACCTGCATGGTCAACCCGAGACCGGCCATGCCGGCGGGGGTGTGAACCTGCTTGTAGGCCGACGCGGCGACAAGGGTAGGAGTGGTAACGCTCGACCCGAGCATGTGCTTCACCAGCAGACCGGCCCCCAAGGTGGGGATCTCCAGTTCGATGTCCCCACTGACGGAGATACGGGCCTGCTTGGTGCGGGCGGTGCGCCTGAACGTGGTACCCGTCCGCAGACCGGCCGAGTCGGTGTAGGTGATCTCCTGGTTGAGCGACTCGGAGAGAAACTCGTAGCCCCTGGTGACGGTGACCGCGGTGCCCCAGGCGGACTCCTGGGCGACCATGAGTTGGGCGTCGAGGCCGGAACCCGTAGCCATGTCAGTTCTCCTTCACAGCCGGGGCCTTCACGGCCGGCTTCTCGGTGACCAGCTCCCACACGGCGTGGGGCCACGCCTTCTCCTCGCCGCGGTTGGCGACGATGTAGGCGTCCTCCGGCAACGAGGGCAAGGCTTCTTCACCCTTCTTCGGCTCTGGGCGGGACGTGACGAGGTCTCCAGGGACCTCGATCTCCTGTCCAGGCTCGACGCGGAACGACCCCATGCCACGGCTTGCGGGCTTATACAGGTCGACTGCGGGGTGGTCGTCGCGCAGCTTGAACTTCGGCATGGTGCTCCTTCAGACGCGGGTCTTGTGGCGGATCGTGAACAGCAGGCGGGCTTGCATCCCTGCGGGGCCGTTCTCTTGGAAGTAGTCACCGATAGACCACTCGGCCATGGAGTAGGGCCTCCCGGTGAACCCGAGCGAGGGGCCGAGTGCGCTGTCATCGCGCAGAACCTGGCCCACGGTTTCGACCATCGCCGCGATCCGGTCCCGGACCGGTTTCCACGACGTCTCGCTGTCACCGATGAGAGCGACCACAGCGCAGGTGATCGTGTTTTCCTCGTCGCGTTTCCGCTGCCCGATCGCCGCCCACTCCTGCGTCGTTGTCCCGGCAGGTTCTTCGTCACCGGCGGCAGAAATACCGTCGTAGCCGATGTAGACAGCGTCGTCGTAGTTGCCGCTGACGATCGGGCCGTCCCACACGGTGAGCCCCGCTGCCTGCAGCGCCGCCACGATCGCGTCCACTGCGGCCGGGAAGGTCCACTGGGTCATGCGATGCCTGGCAATCCTGCGCCGAGCAGCTCGATGGCACGGTTGGGGAGGGCGTATCCGAAGTGGCCTTGGCCGAGTTGCATCGAGTCGCCCAAGCCGCCGGGACGTGCGCCGCCCGAGGATCCGCGTTGGGTTTCCCACAAGTGCTGCAGGATGATCCGGGCAGCGAGCCCCACGTTGGCGGGCACGATCGCCATCCCGGCCTTGTAGACGAACACGACCCGGCTTCGAATCCCGATGCCGGACACGACCCCGGACGGTGACAAGTTCAAGTCGTCCACGTCGAGGACGACGCCATCCACCGTGGTGGCGCTGATCAGCGCGACCACCGGGGACCAGGTGAGAACCGCGCGTCCCCCGGTGACCGCGACCTCTTCCGTGAAGTTGCGCCGCACCACCGCCTGCCCGAGGTGACCTTCGACCGCCCCCGTGGTCCCTTCCAGGAAGAAGCGGAGTTCCTCGTCGGAGGCGCTGCTCGCTCCGTTGAGTTGCTCCTTCGCGTCCGCCAGCGACACGATGTAGGGCACCTCTGCCGGGCGGACGTCGAACACCTCGACATGTGCACCGGGGTTGGCGCCAACCCCGACCCAGCGGGCTCGGTGACGTCCGGCTTGGACGGTGGTGTAGTCGTACTGGTAGTTCCCGGTGCTGGTTGGGGTGACTGGGGTGACGACGGTGGTGGTGTCGTCGGGCAGGGTGATGGTGAGGGTGACGGTGTCCGCGTTCACCAGCGTGCCGGAGGGGTTCTTGTTCGCAAACGTGCAGCGGTACACGTCGCCGAGGTCGACTGCCATGCTCCCCTCACATGTCGTTCACGGTGACCGCGCCGTACAGCGCGGTTTTGCGGAGCGCCCCGGAGAGAACGTCGAGCCGCCACCACTTCACCGTGGTGGTGACTTGGGCGGCGGGCACCATGATGGACACCTGGCCAGCGGCGGCGTTCGTCACGGTGATCGCCGGTGACCCGCCGGTGGACTGCCCTTTCCACCCGTCCACGTCGGCTGTGTCCGCGCCGGCTTTGAGGAATACCTCCAGGGTTTTCCCTGTGAGATCCAGTGGGGTTCCTGAGCTGGGTTGGTTGGTGGTGAGGGTGGCGAGGATTTCCTCGTCGTTGTTCTCGTTCAGGGTCAGCGGGGCGGAGACCGCCATCGGTTACCTCCCACAGATCGATGCTGTCCCGCCATGGCTGACGGTGGACACGGTTCCGCCGTAGGCGTCCAAGCTGGCCGATCCAGCGTGCGCGACGAGGGTCGAAGTGCCGCTGTAGGCGACGGTGGTCGCAGTGCCGGCGAAGTCTTGGCAGACGAAGTCCACATCCGCGGAGGACTCGAGTGTCGCTGTCGTTCCTGCGGTGACGGTGAGCGTCGCAGCGGCCGGTTTCGTCACTGCTCCGGCAGCGGTGATACCTGCCGTGGTGGTGACAGTCGCGGTGGCGGTGTCGGTGACGATTGCGCTGGCGGTGAGCGCCGCAGTAACGGTCCGGGACGCAGCCGCTGGTTTCGTGGTTGCCGCGGTTGCGCTGAGGGCCGCGGTGACAGTTAACGCAGCGTCCGCAAGTTTCGGAGCTAGCCCCACCGTGGCATCTGCGGTGATCGCCGCCGTGGCGGTCAATGACGCTGCGGCTGGTTTCGTTGCTGTGCCGCTCGCGCTGACGGCTGCGGTTCCGTCTAGGGACGCAGCGACTGGTTTGGTTGACGTTCCCGCCACAGATCGAGTGGCGGTCACCGGCAGTGTCGCAGCTGCCGGTTTCGTTGATGTCCCGGCCGCGGTCACTCCGGCGGTGCCAGTGAGGGAGGCGTCCGCGGTCTGGGAGCCGGTCGCGTCGGGTTTGACCGCGATCAAAGCGGCGACGTGGATCCCGGAGGTGGAGATGGTCCCGCCTGAGGCGGTTTGGGTTCCGGTGGTGCCGGGGATTCGGTAGTTGGTGTGGATGTACTGGCCGTCTTGGACCTCGGTGAACCCGGTTGGTGGGGTTGCGGATCCGGAGTTGTCGTTCGCCGCGAAATGCGCGAGGAACGCCTGTGTGACCGTGGTGACGGTGGTGCTGGGTATTCCGGTGCCCGACGCGGACGATGCGGTGTTGGTGGCTTCGATCGGGTCACCGGAGGCGGCGGCACCCGTGATGAGGATGCAGTGCCCCATGTTCCAGATGTTGCCGGTCCACGTGATCGTGTAGTTGCCGGTGTCCGCGCCGGAGAGGCGTTTCCAGTACACCTGCATCCGCACGGTGCTGTTCTCGACCGTAGCGGCGAGCGTGAACCCCGCTGGGGGTGTGTTCGTGGCTCCGAACGATTCCCACTGTTCGATGGCGAGCAGCGCGATGTCACCCGCTGCCGCTCCCGACGGTACGGGGACGACGCACGAGGTCGATTGGGTATCGGCGGTTCCAGAGGCGGACGAGGACCGGTACCCGACAGCCACAGGGCCCTCCCGTTAGAAGTCGCCGAGCACACCCCAGAGGGGGCGGAGGCTGGCGCGGAAGTCCTTCGCGGAAGCGAGCGCCGCGGACCCCGTGTAGATGTTGCTCAGCTGCAGCAGATCTGCTGCGAAGGTGTGGATCGCGGTCACTTCGCCAGCTGTGTAGCCAGCGTTGGTGAGTGCCGTGTCGGTGTAGGCGTCGAGCTCGGTTTTGAGCTGCGACGCTCGCCGGAAGTTCCGGTTCACCGACTGCGCCAGCTCGCCGAGGATCGAGTCGATGCTGTCCTTGTTCTTCGGATACCCAACAGCCACAGAGGCCCCCCTCGGGTGTTACGCCGCGATCGGTGTGAGCGCGAACGTCAGTGTGGACAGCGTGAGCGTGTCCCCGGTGTTGACGGTCTTCGACGCCGTGAGGGCGGCGGAGAAGTAGAAGGTGCCGGCGGACGCTGCGGACCACACGGAGATGTGCGTGACGACCTCACCGTTGGTGCCGGCCCAGTTGGTCCACTGGGTGGTGCCGGTGATGGCCATCGACCCACCCGAGGCGGCGGCGAACGTCAACGCCTGCCGAGTGGTGGTTGAGGACACCGACGTCGTTCCAGACGCGCCAGGATCAGCGGTGTGGAGTTGCACGAACAGCGTCGCCGGTGCGGTGAAGTTCGTACCCGCGCCACCGCCACGCATCGTGTTCAGCCACGCGTTCGCCAGGTTCGCGGCGCTCAAACCGACAGCCATGCGTCAGTCCTCTTCCTTGATGTCTTCGGCTTTGGTGACTTCCGCGTCGGCGGTGATCACGAGCACCCACTGGTTGTCCATCAGATCGTCACTCCCGCCACGAAGTCCCACAGGGTTGACACTTTGAGGGCGATCACTTCGTCCAGGGGGTCACCGGTGATGGACCCGTCGGAGGCGATGAGCCACGCGAACCTTTCCCCGTAGGCGTTGGGGTTGAGCGCGACCTGTTGCGCGAGGATCAGTTTCAGCTTGTCGTTGCCGTTCTGGCTGCCTGACCCGATCAGCTGGGTGGCGAGGGTCGCCGCGTAGCGTTGCGCGGCGGCGGTGCACCGGTTGATGAACGACGTGGTCACCGCCAGCGCCGCTGCGGCGGTGAGGTTCCCCTCCACTGGGGTGTCTTTCGCCGCCCTGACGCTGGTGATGTCCAACGCGGTGTCGTACACCCGGCCACAGTCGATCGTCGCTGTGGTGAACCCTGTGAACAGCTTCGGCGGGTCACTGTCGGTCCTCAGCGGACCGGTGAGTGCTGTGGTGCCGGCCAGCACCCCATCGAGGTAGAGGCGGAGGAAGTTCTGGTCGTAGGTGCCGGCGACGTGGTGGAACTCGCCGTCATCGGGGTAGTCCACCTCCGCGTAGGCCACGGTGGAGGCGTTCCGCCCGTACAACCGGAGCTTCGGGGGTGTCCCGTTGACCAGGTCGATCCCCCACGCCGAACCGACACTGGGCACGTCCCACGTGATGATGAAGTGCTCCGACGAGAACCCCACCGGTTCCCGCACCCAGAACATCACCGAACGGCTGGCGGTCTCCCCGAAGTCGGGGAGGGGGACCGCTCCTCCCCCATTGGACTGCAACCCGAGGTTGGTGTGGCCGTCCTCGACGCGCTGTACGTAGTCGTTGAGGGTGAAAGAACGACCGTTCCCGGAGTAGTCGACGACGGTGAGCCCGGATTCGTCGAATGACCAGGCAGCCAACAACGCCATCGACTACCCCCAGATCAACGAGTCGGTTGGATACCGCAGATCGCGACGGCGTCCACGAACCCACCGGTGGTGGCACCGGAGGTGGTGAGGGTGATGCGCGTGTACCGCTTCGACCCGACGTAGCCGACCTCGTAGGCGGTGTTGCCGTTCGCGGAGGTGATGGTGGGGGCGGTGCCCTGCACATCACCCGCCGCGGCGGCGGACCAGGCGGAACCGTTGTCGGACTCCTGCACCGCCACCGCGTGGGAACCGTCGGTCACGGTCCCGGTGTGCACCACGAACATCACGGAGCTGAAGTACACCGGGTTCGACCAGCGGTCGATCGTGGTGCCGTTCACGGTCCCGTTCGTGCGCAGACCCGCCGGCGGGACAGCTTGCAGCGCACGGGTGTTGGAGTAGACGGTGCGCCTCACTTGTCGCCCCCGTCGGGCTCCTCGTCCTTGGGCTTGTTCTTGCTGCCCGGCGGACGCCCACGGCGCGGCGTGTCGGTCTGCCGCAACTCCCCTGGCGCGGCGGTCGCGGTCTCGACCGGGCGGTCACGCTTCACACCGGTCTCGACAGCTTCGAAGTACGACTCCCGGCCCTTGTAGACGGGGTCGGAGTCGTCGATCAGCGCCCCGCCAGGAACGACCCGGGGGACACCGTCGGTGAAAACGGAGAAAGCGGAGATGCACCGCTTGATGGCCACAACAGACTCCTTCACGGTCGGGGGCCAGTGATCGGGGGGCGCGGTGACGCGCCCCCCGATCACTGTCAGGCGTTCAGCATCCGGAACGCGCCGTCGTTGACCGAGTCGGCACCGACGCGGTAGTAGGCGTACCAGCCGCGCTGACCGGTCGGGCGACGGTTCGCGCCCACCAGGTGCGGAATGAACTCGACGCTCATGCCCACCCGGTCGGCGATGACGTAGTTGGAGAAGTCGCCGTACACCGCCAGGTAGTTCGTCGAGGCGGCGGTGACGGTGCCGTCCATGTCCTCCGACTCCAGCGCGGGCCGGCCGAGGAGCTGCGGCGGCACGTCCGCGCCGATCCGCTCCCACATCTGCGCGCCGCCCTGGGTGTCGAACTGCCGCACCAGGTTGTAGATGGCGCGGTTGGCCAGCCACGACGCGTTCGCGCGGTAGCGGGCGGGGAGGGCGTTGTCCAGCTTGTAGATGTCCGCCGCCGCGAAGGTGTCCGCGGTGGTGGCGGCGACCTCGGAGCCGGTGCCGGTGAGGGCGGTGACGATGCCGGTCGGCTGGCCGGAGCCGGTGCCGGTGGCGAACGCCGCGGCCTCGAGCACGTCCCGCCCGAAGGCGAGTAGGTTCGCGACCTCGCTGGTGACGTTGGCCTCGTCTTCCAGCGCCTCGATCGAGATCGGCACGAACCCGGCGGCCTTGTAGATCGGCACGGTGGGCTGGGCGAACGTGGTGGAGTCGTCGGAAACCTCAGTGGCTTCCGCGTCCCAGCTCCACGACACCGCACCCGAGCTGACACCGTTCCACACGTCGCCGGTGGCGACGACCTGCCGGGCGACCTGCCGGATCTGGTTGCGGGATCCGTTCGCCGTGACGATGACGGTGGGGTCGAGCTGGAACGGAACGAGGTAGCCGCCGGCGCTGTCCGTCAGGGACATGGCGCGCTCGAGGGCCTTCTGCTCGTCCGCCGAGATCATGTGCGACTTACCGGCCGCGCACTTCGACCACGCCCGCAGGTACTCCGGGCTCGAGGTGGCCAGCACGAGCCGTGCGATCTTGGCATCGCCGTCGTCGAACTGCTCGATGATGTTCGTGCCGGCCTCGCGGACACGGTCGTTCGCGCCGCCCATCTTCTCGATCGCCGACAAGGCGCGGGCGCGAAACTCCTTCGCCACCTGCCCCTTCGAGCGGTCGAAGGTGCGGACCTCGGACAGGTCCCACGGGTTGCGGAACCGGCAGTCCTCCACCGAGTCGGGGTTGAGGATGGGGTCCAGGTCGTAGCCGTCGGAGCCGTAGGAGACGCCGCGCTCGACCTTCAGCGCGGACGGCTGCCGCTCGGTGGTGCGGGTGGCGGAGCGAACCCGCTCCAGGGCGGCCTTCCGCTCGAGCTGGCGGCGGTGGTTGTCGACCTCGGCGAACTCGCGAGTGAGCTCGTCGAACTGCTGCTCGTCCTCGGCGGTGAGGTCGTTCTTGGCCTCGAGCCGCTCGAGCTCAGCTTCGATGTCCTTCAGGCGGATGACCGCCTGGGGGTGGGAGAGTTCCATGTCAGTCCTCACGGATCGTGGAGAGCCGTTCCCGCATCAGCGCCCGCACTTCGCGGATGTTGGCGCGCCGGCGTTCGGCTTCGTTGCTGGTGGGTTCTGACGGGTGCTCAGAGGCGAGCGGCGCGCCGGTGGCGACGTGCCCAGAGTCGGGCGGCGTCTCGTTGCGCTCGTCGGGGTCCGGGTGCTCTCCGAGCGGCGCGGACTCCTCCGAGCGGGTCTGGAGGGTGATGAGTTCGCGAACGGTGTCGCGTCGTGCGGTGGCGGCGTCGTCGGCGGAGCGGACACCGACGGTGGTTTCGCGGTAGGCGGGGAACACCACGGGGCCGAGCTCGGCGACCTTCACCTCTTTCAAGGTGCGCACGAGGGGGCCGCGGTCGCCGGGTTCCCACAGGAGCTGCATCAGTTCCTTGGGGTCGCGGATGACTTTCCCGTTGATGTCGCGCCATTCCTCGCGCACGACCTCGAACCGGAACGACATGCCGTCCACTGCCCCGTCGGCGATGGCCTGCCGGACGGGTTCGATGAGCCAGTTGTCCGACAGCCGCCCCACCACGTGCAGCCCCTGATCGTCCTCGGACAGGGAGTTGATGACCCCGATCGGGATGGAGCCGATCATGGGGTGGCGGCCGTGGTCGAACTGCATCACCGGGGTGCGTTCCCTGATGGACTTGCGGAACGCGCCCCGCTGGATCTGCTCGTCGAACGTGCCTTCCCACGAGTCGATGCGCGTGGGGGTGTCGAACACCGCGGCGTAGCCCTCGAGTGTGTGCCCGTCACCCTCGTCGTCGGCTCGTTCCAGGGTGAACGGGATGGACCGGATCAGGCTGGACTGGATCGCCAGGCTCACGGAGCCACCTCCTCGGAAGGGGTTGCGGGCGTTGTGGTGCCCGGCGCTTGCAGCTGAACGGAGTACAGACCGGTGTGCCGCAGCAACGTCCAGTCCTCGGAGTCGACCGCTCGGATCACGGTCTCGGGTTCGTAGCCGGCGTCGATGAGTTGCTTGATGGTGTTGGCTTGCCGGTTTTGGATCTCGGCGGCGTCTCTGCGGTCTTCTCGCAGGAACGGCACGTCGCGCGCGTCGTACCAGAGCCGCGCAGCGCCCTTCGGTGGCGGGATCAGTGTGGCGAGGGACCCGGCGGCGTTCTGCCATAGCGGGTGCATGGTGCCGTCCGCGAACCGGCGGCGGGCTTGCGCGTAGTTCGAGTAGGTCGCCGCGGCCAAACCTTCTGACAGGCCCACGATGACTGGGGGGACACCGGCGGCAGCAGCGATGCGGGTTTCGCCGTGGCCCTGGACTTCCTTGAAGTCCATCTGCTTGAAGTCGTTCCCGACCACGGTGACGTCCGCGCCACCACCGACAAGCAGCGGCTTGTAGGCGTTCTCAGGGCCGCGGTGGGTGGCCTCGAACCGGTCCTTGAACTGGGCGAACTTCTCCAGCGAGATCGCTTTGTCCAGCTTGATGACCATGTTGGGGGTTGCGCCGTTGTCGAAGAACTTCGACTTGTGCGTCCCCATCGACTTGTCGTTCGCGATCTCCCGCAGCACGGGGGTGAGCCACGACATGCCCCGGTAGGTGGCGAGGGGGTCGGGGATTGGCGCGAAGTGCGCCACCTCGTCAGGCAGGAACACGGCGGACGGTTCACGGCTGCCCGTGATCCCGCCTTCGTAGTAGACGTAGCCGATCTTCTTGAACCCGACGACACCGTTCGGTGTTGTGCGCGGTTCGAGGACGATCTCAACCCAGTCGGGGCGTAGCCGCACCAACTCGCTGTCGACCACGGTCCAGTAGCTGTTCCCGGCGAGGTCCGCGTCCTGGATCATCCGGGCAAGGAGGTCTTGCGTGGTGCCGCCGCGCCACGGCGTCTCCAACGGCTCCAACTCGGTGGTGCCGAACAACCCTGAAGGTCGACCACCCGAGAGTCCCTGCCACTGGAACCGCACGGCGGAGAACACCAGCTGCCTGACCAGCATGCAGGCGAACACCACACCGTTCGACGCGTACGCCGACGAGGCGTAGCCACGAAGGTCGTTCGAAATCTTCTCGGTGGATCCGCGGAGCGTCTGCTGAACACCACCCAGCCCGTAGGCGTTGCCCTGGTACACGAACTGGTTCAGGGCGGTGGCGTAGTCGTCGATGGTGGTGATGGCGCGTTCCGGCCGGCCCATCAAAGACCGGATCAGGTTAGCCACGTGCTACCTCCGGTCCACGTCGATAAGGAACAGCCCGCACGCGACCGCCACCAACCCGCCCGCGAACAGCACGATCGCCAACCCCCACAGCAGGTACACACCGGAGAGGGCGACGGTGAGACCACCGAGGACGGTGAGGCGGGACAGGAGGTGCCGGTTCAGCCGAACACGGCCCACGGCTCAACCTCCTGTTCCTTGTCCACCAGGTGAGCCCTGGACTCGTATGCCCACCGCGCCAGGGACACCGCCACGAGTGGTGAGGTGTCGGCGTCGGCTTCTTTTCGGGCCCACATCAAGCTGTCCCCGGTCTGCTTGGTTTTCGCTCCCGCCACGGAGGCGTCGAGCTCGTCCTGGCCGATGTGCCGGAACGAGGCTTGTTTGACCGCGTCGAGGATCTGGCCCGTTGCGGCGGTCATCTCCGTCGCGGTCGTGACCACCAGATCCCCACGTTTCGGGTACTCGGGGTCTTCGGTCTTGGTGATCCCGACCTTTTCCAGGTCGACACCGAGGGAAGCTCCCACGGCGCGGCCAACCGCGATCGCCACCGGGTTGAGCGCTTCGTTCCACTCGCGAATCCGGTCAACAAGCCAGTTCGTGCCCGGCCGGTAGTCCAACAACTGGGTGTGCCCCAGACCGTCGGCGCGGATCCCGTAGAGCGCGATGGCGGCGTAGTCCCGCTGCGGGGCGATGTCGATCGCGATCGCCACGTCACCGTCACGCCGCGACTCGGGGTCATGCAGCTTGGTGTTCCACCACACCACGTCGATCGCGCCACCGCCGGTGATGCGCCGCGGCCACAACCCCAGCACCTCACGAGCGAACCCACGCCCCTTGTTCGCCGACAGCATCTTCCGCAGCCGGCGGATGGTTTCCAAGGTGACGCGCCCCAACCCCAGCGCCGGGTTGGAGTACGCCCAGTTCTGCGGGTCGTCGATGTCGATTTTGACGTGGATGTCCTCGAGGTCCCCGGGGAGTCCCCAGTCGCGGTAGCCGAGGGAGTCGTCTCCGCCCTTCTCGGCGCGCTCCTTGAGCTCGTACATCACCTCGCCCGTGTCACCCGTCAACGGCGGCGACGACAGGTACACGATCTGCGCGTTCGGGCGGGCGATCAGCGTCGGCCCCAACGCCTCCGCCTGCTCTGGGGTGTAGGCGAACGCCTCGTCGATGACGTTCAAGTCACCGGAGAACCCTCGACCGGACCCCTTCGAGCGGGCGACGAACTTGATCCGCTGTTCGGTGTCGAGTCGTTCGAAGCCCTCTTCGCCGTTGGTGTTGGAGATCTTCACCATCACGCCGTCGACCTCGACCAGCGTGTCACTGATCGGGGTGCCCAGCGCGCGGATGAGTTTCCGCATCTTGCGGAACGCTTCCATCGCGGTCTTGTACTCGTGCGCCGACCAGATGATCAGTTCCTCGCCGAGGACGAAGAACCCGACCAGCGCGCGGGCCTCCCCCAGCCCGCCCTTGCCGTTCTGGCGGGCGACCCACTCCGCGTACTCGTAGCACGCCCACTTGCCATCCGGTCGCGTCGACAGCATCAGGTCGACGCTGTCCTTCTGCCACGGCTCCAGCGGCTTCCCCGCCGCCTCCATCAGGTCCGCGGCGAGGTCGCCGAACGAGCCGACGATGTTGTCAGGCCGGGACTCAACCCGCGGTGTGAGCGCTCCGCGCAGCACGCTTGGCGGCGAGGTCAGCAAGCACCCCACCACCCTTCGGTTGCGGCTTCTGAGCGCCGGCGGCCTTCACCAAGTCCGTCACGGCCATCCGGAACGCGCTCTGCAGCTCCCGCGACTCGGTCAGCAGCTTGTCCACGACGACCTCGACACGGGACCCGTCGTCGTTGCGGGACCAGAACCGCAACCAGTCCTCGCCCTTCAAATGCCGGTCCAGCCGCTCGAGCCGGTCCGCCATGCGGCAGGTTTCGAGCAGCATCTCCCGGTGCAGCGGGGAGGGCTGCCAGGCGGCTGTCATCTGGTCCCAGAGCCGCCGACCACGGCTGGACAGCCCCATCTCATCCACGGGCACGCTGGATCCCGTTACGGACTCCTCAGGCGTTACGGGTGACGTAACGGCCTCGGGCGTGATGACCGCGCAGTTCCCGACCACGCATCGGGAGTGATCTCCCTGCTCATGACGCCTGCGCCGGTCCCGGTACGCGCGCGCACGCGAGGCCGCAGTGGCATCGGCCATCACGACCTCCAGAGATCATTCCGGGGGGAGATTTGACGGGAGCGGTGGAGTGGGGTCTCCGTTGTGGATCTTTCTCGACGGGGTGGGTACCCCCCGTTACCTCGGTGCATCTGGTTGGTTATTCACCAACATGGCTCTGACCTGCGGAAACGGCCTATCGGCAGTCGCCGAGACCATCCACATCGGACAGTGCTCGTCCGTCCACTGTGGTCATCATGTGGCTTTGACCTGCGGCTTTGATGGCCGAGTGCGTGGTGGTTGGTGGGTCACACTGTGCCAGGGTCCAGGGCCACGGTGCCTCGGGGGTTGGCCCAGTCGGGGTGGAGCAGGCCAGGGTCCAAGTCACCGAGCCAAGGCTGGTAGCGGTGGTACCACTGGCCTATCCGGGTGCGGGTGCCACGTGGCCTGCCAGTGTCCAGGGCGCGCTGCTCGCACACGGTCTTGCCTGGGTTGAGCACATACATCTGGGCACGCCACCGTTGGGCTAGGGCTTGGCGTGAGGTTGGGTGTGGGGCGGTGCGCAGCACCCATGCCGTGCCGTGGGCTGGGTGGTGGTAGGCCTGGGCGATAGCGGCCTGCATGTGCTGCTCTGCCTGGGTGCGGTAGGGCTCGGGGTGTATCCACTCCACTGGCGAACCGAGGGCTTGGGCGATGTGGTCGTAGTCCAACACCACGTCCTCACGCTTGGCGATGGTGTGGGCCAGGGTGGTCTTGCCCGAGCACGGTGGGCCGGCGAGTACCACGATGCGCATCAGCGGTTGATGGCCGTGAACTCGACGTCCCCGCTCACCACGATCACCTCATGATTGGGTACCAACTCGGCGAGCATGCCGTGCAGTCGGGCAAGCGACGCAGTGTCGTAGTCGGCTGGGCAGCGGACGGCGAGCACGTCACCTGGTTCGAGGTGGATACGTGTGATGGCCTCAACCACTGCCGGTGTCTGCTCGTCCATCAGAGGGGTCTCCTACTTGTGGCAGGTGCAGTGGCAGCAGCAGCGCTTGCGGGTGGACACACCAGCACGGCCAGGTGGCGGCGGCGGTGGGTCCGCTGGCTGGCGTGGTGTGGTGCCAGGGTTACGCGCCGCCTGCTGGCCCATCAGAAGTCCCGGTCGCTCATCGCTGCCCTCCTGGGCTCTCAGACGTACACGATCTGCGGGTTGGGTCTGGACGCCACCGTCGGTAGCAGGTCTTCCCGTCGGCCTGAGCCATCGAGGATCAACAGGTCGGCGACATGGCCGCGCACTGACCCGGCATAGCTGGTGCATACGAACTTGATCCGCTTGCCGGTGTCGGCGCTGTTGGAGCATCTCCCGTAGGTCTGCGGTCTGCTCGTCGGTCAGGTCGAGCCCGACGATGCGTGTGAACTCGGTTATGTCGATCGTGGACAGCATCGGTCACACCTCGTTCAGGTCTACGGTCACCAGACCACGCTTCTGGTTCGGATTCAGGCGGGCGCACGGCCTGCCCACCGAGCAGGCGCATTCGTGGGGCTGTAGGCCACGTAGAGCGTTCGAACGGCCCGAGTTGCAGCCGAGGTGCGCGAGGCGAAGGTTCTGGCGCTGTGTGGGGTGTCCGCCGTGTTGCAGCTGCACCAGATGGTCAGCCGAGCGGGACAGGCGGTGCGTGGGCGGTAGGCGCTGGTCGACGAACCCGCCACACAGCCAGCAGTGGTTCTCCTCCGCGTACACCGCGGCCGAGACCTCACGCCACGGTCTACCGACCCTGCCCGCGCGTGTGGCCTCTGTGCGGGACATCAGTCCTTGAATGACTCGTAGCGGTGCGCGATCAACGGTCCACCTTTCGAGTAGGTGGTGTGCTTCGACATCTTGTCGGAGAGCTCCTGCAGCTGCTCCCACGTCAGGACGTGGTTGGGGTCAATGTTGATCGAGCGTGGTTGTGCCGCGACCTCGAGGTGGTGGTTGATGGACCTCATCAGGTCCCGGATCTCGCGCAGCAGCTTCAACACGTCGGCCTCCCTGTCAGGGTTGTGGTGGTGGTGCCCAGCCGAGCCGTGTGAGGACCTCGGCTGTGGCGTCGGGGATCACAACCCCGATCTGCCCGTCCGTGGTCACATCCACCTCAAGCGCGCTGAGGTCGAGCACGAGCCGCGGGTACAGGCCTTGGCTGATCTCCAGCGTGACGCCGGTGATGCCTTGGGTGATGTCGTGCCCGTCCAACTGGACCTTGCACCGGCCCTCCACATCGACCTGGATCGACGCGCCACGGTGGGTGGAGTCGAACAGGGTCATGCCAGTTGGAGGGCGTCGTTCACCAACACCACGCCGGCCAAGATGGTGCCGAGGGCGATACACACGCGGGTGGCGGTGGGGTGGGAGATCAGGAGGCCGATGCCGACGAGAGCGACAGCGAGGGACAGCAGAAAGGCATGCAGCTGCGGGGTCACTAGTCGTCTCCCTCGCTTCCACCAGACTCGATGAGGTCTTCGATGTCCTGTCGGGTGTAGACGCGGCGAGCGCACGCCGTCTCGTTCACCACGGTGACGTGGCCCGCTGGGATCGGGCCGCCTTGGGCGTACCAGGGTTCGGTCATGTCGTGGCTCCTACCGCGGCTGTGGCACGGCGACGCTGGGCTTTCAACGCGGCCAGGCTCTGGCAGAGGGCGTGGAACATGTGCCGGTTCCGCACATCCAATGCCCGGTCGATACGACGCAGGGTCAGGGTGATCTGCTGGTCCAGCACAGCTGGGGTCATGACCCTCACCATCCCCATGATCGTTCTTACCCGCCGGTGGGGAAGTGAGACTTTCCGCAGGTCACAAGAGTCGATCCATCGAGCCGTTCCACCGGTCCACGTGGTCCTGTTCGACCCTCAGCGACGCCATCAGCGCGTGAGTGCGGGCAAGCTCCAACGTGTCCCTGTCCTCCGGCGCTACCCGGCCCTGCTTGATGTAGGTCTGGGACATCTCGACACGCTTCAGGAGGTTGTCGGCGATGCAGTAGTGCTCCTGCCGGTTCCGGGCCATGAGCCAGTGTCAGGCGTTCCAGATGCCGAACAGGATGTGGCCGAAGAACCACACCATGAACGAGGCGAACCCGGCGATGCCGATCGGTCGCCACCACCGTGCTGGGTCCAGGCCGAGGGTTCGGCGGATCCACGCCGTGTAGGTGCCCGACGGTTTGCCGGCGGCCCGGTCCCGGTCGCCGTTGCGGATCGCGAGGGCTTCGAACACGCCGAACGCGACCAGGAAGCCACCCGTCACCACAGGCCAGATGATGTTGGGGTTCATGCAGACCTCCGAGTTGAAGCCCACCCCCGACATGAAGAAGCCCCCCTCGCGCGTGACGCACTGAGGGGGCTGGGGTCGTGAAGCCGACACTTCATGACCATGAGGGACGATACGTTGGCGCTGGTCAAGTGGCAAGCGACACGCCGAGTGTCACAGCCAGCTCAGGTGCGCGACGGCGCACGAACGAGGCTTCGACTTCATCGAGGTTCCACTGGCGGGTGCGGCGGGTGCCGTACTTCGTCCACCCGTCCTGCATCGCCCAATACCTGAGTGTCGCGGCGGGCACGGAGTAGTGGAAGGAGAGCGCTTCGGTGTCCAGCAGAACCAGGCGATCCGTCACACTGTGATTGTCCCACAATGGACCGGCAACGCCGGAGAGAAGACCACCAGTCGGGTAGCCACTACTCCGTCTCCGTAGCCAGCTCTGCTCGCTGCTGACGGCGAGGGATCACGGCCAACAACCTCCGCGTTTGGCAACCACCGGATCATCATGGCCAAACCACATGCCACAGTCACCACACAGATAGCGCGGCCACACGTCGCCCAGCTTACGGAGCTCGAGGAGATCGCCATTGTGTGGGCACGGCAACGGGGCCACACGGTCAAGTTCGTCGCGCGTAGCTTCGGCTAGGGCGCGGTCAGTGGTGGTGAAGTCGGAGTCGGTGACCGACCATCCGGTGTCGGTCTCGACCACCTGGCGGCGCGGCCTCACAGTCGCCATTCCTCGCGGTAGTCCGGGTGCTCGGCGTAGGGCAGAGCGAGCAGCTTCAGCGTGTCTTCCGCAAGTGGGATGCCTCCGACCTCGTCGAGACCGATCAGATGGTTGTTCTGCTCGGCGATGACCCCGATGCAGCGCTCGACGATCTGCCGTTTGGCGTCCACCTCGGCCAGCACGCGCTGAGGCTCGCCGCAGTCGCAGTCCTGCGCGTTGTACTCGTAGCCCCAGGAGAACTCGGAATGCGCTGAGCAGCCCTGCCCCTCGTGGAGATGCTCCGCACGAGCTTCCAGCGCGGCAAGGCGGGCGCGGAGGAACGCGATCAGGTCGTCCGTGGTCATCTGGTCTCCCCTTTGTAGTGCTGTGCTGCTTCTTCGATCCGCCTACCCAACCACGCCCAGTACCTTCGGTCCCACTCGTGACCTTGGGTGCACCAAGCCTTGTTGCCGTCGGTTTCGGCGTACACCACCCCGCCGCACTCGTCCTCGGGGCAAGGCCCCAGTTTGCGGGTGCGGGTGGGGTCGGCGAGGGGTGACAGGCCGCGGACGAGGTTGTGGAGTTCGCGGATCTCCTGCGCGAACTCGTCGAACCCGTCCAACTCGGCCCGCTTGCCGCACCAGTCGGTGAGGAACCGAACTTCCGACATGATCGTGGGCGGTTCGGGTGGGGTGGGCCGGTTAAACTCCTCCCTCACAGCGGTGGAGAGGCCGTGGAGGGTGCCGAGGATCGACCGCAGGCGGGTGTCGGTGTCGTCCGGCCCGTCGCCCCACGCCTTCGAGCGCACATCTCGGGCGACGATCACCTCGTCCCTGGCGGGGCTGGTGGACCGGAACCCTGGTGCCCGCCGGCCACCTGGGGTGGATCCCTTCTCCGCCGTCAACACCGACGCATAGAGTTCGATCTCCCGCAGCTGTCCCCGCACCCTGTCCAGACAGGGGTGGCACACGTGCCCAACATCGGCTCGGTGCTGCCGGTTCGACGGGCACGCCACACACACGCTCATCGGGACCTCCACAGGGCGACACGGCGGCGCAGGCTGTACGGCACCCACCGCTGCGCAAATGTGGGCTCAGGGACCTTCGCGGCGATGAGCGGGCGGGCGAGCATCCCCCCGGCTTCGGTCTCCTGAACCAGACGAACCACATCCTCCGGGGACACGTCGGGTGAGAGAAGCAGCAGCATCTGATGCTGCGGCGGGTGTCCCTTCCGGATGCCCATCGCCCTCGCGGTGCCAGGCTTCACCTTCGGGGCCGTGCTCACTTGCCCTCCTCGTCTCGTAGAGCCTTCCGGCGGGTGTTGTCGCATCTTCGACACTTCGGGCTGTGCCCCGGCTGGTACACCTTGCGGTTCTCCTCCGTCATCAAATGCAGCCCCTCAGGGCACAACGGGGGGTTCGTGTGGGAGTTGGATCAGGCCGAGCATGTCGAGTAGCTGGGCGCAGTCCTCGGCGTCATCGGCGTGGGCGGCGACGAACAGCGCCGCTTTCCGGGCGGTGTCTGGGTCCACCTCGCCGGCGCCTTTGAGGAGCGCGGTGCCGCGGGAGGCGAACCCGATGATGTCGTCCCCGGTTTGGCTGTTGAGCACGGTCACTTGGTCCTCCAGTGGGTGAGTCGCTGCCATGGGGTGGCGGGTCGCCACATGCGGCCCGGTAGGTGGAGGCCGGGGTGGTTCCAGAACCGGCCCACCTGGTTGCACATGTCGCAGATGGGGCGGAGCAGCCACAGCGCCCGGCAGCGGCAGCGCCACACGCCGCCAGCCGATCCGTCCGGGTCGATGTGGGTGTGTTCGGACTCCTCCCCCAACATGTGGATCGCGATCGTGCGGATGGTGATGGGTGGTTCGCAGGCGTGCAGGGGCTTCACCCAGTCACCTCGATGCCCAGGCGAGCCCCAAGAGCGTCGGCGTATCGCATCAGGGTGGACAGGCGTGGTTCGCGTCGGCCTGTCTCGAACATCGACACCTGCGGTCGTTGCATGCCCATGCGGTCGGCGATCTCCTCTTGCGAGATGCCGAGGCGTTTGCGGGTGGCGACGAGTTCGGCCACCAGCGTGTGGGGTTCAGTCGCCAACGACGGTCTCCTCATACGACGGGAACCATTCACCCCCCGCCACCCCGTTCGAGGCGGTAGGGAGGGTCGGCACAGGCTCAGAAGCAGCCGCGGTGGAGTCTTGGGCGCAGGGGTGGCAATGCCACCGCACCTCCCCATGCGGACATAGCGCGGCATGCTCGCTAGCAAGCTCAGTCACGGTTCGTCTCCGATCGCTGCATCGAGGCGGGCCAGGAAGTCGGACCAGGACCCTCCGGGGCCGCCGTCACTGATGGACGGTTCCTGGTAATTAAGTTGGCGGGCGTCCCCCGCCGATAGCTCCCCGCCCGCCGCGATCCATTCCGACGCGGTGTACACCTCGGCGTCACCGCCAGCGATGCGGGCCGCGAGTTCCCGCGCCCGGTCGCTCACACCGTCCGGGAGGATGACCCGGCCCCGGGACAACCTGGCCGGGATGGAGTCCCCAGCCGGTTGGGGGTTGTGTCGCCACACCTCATGACGCGAAAAGTCAGTCACGGTCCCTCCACAGGGGTGATGTCGTCGGCGGTGATGCCCGTCGTGTTCGGACGCACCAGCACATGCGCCAGCGGTGTCCTGTCCTGCGGACATTCGGGTGGTGCCGCCGCGCTGGAGACGTGCCCCTGGAACACCTCCACCCGCAGCGTCGTTCCTGGTGCCTGCCAGTCCCACATCATGGTGACCAGATCCGTTCGAGGCAGGTGGAAGCTGGGCAAGGCGATCGGGACACGCTTCCGCAGCACCTCCACCCACAGCGACGGCGGATCAGTCGCGCGCACCCACGAGTCAGTCATGGGGTGCCCACTCCTCCTGAAACCCAGAACGACCCCGGAAAGCCACGGCGAGGACGCGAAGTAGCTGCTGTGCCATGACCTGCTCGCCCTCGTCGACGTAGACCCCGCGCAAAGGAGGCTCGATCAGGTCGAGGATGCGGCGCTTGGACTCCACCTCCGCCATCATGCGGTGCGGGTCGAACCACTTCAGGTAGCGCACGTCGTAGCTAGGGCGTACGTTCTCGTCCAGATCCAGGCGGGTCCAGCCGCCGTTGTGCTCGGTGAGTAGCGGCAGATGCCCGAAGCCGTGCCCGGCGGCGGCAGCGCAGTTCCAGTCCTCATCAAGACAGGCGCGGAGGAACGCGATCAGAGCCTCAGTGTCACTCACGGCCGATCACCATCCTTGGCGTGCTTCGCCGACCGCTCGCGCCGCAGAAGGGCAAGCCCCCACAGCAGGAACACCCAAGTGCCCATCTTCGCGGCCAGCGCTGGCACACCGAGCCACGCAACATCGGTGATCTCGCGGGCCAAGTCGAACACCATCGCGGCGATAGCGCAGCCGACCGCCCACGTCAGGGTGTCGAGCGCATCGGACTTCGTCTTGTCAGGCATGGGTGGGTGTGTCCTCTCCAGAGGGGCGGGCCCCTTCAACCACTGCCGCGAAAGATCGCAGCCGGGAAGGGGTGAGCATGTCGGGATGGTTCGCGAGCCAGCGCAGCGCCCAGGCCGCTGCGACCCGCAGCTGCTGAGCAGTCCGCAGGGGCTTGGACAGGACCACGCGAGCTGAGCGCTTCACGCCCGGGGCGTAGGTGGCGGGAGCGTCGAACTTCGCAGACGCATAGGCAGCAGCCACGAGTTCGATGAACTTCACCGCGCGCTCGCGGTCCCCGAGCACCTCTTCGTACTCGCCCGGGAAGGGATGCTCCTGCTTGGTCTGCTCCACCCGACGCATGCTCTCCATGCGCCGGCGCACATCGTCAGTCACTGGTCGGGGTCCTCTCCAGAGGGGCAGCGACACAGGTCGCTGTCAGGGTCGTAGGTGACACTGCGCGGGTTCGCTGGGTCGCACCAGCAGACCGGCTCGTGCAGACGGCACCCATCGTCGTGGTACGAGTGGTCGTCGTAGACCGTCACTGCGGGTCCTTTCCTGTGGGGTGCTGGGACACACCCCGAAGAGCACGAAGAGCAGCCGCCGCGTGATCGATGTAGCGCTCACGTTCCGGTGCTCCAAGGAAGCCTGACCAGTACCGATTGAACGTCGCGTCGGTCCAGTACTGCCCGGTCTCCCTAGTTGCTTCTGCCCGCGCGAGGGATCGGGCGAGGCGTTCTACGGTGTCGGGGTCCTCAGGATCAACCCGAACCCAACCTCCGTTGAGGATCGCATCGGCGAGCTTGTTCGCAGAGGTCCACACCTGCGGGCCGACACTGCGTGTCGTGGGGAAGATCGGGACACAGTCGTCCTCGGGGTCCACGAACCCGCACTGCTTCAGGTGGCGGACCAGTTGGTCTCGGAGGTGGGTCACAACCCCTCCCCAGCGTTAGCGATCTCAAGGAGAACGTCCCCGTGACACGGCTGATCAAGAGGACACCAACAGACAAGGTCCTTGCCCGCGAGTTCGCGGCGGATCTCCTCGGGACTGGGGTAGTCCGTCAGCCACTTGCCGTGGAGGAGGCCGTTCTCGAAGTCGGAGACCGCGAAGTGGCGACGCTGGTTGTCGTCGAAGCGGTGGATGTAGGGCTCGCCGTCGATGCTGGTGGTCGTGCGGCTCGCGGGGTAGCTGGTCCAGTCGTACGGGTTGCCCCACTTGGTGGGCCGTCCGACGTACACCGCGTCTTCCGGCATGCGCCAGCCACGTGTCCGGCGACGCTGGATCCGCTTTGGCTCAGCCATCGTGTTCCTCCTTGTGGAGTTCGCTGGTCTCCGAAGCCCCAACGATGAGGCCAGTTTCGTTGGAAGTTGGGTCCGACGCTCCAACGTTGGTGGCAGGGCTGGTCTCCGAAACCGGACGGCCGGGCAACGGCTTGAGGACAGCGCTGCAAACACCGCAGCGTTCGAGGGTGCTGGACTCCTGGGTGTACCGGTCCGTCCCAACCTCGCGTTTGCACCAAGGGCACCAGTCCGTGCCTGTGCGAGTCTCCGCGAGCGTCGGCGGCTTCTTCTCTGTTCCAGTGACTCCGGTCGCCGGCGGGTTGGGCTGGTCCACCCCCAACACCCTCGGACCGGACGGTGCATGGTCGTCGTGCCAGGACGCGTACCAGTCCGGGACCTGGTCGCGGTTGCTCCTGCCGCTACAGATCGCGCAGGACCATCCGGGGCCAGACGCTCCGGGCGGTAAGTGGCTTGAACCTTCAGGGGCAAGGTTCAAGTTTTCGGCGTCGCACTTGAATGCGGGGGTGGCGGTACGCCACGACTCCAGCAACTCCATGATCTTCACAGCGCGGTTGGTGTCATGCCCGTCCAAACCGCCGGGGAGGCTGCGGAGGAGTTCCCGGATCTTCAGCTCGGCGGCAGAGGGGAGTTGGATGGCGTGTTCCCTCAACCCAGCCAACTCAGCACGCGCAGCGTCACGCTCACCGTTCGCCTTCGCACGTTCAGTGTTGACGACCCGGGCCCGCTCCCGCCACAGGCGGTACTCCCGCACTGCGGTCTTCAACAGTTCCCACAAGGCACGACGCTGCGAGTCGCCACCCGCCAGCTCCTCGCCGCACTTGCCGCAGCGGCCCTCCAACCAGCCGCGCTCAATCACCAGCGGATCCTCGTCCCACCGTGGTGTCGGGGTCTGGTCTCGAAGCCGAGCCATCTCGACAACGACGCGCGTCACCTGCTGTTCGACAAAGCGCGCCACCGAGGACATGTCGACCGTCTCCGTGGTCTCACCGAAGGCGGCGAGGATGGCGTCAAGCTGGTTCCAGGCGTCCTCCCGGCCCTCGAACGCGACCTCGTAGCGGCGGTTGGCCTTGTCCAGCTCGGTTTGCGGGACCAGGCGGTCCGCGTGCGCAGGCTCCGGGTTGCTGTCCGCGCCGGTGCCGAGGTGGTGTCGCAGCGACTCCCACCCACCCGTCGCGACCCACCAGAGGTCGTCCTTGCGCTTGAGCAACCCCAGCGTGTTCGACCAGTACAGCTCGGGCGGGTTGGTGTCGGTCACTGCTGCTCCTTCAAGTCCGGCCACGCAGTCGGCACCGCCCCGGTGGTGGCGGCGAGGTGCGCGAACAACACCCCCGGCTGGGTGGTCTCGTAGTGGGCGAGGGCCGTGGCGACGAGTTCGGCCCGTTCGGGGGTGCCGGTCGCGGCGACAGGGTTGCGGGAACCGGCGAACTCCACAGCCACGACCCACACGCTGTCGGGGAGGGTGTCGACGACGACGGTGGCGGGTTGGGCGGGTCGGGTGGCGAGCCACGCCCGGGTGGCCTCGATGTCACCCAACGGGGGCTTGCTGGTCACGGCTGGCATCGGTTCGACCTCGTGCCATTCGCCGTAGCGTTCGCCGGCGACCTTCAGCCACGCGGTGACGTTGGCTTCAGTGTCGAGTCCTGCGGGGACGGTGATGCCGGCGAGCCAGGGGTGTTGCTGCAGCAGGAAGGGCCGGGTCTCCTCGATCGCGCGGGGGATCTGGTGGGTGAGGTGGGATTGCCCGGTGACGTGGTCCACGAACTGCTGGACGCCAGGGAGCCCTCGCGGGGAGAGCAGCTGTCCGGTTGCGATGGTGAGGAGGTCGCCGAGGTGGAACCGGTTGCTGGTCACGACCGGTCCTCCCCAGACAGTCTTGCGCGGATCTCTGCTGCTGCCGCGTCGAGCCGCAGTTCGACGTCCATCGCGGTGTAGGTGGCGAGGGCTCCTTCGTCGTGGATCTCGCGGCGGATCCGTTCCAACTCGGCTGCGACACCGCGGGCGATCTGCTGGCGGAGTTCAGTGTTGTGGCGTTCCACCTGCGCCCGCAGTTCGTCGCGTTCGGCACGCAGCTCAGCCCTCGTCCGCATCAGGTCGACCTGTTCCGGTGTGGCCGTGTCGACGATGGCGGAGCCCTCACGCTGGTACCGACCGAGCCAGCACAGGTCACCTGGTTCGTAGGGAAGGTGCTCCACGTTGCACGCTGGACAGCGCGGATCCTGCTTCGCCTTGAGGTAGGTGGTGCCGCCTTGGGGCATGCGGCGGAACAGGTCGACGCGGGTGATGGGCTGCTGGGGTGGTGTGGGCGGTTGTGGGGTGGGCACGGTCAGGCTCCCTTCCGCACGCTGTCGGCGTGCTTCTCGTGCTCGATACCGTCCGGGTTGGTCAGATCGATCACCGCGTACCAGCGTTCGTGAACGCCTTCCTCGTACTCTTCGGTCCAGGTGTCGACGATCTGGCCGTCGGTCCACTGGTCGTGGCTGTTGAGGAACTGGACTTCGCCAGTCAGCGGGCTGTCGTCAGCCATTGGGGGTCTCCTCGGTGGGGGCGGTCAGGTACTTCGCGGGCTCGTAGCGGCTGTTCCACACGGCCTCGGTGTGCGATTTGAGAGCACCTGCCACGTCGTGGGCCTGGGCGATGGACAGCCCGTGGATGGTGGCCTTGTAGCGAGGTCCGCCGAGCGCGGGTTGTGTGGCGGCGATGTGGGTGTCGCGGTCGGCGGGGAGCGCGTTGAGGATGGCGGCGGCTTCGTGCCGGTCCATGCCGACGATGGTGAGTTCGACGTTCAGCGAGGCGGGATCACGCACGAGGTTTCTCCTCGGTGGGGGCGGACTTGCGTGCCAAATGGCGGTTGAGGTCGCGGTGGGCGCGGCGCTTGGTCCAGCCGTGTCCCGCGTTGCAATGCTCGGTCTGGTGCTCGGCGAGGTAGCCATTGAAGTAGTTGCTGACCGCGCGCCAGTTCCCGGCGCGAGCCTGCCTGATCGGGTAGCGCAGTGCTCGACGGAGAGGCCGGATCTTCCGGTGCTTCCAGTCGTGTAGCAGTCCTACGGGGTAGATGTCGACGTTGTCAGCCATCGTGGTCCTTGTCGGTGGAGGCGGACTGAGCGAGCACGAGACGGGTGATCGCCAGTGCGTGGGGGTAGTCGTTGGTGGTGTAGCCGTCCTCGACGCGCTCGGCGGTGACCTCGATCAGAGCTGCGAAGTTCTCGGCGAGTTGTGGCCCCATCGCAGCGATCCAGCGGGCGTCGGCCCAGTGGCAGGCGCCGACGTGGGTGACGAATGCGTCGTTCGCGGTGTGGATGTGGTCGAGCTGGTCGTTGTAGGTCCACGGGCCGTTCTGGGCTCCCGCGGCGAGTTCGCGGATCCGGGCTGCGGCCTGTCGTAGCAGGGTCGCCGGCGGGGTCTCAGACACCACTGGCCCCCTCCTCGATGTCGCCCGCGAGGATGTGCAGGTCGTCCGCTTCCGGCCAGATCACGTCGTCCTCTTCGGCGATGGCTGTCATGGCGTCGTCGAGGAGCCGCTCGGCAAGGTCGTTGTCGTCGTGGCCTGTGGAGTCCATCATCGGGGGTTCTCCTGGTGTGTGGTGTTGGCGTCGATCTCGTCGGCGAGGCGTTCGAGGTCGGTGTCGGTCCACGTGCAGTCGTGGTCGGCCAGCTTGCGGAGCATGGCGGCGACGGCGACGCGGGCGTTCTCGATCTGCACCTCCCGGGCTCGCCTCATGAGCGGCTGCGTCCGGGTGTGCGGCCCCCTGCTTCCGCCAGCCCGCAGCGAGGATCCGGTCGGCTGCGTTGAGCGCCATCCAGGTCGGGCCGCGGTCCTCGCCCCCGATGTCGTCGATGAGGGCGGCGAGCTGGTCGCGGTGTTCGTTGTGGGTGGTCATCACGCCTCCTCGACGAGCACGAAGCTCGGGGCGAGCGGCATGGGCTGCTTCTTCTCCCACGTGCCGCTGAGCCGGTCGATGGCCTGGCAGCGGAGGTAGGCGTACTTGCGGCCGACCTTGGTCACGGTGCAGCGGGTGTTCCCGTTCCACATGAACACCTGCCCCACTTCCGGGACGTACAGAGCCAGGTGCTGGTTGACCTGGCGGTCACGGCCCGCCGCGTCCGGGCCCCCGAAGTACTCGCCGCACGAGCACTCAGCGCGATGCACGACGCCCGTTGAGCGCGGGTTCTTCCAGCGACGCAGGATCGTGTGCTGCTCGGTCATGGTGGTTTCCTTGGTCATTTGGGGTCTCCCTGGTGGGGTCGAAAGGGTCAGGCGGTGGGGCCGAGGAACACGTCCGCGGCAGCTTCGGCGGCGGCGCGGTAGCGAATTTTCGCGCTGTCGGTGAGCCGGTCGAAGCTGGTCACCACGTCCGGCCACATGCCTTCGGCGATCGCGTGCGCGGCCTGCTCGACCAGTTCCGCTCGGTCGGCTGGAGACGCCGGCGCGAAGACGAACAGCGGCGTCTCGGTCACTGGTGGTCCTCCGTGTGTCGGACACCCGCGCGGCGGAGGTCGGTCAGCCTGGTCACGTCACACACCCCGGTCCTCAGTGATCACCTCGACGTTGCCCACACCAGCAGCCGACACGAAACCGTCGTTGTCCCAACGCACCGCGACACGCTGGGCATCGACGTCCGCAGTGACCGTGCCGTGGAGCTGGGGCACCAGCCGGAGGCGCACGCGGTCGCCCGGCTTCGGCCGGGGTGGTGTCTTGTCGCTCATCGGGTCTCCTCAGACAAAGCAGCGCGGGACTCAGACACGGCCAACTCGTCCAGGTCGACCCACTCGTAGAGCTGCCAACCCAGACCCTCCCGGTTGTCCACGTACACCGCGAGACGCTTCGACCGCAGAGCGCCGCACAGCCAGTTCGCCACCTCGTTCTGCACGTAGCGGTACACGGCGGCCTTCGACTCGTGACGCTTCATCGGGTTGCTGAACCCGCTGTAACGCGTGGCCCACAGCTTCCTCTTGGCGCTCATCGGTCCTCCTCGGAAAGAGCAGCACGGACCGGAGCTGGCACCTCGAAGCTGTAGACCTCGCCGCCCACCAACAGCCGCAAGTCGTGCCCGAACAGGGACTTCTCCCACAGGATCTCAGTGGCGTCGTCGATCGCCTCCAGGACACCGTCCAGGTTCCAGTCCGCGCCGAACCCGCTCCTACTCCGCGAGTGGATGACCTTGTCACCTCCGGGGACACGCCCGTCGCCCTTGCAGGTGGGGCACTCCTGGCCGATCTCGTACGCTGCCTCACGCGCAGCGGACTTGATCGCTTCGCGGTCGTAGTCGGTGCTCATCTCTTCTCCTCGGTCACAGAAACAGACAGGGAACAGTCGGCCTCGTACATCGCGAGCAGGTTCCCGACGACAACCGGGATGGACCCGACCTCGCGCTCTTCAGATACCGCACGAGCGGCCCGCAACGTCTCCCAGCGGAGCCGCGCCTCCTCGTCTGGGTACGGACTGAACACAGGTGGCTTGGCGCTCGCCGCCGGAGTACCGGGGATCGCGCCCACAACCGGAACCTCGGCGACCTCGATCACGGCCGCCCGCAGGCGCTCGCCGACGTTGCCCTCAGCCGTGGACCACACGCAGGTCCACTCCTCATTGCGCCGGTAGTCAGCATGATGGATTCGCGCCCAGATGCTGTAGCCGTCGCCGTGGTAGTGGTCTTCACGGCGGATCGTTCCGATGGGGTCGCTCATTTCTTCTCCGTCTCGGGGTAGGTGTAAGGCTCGCCGTACTGCCCGTTGGACCAGCGGTGAAGCTCCGACAACACAGACCGCATCGTGCGGGCCCGCGCCTCGGCCTCACGCCGCAACGACGGGTAGAAAGCAGCGTCGGCCAGGTAGTCGTCCCGCATCTGCCGGAGTGCTTGTTCGAGGTAGCGGCAGTCGTCGTGGTTCATGCCCTGCCCGGTGGGCGGGTTGGTGGTGTCGTTCATCGCGTCTCCCCAGACAGTCAGGACCAAGTCGGTGTACGTACACCATCATAGCTCAGGTGTACGTACACCGCAACAGCCGGTACTCTCACCCATGTACGTACACCACGCGAGGAGCAACACATGCCAGACGCACCCAAGACCCAACACAGGTCAGTCCGCATCGACGACGAAGACTGGAACGACCTCCAAACCCAAGCGAAGACCCAAGGACTCGACAGGGCCAAGGTCATCAACCGGCTCATTCGCTGGTACCTCCGCCGCCCGGGGGCGACCCTGCCGAAACGTCCCTAGCCCTGCGGAGACGGATCGCGTGCGCCGGCGAGCAACCCAACGGTTTCCCGTCGGCGTTCACGCACACCTCCCCCGCAGGGACACTGCACCCGTACGGGGGTTCGGGGCAGTCCACGGCGAGGGAGTCGTCTCGGAGTTGTCGCCATTCCATGTCGGCGATCTCCCGGCGAGTGCGTCTCATGGTGGCCTCACTCCGTCTCGAACGGGGAAGTTGCCCGGTAAACGAAGGCGCAGGGGAACGTGAGCTGCTCGTTGGTGAGGCCAACGATCTGGCTCATCCTGGAGGCTTGGTAGACCCAGCCGCGGTCGCCGACGAGTTTTGTCCAGACGCAGTTGGGGATGTACTGGTGTGTCGCTCCCTCGGTCATGACACCTCCCAGAGGGGTTGGTGGTTGCAGCGGATCGGGGGTTCGATGATGTGACCGCGGCCGGGGACGAGGCGGTAGCCGTCGATGTTGCAGAGCCTGCAGGCTCGGAGGGTGTTGGCGGTGTCGCGTTCCCAGGCTTGGAGGGCGAGTCGGGCTTCTTTGCAGGCACCACAGTTCGGGGGTTTGGGGTTGTCCACATGTTGTGGACAACGTGCGGACGGTCGGTTGCTCCCCTCCCCTACTCTCCCCTCCTCTCCCCTCCCCTCCGCCAATGAGTGACTCCGTGAATCGTTCAGTGAACTGCTCACGTCGTCTTTCCCTGCGTCTTCACCGCCGCATCCCGTGTGGAGGATCTGCACGTTCTTCGGGTGCGCCGAACCGCGACGGATCAACGACAACGCCAAATCGTTGCGCGCGATGTCCCCTCCGCAGCGGGCGCACGACCAGTCGTCCCGCTCCCCGTACGCCTCCCTCACGTCCGGGTTGGACAGCGGAGGCGGAGGAAGCCGCGACGTTTGGGGCCGGTTCGGCTTCTGCGCGTCCCTAAACCCCGGAATCCACCCCAACCGCTGTCGTGTCGCGCCGGCCTCGTACGGGACCACGTGGCCGCCCGCGACGATGGCGACCATCAGTTCCTCGACGTAGTCGTTGGGTAGGTCGTCGTAACGGAAGGCTTGCGAGTTCAGGAACGTCGCTGTCCACCGCACCAGGCCCTCGTCGTCGGTGACGTTCCACGAGGCGAGGAACAGCAGCCGAGCGTCCCGCGGGAGCGCGCCGATGCCTTCGTGGTCCCAGAACTCGGGGCGCACCGATCGGATCCTTGCCATCAGCTCACCCGTGCCCGGTTGTTGCGTTTGCGGTTGCGCTGGTACTCCCGCTCCCCTGTCACCACCCACTCCATCCGCTCGCCACGCGCGTACGCGGCGTGGGCGCGTTTGAGGTACAGCTGGTACGACGGGTCGTCGTACGGGAGTTCTGGGGGGCGAGCAGCGGCGACCATGTCCGCCAACACCAGCACCAACCCCACCAGCCGGGCAGGGTTCGCCCCAGCCTGATACCGGAGCGCCATCTCCTCCTGCTCGAGCGTGCCGTCTATCGCCAGGTCGACGAGCCGGTTGGCCTGATGCAGGAGCGACATGCTCGGAATCAACGGTCCTCCTACGCTTCGACCGCGCTCAACAGCCCGGTCTCGTAGCCCTTCGCCACAGCGTGGGCCCGGTCCGTCACCCCCAACTTCCGGAACATGCGGCGGGCGTGGGTTTTCACGGTGTCTTCGGAGATGTAGATCTGCCGGCCGATCTCACCGTTCGTCATGCCGCGGGACATGCCCAACAGGACCTGCATCTCCCGGTCGGTCAACACTTGCGATGCGGCCAGGGGTGTTTTGGGTTTGGGGGTGCGCATCCGCTTCACCGTCAGCGGCACCATCTGGAACGGCAGCATCGTGTACCGCTGGGTCTGTGAGGGGGCGCTGGGGTGGTGGAGCAGTTCGATGGGCTTCAACCGCAGCCACTCCACCAGGTCGGGCCACACATCGGGGTGCACCAGCACTGCACGCATCTCGGTCATTTCGGGGTCTCCTTCGTCACGGCGTCCACCCGGTGTTGGGCGGACGCGAAAGCATCGGCGTAGCAGCGCAGAACCGTGGCCACGGTGAGGGCGGTGCCGGCGACTCGGTCGGCGACCTGGTCAAGGACGCGGGCGATGAGGCCGTTCACGCGGTCACCCGCGTCCCCGCGGTCAACACACTCCACGTGGCCACGGACTGCTGTGACAAGGCCTGCGAGGGCCAGTGGGACCGGCAGTGCGGCGGCACCCACAACACGTGCCACGGCAGGGCGTTACCGCCGTAGAACCGCACGTCGTGGATCACCACGACACCCTCGGGTGACTGGCGAAGCTCGTGAACAGTCATGCGACACCGTCCAGGTCTCGGTTGAGAAGTCGTTCAATGCGGGCCGCTCCCTCGGGGGAGATCAGCGTGGTGGTTTCTTCCTCGCCACGCTGGTTGACGTGCCCGTTCGGGCGGGCACACGCCCAGCCCTTCTTCACCCACTCCGCGCACGGAGCGTTCTTCGGGCGCTGCAGGAGAACACCCAACTCCCGCAGCCGCTCGAACATCTTGTTCCGGCCCCACCCGATCGCTCGAGCAACGTCGGATACTTGCAGCCACCCGTCACGGTCGATGAACGCCTGCCACGCCTCGACCTTCGGGGCGTCTGCCTGAACCTTGTCCTCGAGAGCCTTCCGTGCCCGCACCTGCTCGAGGAGGTGCACCAGGGCGGTCTCGTAGTCCTGCGGCAGCTGCTTGTCCGCCGGCCGGGTATCCACCACCCCGGTCTCCCGGAGCTCCCGCAGGATCGCCTTCACTCGCGTCTTGAGCGACCTCGCTGAGGGAAGTGTGGATCGGAAGATCAGCTCCCAGATGCCGTCCTCGTAGATGACGGACAACTGCTGGTTGCCACCGGGGGTGCGGCAGATCGCCGTACCCTTCTCGTCGTCGTCGAGCATCTTGAGCGCATCGCTGGTGCGGGAGTAACCCATCGCTCGAGCGAACGCGGGTGCTTGGACGTAGGCGCGACCGTCGTCGGCGATGCCGAAGTGCTCGGGGTCCAGTCCCTCACCGGCACCTTCGAACAGGGACAGCTCAGTCACGGACACCTCCGGTCAGGTCAGCAGTCGGGGCGGGGGTGGCGCAGCAGGGGCCGGCGAACCCTGTCGGCACGAGACGTTCGATCTCCTGCCCGGCCTTGTAGGGTTCGCCGCAGCGGAGGCAGCGGCCGTCGTAGCGGGACACGAACAGCCGCATCCGGCCGTTCACCCGCACCGGCGGGGGCATGTCGGTGGGGATGTCTCGTTCGAAGAACCGTTCGTGCCCGGTCTGGTCGTAGTGCAGGTGCTCCCACGAGATCCGGTCGTTCTCTGTGGGGAACTCGTACTCGGGCGAGTCGCAGTCCTGGCAGATGACGAGGTGGCGGGTCATGACGACTTCTTGAACGGAAGCTGGGGGTTCTGCTGGCGCTTGGACTCTTTCTCGAGCTCGGAGAGCGACCTCGTCTTGCGCGAGTAGAGACCTCGGGCGGCGAGGATGTTCTTCGTTTCGAAGTCGAGACGAGAACGTTCGATCTGGGAGAGCTGGTCCCGGGGCGTGGCGACGATGAGCCTGGCGGCTCGGTCGGTGGCGCGGTACGCCTTCCGTCGACGCCGTTCAATCTCGTCGAGGTTTCCTCGGGCGTCGATGACGATCCAGCCGAAACGCGAGACCGTGCGAACAGTCTGTTGCCTGTCCTCTTCGAGGTGTTTCTTGGCTTCGCGCATGACGGCCCACGCCGTGTCTGTGTCGATGTCGAGGAGCTCTTTCAGCTCGTCCACGGTGATGTCGTCACCGGGGTTACGCTCCACGACGAGGTCGTAGGCGTAGCGCCATCGGGCGCGGTCCCCGTTCGCGGGCTGGAATGGCTTGGTCACTGGTTCTCCGCTGGTCAATCGGTGACAGCACCGATGAACTTGCCGTAGAAGCGGCGGTAGTCGCCGATGCCGATGAGCTTCCCGGCCTTCTCCACGATGTCCTGGAACTCCTCGGGGTCGATGACTTGCGGGTCGATGTCGACGCCGATCGAGGCGGACCAGTCGGGGAAGATAGGGCGGACGCGCGGGATGCGCTGCCGCTGCACGGCGACCATGCGGCGGTCGACGAACGGGGAGTCACCGTTGTCGCCCCACAGCTTTTCGATGTCCCGGGGGCCGTCGTACTCCAGGCGGGCGCGGGTGCTTTCGAAAATGACTCCGCGTTCGATCTTTTTCCCGGAGCGGGTGAGGCTTCCGGCCTCCATGAGGCAGCGGAAAATGTTCTCCGCTGGGAGGTACGGGCCGAGTTCCTCGTCGTAGTACAGGCCGCCGGCGAACGACAAACGGTCGATCTCGAGCTTGTCCTCCTCAGTCTTCTTTGTCTTCTTCGCGGTGAGCTTCTTGATCTCACGCACGTAGGGGTCCTGGTCGTCGGCCAGCCGCACGTTGTGCATCAGCAGTGGTGCGGTGCCGACCATCTCGATCCTCATGGGGTGTCTCCTCTCTCAGGTGCTGCGCTGGAGTCCCTGTCCCGCCATTGCGGGTGACGTGGCGCGCTGACCTTTGTGGGAGTCGAGGACTCGAACCTCGATGTATGCCGTTCTCCCCTTTCCTTGCCGCGCAGAGCCTCGCCGCGGCCAGCCTGGCCCCGCCATGTCCTGCGTGGAGGCCGGGGACTCGAACCCCGGAGTGGTCCACTCCGCCCGCCTTCCTTGCCATGCCTCGCCTCGCGTGGCCCCGCCCTGCCTTGCCTGGGCTCGCGTGCGGGTCGGGGACTTGAACCCCGATGTATGCCGTTCCCGCTCCTTCCCTGCCGGGCCTTGCCTCACCGTGCGTGGCCTGGCCGTGCCTTGCCCCGTCTTGCCTGGCCCTGCGTGGGAGCCACGGACTCGAACCGTGGTGTGTGCCGCTCTCCCGCCATTCCCTTGCCATGCCGCGGCCTGCGTTGCCGGGCCCAGCCACGCCAAGCGGTGGCTCGTGTGGGCGTCGAGGCCTCGAACCCACCGGTGTATGCCATCCGCCCGCCTTCCTCGCCATGCCGGACCATGCCAATCCCAGCCATGCCTGGCCTTGCATGGCCACGCGTGCTCCCAACGGGAGTCGAACCCGCTGTACGACCATCGGAGCCACCTTTCCTCGCCGTGCCGCGCCTAGCCGGACCGCGCCTCGCCGGGCCAAGCCCAGGCGTGCCGCGCCGTGCCACGCGTGGGAGCTCAGGGCTCGAACCTGAGTGCATGCCGTTCTCCCATCCCGTCCCTGCCGCGCCGGGCCTCGCACAGCCAGGCCATGCCTTGCCCACCAAGCCGCGCGTGCCCGCTGGTGGAGTCGAACCACCAGTGCGACCATCCGGGCGCCCCATCCATGTCTCGCCTAGCCAGTCCCGGCCCTAGCTGGCTGGAAGCCGCCTTCGTCGTCGAGGAGCACCCGGACGCCGCGGCGCAGGACGGGTCGGATAAGTGGATCGCCCCAGGACTGCACGGACCAGCCGTTGAGGTGCGCCTCGATGGGGTGCCGGTGGATGTAGCCGTGGCAGCCGTCGGTATTGCCGTGGCCGCACACCCACAGCCCGTTGCTCGCGCTCCATGCGCCCTGCTGGCCCTTGGCCTGGCGGTGCTGGAACTCGCGGCCCTGCCCCTGGCACGCGCCGGGAATGGCCGCTTCGCACATGCCTCCGCTGCGGGCGGCGACCTTCGCGCGGGCGTCAATCTCGGCTTCGGACTTCGCCGGCGGACGGTACGGCTTCATCGGCTTGTGGGCGACGCTGGTCTTGCCAATCGCGATCCGCTTCGACTTCAGCGGCGCGTTCGTGCGCAACGGGGTCTTCCGCGCCAGCGGCTTCCCGCGCTTCACTCCTCGAACCTCTCCGAGAACCCGTACATGGCCCAGCTGTACTTGCCGCTCTGGTGGTCACCCTCGTGGTCGGTCGGGAGGTCGCAGCGGACGTCGATCCGCCGACCCTCACCGGTGCCGTGGAAGTCGATGTCGTCCGTCAAGAACCGGCTCTCGCACCGCTGCTTGTCGCGGCGGCGGTCGACACGGTCGGCGATGGCGCAGTGCACGAGGTACAGGCTGACGACCGTGAGTCCGATCGAGGCGACCCACGCGAGCGCGCTGGCTTCCTCAGTGAACAGGCGGTGCCAGCTGTCGACAGTGACGGAGAACGCGCCGAGGATCGCGGCGAGCCGGTAGGTGCGGTAACGCTCCAGGTTCATGACGGGTCCTCTGTGGTTTGGGTGTATCGGACGGTGGGGATTCCGGCTTCTTCGGCTTTGCGGGTGCAGTCCGACGCGCCGCGGGAACGGCTGCGGATGAACGACAGGCACAGGCCCACACCGGCTTCGACCATGTCGCTGTTGCGCCGCAGCCCGGCGGTGGGGCAGTACTTGGTGCCGTCGCTGCGCCGCTTCCGGTGCGCCTTGCGGCACGCCACGTCGTGTTCGGGGTCGCAGTGGTCCCAGTCCGCGTCGACCGGCATGTCTCTCCCGCCGAGAGCGCGCCAGATACCGGCGGCTTGCTGGTCACCTTTGATCGCGTTGCCGTGCATCAACACCGCGTCTGGGTAGGTTTCGAGGACCTTGGCGAACACGTCCCGCACCGTCGACCACTGCGACCAGGTACGGGAGATCGTCAACAGGATCGTCGGCTGCTCGTTCACCTCGCCTCCAACCTGGAGACCAGCCGCGCCAGATCCGCCGGCGAGAACCCCTGCTTCAACCCGCGCCGCTTCGCGTACTGCTTCGCGCCCTTACCACGCTTCGTCGGATCCGCGTGGCGGATGTGCCAGAAGTGGGCGAAGTCGATCGGCTGGCGTGGACAGATCGGGCACCGGTACGGCTCTAACGCGCCCTCACCGGTCTTCGCTTCACGCTCCACCAGACGCGCGAACCGCTCCGCCTCGCTCCGGTTCCACAGCCGCACCTTCTCGCAGCTGCCCTCCCGGGCGGGTTCGAGCATCAGCCGGAACACGCCCTTCGTGCGACGCTCCGCTTCCAACGCTCGACCCAGCTCGATGAGCAGCGCGTCGATCCTGTCCTCCGCCTGCAAGTAGCGGGCGGTCATGGCGGTGAGCTCGTCCATCAGGACCTTGCGGCGCTTCACTGTGCACCTGCTTTGGTCTTGGCCTGGATGCCCAGGTACTTGATGAAGTCGCCCAACACGGTGGGTTTGTCGGCGTTGTCCAGGATCGGCGCGCCGAGCAGACCTGCCTTTTCCACCTCCGTCCACAGCGCGAGCAATTCCTCGTAGGTGGACAGTTGCAGGGCCCGTTCCCGATAGGTCATGGCGTCTGGGGCGTCCTCGCCCTGTTCCAGCCACTCGCGAATGGTGTCTGCGAGCTCGGGGCCCGGCTGGGGGATCACGGCGCGAGACAAAGCTGGGATGCGGGACTTCGACACGGTGAGCACGTTGTCGAGGTCAAGGTCCCCGACGACGTCGAACTCGTACTCGATGCCTTCCCGCTGCTCCGGTCGCATCCCGACCTTGCGCGGGACCTTCTTGCCGCGTTCGTCGGTCTCCACCACGTACTCGGTTTTCACCCGCAGAGTGACAATGACGTGCCCCGGGTAGGAGGCGAGAGCATCGAGCATGCGACGTTCGTCCGGACGGACTTCCTTCCAGCCAGAGAAGCTGTTGCCGCCCTTCGCGCGTCGATCGGCCTGTTCCAACATGCCGTCGACACCCATCCAGTAATGCGAGAGGGAGTCGACGACGATGCACCCGAATCCCTGGCTGGCCGCAACGGCGAGCGCATCGGTGAGGGACTTGGGTGAGAACGACTGTGGGTTGAGCCGCGAGAACTGCCAACCGTTCACCCCGACGTACAGCGACGCGCGCCCGCGTTCCGTGTCGATGACTGCGACGTTGTCCGACAACGCGGTTCCCAACGCGAGGGAGGTGAACGTCTTCCCGGACCCAGACGGGCCAGCCAGCGCGATCCGCGCTTTCGACGACGCCCGGGTTGCGGGAACGAATTCGATGGTCATCGGGGGGCCACCAACTCCAGCAGGGGTAACGAGTGGGCACAGTGGGGACAGGGGACGGTGAACCAGGTGTGCTGACCGATCAGCCGGACCTTCATCAGCCGCTTGCCCTTGCAGATGCAGAACCGCGGCAGCGAGTGCAGGATCAACGCTGGCACCCCTCGACGACGCACTTCGTCTTGTTCGGGCACGAGTCACACCCCCACCCGAACACCTCGGGGTTCACCTCGACGGCGTCACCGTCGAACGTGATCCCCCGCGCGGACAGCTTCTGGAACACGTCGGCGTAGCGGGCCCGCGCACGGATCCTCACCGGCACCGAGTGGGTGGTGAAGTTCGCGTCCACCCACGTGCACACATCTCCCTGGTGCACCACCAGGTTGGTGTGATGCTGTCGGGCCCACGCAGCCACATCCCGGGGGGTGGTGGCCTGCATCTCCACGTGCGCCGGCCACATCGGCGGCGGGTACATCGACACCATCGACGGCGCAGGCACAGGCTCAGCGAGGAGTTCGGCCACGACCTGAGCCACATCCTGGGCGGTCACGACGCCACCCCCAGGTAGGTCGCGATCTCCTGATCCAGGTCGTAGTAGCCGCGCTCGCACCCGAATGGGGCCATCAGCCCCATCTTCACCAGCGCCACCTTGATCTCGGCCCGGTCGAACGCCAACACCAACGGCGGCTCCCCTTCGGGGTTCTTGAGCACAACCTCGACGTGGTTGCCGGATCGGCGGACCAGGATGTCGCCCTCGCCCTTCCAGCAGTCGGAGTTCGCGCCGTCTCGCAGGAGTTCGCGGGCGAAGTGGTACTCCACGCACGTCTTGTCGCTGTACCGGAACTCGAGGATGACGGCGTACGGGTCCCGAGTGGAGTAGCGCCAGGCCATCCCGATCTGGTGGACGACACCGTCAGCTTGGAAGCACACCGCGTTGATGGGCTGCCGGATCGACACTGAATTCACTTCTGGCCGCCTTTCTGCTGGCGCTTCTCGCGCTGCTTGGCGACCTCGTCCTGCGGCTTCGAGTTCCCCAGCGCCCGGTCGATACGGCGCTGCGCGGCCTGATCTGCCTTCTTCAAGATGCCCATGACGGCCCCTACCTTTTGATCTCAGTTGCTTCTGCGAGGACGGAGATCCCGATCTCCAGCCCGACGGTGAGGAGGGCCAAACCCAGCCCGAAGAACACAGCCAGAGCAGGGTGCTGATCCGGCCACTTGTCGTCGGCGAACGCCCACCCGATCAACCACGCCGCGACGGGGAAGAACACACCGGCGCAGATCGCGAACGCGGTGATGAACGCGTCCAGGCCTTGCGACACCTTGTCGCCGAGCGCGGTCCACTGTTCGTGTGTCACGCCGCCACCCCCAGCCAGGCGACCATGGACAACACGGCCGCCACCAACGCCGCGGGCAGCTGATACACCACCCCTACCGAGTAGGGCGGGTCGGTGGGGCTTGGGGCGAAAGGGTTCGAGGACACCGACACCTCCCCCGGATCGGCCGGCGCGAGGTTGTCGTCGGTGCGCGGGTCGATGTACTCCCGCAATCCCTGTGGGGTGCGCACCGCGGGGAACCCGACCCGCCACCGCCGGTGCGTCATGGGCTGGATCGGGGCATCCCCGCGTTCCCTGCGCCACAGCACCGAGAACGGGATGGTCGGCTTGGTGAGGTGCCGATCTTCTCCGTGGCGGGGTGGCGGCCTGTCGGGGTTGTCTGGGACAATCACCTTGGTCATCGGAACTCCTTCGAGTGGTGTGGTTCCGTTGGCTGGCCCCGGTGTTCGCAGCGCCGGGGCGTCTTCTTGGATCGCCACTCCCCAGGCCTGGTTAGGGAGGCCAGAGGCCTGGGGAGTGGCCGTCTACTGGGTGGTGCGGGATCTCTTCCAGATCTCCACGTACTTGCGCGGATACCGGCAGTACTTCCCGACCCTCACGCGCTTCGGACCGGTGCCTCGCTTGTTCCAGGCGTAGATCGTGTTGACCGACACCCGCAGCATCTGGGCGAGCTCCGTGGTGGTGAGGAGGTCGTCGTCAGTCATCGGTCTCGCCGGCTTCCTTGACCGCGGCGACGATGTCGTCTCCGAGGTGGTCACTGATGGGGGATGACATGAACGCCTTCGCGGCGTCCTCGTTCGCGATCGCTTTGGCGAGCACACCGACCGGGATAGGAAGGGTCTTCTGCTTGCGGCTGCGGATGCGGTAGGCGCGCAGGTAGACGGGTGACTGGCGATTGGTCCTGGTCATCCATCAACTCCTGATCGGGGGCTTCTTCGGTGGTGGTTGAGCGGGGGCAGGCCTCGTGGGGGGTGACCCGGTTGGGGGTTTTGTCGGGGGCCCGTCTTGCATGTCGTCACTCTATGTCGTCTCTGCAATTTCTGTCAAACCTGTCGTTGTCTCGGTCGCGTAACAGTGATTGCAGATCTGACATGGCAGGGGTTACAGTTTTGACATGCACGTACTCGGGCGACCACCCAACCGGACCGACTCCACCTGTTTGCCCAGGTCACGACCGATGCGGCACCTTAGGCACGTGGAGACGAACGTCGAGCGACGCAAGCGACTTGGGGCACTCATCAAGGGCCGCAGGGCTCAGCTGCGGATCAAGTCTGCAAGAGCCCTGGCAGAGCTGACAGACAACCGGCCCGCCGAACGGACGATCGCCGCCATCGAGTTGGGCGACCGAGTCGCCTCGAACACCACCTACACCCGGCTTGAGATCGCGCTGAGGTTGCCCATCGGGATCTGCGAGGCCGTCCTCCGCGGCGAGGTTGACGAGTTCCCGCCAATCGACACCACCACCGCGACGCCTGTGCCGGACACGCCGGCGCAGGCCGAGCAGACTTTCACTGCGACGCAGCTACGCGTCCTGGCCGAGACCCTGGGACCGGATGGCCTCCACGAGTGGGCCCTTCGCCTTCCCTCACATGGGGGAGTTACTAGTGCGACCGGGTGAGCGCTTCGTTGAAAACTTAACGGTTCGCGAATGCCGGTAAACGAGCACCAGTTCTGAACGATGAATCAGATGATCAGGCCCACGGGGGGCCACTGAACGATGACTGGATGTAGCCGATGCACGCGAGGGAGCTTTCCTGCGCCGTAATCGTCACGGCCACCACGCTGGCCACTAACTACCTGCTCGCCGGAACCGTGAGCACCTCCCGCGAAGTCCTGGTGCTGGTCGTCATGGCGAGCACCATCATCACCGGGTTGTTCTGGTTCACCTGGCTACGAGCAGCCGACGCTGACCAACTCTCCGACCTCCAAGAGCAGATCAACGAGCTCCACGAGGAACGGATCCTCACCCCCAGCCCCCGGCAGGAGGACCCCGTCCGGGTGGTGATTCCTTTCAAGCGCACAGCCTCCCGCTGAGAGATCGAAAAAGGAGACAGGGCCATGGCGGTCGACGACCTCTGGTACTCGAAGAAGAGACGCGGGCCGGACAAGAAACCAGTGAAGCTCGCCCGCCACGGCCGCGGGCAGCGCTGGAGGGTCCGCTACACCGACCCCAACACCGGACAACCCCTGACGCGCAGCTTCGACAAGAAGCAGGACGCCGACCTGTTCGACGCCAACGTTCGAGCAGACATCTCCCGCGGCCAATACCTCGACCTCCGCGCCGGCGAAGTCACCGTGCGGGAGTACGCCGAGCAATGGCGGAAAACCCAGGTCCACCGGGAGCGCACCGCAGCCCGGGTTGAAGGGGCGTTCAGGATGCATCTGTACCCGCATCTCGGGGACATGCAGATGAACAAAGTGCGCTCTACCCACGCCAAGAAGTGGGTGAAGGACATGCTCGAGGAGCTCGCGCCGTCGACCTTGCTGATCGAGCTCACCACGGTCAGGTCGATGTTCGAGTCCGCCGTGGGCGAGTGCATCGGCCGGAACCCCTTCAAGGGTGCGGGGGTGGGTGAGATCGACCCCGCTAGCAGATACATCCCCACAGCGAAGGAAGTGCACCTGCTGGCGAAGAAGATTCAGCCGCGCTGGCGACCCCTCCCCTTGCTGGCGGCTGGCACCGGGTTACGTCCATCCGAGCTGCGCGGCCTTGAGGTCGGGCACGTGGACTTTCTGAGACGCGTGGTGCGGGTGGAGCAGCAGTTGATCCGAACGAAGACCCACGGCATGCACATCGCGAAGGTGAAGACGAAGACAAGTCTGCGCACGGTTGAGGTGCCGCAGCTGGTGTTGGACGAGCTAGCTCGCCACATCCAGGAGTTCCCGCCCCACCCGCTTGAGCTGACAGACGCGCGTAATCCCCGGAAGATCCAGCGGCGAGAAGCTAGGTTGCTGTTCACTTCACCGACGGGGCAGCCGGTGACGGATGGGTCGACGTGGCAGAAGCCGTGGAAGGCTGCCGTGTCCGGGGCGGGGTTGCCGGCGGACTTCGGGTTGCATGGGCTGCGGCACTACTTCGCCACCAGCCTTATCCACGCTGGGAAGTCTGTGAAGGTGGTGCAGATGGCGCTGGGGCACGCGAACCCGACCATCACACTGAACACGTACGTGCACGAGTGGCCAGGGCAGGACGACCGTACCCGAGATGTGATGGAAGCAGCACTCACGATCGAAGATGACCACCGGGGCCAGGACCATGGATGAGCTGTTGTGATCTATACCCATTCTGTACCCGTTGATCTTCAACGGGTGTCTGGCCCAGGTCAGCGCCTGTGTGGTTGGGTTTGTGAACTCTATGAACACAACGGTGACCGCGGTCATAGCCGTGGCCGATAGTTCCACGCGAGCTGCGCCGGACTGGGCGCGTCACGTCCCCACAGGAGGCAACGTTGCCTACGGCACCACCGGCCGGCGCGAAGCCGCGCCGCGACCGGATGCACTACCTCTACCTCGCGGTCATCGCCGCGGTCGTCCTCGGTGTCGCGGTCGGGATCCTGTTCCCCGACTTCGGCAAGAGCCTGGCCTGGCTCGGCACCGGGTTCGTGAACCTGATCAAGATGATGATCTCCCCCATCATCTTCTGCACGATCGTGCTCGGCATCGGGTCGGTCGCCAAGGCCGCGAAGATCGGCAAGGTCGGCCTGATGGCCATCGGCTACTTCCTGGTGATGTCCACGTTCGCACTGGCCATCGGCCTGATCGTGGGCAACCTGCTGCACCCGGGCAGCGGCCTGCACCTGGACCCGTCGTCGATCGCGAAGGCGCAGGAACAGGCCAGCAAGGGCAGCGAGGGCACCACCGACTTCGTGCTCGGCATCATCCCGACCTCGCTGGTGTCGTCGTTCACCGAGGGTTCGGTGCTGCAGACGCTGCTGGTCGCGCTGCTCGCCGGCTTCGCGCTGCAGAAGATGGGTGAGGCGGGCAAGCCGATCCTGCGCGGCATCGAGCACATCCAGAAGCTCGTGTTCCGCATCCTGTCGATGATCATGTGGGCGGCGCCGGTGGGCGCGTTCGGCGCGATCGCCGCGGTGGTGGGCGCGACCGGGTGGAACGCGCTGAAGAGCCTCGCGGTGGTGATGATCGGGTTCTACGTCACGTGCGCGTTGTTCGTGACGATCGTGCTCGGCGCGATTCTCTGGCTCGGCGCGCGGATCAACATCTTCAGCCTGCTGCGGTACCTCACCCGCGAGTTCATCCTGATCGTGTCGACGTCGTCGTCGGAGTCGGCGCTGCCGCGGCTGATCGCGAAGATGGAACACCTGGGCGTGTCGAAGCCGGTCGTCGGCATCACGGTGCCGACCGGGTACTCGTTCAACCTGGACGGCACCGCGATCTACCTGACGATGGCGACGTTGTTCATCGCCACCGCGCAGGGCAGCCCGCTGTCCGTCGCCGAGCAGATCTCCCTGCTGGTGTTCATGATCATCGCGTCGAAGGGCGCGGCAGGCGTGAGCGGTGCGGGCCTGGCGACCCTGGCAGGCGGGTTGCAGTCGCACCGGCCGGACCTGGTCGGGGGCGTCGGGTTCATCCTCGGCATCGACCGGTTCATGTCCGAGGCGCGCGCGGTGACCAACTTCGCGGGCAACGCCGTGGCGACGGTCGTCATCGGGTCCTGGACCAAGGAGTTCGACCGGTCGCGGGCCCAGCGGGTGCTGTCCGGGCAGGACCCGTTCAACGAGACCACGCTGGTGGACGACCACCCGGCGGCCGAGCCGGAGCGGGAGCCCGTGAAGGCCGGCGTCTGATGCGCGCCCCGCGGCTGGTGATCGCGGTGGTGGCCGCGATCACCGGCACCCTCCTGGCCGCTCCGGCCGCCACCGCGTCGGGGATCGTCGATTTCCCCGTGCCGTCCGCCGGCTGCGGCCACCCCGCACCCGTGCCGGCGGGACAGAGCGTGACCCGCACCGTCACCTCGGGCGGGCTCACGCGCAGCTACCTGCTGCACGTTCCGGCGGACTACCGGCCCGACCGGCCGGATCCGCTGGTCCTGTCCTTCCACGGGCACCGGCGCACCGCCGAGTACCAGGAGGAGCTGTCCGGCTTCTCCGGCCGGTCGGTGATCGCGGTCTACCCGCAGGGCCTTGTCGGGACCGACGGGGAGAGCGCGTGGACGGGTGCGCCGTACTCGGCCGCCGCGGACGACGTGCTGTTCACCAGCGACCTGCTGAACCAGCTGCAGCGCGAGCTGTGCGTCGACCCGCGGCGCGTGTTCGCGGCGGGCAAGTCCAACGGCGGCGGGTTCACCGGGGTGCTGGCCTGCCGGCTGAGCGGGCGGATCGCCGCGTTCGCGCCGGTGTCCGGGGCGTTCTACCCGCAGGGCGGCGAGTGCCACCCGTCGCGGCCGGCGCCGGTGCTGGACTTCCACGGCACCGCGGACGCGACCATCCCCTACGCCGGCGATCCGGCGCGCGGGCTGCCGTCCATTCCGGACTGGCTCGCGGGCTGGGCGTCGCGCGACGGGTGCGCCGCGGAGCCCGTGGTGCGTGATCTCGGCGACGGGGTGCGGGTCGAGCGGTGGCGGTCCTGTGCCGCGGACGTCGTGCACTACCGGGTCGAGGGCCTCGGCCACGACTGGCCGAGCACGGCGCCCAACCCGGATTCGGACGTCCCGTCGGTGATCGACGCGACGCAGGTGATCCTGCGGTTCTTCAACGCGCACCCGCTGCGCTGAGGTGGTGCTGGAGTCCGCGCCTGCCACGCCGCATCATCAGGGCGTGGTTGGCGCGGAACACCGGCCGTGCCAGCGGGGAGAAGGTGCGCAGCAGCGGTTTCGTGGCGAGGACCCGCTGGGTGATCTCCAGCCGGGTGCCGCCCGGCCTGCCGAGGACGACCGCCGCGAGTGAGCCTTCGAGGTCGCCGGTCAGGTGGACGCGCAGGCGGCCGCGGTCCGGATCCTGCTCGGCGCGGCGCATGCGGACGACCAACACGTACGGCAGCGCGGCGCGGCAGACGAGCTGGGCGGTGTCGTCGTCGACGCGCGTGACCTCACGCACGTCCGGCCACCAGAGCGGATACCCGGCGACGTCGGTGACCGCGTCGAACACGCTGCGCACGGGCGCGGAGAGCAGCCAGGTGTCCCGGAAGTGGTAGGCGTTGATCCGCATGGCACCGAGTATCCGCCGAGATCAATACCCGGACCCGCCGTCGGCGGGGGTGCCGGTCACCTTCACCCCGGACGGGGCGATCACGAACCAGGTGCCGTCGACGCCCTGGCCGTTGACCTGGCCGGGTGCGGTGTCGTTGACGTAGCGGTACAGCGGCCAGCCGCCGAGCGTGAGCTGCCGGACCCCGTCCGGGCGGACGAAAACCCCGGCGAGCCCGCCGTCGATGCCGTCGGTGGTGGGCGGGGCGGCGCCGGCCGCTGCCGGCGGCCACAGGGTCGCGCAGGCGCCGGCGCAGTTGGTCGCCGGTGGTGACGCGCTGTCCAGGTCGAAGCGGTAGAGCGTGCGGCCCTGGCTGTCGGCCACGACGTCCCCGAGCCCGCTGATGACGGCAACGCGCAGGTCGGCGGGCGCGCGCTCCGGCGCGGCCGGGCCGCACGCGGACACGAACGCCGCCACGATCACGGCGATGAGCAGGCGGGTCATCGGGCACCTCCCGCGGTGCGAGCCCGGTGCACGGCGACCGGGTCACCCCATGACACGAGAGGGCGCGCTTCGCGGTTCACCGGTCCGACACGCTCGGTCGGCGCGCGCACCCGACGGGTCTCGGGAGCGCCAACCGGCGGACGCCCGGGGCGCGACGCCGAGCCGGGTCGCCGCACTCGCCGAGCCGCTGCCCGCCGAGCGCGCCGCGCAGTGCCGCGGCCGCGGCGGCCTGCTTCGCCGGCGCACGCCCAAGGGCCTGCTCCACCGGGGCACGCCCGAGCCCCTGCTCAGCCAGCGGACGCCCAAGGGCCTGCTCCGCCAGCGCACACCCAAGGGCCTGCTCCCCCAGCGCCACCAAACCCTGCTCCGCCGGCGCACACCCAAGGGCCTGCTCCGCCGGCGCACACCCAAGGGCCTGCTCCGCCAGCGCCACCAAACCCTGCTCCGCCGACGCACGCCCGAACTTTCGGCAGCTCCGAGCCGCGGCGGCCCGCCCGCCCCGCCGCAGTCCCACGCGGTGTGGGCGAGGTGCCTGGCGAGCCTCCGAGCGGGTCGTCGCCTCCGCGACGGTCACCACCCCGCCGCGAGGCCGGTGCCACCCGCACCCGCACGGTCCGGAGGCGACCGGGAACGCGCCGCGCGGCTCGCCGGCCGCGCGGCTCGTCACGGTCAGTTCAGCAGTTCCTGCAGGAACTTGCCCGTGTAGCTGCCCTCGACCGTGGCCACGTGCTCGGGCGTGCCCTCGGCGACGACGGTGCCTCCGCCGGAGCCGCCTTCCGGACCCAGGTCGATGACCCAGTCGGAAGTCTTGATCACGTCGAGGTTGTGCTCGATCACGATCACGCTGTTGCCCTTGTCCACCAAGCCGTTGATGACGCCGAGCAGCTTGCGGATGTCCTCGAAGTGCAGGCCGGTGGTCGGCTCGTCGAGGATGTACACCGTCTTGCCGGTCGAGCGCTTCTGCAGCTCGGAGGCGAGCTTCACGCGCTGCGCCTCGCCACCGGACAGCGTCGGCGCGGGCTGGCCCAGCCGGACGTAGCCGAGGCCCACGTCGACCAGCGTCTGCAGGTGCCGGTGGATCGCCTTGATCGGCTCGAAGAACTCGGCGGCCTCCTCGATCGGCATGTCGAGGACGTCGGAGACCGTCTTGCCCTTGTAGTGCACCTCGAGCGTCTCGCGGTTGTACCGGGCGCCCTTGCAGACCTCGCACGGCACGTACACGTCGGGCAGGAAGTTCATCTCGATCTTGATCGTGCCGTCGCCCGCGCACGCCTCGCAGCGGCCGCCCTTGACGTTGAACGAGAACCGGCCCGGCTGGTAGCCGCGCACCTTCGCCTCGGTGGTGGCCGCGAACAGCTTGCGCACGTGGTCCCACACACCCGTGTACGTCGCCGGGTTGGACCGCGGCGTGCGGCCGATCGGCGACTGGTCGACGCGCACCAGCTTGTCCACGTGGTCCAGTCCGCGCACGCGGGTGTGCCGTCCCGGCACCTGGCGGGCGCCGTTGAGCTTGTTCGCCAGCACCGTCGCGAGGATGTCGTTGACCAGCGTCGACTTGCCCGACCCGGACACGCCGGTGACCGACACCAGGCAGCCCAGCGGGAACGACACGTCCACGCCGCGCAGGTTGTGCTCCCGCGCGCCCACCACGGTCAGCTGACGCTTCTTGTTCGCCGGCCGCCGGATCGCCGGCACCGGGATGACCTCCTGCCCGGACAGGTACTGGCCGGTCAGCGACTTCTTGTTCTTCAGCAGCTTCGCGAACGGTCCGCTGTGGACGATGTGCCCGCCGTGCTCGCCCGCGCCGGGGCCGATGTCGACGACCCAGTCGCTGGCGCGGATCGTGTCCTCGTCGTGCTCGACGACGATCAGCGTGTTGCCCAGGTCGCGCAGCCTCGTCAGCGTGTCGATCAGGCGGCGGTTGTCGCGCTGGTGCAGGCCGATCGACGGCTCGTCCAGCACGTACAGCACGCCCACCAGGCCGGACCCGATCTGCGTGGCCAGCCGGATGCGCTGGGCCTCACCACCGGACAGCGTGGCCGACGCGCGGTCCAGCGACAGGTAGTTGAGGCCGACGTCGAGCAGGAAGCGCAGCCGCGCCTGGATCTCCTTCAGCACCGCGCCGGCGATCATCGCCTCGCGCTGCCCCAGCTTGAGGCCGTCGAGGAACTCCGAGGCCTCCTCGATGGACAGCGCGCACACCTCGGCGATGGACCGTTCGCCGCGCTCGGCGTGCTCCAGGGTGACCGCGAGGATCTCCGGCTTGAGCCTGCTGCCCTGGCACGCCGGGCACGGCACCTCGCGCATGTAGCCCTCGTACCGCTCGCGCATGTACTCGGACTCGGTCTGGTCCAGCCGCCGCTCCAGGAACGGGATGACGCCCTCGAAGCTCGCGTAGTAGCTGCGCTGGCGGCCGTAGCGGTTGCGGTAGCGGACGTGGACCTGCTCGTCGACGCCGTGCAGGACCGCCTTCTGCGCCTTCGCGGGCAGCTTGCGCCACGGCGTGTCCATGCGGAAGCCGATGGTCTCCGACAGCGACTCCAGCAGCCGCTGGAAGTACTCGGCGCTCTGCCCGCCCGACCACGGCGCGATCGCGCCCTCGGCGAGCGACAGCTCGTCGTCGGGCACCACCAGTTCCGGGTCGACCTCCTTGCGGATGCCGATGCCGGTGCATTCGGGGCACGCGCCGTAGGGCGAGTTGAACGAGAACGAGCGCGGCTCGAGGTCCTCGATGGCCAGCGGGTGGCCGTTCGGGCAGGCGAGGTTCTCGGAGAACCCGCGGATGCGGTGCGGGTCGCCCTCCGGCAGGTCGACGAACTCCAGCTCGACCAGGCCGTCCGCGAGGCGCAGCGCGGTCTCGACCGAGTCGGTCAGCCGCTGCTTCGCCGAGGACTTGACGGTCAGCCGGTCGACCACGACGCCGATGTGGTGCTTCTCCTGCTTCTTCAGCTTCGGCGGGTCGGTGAGCTGGTACACCTGCCCGTCGATGCGCGCCCGCGAGTAGCCCTGCTGCTGGAGGTTGCTGAACAGGTCGAGGTACTCGCCCTTGCGGCCGCGCACGACCGGCGCGAGCACCTGGAACCGGGTGCCCTGCTCCATGGCCAGCACCTGGTCGACGATCTGCTGCGGGGTCTGCTTGCTGATCGGTTCCCCGCACTGCGGGCAGTGCGGCTTGCCCGCGCGCGCGTAGAGCAGCCGGAGGTAGTCGTAGACCTCGGTGATGGTGCCCACGGTGGAGCGCGGGTTGCGCGAGGTGGACTTCTGGTCGATCGACACCGCGGGCGACAGGCCCTCGATGAAGTCGACGTCCGGCTTGTCCATCTGCCCCAGGAACTGCCGGGCGTAGGCCGACAGCGACTCCACGTACCGCCGCTGCCCCTCGGCGAAGATCGTGTCGAAGGCCAGGCTCGACTTGCCCGACCCGGACAGGCCGGTGAACACGATCAGGCTGTCCCGGGGCAGGTCGAGGTCGACGCCGCGGAGGTTGTGCTCGCGCGCACCGCGAACAACGAGGCGATCAGCCACGGATGAGGTCCCTTCCCTGGAATGTGACGGCCGGATCAGCCAGCCGCATCCATGCTAGGACGACCCACCGACAGAAACCGGAGCCGGACCGGTCGGCTCCTCGCGGACGAGGTCGTCCGGAGCCCTCCGGGGCGGCGGCGCGGTGGCGCCGCGTGGCGTGGTCAGCCAGCGGTGGGCCGGCCGTTCGACGAGTTTCGTGAGCAGCCATCCGGCGCCGGTCGCCGCCCCCAGCACGAGCGGCAGCCGCGCCCAGCCCGGCAGTCCCGCGAGTTGCAGCGCCTTGGCCAGGATGTAGCCCAGCTCCTGGTGCAACAGGTACACGCCGTAGGAAATTCCGGCGAACCAGCCGATGACCGGCGCCAGCGGCCGCAGGAACGTCCAGTCCGGGCCCTTCGCCGCGGCGCACACCAGGACGAGCACGAGCGCGAACCCGATGATGGAGGGCAGCCGCGACGGGTCCGTGGGCAACGCCACGTGGAACGGGTAGAGGTGCAGGTCCTGCGCGGCGACGACGGCGGCGAGCAGCAGCGCCAGGTGCGGCGTGGACAACCGGTCGCGCGACCAGAGCCACACCGCGACGCCCGCGGCGAACGCGTGCAGCCGGTGCAGCCCGAACCCGAAGACGACGGCGAACGCCCACGGCGAGGTGTTCGTGACGCCGAACACCCAGAACCGCAGCACGAGCGGGACGACGACCATCGCCCAGGCGAGCAGCTTCGCGTGCCGAGCCGCGTGCGGCGAGCGGAACCAGGGGGTGCGCGACCACAGCAGCGCGGCGCCCGCGAAGACCATCAGCTGGACGGGCAGCGTCCAGTAGGAGCCGTCGAGCCAGATGAACCCCTGGTGCCAGCCCTGGATCATGGTCAGGTTGACGAGGAGGTCCCAGCCGACCGGCACGTACCAGGAGCTCGCCCACGCGACGCCGTCGGTGGTGGGGCCGAACAGCTTGTCCCACCAGTGGCTGCCGAACTCCTGGCCGTTGAACGAGGCGTCCGCCCAGCGCATCACGAAGTAGGTCAGCAGCACCGCGACCAGGTACGGCGGGACGAGCCGGGCGGCCTTCTTCCACATCCACCGCCCGCTGTCGCCGCGCCGGACGGTCTGGCAGACGAAGAACGCGGAGACGACCATCAGGATCGCGGCGCCGAACTGGGCGGTGACCTTGACCGGGTAGTCGTTCAGCTCGGTGTGGGCCAGCGGTCCCTGGTGGGTGATGTGACCGAGCACCACGGACAGGACCGCCAGGACGCGGACGGCGTCCCAGCTGATGCGGCGGGTGCTGGTGCGGGGGTTCTCGGGGAGGAAGCTCGGCACGTCTCGGGGCGTCTCGCAAGATCGGGTTCGGGGACGCACCGGAGCCTACGTTACCGATCCGAGACCAACCTGAACGGGTGGAACGCGATGTGGCGCGGCGACTACGGTTGGCGGCGTGAACGTCGTAGAGGACTACACCGGCCACGTGGAGCCGGGCGGGGACGCGGCCCGGCGGGTACTGGACCGGCTGGCCATCACCAAGCTGTCGGTCGGCCCCATGGACAACAACGCCTACCTGCTGGTTTGCCGCCGGCAGAACGAGGCGCTGCTGATCGACGCCGCGGCGGACCCGGAGCGGATCTCGGACCTCATCGGTCACGGCCCGGACCGTCCCGCGCTGCGCACGATCGTGACGACCCACCAGCACGCCGACCACTGGCAGGCGCTGGGCGCGGTGGCGGGCGCGTACGGAGCGAACACGGCGGCTCACCCGTTGGACGCTTCGGCGCTGCCGGTCCCCCCGGACTTCCTGGTCGAGGACGGCGACACCCTCACGGTGGGTGACTGCACGCTCGAGGTGATTCACCTGAGGGGGCACACTCCGGGCTCGATCGCGTTGTTGTACCGCGACGCGGACGGCGGCACGCACCTCTTCACGGGCGATTCGCTGTTCCCCGGCGGCGTCGGGAAGACGAACTCGCCGGAGGACTTCCAGTCCCTGCTGGGCGACGTGGAGACGCGGGTGTTCGGCCGGCTGCCGGACGAGACGTGGTTCTACCCGGGCCACGGCGACGACTCGACGCTCGGCGCGGAGCGGCCGAAGCTGGCGGAGTGGCGCGAGCGCGGCTGGTGATAGCCGGTGGTGGAGATCGCTCCTGGACGGGAACGATCTCCACCATCCCCTCCAGCCCGGCGAAATCGCCGGGATCGCGGGTGCAGAGCGGCAACCCATTACGCGCCATCGCCCCACCAGCTCCACGGCCGTGAGCCGGCGGCGGCGAGGGAGCGGCCTGGCTCGATCAGTAGAAGAACACGTCCTCCGTCAGGCCGGCGTGCAGCGTGCGGTACGAGCCGGTGTAGAAGAGCAGCGGTGCGCCGTCCCGGTAGGCCAGGTGCTCGACCTCCCCGAGGAACAGCGTGTGGTCCCCGGCGGGGTGGCGGTCCACGATCCGGCAGCCGATGAACGCCAGGCCGCCGGGGACGAAGTCGAACCCGCCCTCCGACGCGAACTCCACGGACAGTGACGGGCGCCCGCCGAAGTGGCGGGACACCTCCTCCTGCTCCGCGGACAGCACGGTCACCGCGTACCGGTCGCCTGCCTCGAGGTGCCGCGCCATCGTGCACGCGCCCAGCGACACCAGGATCAGCGGCGGGTCCAGCGACACCGACAGGAACCCGTTCGCCGTCATGCCGTGCACGTGCCCGTCGGCGGTCCTCGTCGTGATCACCGTGACCCCGGTGGCGAACCGGCCCATCGCCGTGCGGAACCGGCGCGGGTCGGTGGCCACGCCCGCGGTCACGAGCCTTCGACGGGCGCGTAGTGCAGGATCTGCGCCCCGCCCGTCGCGTAGTTCGGCACGTCGCCTGCCACGGCCTGGCCCTGCTCCGACGCCATCGCCGCGGCCATCGCCTCCGCCGAGTCGAATTCGCCCTCCCAGATCGCGAAATACGGGCTCTCCCCGCCCATCGCGGCCACGTCGAAGCTGTACCGCATGGCCCGCAGGCCCGGCAGCCTCGCCGCGAGCGGCAGGTGCGTGCTGACGTAGTACTGCTTGAAGTGCTCCGGGTCCGCCGGCGGCGGGTACAACACGGTGAGCCGGTACATGCGGAAAACTCCCTTCCTCAGGCCTTCGCGTGGCGGGCCAGGAACTCGTCGGTGCGCTCGGCGGTGGCGAGGATGCGCCACTGCCGGTCCGGGTAGTCGAAGTTGTTGGTGAACTCGTCGGCGATCGCCTTGTCCGCGTGCATCGCGCCGAACAGGCGCAGCAGGTGCTCCGGCGGCGGGCCGATCATCAGGTTGGTCCAGTTCGCCGCGCCCAGCACGACGTCCGCGCGGCGCGCGGCCACGTCCTGGCAGAACAGCTCGTCGAACCCGTAGTCCTCCAGGATCGCCTGCCCGGTCACCCACGCGGAGTGCGACGCCGAGTTCGCGCCCTGCCCGACGACCGGGTCGACCACGGTGTGCACGTCGCCGATGGCCAGCGCGAACTTGCCGTTCGGCAGCTTCGCGTAGTCCTGCCGCACGGTCGGGGTCAGCGCGCCCTGCAAGATGTCCAGCGGGCCGGTCAGCGCGAAGCTCGCCGGGTCGACGCGTTCGAACGTCTGCGGGTGGTGCTTGGCGAGCTTGTCCAGCACGAGCCGCTCGTACGCCTTCGGGTCGGCGTCGTAGGACTGTCGGCCGAGGATCTCCAGGTCGCCGCCTGGCACGTTCTCGAACAGCAGCGCGGTGGTGAACCCGTCCTTGCCGTACATGGGGATTTCCAGCAGCTCGCCGTGCCCGGGCGAGGCGCTGATGGTGACGCCCTTCGGCTCGGAGTAGGTGATGCCGCGGTAGAGGCCGACGGACAGGATCCGCTGCGGCCCGTCGTACGGGCTCAGCTCCGGGCGGCGCGGGAACAACGCGGCGAACGCGCCCCGTCCGGCCGCGACGACCAGCAGGTCGTGCCGGTCGGCGATCGGCTCGATGTCCTCGGCCTGCAGCGTCCGGACCTCCAGCCGCCCGCCGCGCTCCTCGAACGCCTCGGTGAGCTTGGGCAGGTAGAGGCGGTAGTCGATGGCGCTGGACCACTCGGCGAAGTCGCCGCGCCAGGACATCGGCTCGGGCCCGCCGACGTAGTGGTGGTGGCAGGAGTAGCCGTACTCCTCCACCGGCCAGAAGTCGATGCCCAGCTCGAGTTCGCGCTTCAGGGTCGGCGCGTGGTGGGCGACGCTGTTGAGCAGCCGCCCGCCGGCCAGCTGGGCCGCGGTCTTGTCGGTGTAGATCGTCACCGGGACGTCGTGCTTGCGCAGCAGCAGTCCCAGTTGCAGGCCGGCGATCCCGGCGCCGATGATGCCGATGTCCGGCATGGTCGCTCCTTTCCTCACAGGTGGGTCCAGACGCTCTTGATCTCGGTGTACAGCTCGATGGCGTGCCTGCCCATCTCGCGGCCCCACCCGCTGGACTTGAACCCGCCCCATGGCGCCGCGGCGTCGACGGGGTTGGGCATGTTGATGAAGACGGTGCCGGCGCGGATGGCGTCGGCGAGGCGGTGCGCGGCGCTGACGTCGCGGGTCCACACCGACGCGGCGAGGCCGTATTCGGTGTCGTTGGCGCGGTGCACGACCTCGTCGGTGTCGTCGAACGGCAGCACCGCCAGCACCGGGCCGAAGATCTCGTCGCGGGCGACGGCCATGTCGTCGGTGACCCCGGTGAGGACGGTCGGGCGGTAGAAGTAGCCGTCGCTGCCGGTGGTTTCGCCGCCGGTGGCGATGCGGGCGCCCTCGGCCGCGGCCTTGCGCACCGCGGTGTCCACTGAGGACAGGTGGTCGGCGGAGACGAGCGGGCCCAGCTGGGTCGTGGGGTCAAGGCCGGGGCCGATGACCATCTTCTCGGCGGCCCGCGCGAGCCGCTCGCCGAACTCGCCGACCAGGGAGCTGTGCACGTAGAACCTCGTGTAGGCGGCGCACACCTGGCCGGAGTTCAGCAGCGCGCCCTGCAGGCAGCCCTGCACCGCGGCGGGCAGGTCGGCGTCGGGCAGGACGACGGCGGGCGCCTTGCCGCCCAGTTCCAGCGACACCCGCTTGAGGTTGCCCGCGCTGCCGCGCACGATCTCGCGCCCGACGTCGGTGGAGCCGGTGAACGACACCTTGTCCACGTCCGGGTGGTCCACCAGGGCGCGGCCGGTTTCCGGGCCGCCGGTGAGGACGTTGAGGACGCCGGCCGGGACACCGGCGTCGACCATCAGCCGCGCGAGGCGCAGCGTGGTGAGCGGGGTCTGCTCGGCGGGCTTGACGACGACGGTGTTGCCGCACGCGAGCGCCGGGGCGAGCTTCCAGGACGCGATCATCAGCGGGAAGTTCCACGGCGTGATGAGCGCGCACACGCCGACCGGCTCGCGGCGGGTGTACTGGAGGACGTCCGGAACGGACACCGGCGAGGTCTCACCCTCGATCTTGGTGACCCAGCCGGCGTAGTAGCGGAAGTGCTCGGCGGCCGCGGCGACCGACACGTTCCGCGCGATGCCGATCGGCTGCCCCTGGTCGCGGGTCTCCAGCGCGGCCAGTTCGTCGGCGTGCTCGTCGATCAGGTCGCCGACGCGCCACAGGATGCGCGCGCGGGCGGCGGGGCTGAGGCGGCGCCACGGTTCGAACGCGGCGCGGGCGGCGGCGACGGCACTGTCCACATCGGCCTGGCGCGCGTCGGCGACCGTGCCGATGGGCCGCGCGGTGGCCGGGTCGACGGTCTCGAAGACGCCTCCGCCGCTTGCGGCCGTCCACTCGCCGCCGATGAGGAGTTGCCCGGTCAGGTTCATGGGACCATCCTGCGCGGCGCGGCCCCGCCGGTCTTTCCCTCAGGCGAACGCTTCTTGACGATTCGCGAACGGCCGGGCGTCAGGACAGCGCCTGGGCGCGGAACTCCCGCGGGCTCAGCCCGTACGCGGCCTTGAAGGCGCGGCTGAAGTGCGCCGCGTCCGGCAGGCCCCACGCGGCGCCCACCGCGCTCACCGGGCGGGTCAGCTCCGGCCGGGACAGGTCGCGGCGGCACTGCTCCAGCCGCCGGGTGCGGATCCAGCTCGCGACGCCGGTGCCCTGCTCGGCGAACAGCTTCTGCAGGTACCGGGTGGAGATGTGCAGCGCGGCGGCGACCGAATCCGGGCACAGGTCCGGATCGGACAGATGCGTGTCGATGTAGGCCTGGGCCTGCAGGACGAGCGAATCCGGCGCCGCGCCGGCCTGTTCGGTCAGCAGCGCGGCCAGCAGGTCGAGCACGGCGTCGGCCAGCGGGATCGGCGACGTGGCGCCGCCCAGCTGGCGCACCAGCCGCCGGAACAGCGGCGACAGCAGCGAACCCGGCTCGTCGTCGCCGCGGATGGGCTGCCCCAGGACCTGCCGCGCTCCCCCGGCGCCCAGGCGCAGCCGCTCGCGCGGAAACATGAACACCGCCATCGAGGTCGGCTCGCCGAAGGCCAGCGTGTAGGGCCGGTCGGTGTCGTAGAGCGCGAAGTCGCCGGGCCCGAGCAGCGCCTCCCGGCCGTCCTGCACGAGCAGGCAGCTGCCCCGCACCTGCAGGCCCAGCTTGTAGTAGCCGCGTTCGCTCGCGCTGATCATCGCCTTCGTGCGGCGGACGCGGTGCGGCCCCGCGTCCACTCTGGACACCAGGGTCGAGCCGAGGCGGTCGATGCGCACCTCGCCGCGGAACGACGGCTCCGGCGCGGCCGCCTCCAGCGGCACGAACGCGTCGGAGATGACGTGCCGCCAGTAGTCGACGCTCTCGCCGCCGGGCGCCGCCCGCGTGCTCAGGATCTTCGTCGCTGTGTGGACCACGTTGTCCTCCGCTCTCCCGGTCAGCTTCCGTCGAGGAACGCCCGCACCCGGCGCCGGGTGGCCAGCGCGCGCCACTGCCGGTCCGGGTGGTCGAAGTTGTCGGTGAACTCGTCCGCGCGGCGCGGGTCGTCCGCCAGGCCCCGCCACAGCTCGCCGAGCCACGGCGGCGGGTCCAGCACCAGGTTCGTCCACGCCGACGCGCCCAGCAGAACCTCCTCGCGCGCCCGCGCGACCCGGCGGCAGAACACCTCGTCGTAGACGGTTTCGGCGGCGATCTCCGCGGCGACCACGGCCGCGCTGTAGGCGGCGATGTTCGCGCCCTGCCCCATCACCGGGTCCACCACCACGTGGGCGTCGCCGAGCGCGAGGGCGAACCTGTCGTCGCCCAGCGGCAGGAAGTCCTCCCGCACCGCGGGCGTGACGGCGCCCTGCAGCAGGTCCCGCGGGTCGGTGAGGGCGAAGTCGCCGAGCACGCGCTCGGCCGTCGCCGGGTGGTGCTCGTGCAGCTTCTCCACGACCGTTTTGCGGAACAGCGCCGGGTCCTCCGCCGGGGACAGCTCGTTCAGCACCGCGAGGTCGCCGCCCGGCACGTTCTCGAACAGCAGCGCGGTTACCCGGCCGTGCCGGGACACCAGCGGGATCTCCAGCAGCTCGCCCTGCCCCGGTGCGACGCCGATGGTGACCGCGGCCGGTTCGGCAGGCGCGATGCCGGTGTACAGGCCGGCGCACACCAGCCGGCGCGGCGCGTCGTGCGGGCTGTGTTCCGGGCGGCGCGGGAACAGGCCGCTCAGCGCGCCACGGCCGGACGCGACGACGAGCAGGTCGTGCCGCCGGGCCAGCGCGCCCAGGTCGCGCGGGCCGACCTCGCGCACCTCGACGTGCCCGCCGCGCGCGGCCAGGTCCTCGGCCAGCCGCGGCAGGTAGAGGCGGTGGTCGACGGCGCACGACGGGTGGGTGAACCGGCCGGTGAAGCGGAGGCCGCCGATCCAGTGGTGGTGCGCCCGGTATCCGAACTCGGCCGCGGGCCAGTGGTGCACGCCGAGCGCCCGCTCGCGTTCCAGCAGCGGGTGGTGGTGCGCGACCGTGTTGAGCAGCGGACCGGCCGCCAGCTCGTCGAAGGGCCGGTCGGCGTACAGCGTGACCGGGACGTCGGCGGCACGCAGGGCCAGGCCGAGGTGCAGACCGGCGATGCCCGCCCCGACGATGCCGACCGTGGTCACTGCGCTGTCCTTACTCTATTATCGAGCAGAGAGTTCTATTTCTGAGAGAACAGTACGAGGGCGGCATGGCAGAAGGCAAGGTCGTCGGCGGCGCGGGACTGCAAACACTCGAACGGGGGCTTGCCGTGCTGGAGGCCGTCGCCGAACACGCCCCGTGCACGACGGCGACGATCGCGGAGGTCACCGGCCTGCACCGGTCGATCGCCTACCGCGTCCTGTGCACGCTGGAGGCGCACGGTTACCTGCAGCGCGACCCGGCGGGCCGCTACGAGGTGGGCCTGGCCGTGCTCACCGTCGCCTCGGCCGTGCGTTCGGACCTGCAGTCGCTGGCGCACTCCGCGCTCACGCCGGTCGCCGAGGCCACCGGGACCGTCGCGTTCCTCGCCGTCCCCCACGGCGAGGAGGCGCTCACGCTGGTCACCGTCGAACCACCGGCCGCGGCAGGCCCGGTGTCCTACCGGCCGGGTGTGCGCCACCCGATCACCCGCGGCGCGCCCGGCCTCGCCCTGCTCGCCGCGCTGCCACCGCGCCCGAACGAACGACCCGAGGTCACCCTGGCCCGCGAGCTGGGCCACGTGCGCACCACCGGCGAGGTGCTGCCCGGCATCGGCGCGCTCGCGGTGCCCGTCGCGCTGCGGGCCGGGCGGGTGGCGAGCGCGTGCGTGCTGTTCGTCCCCGGTCGCCTGGACGAGGAGGCCGCGCTGACCGGCCTGCACGCCGCGGCCACCCAGCTCGCCGGCCGCTGACCTGGGCGCCTCGCAGAAGTGGTGGCCCGGGGGTAGCATCGGGCCTGCGGTTGAGCAGGTAGCCGTCATGACGTATCCGACAGGCGCTTGCCGCGCAGTGTGGAGGCCGTGCTCATGGCTCCTCCGGAAACCCGCCCCGCCCCGGTCACGCAGGGGGCCATCCCGGTTCCGCGATCGATCCAGCCCCCGGACGCCGGCGCGTTCACGGTCGAGGTCTCCCAGCCCGCGCCGCACACCCTGCTCGTCGAGGTCGGCGGCGACGTCGACCTGGCCGCCGCCCCCGAACTGTCCCAGGTCATCGGTCACCGCTTGCGCGGCCCGGTGACGCTGCTGGTGCTGGACCTGTCCGAGGTCACCTTCCTCGGCACGGCCGGGCTGACGGTGCTCGTGGAGACCCAGCAGGCCGCCGCGCGCCGCGGCGCCGCCCTGCGGGTCACCGGCACCGGCGCCCGCCCGGTCGAACGCGCGCTGCGCGCGGCGGGGATGCTGCACAGCCTGCCCGCCGCCGACGAGCCCGCCGAGGACATCGCGCTGCGGCACGTCGCGGAGCAGAACGTCGGGCGGGCGCCCTGGTGACGCCGCGGGCGTGACGCCCTAGAGGACCAGGTCCGCCGGCCCGCCGACCTCCTTCGCGGTCGTCGCCGATTCCTGCTGCCCCAGGGGATCCGCGTCGCCGAGCGGGCCGAACGACAGCCCGGTCAGGTCCTCGATGCGCCGGACCGGCACCTGGAACGTGCGGTAGGCGCCGTAGGAGAACTCGGCGGCCGCGACCTCCAGGCCCTGCAGCAGCTGTTCCTGGCTGAGCAGATAGCCGGTGGCCGACAGGCTGCCGTCCTGCCGGACCATCGCCACCACCTTGAAGAACTGCCGCGGCAGCTGCACGCCCCGGTACTGGTCGTCGTCGGCGGCGAACACCGGGCCGGTGACGACGCTGACCCGCAGGTCCCGGTTGTCGGCGTTTTCCAGCACGTAGTCCTCCAGCCCCGCCCACGTCGTGCGGTTCTGGTTGAAGTCCTCGTGCTGCGGCGTGCAGTTGGTGAAGTGGAAGGTGTCGTCGTTGGCCGACTTCGCCGCTTCCCGCGACGGTCCCCACGCCGGATCGAGCCGGCGCACGAGGTGCCCGCGGTCGAGCGGGTTGTCCGCGTAGACCGGCTCACCGGTCTGCTCCTCCTCCGGCACCCGCGGGTCCAGCGACCACTTGTCCTTCTCGCGGCGCAACCGGACGCTCGTCGCGCCGTCGATGTTGACCGCGGTGAAGAACGCGAGCCTGCGCTGCTTGTTCAGCACCACGCTGAAGTGGTGGTAGGGCAGCACGTGCTTCGGTTCGCTCGTGGCCTGCCGGTTCACCGCGGCCAGCGGCACCAGGTCCGGTGACAGCTCGGGCAGCGGAACCCGGTGACCGGCCAGGAAATCCGGGTCGTAACCGGCCCGGTTGCCGTAGTCCGGGTCGATGCGGATGGCCTCGGTGACGGGGGCGGCGACCACCGGCGAGGGCTCGCCGAACACGCCGGCCAGCAGGGCCTGCTGCTCGGGCGGGAACGTGCGGACGCGCAGGGCGGCCAGCAGGCGGCTGACCCGCACCCCCTCGTTGACGACGCCGCCCAGTTCGCCCTTCTCCGGCGCGGGGACGCTGGCGTGGTGCAACGCCACGATCTCCCACTGGTCGTTGAAGACCGGCGAGCCCGACGAGCCCGGTTCGGTGTCGGTCTCGTAGTGCAGGAAACGCTCCAGCACGTCGACGATCCTGTTCTCCCGCAACGCGATCTGCTTCCGCTCGCCGTTCGGGTGCTGCACGATCGTCACGAAGTCGCCGACGATCGCCTTGCCCTCGGCCTCGACCAGCCGGTTGAACCCGAACGGCGCCAGCTCCGCGGCGGTGGCCCGGACCGCGACGAGCGCGAAGTCCAGGCCCTGGTCGGCCGCGAAGAACCGCGCCGGGTCCAGCGCGAGCAGCCGCACCGGCAGCGGCAGGCCGTCGGCGCCGTCCTGGTAGTCGAACTCGACGACGCTGCACGCGGCGGTCGCGGCGTCGGCGAGGACGTGGTGGTTGGTGAGCAGCAGCTCCGCCGACACCAGCGACCCGGTGCCGTAGCCGCGCAGGCGGCCGCGGTCGTCGCGGATGGAGATGCGGCCCACCGCCTTCGCCGCGCGCACCCCGCCTTCGAGGTAGCCGACGCCGAGCAGGTCGTCGGTGCGGATGATCCGCTCCAGCACGGTGCCCGCGTCGCGCAGCGCGTCCTCCTGCCCCTCCGCGATGGCTACCGGGTCGACCGGGCGGACGTCCGGGCGGGAGCGGCTCAGCCGGTCGATGCGGGTGGCGACCCGGCCGGGGTCGTCGGCCTTCGCGAGCCCGAACGGCTCGGCCAGGATGGCGATCTTGCGCAGGCGTTCGTCCTCGCGCTCGTGCACGCGCTTCTCGACCGCGTCGCGGTCCGGGTAGGACGTCATGTCAGCGGTCCGTGGGGATCGCGACTTCGCCGTCCTCGCCGATGAGCCGGTCGAGGACTTCGTCGGGCAGCCACACCCGGTGCGGGTAGTTGTCGCCCCACGAGTTGAGGATCGGCACGGCGTTCAGTTCGTCGGCGCTCGAGTTGGCGAGCACCTGGTGCACGTCCGCGGCGGAGGTCGCCCAGCGGAACGCGAGGATCCCGTCCGCCACGTCCGGCTCGTACCCGGCGCGCTCGCCCGAGTCGTCCCCGGCGAAGTCCTCCCGCCAGTCGACGTGGCCTGCGGCGACGAGCACTTCGGCGGCGGCACGGACGGAGGTGCCCTCGTCGTCGCCGGGGTTGGTCTGCGGCCACTCGTCGCGTTCCTTGGCGCGGTCCCACAGCCAGCGCGCGGCGTACAGGCCCTTGTTCAGCAGGGTCATGCAGCGCGACCAGCCGAAACCGACGCAGGCGCCCTCGTGGCCCTGGTCGTAGAAGCGGTACCAGTCGTCCGTGTCCGGGTCGCCGCCCGGTTCCAGGCAGACGCAGTGCCCGCCGCGGATCCGGCCGAGGTCGCCCCGGTGGCCGATGAAGAACTCGCCGGACCGCTCGTCGCGCTCCGGCTCGTCGAACGCCTCGTACCAGTTGACGCCGATCACCACGGGCACGGCGCTGGGGCGGTCCACCTCCGGCAGCGCCGTGATCGGGTAGTTCTCCAGGTGGCGCCAGTCGTCCGGGATGTAGCGGCCGAGCCGCCCGTCCAGGGGATCGCTGCCGATGGGACGGTAACGCATGATCCACTCCCGCGGGTGAGTCCGGAGGGCCTCCTCCTGGAGTCGCGGCCGGGGCGCGGAAGTTACTTGATCCGGTGTGGCCGTGGGGTGAACGATTCGTTGCCGCTGCTACGCTTCCGCGCGTGCAGGAGGACGGGCCGGTCGTGGACATCTACACCGACGGCGCGTGCAGCGGGAACCCCGGGCCGGGCGGCTGGGGCGCGGTGCTGCGCTACGGGCGGCACGAGAAGGAGCTCTACGGCGGCGAACCCGGCACGACGACGAACAACCGCATGGAGCTGATGGCGCCGATCCGCGCGCTGGAGGCGCTGACGCGGCCCTCGGTGGTGCGGGTGTACACGGACTCGAGCTACGTCCGCAACGGCGTGACGCAGTGGATGCCGCGCTGGAAGACGAACGGCTGGCAGACGGCGAGCCGCGAGCCGGTGAAGAACGCGGACCTGTGGCAACGCCTCGACGCGGCGATCGGCGCCCACGAGGTGCAGTGGCACTGGGTCAAGGGGCACGCCGGACACCCCGAGAACGAACGAGCCGACAAGCTCGCCGTGCGAGGCGCGAAGGAAGCCGCCGGGCGCGGGTGATCTTCCGGCGGGGGTGATTTCCCCGGGAGTGGTCTCCCGGCAGGGGTGACTTCCTCACCGCCACGATCTCCCGGACGGAAGCTGCTCGCCACTGCCCCCCGCCGCGCCAGGCGCGGCGGCTGGGTCCGCCCTCGGCGCCTGGTCGCCCCGGCCTGAACCCGGCAGCCGCCGCTGACCCGCGCCCCCGGCCCGCGCGGTTCCTCAGGCCGAGGCGGCCCGGAAACGGTCGGCCAGCCGGAGGGCCGACATGCCGAGCCCGGCGGGAAACGCCGGCGCCGCGGGAGTGGTCAGGCGCTTCAGCTCCGGCTCGGTGTAGCGCACGCACTGGCGGTGCCACTCGAGGATGCCGGACATCCAGTCCTTCAGCTCGTCGGCGTGGCGGAGGAGCGCGTCGCGGGCGGGCTGGTCCAGTTCGGCGTCCTCGAAGAGCTGTGGCAGGTCCGTGGCGAGGATGTGCTCGAACTGTCCCATCCGTGCCGTCATCAGGTCGTTCACCACGTCCCGCGCGGCGAGCCGGTCCAGGCCGAGGAAGTGTTCCACGACCAGCACCATGTTGTGCAGCTCGCCCTCGAACTCGATCTCCTTCTGGTAGGAGAACAGGTCGTTCGCGAAGCACGCGTAGTCCTGCGCCGCGGTCTCCAGCTCACGCAGCGTCCTCGTGCCGAACAGCTCCGGCGGCACCTCGGTCAGGTGCGTGATCCTGGCCAGGCTCATCGTCATGTCCGAGCCGAACGTGCGCCGCCGCATCTCGACGTAGTCGATCGGGTCCGGGATGCGGTTCTGCGCCTGGTTGGCCAGCTCCCACACCCAGCTCGCGGTCATGTCCTCGACCGCCTTCCGGAACACCCGCCGCGCGTCGCCGCTCAGCGGGGTCGCCGTGCGCCGCCACAGGTCCTGCAGGCCGCGCTCGAGCGGGGTCAGCGGCTCCGGCGTCTCCCCCGCGTCCAGTGGCATGAACAGCGACAGCCGGTCGTTGGTCACCTTCGCGGCGGGCACGTTGCGGCCCGCGCCGAACACCGCCGGGAAGTAGTCGTCGCCGTAGGTGCCCCACGCCAGCCACGCCGTGGACAGGTGCAGCTCGTCCGGATCGGCGTCCGCGTGGATCATCGACGCGCAGTGCGCCAGGTCGATCCCCCGCAGCCGTTCCTCGTCCCACACCCCGCCGGCCTCCACACCCGGCACGGAATCGTAGAAACCCATTTCCCGGCACCACTGCGCGTTGTGCTCGCGCGCCTCGTCCAGGTGCGGGCTCGTGCGGAACGCGTACGGCATGTAGATCTCCGGCAGCGGCAGGTGCCCGACCTTCGTGAACGGCACGTGGTCACGCTGCTGCGTGCGGGTGCGCAGGACCGGTCCGGCCGTGAGCCGGCTGGAGCCGCCGCCGGCCGCGCCCTCGTTCATGTAGCGGCTGGACCGCGCGTGCCACTCGTGACCGCCGGACTGCCAGTCCTGCAGTCCCTTGACGTACGCCCCGACGGCGATCTGCTCGTGCGGCAGGGCCGCGTGCTCGGCCAGCAGCGCGGGCACGTCGACCAAGGCGGTGTCCTCGAACTGCTGCAGCCGGGACGTCAGGAGGTCGTTGACCAGCTCGGCCGCCTCCTGGGTGGAACAGCCGAGGAACCGTTCGAGCACCAGCACGGCGTTGGAGTTCTCGCCCTCCTCCTGCACCTCGCGCTGGTAGGAGAACAGGTCGTTGCGCAGGTGCACGGCGTCGGCGAACGTGTCGGACAGGACCTCGACGGGCCGCGTCGCCGACAACCGGTCGGGCACCTCGGCCCGCACGGCGTACTCGACCAGGTTCGCCGACCACGGCGCCCCGCCGACCCGCCGCCGCATCTGGATGTACTCGATGGGGTTGGCGACGCGGCCCAGGTCGATGTTCGCCAGTTCCCACATCGACTCGACCATCAGGTTGTGGGTGCTCAGGGTGAACCGCCGCCGCCACCCCTCCGACATCGCCGGGATCGTGCGCTCCCACAGGTCCTTCAGCCCGGCCTCGGCGGGGTTCGCCGGCTCCGGCGGCTCCTGGCCGGGCGCGGTCATGAACAGCTCGAGGCGGTCCAGGTACTCCTTCGCGCCAGCCATGTCGCGGGAGTACTTGAACTGTTCGAGGAAGTGGTCGTCGAAGAAGAACACCCAGACGTACCAGTCGGTGATCAGGTCGAGGGCCGGGCCCTCGCAGTCCGGGTGCGTGTAGGCGCACATGAGGGCGTAGTCCATCTCGGCCAGCGCCGCCTCGGTCCACACCACACCCCCGCCGGGCTTGGCCGCGTCGAGCATGCCCATGCGACGCGCCCAGTCCATGCTGTGCGCGCGGGTGCCCTCCAGGTTCGGGTTGATCCTGGCCGGATGGGGGACGTAGAACTCGGGCAGAGTGAAGGCCTGCATGTCTTCGACGGTGCCATCGGTGATCGGGTGGCGGCAACGGCCAGGCGAGCGACCCGGGGTCCTGTTCGGATGAACCGGCGAGAACACCCTCAGTGGCCTCGGTGTCCTTTTCGGACAGTGCCGGTTTTGTCAGTCACGACCAGCGGTTCTTCTCGGAATACTGGGAGCATTTGAAATCTCGCCAGAATTCGGGACTGGGCCGTTCGAGCGATTTCACCGCAACCGATGAAACCAATGGGGTGAAACGGCGACTATTCCGGCCATGGTCCGCACGATCAACGGCAAGAAGCGCCCCTTCGGGGAGGACCGCCCCAAGAAGGGCGGCAAGGCGATCGTCGCGGCCGTGGCGGTGGGTGCGCTGACAGCGGGCGGGGCCGGACTGACCACGGGCGGCGGCGTCACCGGCGGTTCCGCCACCTCCGCCCACGGCAAGTCGGCCGGCAAGGACGCCGCCCGCAAGGGACAGCGCGGCGAGGCCTGGAACCGCATCGGCCTGCGCCAGCTGCGGCAGACCGCTCACGCCGCGACGACCTGCGGCGCCCAATCCTACGGCCAGGTCCAGCAGTTCTTCCGGACGCACCCGTGCCGCAAGCTGGACCGGCTCCTCCTCGCGATCGGGGACACGCGCGGCAACACCGTCGTCGTGTCGATCGCGTGGGTGCGCATGCCCAGCGCGGGCACCGCGGCCGACCTCAAGGAGCTCGCCGACACCGACGGCACGGGCAACGTCGAGCCCCTGGCGGCCGGCGCGCTCGGCCTCACCGGCGTCGAGTTCACGGGGCGGTACTACGGGTCCCGGCGCGACGGCTCGCTCGTCGTCATCGCGGAGGCCGCGCCCGGCGGCGGTCGGCCGGACCCCGCGACGATGGACGACGCCGCCGAGGTCGCGGCCGAGTTCCCACCGCCCTAACGCCGCTCCAGGACGCCGCGGATGAACGCGGCCTGCCCGGCGTGCTGGAGGTCGTCGGAGAGGATGCTGACCAGCCGGACCCCGAGGGTCACCGGCGGGTCCCACGCCTCGTCGACCACGTCGTCCAGCCGGTCTTCGCGCAGCGAGCCCAGCCACGCGACCGTCGAATCGTGCACCGCGTCGTGGTAGCCGGTGAGCAGTTTGGCCTCCGCGCGCACCGCGGCGACGTCCTTGGAGCGGTGCCCGTAGCCCGTCGCCCCCGGACGGAACGGCAGCCCGAACCGCTCGTGCCACCCCTGCTCGGTCCACACCTGCGGCGTGCCTGCCAGGTCCGCGATGTGGTCGTCCTGCACGCGCGTGAGGTGCCAGACCAGCCACGCGATCGAGTTGGCGTCCGCGTCGAGGCGCTCGGCCAGCTGGTCCTCGGTCAGCCCGTCGACGGCCTCGTGCACGACCTCCTGGACGCGGCCGAACCCGTCGATCACCAAGTCCGCAACAGTCATGCCCCCACGCTAACCGCGATCGACCAGTCCCGCCGCCACGAGCTGGACCACCACGAGCACGGCGATCGCCTCGGCCGCCAGCAGACCGGTCAGGACCAGCACCTGCGTCACCCCGGCCTGCACCGGGCTGGCCCCGCCGAGCAGCACGCCGACGTAGGCGCCGGGCAGGGTCACCAGGCCGACCGTGCGGGTCTGGTCGAGCGCGGGGATCAGCGCCTGCCCGGCGCTGGGACGGCAGATCTCCAGCGCGGCCGCCCGCGGCAGGAAACCGAGCGCGAGCGCGGCTTCGTACTCGCCGTGCCGCGTGGCCAGCTCGTCGAGGGCGCGGCGGGCGGCCTGGGACGTCGCGCTCATGGCGCCGCCGATGACGATGCCGGCGATCGGCACCACCGCGATCGGCTCCAGCGGCGCCACACCCGACCCCAGCACCAGCGCGAGCACCGGGAGAACACCGCACGCCAGGGCGACGGCGATCCACGGCACGCGGCGCAGCCGGAGCCCGACGCGGCGGGCCGAGGTGACCGCGGCGACGGTGAACATGAGCAGCACGAACAGCCCGGTCAGCCAGCCGGACCGGAGCACGGCGGTGATCAGCAGCGACACCGCGCCCAGCTGGACGATCGCGCGGCCGGCCGCCGTGGCGACCGCCCACCCGGGCCCGAGCCGGCCGAGCCACACCGCGAGGGCGCCCACCACGACGAGCGCGGCGAGGACGACGGCCAGCACCGGCCCGGTCTGCAGCGTCGCACCGTTCACGAGGTGATCGTGCCCCACGGCGACCGCGGGAGGCGGCGCGGACGGGTCAGGGCAGCGACTTCGAGCAGCGCACCATGCCCCGCGGCGCCGACACGGACCGCTCGCTCACCACGACCCCGTCGACGATGATGCGGCACGTCAGGGTGCCGCCGCCGGCGTTCTGCGCCGTCAGGCTGAAGTACTGCTCCGAGCCCTGCGGCCCGGTGCGCTCGATCGACACCGACCACGGCGTGTCCGTTTCGAGGACCTGGGCGATGTCGGCGCCCTTCGCCACGTACGTCACGTTCAGCGCACCGGCGCCGCCCGTCAGCTCGTACGTCACGGCGTAGGACACCTGCGGCACCGGCGCGACCGGCGCCACGACCGGCGCGCTGGCCCCGCTGAGCGACCCCACCGACGGGTCGGCGGAGCGCTGCCCGGCGACGAGCAGCGAGGTGAGGCCGACCGTCAGGACCACCCCGAGGGCGGCGAACACCGCCATCGAACTGGCCAGCGGCCGCCGCGGTCCCGGCCCGGGACCCACGGTGGGAACAACACCCATGGCGTCGTCTTCTCTCGGCTCACCGCGCTTCCACCGAGCGCGTCAACCATTCCTCGCAAGCCGAGCGTGAATCGTTACCTAGCGGGAACACCACCGTCCGCTTTTCACCCGCTCGGGGTAGTGCAACCCCGCTGACCTGCGACTTCTACTCGCTCGTATCGTCGATCGCGCCGGTCTCCACGGCCAGGATCCCGGGCTGCTCGGCCAGCGCCGCGAGCAGGTCGTCGACGCCCCGCGGCCCGAGCAGCCGCATCCTCAGGTCGATCACGCCGCCGGAGTCGCGACGGTCGGTCAGGGCCTGCTGGACCGAGTAGCCGGAACGGGTCGCCAGTTCGAGGATGCGCCGCAGCGCCCCCTCGCCGTCCCGGTAGGCCAGGCGCACCGTCGTCGTCGCGGGGCTCCGGCGCGTCAGCAGCCGCACCAGCGGCGGGTAGCCGTAGACCACCACGAAGTGCGCCGCGGTGACGACCACCGCCAGGAGCGGCAGCCCGGCGGCGCACGCGCAGCCCACCGCCACGCTCATCCACACCACCGCCGCGGTGGTCAGGCCGCGCACCACGTCGCGCCGCACGAAGATCAGCCCGCCGCCGATGAATCCGATCCCGGACACGATCTGCGCCGCCACCCGCGACGGGTCCAGCACGACCCGCCCCGGCTCGAGCACGTCGGTGAAGCCGTACTTGCTCACCAGGAGGAACAGCGCCGCGCCCACCCCGACCAGCGTGTGCGTGCGCAGGCCGGCGCTCTTCTGCTTCAGTTCGCGTTCCAGGCCGATCAGCGAGCACAGCACCAGCGCGAGCACGAGTTCGCCGACCTGCTGCCAGCCCTGGCCCGAGGGTTCGGAAAACACCCGGCCAGGCTAGTGCCCGCTCTCCCGCTGCTGCTCGGCCAGAAAGTGCGTTATGTCCTTTGTGGAGGGGTAGAGTTCGCGGTACCGCGCGTAGAACCGGTCATAGGTGTCCACCGCGGCAGGATCCGGGCGAACCGTGCTCGCCACCGGGTTCCAACGCGTGATGTCCGGCTCCGTGCCGATCGCGACGGCCGCCAGCAGCGCGTCGCCGAGCGCGGCGCCGATCGTCTCCGCGGGCACCTGCTGGTCGGCGCCCGTCACGTCGCTGACGATCTGCGTCCACAGCCCGCCCTGCGTGCCGCCGCCGACCGCGACCAGCCGGCCCGCCGCGCCGCCGGAGTCGCGCATGGCCTCCAGGTTGTGCCGCACCCCGTAGGCGATGCCCTCCAGGGCAGCGCGGTAGATCTCGCCGATGCCATGCGAGGTGGTCAGCCCCGCCAGCACGCCGCGGGCGTCCGGGTCGAACAGCGGCGTGCGCTCGCCCGCGAAGTAGGGCAGCATCAGCAGGCCCCGGCTGCCCGGCGGCACCTTCGCGGCCTGGTCGACGAGCGTGGCGAAGTCGCCGCCGACGAGACGGCGCAGCCAGTCGGTGATCGCGCCGGAGGTCGCCATTCCGGCCGCGAGCGAGTACGTGCCGGGGAAGGCGCCGCACGTCGTCCACAGGCCGGTGTGCGGGCGCGGGTCGGCCAGCACCTGGATGAGGAACATCGTGGTGCCGTACATGACCATCGTGTCGCCCGGCTCGGCGACGCCGACGCTGGCGGCCTCGGCCCACGCGTCGACGGTCCCGGCGGTGACCGGGAGACCTTGGGGCAGACCGGTTTCCGCCGCCGCGGCCGCGCTGACCACGCCGGCCACCTCGGTCGGCCACACCAGCCGCGGCAACTCGACGCCGGGCGCGCACAGCGCCGCCCAGTCCGCGGCCCAGTCCCCCGCGCGCAGGTCGTACATCGGGTCGCACTGGCTGGCCGAGTGGTGGTCCAGGACGTACTCGCCGGTCAGCCGGTGCACGAGGTAGGAACTGCACATCAAGAACAGCCGGGTGCGCCGGAACACCTCCGGCTCGTGGCGGGCGAGCCAGCGCCACTTCGGGCCGACCGCCTGCGACGACAGCGCCGTCCCGGCCCGCTCCAGAATGGACTCCGCGCCGAGTTCGGCGGTCAGCTCCTCGATCTCCCGGGACGCCCGGGTGTCCACGCCGTACAGGATGGCGGGCCGCAGCGGCTTGCCGTCCGAGTCGGCGGGCAGCAGCACCGGCCCGATGCCGCTCACCGCCAGCGCGGCCGGCTTCCGATCGCCCGCCGCCGCGACCAGTTCCCGGGTCAGTGCGAGGAAGTCCTGCCACCACACGGTTTCCGCGTCGTGCTCGACCCAGCCCGGGTGCGGGCACGACGTCTCGTGCGCCCGCGAGACGCGGGCGACGATCTCGCCGTCGGGGGTGACCAGGACGCCCTTCGAGCTGGACGTCCCGATGTCGATGCCGAGCAGCAGATCAGTCACGGGACCACTCGTGCACGTCGACGCCGAGCAGGCCGGCCGCGGCCCGCAGCTCGGCGCGGCGGTCGCCCGGGATGGCGTGGATGTGGTTGGCCCCGAACTGCGACAGGAACGTCTCGGCGGGCGCGTCCAGCCGCGCCCACGCGTGCGGCCACTCCGGCGTGGACTGCCGCATCAGGGACTCGTTGGTCTCGTCGTCGTAGTTCTCGAACTCGCCCAGCATCAGCTGCAGACGGTACTCCCCGGCCTGCCGGGTGAGCCGCCCCAGCGTCATCTGCCCTGGCGCGGCGATGTGCTGGACCGACGCGCCACCCGCGGGGAAGAAGAACACCTCCGGATAGAAGTGGACCTTCGCCAGGTTCTCCGCCGGGTCGTCGCTGCGCGCGGCGTACCAGGTGGCGTGCTGGCCGGAGTTGCACAGGTCCCAGATGTCGCGGTCGGCGTGGTAGTGGCGCACGTCGGCGAACAGCACCGGGTCACCGGAGATCTTGTGCATGAGCTGCATGGTCAGCGCGCCGTCCATGTCCGCCTCGGTGGCGGTGACGTGCACCGGCTTGGGGCCGTTCCAGTCGTAGGGGTCGTTGAGGAACGCCTCGGTGACGTCCATCGTGGCGAAGTGCTCGGTCAGCTCCGGCTGGCCCTTGATGCCGGAGAAGTCGAGCTTGCGCTCGTCGATGATGTCGCGGATCGCCAGGTACGACCGGATCTGCCGCTCCAGCAGCTCGGGCGTGAGCTTCTGGCCGTCGTAGTGGACACCGGCGGCGTGCTCCTCGATCCAGCGGCGCGCCTTGGCCGCTTCGCCGACGTCGGCCTTCTCCGCGCGCAGCACCAGCTCGTACTGGTCGATCTCCTCGACGTCGACGCCGAACTGGCGCATCCACTGGTCGGTGTTGGCGACCGCGGTGTTCATGCCCATCGGGCGGCCGCCGAAGCGGCCGAAGGTGGACCCGCGCAGCGACGCGACCGCGGCGGCGGCCCGCGCGTGCGCGCCGACCCGGCCGGCCAGGTCCGCGTCGTCCGGCGCGCCCCACATCCGGGTGTGGGCGCGGCCGATCTGGTCCAGCGCGCCGCCGGCGGCGAGCATGCCGACCAGCCCCGGCTCGGTGGGGTCGGTGCTGGCGACCAGGATCAGCGGGCTGCGCGTGGCGTCCGCGGCGAGCATCGTGAAGTGCGGAAAGCTCCACACCGCGTAGTAGAAGATCGTGACGTCCACCCCGGCGGCGGCGACCTCCCGCGCCACCGACGTGGCCAGCGTGTTGGTCGCGACCAGGTCCGGCCCCGCGACCACGTCGTGCCCGGCCGCGGTCAGCGAGCGCACGAGCTCGTCCTGTTTGGACTGGATGAACCGGGCGTTGCGCGCGTGCACATGGTCACGCCCGTCGGAAATGCTGATCACACCGATGCGGGCCACGCTGCCTCCTAGGGCGGGTAATCGATTACTCAAGACGCTATTCTGGACCCCGGACGGTGTCAATAGCCGCCCGTCCACCGCGTGAGCGGCGAGGAAGACGGGAGGTCGCGGTGGCGACCATCAGCGATGTGGCGCGGCGCGCCGGGGTGTCCACGGCCACCGTGTCGCGGGCGCTGAACGGCGTGTCCACAGTGGATCCGGCGCTGGTCGCCAGGGTGCGCGCGGCGGCGGAAGAGCTGGGCTACCAGCCGAACGGGCTCGCGCGGAACCTGCGCAGGCAGGAGACCGCGGTGCTCGCGCTGATCATCTCCGATGTGGAGAACCCGTTCTTCACCGCGATCGCCCGCGGCGTCGAGGACGTGGCGCAGACGGCCGGTTACTCCGTGGTGCTGTGCAATTCAGACGAGAGCGCCGAGAAGGAGCGCCGCTACATCGACGTGGCGCTGCAGGAGCGGGTGGCCGGGGTGGTGATCTCGCCGACCGACGAGTGGGCCGGGGTCGAGATGCTGCTGCGGCGCGGGACCCCGGTCGTCGCGGTGGACCGGCCGCTGCGCGCGGGCACCGGTGATCAGGTGCTGGTCGACAGCCGGGCCGCGGCCAGGGCGGCGGCCGAGCATCTGCTGGCGGCCGGTTACCAGCGGGTCGGGTGTGTGACCGGGCCGGCGGGGGTGCGCACGGCCGACGACCGGCTGGCGGGGTACCGGGACGCGCTCGGGCGGCGGAAGCGGCGCGAGCGGCGGGCCGAGTACCGGGCGTCCGGCGGCGAGGCGGCGACGCGTGCGCTGCTGGCCGAGGCGGAGCCGCCGGACGCGCTGCTGGTGGCCAACAGCGCGATGGCGATCGGCGTGCTGGAGGCGCTGCGGGCGGCCGGCCTGAGGCTGGGGCGGGACGTCGGGGTGGTGGCCTTCGACGACGTCCCCTGGGCGACGCTCATCGACCCGCCGCTGACGGTCGTGGCCCAGCCGGCGTACGAAATCGGAGCGGAAGCGGCGCGGCTGCTGCTGGCCCGGATAGCCGATGGCTCGTTGCCCCCGACCGCGACGACGCTGGAGGCGCAGCTCATCGAGCGGGGCAGCAGCCACCGCGCCTGAACGGGGGTTCGTTTCCGGCGATCCGGGGCCGTCCCGCCGCCGGGGCGACGGGACGGCGCGCGAAACGGTCAGGAACCGTTGTTCAGCTCGGCGTACGTGGCCGCCGCGTTGTCCTTCGTCACCAGCTTCGTCGGCAGCGTCTGCGTCTTCGGCACCTGGCGGCAGTCCACCAGGATGCTCTTCGCCGCGGCGATCGCCTCCTGCCCGCCCGTCGGGTAGATGAACGTCGCCGACAGGCGGCCCGCCTCGACCGCCTTCAGCCCGCCCGACTCGATCGGCAGCCCGTCGATCCCGGTGATCGGCAGGTCGGGCCGCCCGGCGTTCGCGGCGGCGATGCGGGCGCCCTCGCCCATCGGGTCGTTGTGCGAGTAGATCGCCTGGATGTCCGGGTTCGCCTTGAGGATCGCGTCGGCCTGCTGCTGGCCCTTGTCCCGCAGCCAGTCGCCGTCCTGCGCGGCCACGATCTCGATCTTCGAACCCTGGATGCCCTGCATGAAGCCGTCGTGCCGTTCCCGCGCCGGGGTCGACCCGGCCAGCCCGCGCAACTCGCCGATCTTCCCGCCGTCCGGCAGCAACGTCGTCTTGAAGTACTCGCCGGCCTGCCGCCCGATGTCGACGTTGTCCGCGCCGATGAACGACGTGTAGGCGTCGCCGTCGACCTTGCGGTCCAGCACCAGCACCGGGATCCCCTTGTCGTAGGCGCGTTTCACCGGCGCGGTCAGCGGCGTGGCCTCGTTGGGGCTGATGATGAGCAGGTCGACCTGCTGGGTGATGAAGTTGTCGACCTGCTCGACCTGCTTCGAGTTGTCCTGTGCGGCGTCGGCGAAGTTGACGGTGAACTGCGGCACCGACGCGGCCGCGGCGCGGATGTCGTCGTCCATCCGCTGCCGGTACGGCTCGGCGACGTTGGCCTGGCTCATCCCGATCGTGTACTGCCCGTCGGCGCCGCACCGCTCCGGCACGCCCTGCGCGCCGCCGCCGCTGCCCGAGTTCTCGTTCGTGGTGCCGCAGGCCGCGAGCAGCAGGCACGCGCCCACCGCCGCCAGGCCACGGGACTTCCTCATGGTCCTTATCCCCTCTCGTCAGGAAACCGATGCCGGGCGCAGCCGCTGCAACCCCGCGGCGAGCACGATGACCAGGCCGATCACGAGCAGCTGGACGTTGGAGTCCACGTTGTTCAGGCCCAGGATGTTGCGCAGCACGCCGACCAGCAGCGCGCCGGCCACCGTGCCGACGACCGAGCCGCGCCCGCCCATCAGGCTGGTGCCGCCGATGACCACGGCGGCGATCGCGTCCAGCTCGTACATCGCGCCGTCGTTGGGCCCGCCGAAGTTGAGCTGCCCGGCGTGCACGATCCCGGCCAGCGCCGCGAGCAGCCCGCACAGGCCGAACACGATGATCTTCACCCGCTTGACCGGCACGCCGGACAGGCGCGCGGCCTTTTCGTTGCCGCCGATGGCGTAGATGTGCCGGGAGAACGCGCTGACCCGCAGCAGCACCACCGCCAGGGCGGCGACCACCAGGAAGATCAGCGCGGGGATCGGCACCAGCCCGTTGAAGGTGCGCTCCCCCAGCAGTGAAAACGTCTCGGGCGCCTGCCCCGGCCCCTCGCCGTAGGTGATCGACACGCCCTGCCCGCCGGACCAGATCCGCGCCAGCCCGCGCGCGATCTGCATGCCGGCCAGGGTCACGATGAACGCCTGGATGCCGAACGACGTGATCGCGAACCCCTGCAACAGCCCGAACCCGAGCCCGATCGCGAGCACCAGCGCCACCGCGGGCACCAGCCCGAGGTCGTTCTCGGTGAGCAGGACCGCCACACCCACGCTGGCCAGGCCGAGCACCGACCCGACGGACAGGTCGATGCCGCCGATGAGGATCACCAGCGTCATCCCGACGGCGAGGATCCCGATCTCCGACATCGAGCGCACGACGTTGAACAGGTTGCCCGAGTCCAGGAACACGAGCTCGCCGTTCTTGCTCGGCGAGTACACCACCGCGGCGATGAACACCAGCACCAGGCCGAACAGGCTCTGGAACCGGAACAACGTCGCCAGCAGTCCGCCGCCGGGGCGGGCGAGGTCGGGCAGCGCGGCCACCTTGGTCATGACGTCCCTTCCGCCACCAGGTCCTCGACGGCCCCCTCGCCCATCGAGAACGCCAGCAGCTCCGCTTCGGTGGTGCTCGCCGTGTCCAGTTCCCGCACGCTGCGGCCGTCCCGCAGCACGACCACGCGGTGGCACACGCCGATCAGCTCGGCCGGCTCCGACGACGCGAGCAGGACCCCCACGCCCCTGCTCGCCGCCTCGCCGAGGAGCCGGTAGATCTCGGCCTTCGCGCCGACGTCCACCCCGCGGGTCGGCTCGTCCAGCAACAGCAGCGCCGGTTCGGTGAGCAGGCCGCGGCCCAGCACGACCTTCTGCTGGTTGCCGCCGGACAGCGAGCCGGCCGGATCCCGCAGCGACGCGAGCTTCACGCCGAGGCGGTCGACCATCTCCTGCGCCGCGCCGCGTTCCCGCCGCCGCGGCACCACCCCGGCCCGGGCGATGCGGTCCACTATGGACAGCACCGTGTTGGCGAGCACGGAGTGCTCCAGCGCCAGGCCCGCGACGCGCCGGTCCTCGGGCACGAACGCGATGCCCAGCCGCAGCGCGCCGCGGGGGCCGCGCGGACGGATCTCCTCGCCGCGCAGCAGGATCCGCCCGGACCAGCGTCCCCCGACGCCGTAGATCGTCTCCAGCAGCTCCGTGCGGCCGGCGCCGAGGAGCCCGGCGACGCCGACGATCTCACCGCGCCCGACCCGCAGGCTGATGCCGGCCGGATCACGACGGCCAGGGCGCCGCGACTGCACGACCAGGTCCTCGACGCGCAGCAGCTCCTCCCCCGCGCCCGCGCCGTCGCCGGTGCGGAACATCGACTCGACCGGCCTGCCGACCATCGCCTCGGACGCCTGCTGCGCGGTCATCGCCCGCGCGTCGAACTCCGCCACCACCTCGCCGTTGCGCAGCACGGTCGCCCGGTCCGCCACGCGGCCGATCTCGTCCATGCGGTGCGAGATGTAGACGACGCCGGCGCCGGCGCGGCGCAGTTCGGCGATCACGGCGAACAGCCGGTCGATCTCCGGCGCGGACAGCGCGGAGGTCGGCTCGTCCATCACGATGATCCGGGCGTCCAGCGACAGCGCCTTCGCGATGGTGACCAGCTGCTGCTCGCCGGTGCGCAGCTCCTCCACCGGACGGCGCGGGTCGAGCGCGATGCCGATCCGGTCCAGCAGGCGCGCGGTCTCGCGCACCATCCTGCGGCGGTCGATGGTGCCGAAGCGGGTGCGTGGTTCGCGGCCGAGGAACACGTTCTCGGCGATCGGCAGCGCCGGGACGAGGTCGAGTTCCTGGTGGATCATGGCGACCCCGGCGCGCTGCGCGTCGGCGGGCCGGGCGAACCGGACGGGCGAGCCGTCGATGCGAATTTCCCCGCGGTGGCCGCCGACCTCACCGGAGAGGATCTTCATCAAAGTGGACTTGCCCGCGCCATTTTCACCGAGCAGCGCGTGCACTTCTCCGGCACGAACAGTGAAATCGACGTCACGCACCGCATGAACGCCGCCGTAGGACTTGCTCACCCCGGCCAGTTCGACCAGGGACGACCGTGCCTCCGCGTCCATGCCGGCCCCCTCGCCACGCTGCGAGAAATCGATTACTCGGCCGAACCTAGAGTGACCCGACCCACATGTCAAGAGTGGACAAGGTCGTGTCCTCTGCGGACAGTTTCCCCCAGGGCGCACGAACCCGCACGCCGAGCGCTATGCTGGGGCCCATGACGGTCGCGCTGGAGAACGTCCTCGCCAAGGCAGGCCTCCGGATCGACGCCGCGGACTTCCTCTCGCTGGTCGAGGATGCCGCGCGCCGCCTCGCCCCGCCGAACCCGGACCCGGTGTCCTTCTTCTCCGAGGGGCAGCGGGCCGCGCTCGCCGAGACCGGGCTCGATCTGTCGCCCCGGCGTGACGACGAGCCGGACAGCCGCGCGCCGTCGGTCGCGGCGCACGCGGTGCTCGCCGAGTCCGCCCTCACGGTCGCCGAGGCCGCGCGACGGCTGGGCGTGGACCCGAGCCGGATCCGGCACAAGCTGGCCGACCGGCGCCTGACCGGCTGGAAGGACCAGGGCGGCTGGCGGCTGCCGTCGTGGCAGTTCGGCGAGCGGGGCGCGCTGCCCGGGCTGGAAGCCGTGCTGGCCGCGGTGCCGGACGACCAGCCCGCGCTGGTCGTGGCCGCGTTCATGAACACCGAGCAGGCCGACCTGCAGATCGGCGGGCGGCCCGCCACCCCGCGGCAGTGGCTGCTGGCCGGGGGCGACCCCGGACCGGTCGCCGCGCTCGCCGCCACGCTCGGCACCCCGTTCTGAGGCCGCGCCGCATCCCATGGCCCGCTTGCCACTCCCGCCGTCGCGGGCGGAGCTCGTCGCTGCCCTGCGCGCCGACGTCGACATCGTGACCGTGCCGCCGACGCGGCGGCTGGTCCGGATCTTCACCGCGGGCGGCAACCACCCGCAGCAGTGGAACACGTTCCGCTACACCGGTCCGCTGCCGCACGGTCGCTTCGACCCGCAGCCGCCCAGCCGGGACGGCCGCGCCACCGCCGACCCCGGCCACGGGGTGCTGTACTTCGGGCTGACCGTGCGGACGAGCGTGGCCGAGGTGTTCCAGACGACGTCGCTGGTCGACCGCAGGACGCGGCTCCCGCGGCTGGTCGTGGTGCGCCCCTCGCGGCCGCTGAGGCTGCTCGACCTGACCGGCCTGTGGCCGACGCGGGTCGGGGCGTCGCAGGAGATTTCGAGCGGGCCGAAGAAGATCACGCAGGCGTGGGCGCGGGCGATCCGCGCGGCCTTCCCGGAGCTGGACGGGCTGTGGTACCGCTCGTCGATGGACGGCGGGCACCCCGCGCTGTGCCTGTGGGACCCGCCGGCGGGCGAGGCGCTGCCGCTGGCGCCGGACGTGCTGCTGCCGCTCGACCACCCCGGCCTGGACGTGCCGCTGGGCCGGGTGTGCGAGGAACTGAACTACGTGCTGCTCAACTGAAGCGTCCCCGCCCGGCGGCCGGTGCGGGCCCGCCCGGGTGAGCGGGCCCGCACCGGCGCGTCACGCCAGGTGGCGCGACCACCAGTCCAGGATCGCGTCGAAGCGCTGCACCCGGTGGCGCGGTTTGCCGGACCGGCTCAGTTCGTGGCCCTCGCCGGGGAAGAGCAGCATCTCGACCTCCGTGCCGTTGCGCTTGAGCTCCACGAACAGCCGCTGGGCCTGCTCCACCGGGCACCGCCAGTCGTGCTCGGAGTGGACCACCGCGAACGGGATGCGGATCTGCGCGGCGTAGGTCAGCGGGCTGCGCTCGCGCTGCACCACCGGGTCCGCGCCGACGTAGGCCTCGGTGAAGAACCAGCCGATGTCGGAGCTGCCGGTGAACGAGTCCCACGCGTTGACGGCCCGCTCGCTCCACGCGGCGCGGAACCGGGAGCCGTGGTGGGCCGCCAGCCACGTGGTCATGAAACCGCCGTACGAACCGCCCATCACGCCGACCCGCGAGGAGTCCAGGTCGTCGCGCTCCAGTGCCGCGTCCAGCAGCGCCAGCACGTCGTCGACGTCGACCGTGCCCAGGCCGTGCACGATCGCCTGCCCGTGGCTCTCGCCGTAGCCGGCCGAACCGCGCGGGTTGCCCATCACCACGGCGTATCCGGCCGACGCGTACACCTGCGCCTCGTCGAACAGGCCCCAGTCGTAGGCCGCGAACGGACCGCCGTGCACCACGAGCAGCACCGGGTGCGGCCCGTCGCCCTCGGGCAGCACCAGCCAGCCGTGCACCGGGTACCCGTCCGGCGCCGTGGCGGTCAGCTCCTCGACCGGGTGGATCCCCTTCTCCCGCACCGGCTTGGCGAAGTCGGTGAGCACCAGCTGGTCCGGGCCGTCGAGCAGCACCACGTCACCCGAGCTGTCCGGCCGCGCCACGACCGCGGCGATCCGCTCACCGTGCACCGTGAACGACCGCACCGCGCCGCGGTCACCGAGCAGCCTGCCCAGGCCGTCCAGCGGCGCCCGGTCGGCGTCCCGCGGCACGGCCCGCAGCTCGATCGCGCCGCGGTTGAGCACGGTCACCAGGACCTCGTCGCGGAACTGCGCGGGCGGCACGTCGGCCATGCAGTACACGGACTCCGGGTCGGTCAGGCGGCGCGGCTTCGCCGGCTCGCCGTCGGCGGGCAGCTCGGCCGACCACAGTCCCGGGTTGCGGGCCACGACGTGCGGCCACGTGTACTCCTGGCCGTAGAAGAAGATCGTCCCGTCCGCGGTCACCGACGGTTTGGCCGCGCTGCCCGCGCTCCGCACCGCGAGCACCGGCTCACCGCCCTCGGCCGGCACCAGGTAGAGGTCGCTCTCCTCGGTGTCGGTGGCGCCCCACTCGCGGGGCGCGACGACGAGCACGGCCGAGCCGTCCGGCAGCCACGCCGGGTCGGAGACGTCGGCCTGGTCGTCGGTCAGCGGCTCCGGCTCACCCGGGTCGGTGACGTCGAGGACGAACAGCCGACGGGGGCGGTCCCGCAGGAAGCCGACGTTGTCGAGCCGGTAGTCGTAGCGGGTGATCCGGCGGGGCGCCTCCGCACCCGGTTCGAGGACTTCGCCGTCCTCGTCCGGCGCGCCGTAACGGCCGGCTTCGGGCACCCGCGCGGTGAACGCGACGCGGCGCGAGTCCGGCGCCCACACCGGGGCGCCGGCGCCGAGCGGCAGTTCGGTGAGGCGCCGGGCGTCGCCGCCGTCGGCGGGCATCACGTGCAGCTGCGGCTTGTCGCCGTCCGCGCGGAGGAAGGCCACCCAGCGGCCGTCCGGGGAGATCGCGGGATCGGTGTCCCGCTCGCCGTGGGTCCACTGCCGGGCCGCCCCGCCGTCGGGGGCGGCCCGCCACAGCGAACTGCGATAGGTGTTGCCGCCGAGGTCGGGGGTGGTGACCGCGGTCAGCAGCAGGGTGCCGTGCAGCGCCGGAGTGCCGGGCACGGCGAGGAGTTCGAGATCCGAGGGACGCATGCCCCCGAACCTACCGGATTTCGTTAGCCTCGCTAAGAGCCTCTGACTCCGACTTCTTCTCGTCCCGCTTGGCCTTGGCCAGGCTGAGGACGGTGGTGGCGGTCAGGACGACCACGATCACGCCCAGCGACACCCAGTTGTTGATGTCCAGCCAGTCCGGTACCGCGTGGTACTCGTGCAGCGCGTGCAGGATCAGCTTCGCGCCGATGAAGGCCAGGATGACCGCCAGGCCGTAGGACAGGTAGACCAGCTTGTTCACCAGGCCGCCGAGCAGGAAGTACAGCTGCCGCAGCCCCATCAGCGCGAACGCGTTGGCGGTGAACACCAGGAAGGCTTCCTGCGTGATGCCGAAGATCGCCGGGATCGAGTCGACCGCGAAGAGCAGGTCGGCGCTGCCGATGGCCACGATCACCACGAACATCGGGGTCAGCCAGCGCTTGCCGTCCCGCTTGATCGTCATCTTGTGACCGTGGAAGTCGTCGGTGACCGGGTAGACCTTGCGGATCCACCGCACGACCGCGTTCTCGTGGTACTCGTCCTCGTGGTCGTTGCCGCGCAGCATGCTGATGGCCGTCCACACGAGGACCGCGCCGAACAGGAAGAACACCCACACGAACTGGGCGATCAGGGCCGCGCCCACCGCGATGAACACGCTGCGCATGGCCAGCGCGAGCAGGATGCCGATCAGCAGCACGCGGTGCTGGTGGATCGCGGGCACCCGGAACGAGGCCATGATGATCATGAAGATGAACAGGTTGTCCACCGAGAGCGAGTACTCGGTGATGTACCCGGTGAAGAACTGGACGCCGTAGTCGTGCCCGGCGAGGACCCACACGCCGATGCCGAACAGCACCGCGCAGGTGACGTAGAAGACGACCCACTTGGCCGCTTCCTTGGTGGTGACTTCATGCGGCTTCCGGTCGACGATCACGAGATCGATCGCGATCAGCACGAGCAGGCCTGCAACAGTGGCAGCCCACAGCCACACGGGGACATTCATCTACGCAATACCTCCGGTTAGCGCGCAGCAGCAGCTAGCCGGAGGTCTCTTCCGCCGGTGGAACCGGCCGACGGTGCCGGGTGCCCCGAAGGACCGCCGTGCTGACGACACCGCCGCGAAGGAATACTCCCCTCCACGTCGTATCCATCTTTCCTGATCAACCGGACGAACACCACCTTAGGTAACCCTCATCACCCGGATTCCAAGATCAGGACCCGCGCTGACGCGTTCTCAGGAAAGCTCCCATACGGTTTCGGTGTGCCCCGAATCCCGCTCCCGCACACGCGCCGTTCCCGGATGGTGGCCCTCGGGGTCGTCGTCCTGCTGGTGGCGGCCGCCGTGCTCGTCTGGACGCGCTCGTCGAGCGAGCCCGCCGCGGTGCCGACGCAGGACGCCTTCCTCGACGTGCCCGCCGCGCCCGGCTCCGCCGCGAAGGTCACGCTGGACACCACGCTCTACCTGCCGGAGCGCACGCCCGCCCCGGCGGTGCTGCTGCCGCACGGGTTCGGCGGGGACAAGAACAGCGTCGCGGGCGACGCGCAGGAGCTGGCCCGGCGCGGGTTCGTGGTGCTCACCTACTCGGCGCGCGGCTTCGGCCGCAGCACGGGTGAGATCGGGCTGAACGACCCGGACTTCGAGGTCGCGGACGCCGCCCGGCTGCTCGACTGGCTCGCCACCCGCCCGGAAGTCCGGCTGGACGGTCCCGGCGATCCGCGGGTCGGCGTGCTGGGCGCCTCCTACGGCGGCGCGCTGGCGCTGCAGCTGGCCGGACGCGACAAGCGGGTCGACGCGATCACGCCGGTGATCACCTACAACGACCTGGCCCAGGGGCTCACGCCGAACGCGGCCGCGGCGACGGCGCCGGCGGCAGGCACCCCGGCGGCGGGCGCGTTCTCCCCGGACGGGGTGTTCAAGAAGTCGTGGGCAGGCTTGCTCTTCTCCGCCGGGACCTCGCCCTCGGGCGCGGGCGGGCTGGGCGCGGAGGCGCCCGAGCCGGGCCAGGAGACCGACGACGACACCCAGAGCGCCGGCACCACGGGCGGTGGCGGCTCGGCCGCCGCCGCGCCGCTCCCCCAGCAGCCGCCGCAGCAGCTCGGCGGGACGACGTGCGGCCGCTTCACCGCCGAGATCTGCCGGGCCTACGCCGACCTGGCCACCACCGGCGAGGTGAGCCCGCAGGTCGCGGCCCTGCTGCAGCGCCTGTCCCCCGCCGCGGTCACCGGGCACATCACCGCGCCGACCCTGCTGGTGCAGGGCGAGGCCGACACGCTGTTCGGGCTCGACCAGTCCGACGCCACCGCGCGGCAGATCACCGCGGCGGGCGGGACGGTGCAGCAGGTCTGGTTCACCGGCGGGCACGACGGCGGACGGCCGGGCCCGCAGCTGCGCGCGAAGCTCGGCGACTGGTTGTGGTTCCAGCTCACCGGCGAGGGCGGCAACCCGTTCAGCGGGTTCTCCTACGACGTGCAGGGCTCGCTGCGCGCGTCGGGTTCGCCCTCGGTGCGCACCGTCGACGCGGGCGAGTACCCGGCGCAGGCGCAGCGGCGGACGCTGCGGCTCACCGGCGACGAGCAGACGATCGTCAACCCGCCCGGCGGCACGCCCGCCGCGGTCAGCGGGATCCCCGGCCTGAACGCGCTGGTCAGCGGATCGTCGCGGCTGTCGGGGCTGTTCAGCGTCGACCCGCCCGGCCAGTCCGCGCGGTTCACCACCGCGCCCGTCGACTCGCAGCTGCTGATCACCGGCTCGTCGACCGTCCGGCTGCGCGTGTCCGGCACCGGCGAGGCGGTGCTGTTCGTCAAGCTCTACGACCTCAACCCGGACGGCACCCGCACGTTGCCGGCGAACCAGATCGCCCCGGTGCGGGTCGCGATCCCGGCGTCCGGCACCGCCGAGGTGACCGTGACGCTGCCCGGGGTGGTGCGGCCGGTCGAGGCCGGGCACGCCCTGCAGCTCGTGGTCACGACCACCGACCAGGCGTACGCCACCCCGGTGACCCCGGCCGCCTACCGCGTCTCGCTCGCCGACCCGGCCATCGCGGTGCCGGTCGTGCCGGGCAACGCCGTCGGTGGCGGGTGGCCGGTCGGCACGCTCGTCGGAATCGCCGTCACGCTCGCGCTCGCCGCGGCGGTCGCCGCGCTGGCCGCGGTGCGCAGGCGGCGGTCGCACCAGGCCGATCCGGACCTTGCCGGGGTGCCGCTGGTGATCGACGGGCTGACCAAGGCCTACCCGGGCGGGCTCACCGCGGTGAAGGACCTGTCCTTCCGCGTCGAACCGGGCCAGGTGCTCGGCCTGCTCGGGCCGAACGGCGCCGGCAAGACCACGACGCTGCGCATGCTGATGGGCCTGATCACCCCGACCGCCGGGGAGATCAGGGTGTTCGGCCACCGGATCACGCCGGGCGCGCCGGTGCTGTCGCGGATCGGCTCGTTCGTCGAGGGCTCCGGGTTCCTGCCGCATCTGTCCGGCACCGCGAACCTGCGCCTGTACTGGGACGCGACCGGCCGCCCGATCGAGCAGGCGCACCTGGAGCAGGCGCTGGAGATCGCGGGGCTGGGCAACGCCGTGCACCGCAAGGTCCGCACCTACAGCCAGGGCATGCGGCAGCGGCTGGCGATCGCGCAGGCCATGCTCGGGCTGCCGGAGCTGCTCGTGCTCGACGAACCGACCAACGGGCTCGACCCCGCCGCAGATCCACCAGATGCGCGAGGTTCTGCAGCGGTACGCCGCGACCGGCCGGACCGTGGTGGTATCCAGCCACCTGCTGGCCGAGGTCGAGCAGACCTGCACGCACGTCGTGGTGATGCACCGCGGCCGGCTGGTGGCCGCGGGCGAGGTCGGCGACATCGTGGCCGCCGGCGGCGAGGCCACCTTCCGGGTGGACCGGCCCGAGGCGGCGGCCGACGCCCTGCGCGGGGTGCCCGGCGTGTCCGGTGTGGACGTCGAAGGGACCCTCGTGCACGCCGACCTGGACGGCATGCCGCGCGCCGAGGCGGTCGCGGCGCTGGTCCGGGCCGGGGTCGCGGTCGAGCAGGCCGGGCCGCGGCGGCGGCTGGAGGACGCGTTCCTCCAGCTCGTGGGAGAGGAAACGTCATGAGCGAGAACGGGGTCCACACCGATCCCGCGGCACTGGACGAGCTGACCGACGCCGCCGCGCACACCCACTCCGGGGTGGGCGCGGACGGCGCGGTCGAGGGCTACCGGGCGCGGCGGACGCTGCGGCTGGGCGTCGAACTGCGGCGTCAGCTGCGGCGCCGGCGCACCCAGCTGGTGCTCGGGTTCGTCGTGCTGCTGCCGTTCATCCTGGTGGTGGCGTTCGAGATCGGCGAGTCCAGCCCGAACCGGCGCTCCGGCGGGTTCGTCGACCTGGCGACGGCGAGCGCGCCGAACTTCGTCGTGCTGGCGCTGTTCGTGTCCGGGACGTTCCTGCTGCCCACGATCGTCGCGTTGTTCTTCGGGGACACGATCGCGAGCGAGGCGTCCTGGTCGAGCCTGAAGTACCTGCTGGCGATGCCGGTGCCGCGGCACCGGCTGCTGCGGCAGAAGGCGATCGCGTCCGGCTTGCTGTCGGTGGTGGCGCTCGTGCTGCTGCCGCTGGTGGCCCTGGTGGCGGGACTGATCTTCTACGGCGCAGGGGACGCGGTCAGCCCCACCGGCGACGCGATCCCGTTCGGGCAGAGCCTGATCGCGATCGGGCTGTCCACGGTGTACGTGGTGATCCAGCTGGCGTGGGTGGCCGGGCTGGCGCTGTTGCTGTCGGTGCTCACCGACGCGCCGCTGGGGGCGGTCGGCGGGGCGGTGCTGGCGGCGATCCTGTCGCAGATCCTCGACCAGATCACCGCGCTGGGCACGCTGCGCAACTACCTGCCGACGCACTACTCGTACGGCTGGATGGACCTGATCGCCACCGACATCGACTGGACGAACATGGCCGCCGGGACGCTGTCCGCGGTGATCTACGCGACCGTGTTCACGTTGCTGGCCGCGCGGCGCTTCGCGACCAAGGACATCACCAGCTGACGTGCCCTACGGTGGGGCCATGACGACGATCGAGGTGGACAAGGCCGGCGACGTCGCCGTGCTGAAACTGGCCCACGGCAAGGCGAACGCGATGGACACCGAGCTGTGCCGGGAGCTGGTGGCACGGCTGGAGGAGGCCGAGCTCGGCGGCGCGAAGGGCGTGGTGCTGACCGGGCGGGACGGGATGTTCTCCGCCGGCGTCGACCTCAAGCGGGTCGCCGCGGGCCGGGCCGGTTACCTCCGGGAGTTCCTGCCCGCGCTGTCGGACGCGTTCCTGGCCGTGTTCGGGTTCCCCGGCCCGGTCGTCGCGGCGGTCACCGGGCACGCGATCGCCGGCGGGGCGGTGCTGGCGGCGGCGTGCGACCGGCGGATCCTGAACGAGCGGCAGGGCCGGTTCGGGGTCACCGAACTGCTCGTCGGGGTGCCGTTCCCGTTGGTGGCGCTGGAGATCCTGCGCTGCGCGTACGGGACGGAGCGGCTGCCCGGGCTGACGTTCCTCGGCGAGACCTACGCCGGCCGCGAAGCGCTTTCCCGCGGTCTGGTGGACGAGCTGGCCGCGCCGGCGGAGGTGCTGCCGAGGGCGATCGAGACGGCGACGAGGCTGGCTTCGGTGCCGTCGGACGCGTTCCGGCACACGAAGGCGCAGATCCACCGGCCGTTCGACGAGCGGATCGGCGAGCAGCGCGCAGGGGACGACGCGCACGTCGAGCGGGTGTGGTCGGCGCCGTCCTCGCTGGCGGCGATCGAGGAGTACGTGCGGACCACGCTCGGCGGGTAGCATTCTCGGTTCCCCGCCCACCGCCTCCCGGAGGCCGCCATGCCGCGTCCGGTGCACTTCGAGATCCACGCGAGCGACCCGGAACGAGCCGTCACCTTCTACGCGACGGTCTTCGGGTGGACGTTCGAGCGGTGGGGCAGCAACCCGTACTGGCTGATCAGCACCGGCGACGGCCCGGGCATCGACGGTGGGCTGGTGCCGCGGCAGGGCCCCGCGCCCACCGAGGACGCGCCGGTGAACGCCTTCCCGCTGACCGTCGAGGTGGACGACCTCGACGCGGCCGTGCGGCGGGTCGAACAGGCGGGCGGTCAGGTCGCGGTGCCGCGGAGCCCGATCCCGGGGATCGGGTGGCTCGCGTACTGCGTGGACACCGAGGGAAACATCTTCGGGATGCTGGAGCCGGCCCCGGAAGCCGAGTGATGGTGGGGCGGGGCTGTAGGCCGGATGGAGCCGGTACAGGCTGCTGGAGGTAGAGGTCGAGGGGCGCCGCTGCGGCGGCGGGGTTGCGTGATGCCGCTGCGGCGACGGGGGTCGAGTGATGCCGCTGCCGCAGCGGGGGTCGGATGATGCCGCTGCGGCGGCGAGGGTCGAGTCATGCCGCTGCCCCGGCAGGGGTCGAGTCATGCCGCTGCCCCGGCAGGGGTCGAGTCATGCCGCTGCCCCGGCAGGGGTCGAGTGATGCCGCTGCCGCAGCGGAGGTCGAGTGATGCCGCTGCCGCGGCAGGGCTCGGGCGATGCCGCTGCCGCGCCGGGGATGGTGATGCCGGTGCGGCGGCAGGGGTCGAGTGATGCCGCTGCGGCGGCGGGGATCGTGATGCCGGTGCGGCGGCAGGGGTCGAGTGATGCCGCTGCGGCGGCGGGGTTGGGTGATGCCGCTGCGAAGCGGGTCGGTTCGGTGCTGGGGCGGGTGGATGCGAAGCGCCGCGGGTGGTGAGCCTGGCCTGAGGCTCACACCGCTGGGGCGGGTGGCGCCTGCCCGCGAGCGGCGAACCGCGGTGCCGTGCCCAAGGTGGCGCGGCAAGTTCGAGCGCAGGAAGCTTGGTTCGGCGGGCGGGCTCCGATGGAGTCACCGCGAGGGTGCTGCCGGGTCAGGAGCGGGCGTGGTCGTAGGACGCGGCCAGCAGTTCGTGCAGTTCGGCGTCAGGGATGGCGCTGTCCAAGGTGATCGTGTTCCAGCCGTGGCGGGACTGGTAGCCCATGGGCCGCACGGCGTCCGGGTGGCGGGCCCGCACGGTGGCGGCCTCCTCGGCGTTGACGCCGCACCGGAGGGCGATCGAGTTCTCCTCGAAGCCGATGTAGGCGAACGCCTTGCCCGTGACCTTCACGACGAGCACGTGCTCACCGAACGGATAGGTCTCCACGGCGCCCGGCTGCGCCAGGCACCAGGCGATCACCTCGTCGCGGGTCAACGGCCGCTCCTTCCATCCGGGTCGCTGAGCTCCGGCATCCCGGCGCCCAGTCACTCCCCGCAGCCAGGCCGGTGACCGGCCACCGGCACTCCGGCGCCCGCTGCCCGCGCCCTCCGCCCGGGCAGGGCACCGGGCATCGGCACCCCGGCGCCCAGCCACTCGCGCCCCCATCCCGGGGTGAGTCGCCGACCACCGGCACCCCCGGTGCCGAGCACCGCGGAGGGTGACCAGCCACCGGCACTCCGGTACCCGACCACCCACGCCCCCATCCCGGCGTGAATCGCCGACCACCGGCACCCCGGTACCGAGCACCGCAGATGGTGACCAGCCACCAGCACTCCGGTACCCGACCACCCACGCCCCCATCCCGGGGTGAATCGCCGACCACCGGCACCCCCGGTGCCGAGCACCGCGGAGGGTGACCAGCCACCGGCACCCCGGTACCCGACCACCCACGCCCCCATCCCGGCGTGAATCGCCGACCACCGGCACCCCCGGTGCCGAGCACCGCGGAGGGTGACCAGCCACCGGCACCCCGGTACCCGACCACCCACGCCCCCATCCCGGCGTGAATCGCCGACCACCGCCACCCCGGTGCCGAGCACCGCGGAGGGTGACCAGCCACCGGCAATCCGGTGCCCGACCCTCCACGCCCCCATCCCGGGGTGAATCGCCGGCCACCGGCACCCCGGTGCCGAGCACCGCGGAGGGTCACTTCACGCCGGCGGCGTCCATGCCCCGCAGCTCCTTCTTCAGCTCGGCGATCTCGTCGCGGAGGCGGGCCGCCAGCTCGAACTGCAGGTCGCGCGCCGCCTGCATCATCTGGTCCGTCATCTGCTGGATCAGGTCGGCCAGCTCGGCACGCGGCATACCGGCCACGTCGCGGTCCACCAGCACCCCGGAGCTGCGGCCGCCCTGCTCGGGCTTCTTGCCGCGCGAGGCGTTGCGGCCGGAACCGCCGACCTGCACCGCCTGCTCCGAGTCCTCCGCCTCGCTGTAGACGCGGTCCAGGATGTCCGCGATCTTCTTGCGCAGCGGCTGCGGGTCGATGCCCCGCTCCTTGTTGTACGCCATCTGCTTCTCGCGGCGGCGGTTGGTCTCGTCGATCGCGTACCGCATCGAGTCGGTGATCTTGTCCGCGTACATGTGGACCTCGCCGGAGACGTTGCGCGCCGCGCGGCCGATCGTCTGGATCAGCGACGTGCCGCTGCGCAGGAAGCCCTCCTTGTCCGCGTCCAGGATCGCCACCAGCGACACCTCGGGCAGGTCGAGGCCCTCACGCAGCAGGTTGATGCCGACCAGCACGTCGAAATCGCCCGACCGCAGCTGCCGCAGCAGCTCCACCCGCCGCAGCGTGTCCACCTCGGAGTGCAGGTACCGCACCCGGATGCCCAGCTCCAGCAGGTAGTCGGTGAGGTCCTCGGCCATCTTCTTGGTCAGCGTGGTCACCAGGACCCGCTCGTCCCGCTCGGCGCGCAACCGGATCTCGTGCACCAGGTCGTCGATCTGGCCCTCGGTGGGCTTGACCACGACCTCCGGGTCGATCAGGCCGGTCGGGCGGATGACCTGCTCGACGAACTCGCCGCCGGTCTGGCCCAGCTCGTACGGCCCCGGCGTCGCCGACAGGTACACCGTCTGGCCGATCCGGTCGGTGAACTCCTCCCACGTCAGCGGCCGGTTGTCCAGCGCGCTGGGCAGCCGGAACCCGTGCTCGACCAGGGTCCGCTTGCGCGACGCGTCACCCTCGTACATGCCGCCGATCTGCGGCACCGTCACGTGCGACTCGTCGATGACCAGGAGGAAGTCCTCCGGGAAGTAGTCGATCAGGGTGGCAGGCGCCGACCCGGCCGGGCGGTCGTCGATGTGCCGCGAGTAGTTCTCGATGCCCGAGCAGAACCCGACCTGCCGCATCATCTCGATGTCGTAGCTGGTGCGCATGCGCAGCCGCTGCGCCTCCAGCAGCTTGCCCTGCTTCTCCAGGCGCTCCAGCTGCTCGGCCAGCTCCGCCTCGATGCCGCGGATCGCCTTCTCCATGCGCTCCGGCCCGGCCACGTAGTGGGTGGCCGGGAAGATCCGCACCTCGTCGACCTCGCGCACGATCTCGCCGGTGAGCGGGTGCAGGTAGTACAGCTTGTCGACCTCGTCGCCGAAGAACTCGACCCGCACGGCCAGCTCCTCGTACGCCGGGATGATCTCCACCGTGTCGCCGCGCACCCGGAACGTGCCGCGCGAGAACGCCAGGTCGTTGCGGGTGTACTGGACGTCGACCAGCGCGCGCAGGAACGTGTCGCGCTCGACCTCCATGCCGACCTCCAGCTTGGAGGACCGGTCGAGGTAGGACTGTGGCGTGCCCAGGCCGTAGATGCAGGACACCGAGGCGACCACGATGACGTCCCGCCGGGACAGCAGGTTCATCGTCGCCGAGTGGCGGAGCCGCTCGACGTCGTCGTTGATCGACGAGTCCTTCTCGATGTAGGTGTCGGTCTGCGGGACGTAGGCTTCCGGCTGGTAATAATCGTAGTAGCTGACGAAGTACTCGACCGCGTTGTGCGGGAACAGTTCGCGCAGCTCGTTGGCCAGCTGCGCGGCCAGGGTCTTGTTGGGCGCCATGACCAGCGTGGGCCGCTGCACCCGCTCGATCAGCCAGGCCGTGGTCGCCGACTTGCCGGTGCCGGTGGCGCCCAGCAGCACGACGTCCTTCTCGCCCCGCTCGAGCCGCTTGGCGAGCTCGTCGATGGCCGCCGGCTGGTCACCGGCGGGCTGGTACTCGCTGACGACCTCGAACCGGCCGCCCGCGCGCGGGATCTCGGAGACGGGCCGGAACTCGGACTGGGCGAGCACGGGGTGTTCGGTTGCGAAAGCCACGGGAACCAGGGTAGGCCGACCCACCGACAGTTTTCAGCGAGGCGGCGTTCTAGCAGGCCAGACGGCGGTCGCGGGCGGCGCGGGCCAGGCACGACTCGCACGGCATGCCGCAGATCCGCTCCAGCAGCTCGGCGCTCCCGCAGGCGATCGGCGCGCCGCAGCGCGCGATCAGGACCTCCGGGATGGGGCCGGTCTCGGGGATCGGGACGAGGTGGCAGACCCGGTCGCGCTCACCCGCGGCGCCCCGGCGCAGGCGCACGAGGGCCATCACTCCGGTCGGCTCGGCGTGGACGACGTTCCCCATGGGCGAAGCGTAAACCGGAATAATCGTGGAATCTTCGTGCCGTCGGCCCAATCCTGGGGGCCAGGACTGGTCCTGAAGGACGAAAGCGCTGGACCGCGGCGTGCCGCGGGGGTCGATGAAACACCCGAAAGTGACAAACCAGGCGTGCCGCTCGGTGTGTCGTCCCGTGCGGTTGGTTCCGCGGCCGGATGGGCGTGGCCGCGCTCGGCCAGACGGGGAAGCCAGGCGGGGAAGGCTTGTCGGCGGCGGGTTTCCGAGGTGCGGGGCGAGACAGCAGAGTTACTGCGTCGTCAGCACGGCGCCGCCGAGCCGGTGGCACAGCCGCAGCGCGAGCTCGACGTCCAGGCGGTTCTCCGACACCGGGCGGCCCAGCATCTCCTCCGCCTTGCGCACCCGGTACTGCACCGAGTTCTTGTGCATCGTCAGCTGGGTGGCCGCCGCGGTGTAGCTGCCGCCCGCGGCGAGGAACACCCGCAGCGTCTCGCGCAGCCGGGCGTGCTGCTCGTCGTCGGTGGCGAGGTCTCGCAGCGTGTCCGCGACCCAGCCGCGCGCGGCCGCCATGTCGCCCGCCATCAGGGCCATCGCCCCGACCTCGCGGAACGTCAGGACCCGGTCGCAGTGCTCGCCCGCGGCGAAGGCCAGGTTGTGCACCCGCTGCGCCTGCCGGTGGCTGCGCCGGAACCCGTCCAGCCCATCCCCCGGGTCCCCGAGCGCGAGCCGGATGCCCGGATCGGCCTTCTCCAGCACCTTCCGGACGCGCTCCTCGTCCGGCATCGCGGGCCGCTCCAGCGGGAACCACACCCACGCGCAGACCTCGTCGTTCGGCACGAACAGCGGCGCGCCCGTGCTGGGCAGGCCGGCGGCGAGCTCGGCGGCGACCGCTTCCAGCCCGCCGAGCACGTGCCCGGCACCCGGGACCGGGGCCTGCCACACGATCATCGCCAGGTGCGTGCCGCGCAGCCGGTAGCCGAGGCTGGTCTCGCTGGTGTCGGTGGCCCCGCCCTCCAGCAGGGTGCGCACCCTGGCGGCCCGGACCGCGCTGCGGTTGACCAGCCAGCGGTCGCGTTCCTCCTGGTAGGCGGACACCACCTGCTGTGTCACGCGGTCGATGAAGGCGAACGCGCCGGTCAGCGCGTGCCCCATCATGCCGCCCAGCAGCTCCGGGTCGGACTCGAGCTTGACCGCCTCGCGAAGGGAATAATCGAGGAGCGCGGTCTGGCCGAGGTAGTAGGCGCGGATCAGGTCGACCACCGGGGTGCCGCGCTGGGCGAGGCGGCGCGCGTACTCCATCGCGGCGGCGGGCGCCTCCACCCGGCGTGGGTCGATGCCGTGCTGGAAGATGCGCAGCGCGGTGTCCACGTTCTGGTAGACGCTCGCCGAGAGCAGGCTGACGACGCTTTCGTCGTCGTTGACCAGGTTCGGCAGCTCGCGCGCGTACAACTGCACCAGCTCGCCGGTGAGCTCGGTGGCCCGCTCCGCGAGCACGGCGGCCACCCGCGCCACTCCTTCGACCGCGTCTGCCTCGTCCGCCACGTGATCACCCTACCGTCGTGACAGTTCCCAAACTTATGTAAACCAGCAGAATGGGAGGTATGACCGCGCACGCCGGGACGATCCACCCCCCGAAGATCGAGACCTTCGACGTCGCGAACCGGACCAACACCGACCCCAAGGGCATCGCCCGCGCCGTCGAGGAGTACCGGGTCGAGCCGTTCGGGCTCTACCTCGCCCGGCCCACCCCCGGCCGCGCCCAGTTCCACTACCTCGAATCCTGGCTGCTGCCCGGGCTCGGCCTGCGGCTGACCGACTTCTGGTTCCGGCCCGGCCACGAACGCGACCAGGACTTCTACCTCGACGTCGTTTCGGTCGAGCGCGACGGCGCCACCTGGCGCACCACCGACTGGTACCTGGACCTCGTGGTGCGCGAGGGCGCGCGGGTCGACGTGGTCGACATCGACGAGCTGCTCGCCGCGGCCGGCGCCGGGCTGCTCACCGCGGGCGAGGCGCGGCGCGCGCTGGAGATCGCCTACCACGCGGTGGACGGCCTGGCCGCGCACGGCTACCGCGTGGACCGCTGGCTGGCCACCCACGACATCGAGCTGACCTGGCGCCGCCGCTGAGCATCCACCGATCGGTGGATGCCCGGTCACCGGGCGGCTGACCGAAGTCCCGCCGCGGAGTCGATCCGGCGCCCGCCCCTTCCCCCGCATGCTGGTCCGGCGGAGGAAAGGGGGCGGCACGATGCCGGTCATCGAGGTGCGGAACCTCAGGAAGCACTACGGCGGGAAACCCGCCGTGGAGGACGTGTCCTTCACGGTCGAACGCGGCGAGATCTTCGGGATCCTCGGGCCAAACGGCGCGGGCAAGACCACGACCGTCGAGTGCCTGGAGGGACTGCGGCGCCCGGACGGCGGCGCCGCGACGGTGCTCGGGCTGGACCCGTGGCGCGACACCGCGGAACTGCGCCAGCGGCTGGGCGTGCAGCTGCAGGAGAGCAGGCTGCCCGACAAGCTCCGGGTCGGCGAGGCGCTGGAGTTGTACGCGTCGTTCTACCGGAACCCGGCCGATCCGGACGTGCTGCTCGAGCAGCTGGGGTTGTCCGGGCGGCGCGGCACGGCCTACCGGAAGCTGTCCGGCGGCCAGCAGCAGCGTGTGTCGATCGCGCTGGCGCTGATCGGCAACCCGGAGGTCGCGGTGCTCGACGAGCTCACCACCGGGCTGGACCCGCAGGCCCGCCGGGACACCTGGGAGGTCATCGAGGGCATCCGCGACCGCGGGGTGACCATCCTGCTGGTCACCCACTTCATGGCGGAGGCCGAACGGCTCTGCGACCGGATCGCGGTGATCGACGCCGGGCGCGTCGTCGCCGTCGACACGCCGGCCGGGCTCGTCGCGCGCGTCGCCGACGAGCAGGTGATCCGGTTCCGCCCGTCGGAGCCGGTGCCGGACGAGCTGTTCACCGGCCTGCGCGAGGTGCGGACCGTGACGCGGCGCGGCGAGCAGGTCGAGGTCAGCGGCGTGGGCAACGTGCTGCACGCCGTCACGTCCGTCCTCGCGCGGCGCGGGATCGTCGCCGGCGAGCTGCGGGTGGAACAGGCCGGGTTGGACGACGCGTTCGTCGCGCTCACCGGCCGCCGGATCGGACAGGGGGACCACTGATGCTCACCAGGCTCACCGCCGTCGAGGCGAAACTGTTCCTGCGCGACCCCGGAGCGCCGATCACGGTGCTCGGCGTCCCGATCGCGCTGCTGCTGGTGTTCGGGCTGCTGCCGGACGCGAACCAGCCGAGCGAGGAGTTCGGCGGCCGGCCGCCGCTGTCCGGGTTCATCGCGCCGCTCGCGGTGGCGATCCTCATCGGGATGCTGGCGCTGACGCTGTTCCCCGGCGCGATGGCGACGCACCGGGAACGCGGCGTGCTGCGGCGGCTCGCCGCGAGCCCGGTGCCGCCGTCCCGCCTGCTCACCGCGCAACTGCTGGTCAACCTGGCCGCCGCGCTCGTGGTCGTGCTGCTGATCGTCGTCGGCGGGCACGTCGTGCTCGGCCTGGCAGTGCCCGCCAACCCGGGCGGCTTCCTCCTCACGCTCGTCCTGGGCACCACGGCGCTGTTCGCCGCGGGGCTGCTGGTCGCCGCGCTCGCGCCGACCGGCCGGACCGCGGGCGGGGTCGGGACCGCACTGTTCTTCCCGATGCTCGCGCTCGGCGGGGTGTGGGTGCCGAAGGAGAACCTGCCGGGGGTGCTGCGGGAGCTGGCCGACGTGCTGCCGCTGGGCGCGATGCTGAACGCGCTGCGCGCGTGCTGGACCGGCGGCTCGCCGGAGCCGCTGCAGCTGGCGACGATGATCGTGTTCGCACTGGTCTGCGGTGGTCTGGCGGTCCGCTTCTTCCGGTGGAAGTGAAGAAGTTGACTTTCGTGGGCAACCGAACGGCCCCGGGCGGCGTCAGAGTTGCGAAGCTCGCTCGCGTTCCCGTGCTCGCCATGGCGGGGGCCGTCGGGCTGCTGTTGCTCGTCACGAGCGGCCGCTACGGCTGGTTCGGCGACGAGCTGTATTTCCTGGCGGCTGGTCGGCATCTGGCTTGGGGGTATGCCGACCAGCCGCCGGCACTCCCCCAGCTGGCGCACCTGATGGACGCGCTGGCGCCCGGGTCGCTGGTGGTGTTCCGGTTGCCGGCGACGCTGGCGACCGCCGCCGGGGTGGTCGTCGCCGCGCTGATCGCCAGGGAGCTCGGCGGCGGTCGGCGCGCGCAGGTGCTCACCGCCGGGGCGTTCGCGATCAGCGGGCAGCTCCTCGGCACCGGCCACTACCTGGCGACCTCCACGTTCGACCCGCTGCTGTGGACGGTGCTGTGCTGGCTGCTCGTCCGCTGGGTGCGCACCCGCGCCGACGGGCTGCTGGTGTGGGCCGGGGTGGTGACCGCGGTGGCGGTCAACGTGAAGTTCCTGGTCCTGGCGTTCTGGCTGGTGGCGGGGATCGGCGTGCTGGTGTTCGGGCCGCGGGGGCTGCTGCGGCGGCCGCTGTTGTGGGCAGGCGCGCTGATCGCCGCGGCCGGCGCGGCGCCGACGGTGGTCTGGCAGGCCGCGCACGGCTGGCCGCAGCTGGAGATGAACGCCGCCATCGCCGCGGAGGTCGAGCACGTCTACGGCGGGCGCCTGATGTTCCTGCCCGGGATGCTGGCCGGCGCCGGGATCGTGGTGGGCGCGGTCCTGCTGGTGCACGGGGTGTGGCGGCTGCTGCGGGCGCCGGAGCTGCGCGCGTACCGGTTCCTCGGGGCGGCCACGGCCGGGCTCACCGCGGTGTTCCTCGTGACGGGCGGGCGGTCCTACTACGTGGCCGGCATGTTCGCGGTGTGCTGGGCGGCCGCCGCCGTGAGCCTGGAGGCCGGGGCGGCGGCGCGGTGGTGGCGCTGGGTCGCGACCTGGCCCGTGTACGCGGTCAGCGCGCTGATCGCGGTGCCGCTCGCGCTGCCCGTGGTGCCGGTGTCCTGGCTGGGCAGGGCGCCCGCGCCGGGGTTCGCCACCGCGGAGATCGGCTGGCCCGAGGTCGCGGCGTCGGTGGCGCGCGCCTACCGGCAGGTGCCCGACCCCGCCCGCACGGCGATCGTGACCGGTTTCTACTGGCACGCGGCCGCGCTGGACCGCTTCGGCCGTCCGCTCGGGCTGCCCGGGCCTTTCAGCGGCAGCCGCGGTTACTGGGACCTGGGCACACCGCCGGAAAGCGCGCGGGACGTGCTGTTCGTCGGCGACGACCCGGCGGTGCTGGCCGGGCACTTCGCCGCGATCACCCCGGCCGGGCGGATCGACGACGGCCCGGGCTTCGGCCAGGGCACCGCGCTGTGGCTGGCCACCGGCCGAGCCGAACCGTGGTCCGCGGTGTGGCCGCGGATGCGGGATCTGGACGTGGGGACCGGATAATGCCCGGTGTGAACCGCCGCTCCTGGATGCAGCCCCTCGACTTCGCCGAGGGCTCCGGCGGACCGCTGGCGCGGACGTGGAGTCGGCTGGTCGACCACTACCTGCCGTACCTGCTGCTGGGACTGGCGACCCTGCTCGTCCACCGCGCCGACACCCTGCCGCTGGCCGGGGCGGCGCTGGCGTGGTTGCTGCTGACCGGTCCCGCGGTGCCGCGGCGGTGGCGGTCGCACGGGATCACGCTGGCGGTGTCCTTCGCCGGGACGCTGACGCTGGCGTCCCTGCTGATGTTCCAGGACGTGCTGTTCCTGGTGTTCATGCTCACCTGCTTCTTCGGCGCGCTGCGGCTCAAGCCCGCGCCGCTGGGCGTGCTGGCGCTGGCCACGACCTCCCTGCTGATCAACACGATCGGCGCGGGCGGGCCGGGCGAGGCGCTGAGCACCGAGCCGCTGCTGTGGGTGACCATCGTGGCCGTGCAGACCGGGGCGATCGGCTTCGGCACCATCGTTTCGCGCAAGGTCAGCGAGCAGAACGAGGCACGGCGCGCGGCGCTGGAACAGCTGGAGGCGGCGCAGGCGGAGAACGCGGGCCTGCACCGGCAGCTGCTCACCCAGGCCCGCGAGGCCGGCGTGATGGAGGAGCGGCAGCGGCTCAGCCTGGAGATCCACGACACCCTCGCGCAGGGCTTCACCGGGATCATCACCCAGCTCGAGGCCGCCGAACAGGACCCCGGCGAGTGGCGGCGGCGGGTGGCCACGGCCACCGCGCTGGCGCGGGAGAACCTCGCCGAGGCGCGGCGGTCGGTGCGCGCGCTGCGGCCGGGCCCGCTCGACGAGGCCCGGCTGCCGGACGCGCTGAAGGCGGTGGCGGAGCGGTGGGCGCAGCGGTCGGAGGTGGCGATCGAGTTCACCGCGACCGGCACCGCCCGCCCGATGCACCCGGAGATCGAGGCGACGCTGCTGCGCGTCGCGCAGGAGGCACTGTCCAATGTGGCCAAGCACGCCGGCGCGCGGCGCGTCGGCCTCACGTTGTCCTACATGGAGGATCAGGTGACGCTCGACGTGCGGGACGACGGGTCCGGGTTCGACCCGGCGCGGCGGGGCGACGGGTTCGGGCTGCCCGGGATGCTGCAGCGGGTGCAGCGGCTCGCCGGGACGCTCGCGGTGGAGTCGGAACCCGGCGCCGGGACGGCCATCTCGGCCAGCCTGCATGCGATCGGAGCCGCATGATCACGCTGGTGCTCGCCGACGACCACCCGGTGGTGCGGGACGGGCTGCGCGGGATCTTCACCGCCGAGCACGGGTTCGAGGTGCTCGGCGAGGCCGCGGACGGCGCGGAGGCGGTGGCGCTCGCCGAACGCGTGCGGCCCGACGTCGTGCTGATGGACCTGCGGATGCCGGGCACCGACGGGGTGCACGCGATCGCCGAGCTGGCGCGCCGCGGCAACCCGGCGCGGGTGCTCGTGCTGACCACCTACGACACCGACTCGGACGTGCTGCCCGCGATCGAGGCCGGCGCGACCGGCTATCTGCTCAAAGACGCGCCGCGGGAGGAGCTGTTCCGGGCGGTGCGGGCGGCGGCGCGGGGCGAGGCGGTGCTCTCCCCCGCCGTGGCGACGCGGCTGATGGGGCAGGTGCGCGCGCCGGCCCGGGAGGAGCTGAGCCAGCGCGAGATCGAGGTGCTGACGCTCGTCGCGCGCGGCGGCACGAACAAGGACGCGGCCGCGAAGCTGTTCATCAGCGAGGCCACCGTGAAGACGCACCTGCTGCACGCCTACGCCAAGCTCGGCGTGAAGGACCGGGCCGCCGCGGTGGCGCTCGCGCTGCGCCGGGGGCTCATCGAGCTGGACTAGATCCGGGCGGCGCTGCTCGGTAGCGCGGGGCACAGCACTCCCGGTGCTCGGCCGGTCGCCGCGCCGTGTGCAGGAGGTGGGGCTCCGCCCCGCAACACCCGCCGCGGGTCGCCGCACAGGCAGCCACGCCTGTCGCGGCACTCGCCGCCCGTGCCCCGTGGCCGCGCGGCCCCCGCTCACGCGGCCACCCGGTGGATCACGATGTCGTCCAGCCGGGTGCGGGCGCGCACGCTGACCCGCTCGCCGGAACCCTCGGCGTCCTGCGCGGACAGCGAGCTGCGCACCGCCCCCTTCGTGCTCTTCGCGTCCACCGACACGGCGGCCCCCTCGCTGATGCCGACCTCGATGCCGCCCGAGGCGTTCGCCAGCTCGGCGCGTCCGCGGGTCATCCGGCCGATCCGGATGGGACAGTCGCCCGCGTTCGCGACGACCCCGGCGTCGGCGCGGTCGATGTCGAAGCCGCCCCGCGCGCTGCCGAGGTCCACGTCGGACCGGGCGTGGCCGATCCACACCTGCCCGGTCGAGCCCTGGTACCGGACGACGCCGTCGACCTCGCCGATCCGCAGCCCGGCCGCGCCACCGTCCACGTCGGCCGGCCCGGCGACGTGCGCGATCGCGACCGAGCCTGCCGCGAGGTTCCCGCGCAGCGCGGCGATGTGGTCGAGCTGGACGTGCCCGGAACCGAGGTTCAGCTCGCAGTCGCCGAACCGGCCCTCGGCCCGCACGTCCGTCCAGGTGCTGTGCAGCACGAGCCGGGATCCGGCGGGCAGCTCGATCGTGATCGCGACCGAACCCGTCCGGCCGCCCGGCTTCCGCGTCTTGACCGACAGCTCGCCACCGGCGAAGGCGACCTCGGTCCGTTCCGCCACCGTCACGTCCGAGGCGTTCGCGGCGTCGAGCGGCTCGACCCCGACCACCGTGTCCGGCCGCTCGCTCGCGGCGATGCGGACCCGGGCGCCCGCGGTGATCAGGGCGGCGGTGATGGGCGACGGCGTGGCGAAGGTGTTCATCGGGGGCTCCTCGTCCGGTGTGCGGTTCGTGGTGATCACCCTCGCCACCGGACCTGACACCGGGCTGTCACACCGCTGACGCCAGGCGTCAGGCGGACCAGCCGGTGCGCTCCGCCCACTCCTCGGCCCGCCGGAAGCCGTCGTTGACCCAGCTCTGCTTCGCCTCGGCGTAGCCGTCCACGGTCGCGTGCGCCTTCGCCAGCGACGCCTTCACCTCGGCGTACGCGTCACGCTCGTCCGGGTTCGCCCGCAGCCACGCGGCGAACAGCAGCGCCAGCCGCCAGGCCGGGGTGGCCGTGCTGCGCACGTGCACGTTGACCGGCCGCGCCGGGTCGGCGCCGTAGTGGAACCGCTTCTCCCAGCGCTCGCCGCCGCCCTGGGGGTCGTCCCACCACTCTCCCTCGGCGCGCAGGAAACCCGCGTCGGACAGGACGTCGGCGAACTCGTCGGCCTGCGCGAGCGTCGAGACCGTCACCTGCAGGTCCAGCACGTCCTTCGCGGGCAGCCCGGGCACCGACGTGGACCCGATGTGGTCCACCCGCAACGCGCGCCCCGCGGTCAGCAGCCGCAGCCGGGCCAGCGCGCGGGCGGCCTGCGTCGGCCACGTCCCGTCGTAGGGCACGAGCTTCGGCGGCATCGGCGGGCGCGGGCGGCGCAGCCGGACGTTCTCCTCGAACGGCACCAGCCGCTCGCGCCACAACCGGTCCACCTCGGACAGCACGTCCTCCGCCGCGCCGGAGTTGTCCAGCCACACGTCGGCCACCGCGCGACGCTGCTCGTCACCGGCCTGCGCCTTGATCCGGGCGCGGGCGTCCGCTTCGGACATCCCGCGCAGCTCGGTCAGCCGCCGCACCCGCGTCTCCACCGGCGCGTCCACGATCACCACGAGGTGGTAGTTCGGCGCGTACCCGCCCTCGACGAGCAGCGGCACGTCGTGCAGCACGATCCCGTCCGGCGGCACCTCGGCCATCCGCTCGGCGGTGCGGGCGCCGATCAGGGGGTGCAGGATCCCGTTCAGCAGGCGGCGCGAATCCTCGTCCGCGAACGCCTTCGCCGCCAGGGCGGGGCGGTTCAGCCGGCCGTCCTCGCCCAGGACGTCCGCGCCGAAGGCCTCCACGACCTTGGCGAGCCCCTCGGTGCCCGGTTCCACGACCTCGCGGGCGATCGCGTCGGCGTCCACATGCACGGCGCCGTGCTCCACGAGTCGCGCCGCGACAGTCGACTTCCCCGCACCGATCCCACCGGACAACCCCACCCGCAGCATGGTTCGCATTAGACCAGACGCCACGATCGGGTGTTCTTTACTCCCTGATCGGTCTGTGACCGGAACGAGATCGGTGACACGCCGCCGCGCTACTACGCTTCGGGCCTCTCGTTGCGTACGGTGCGCGGCGGGAAAGGTCGCCCGCACGGAGGAACGATGACGCAGAGCAAGCACACCGGAAGGCACCGGCTCGGCACGCCGGGTCTGGTGCATTGCGTCATGCATCGCCCCGTGGCGCTGGCGCTGGAGGAGTACCGGCGCACCTGGCTGACCGCGCTGCTGATCCCCGCCAAGCACAGCCTCGCCGGCCTGAAGCGCCGGGCGCGCGCCGCGGCGCTCGAGCGCGCCTGGGCGCCGGCCACCACCTGAGCACGGACACGACGCGGCCCCCGGCCTTCCGGACGGGGGCCGCGGGTCGTGCCGGTCAGCCGGTGACGAGCGTGAGCCCGTAGGCGGACAGGATCTCGTTGACGGGCTGGAAGTAGGTCGTCCCGCCGCTGCTGCAGTTGCCGGACCCGCCGGAGGTCACGCCCTGCGCCTGGCTGCCGCTGACCCACGAGCCGCCGGAGTCGCCCGGCTCGGCGCACGCGGTGGTCCTGGTCAGGCCGGAGACGGAGCCCTCGGCGTAGTTGACGGTCTGGTTGGTGGCCTGGATGGTGCCGCAGTGCCAGCCGGTGGTGGAACCGGAGCGGCACACCGACGAGCCGACCGGGGCCGCGGTGTGCCCGGTGACCGTCACGTTCCCGTTGCCGTAACCGTCCACGACGGGCGTGGGTGTCCAGGACGAGGTGGTGCGGACGTAGCTGTAGTCGTTGCCGGGGAACGAAGAGCCCTGGAACGTGCCCATCGCCGAGCCGTCCGGCGCGCTGACCGAGTCGCCCGCGCTGCCGCAGTGGCCGGCCGACACGAACCCGCCCTGCACGGAGAAACCGATGGAGCAGCGCGCGGATCCGTTGATGTAGTAGGCGTCGCCGCCGACGATGTTCCCGGCGAACAGCCGCGGCACGTCGGTGGTCTCCTCGACCTGGACGGGACCGGCGGCGCGGGCCCGGTCGAGGAAGCCCTGGACCGCGGCGCCCTGCGCGCCGCGCACGACGGTCACCACCACGCGGTTGGCCCGCTCGTCGACGTACCAGCCGGTGACCTCGCGCGGGGCGGTGAGGGTGTCGAGGCTCGCCTTGGCCGCGTCCAGCGCCGACTCGGTGTGGGCGACCAGCGCGGTGTCGGCGCCGGTGGCCTCGACGGCGCCGGCGCGGGCGGCGTCGGTGATGCCGACGACCAGCTTGCCGGACGCGGCGTCGTACCAGGCGCCGCCGAACGCGGGACCGGCCGCGGCCTCGGCGGCGGGGGCGACGTTCGCGGCCGCGGCCTCCTGGGCGAGCCGGACGCCGGCCTGCTCGGCGGTGAGCCCGAGGTCCCGTTGCACCGCGCCGAGGAGCGGCGAGGCCGGTGCGGCCCCGGCGGAGTTCACCGTGGCGGCGAGAACCGAGCCGACGGCCAGCGCGGTGAGGCCGATCGTGCGGACGAGGGGTGGTCGCTTCATGGGTGCCTTCCTTCGCTGCCGATGGGGACACGCGCAGTCTGCTGCGGGTCACGACAACTTCACACCCGCCGGAAGTAGGGTTGGAGAATGTCTCACCCGGCCGGCCCCGTCCGTCCGGACTATCCGGCGTAGCGCTCCGCGAGGTCTCGCAGCCCGCGCGCGGCGCGTGCCGCGTCCGCCGCGGACACCGGTGCGCCCGGCGTCCGGCCGAGGAGTTCGACCTGGCCGGCGAGCCGCAGGTGCTCCCGCCGGGCGTGTTCGCGGCAGGCCAGACAGGTGACGCTTTCCGGGCGGGTGGAGGTCATCGCGTAGGGCACGCGGGCGCCGCACCCGGTGGTGACCTCCGCCGGCGCGTCGGCGACGAGGCCGAACGTCGAGGCGACCAGGCCGCGGAGCGCGGAGCCGGCGTGCGCGACGCCCCGCTCGACGTGGATGTGCGGGTCGCCCGTCACGTCAGTTCACGCAGCCGGACAGGTCCGTGCTGGCCGTTTCCGGCGCGATCGTGGACGGGGTGGTCGTGGTCGCGCCTGCCGTCTCCGCGGCCTGCTTCGCCACGCTCGCCGGCGTCGTGGCGGTACTGCCGCCCCGCGTCGCGGCGGCCGGGCCGCCCAGCAGGGCGGTGATGAAGTCGCGCACCTGCACCGGGTCGACCTTCACCGCGTCGCCGTCGTAGGGGGTCTGCAGGCTCAGGCTCTGCACCGGGATGGTGGCGAACGTGATCGACCCCGAGGTCAGGCCGTGCATCTGCTCGGCGAAGGTCAGCACGTCCCAGCCCTGGTCGAGGACCACCGACCGCTGCACCGCGTCGATCAGCCCGGACAGCTTGAGCGGATTGGTGAGCGTCCCGGCGCCGAGCACGACCTGGGCCATCCCGGACAGGAACGCCTGCTGGCGCGCGATCCGGTCCAGGTCGCCGCTGGGCAGACCGTGCCGCTGCCGCACGAACGCCAGCGCCTGCGCCCCGGACAGCGTCTGCTCCCCCGCCGGGAAGTCCGCGCCCGAGTAGCTGTCGTGCACCGCCTGCTTCAGGCACACCGGCACCCCGCCGACGGCGTTGCTCAGCGCGTAGAACCCGGCCAGGTTGACCGCCGCGTAGTGGTTGATCGTCAGTCCGGTGAAGTCCTCGACCGTCTCGATCGCGGTCCTGGCCCCGGCCGCCGACGCCGCGCGCTCCAGCGCGGCCCCGGTCAGGCCCTGCTCGCGCAACGTGTCCAGCGCCGCCTGCTTGCCGTAGGTGTACGCGGAGTTGATCTTGTGCTTGCCGAACCCGCCGGCGATCTGGACGTAGGAGTCGCGCGGGATCGAGATCGCCGACGCGGAACCGCCGCCCGCCGGGATGTGCACCACGATCATCGTGTCGGTGGTGTCGCCGCCGTCCGCGGCGTCCCCGGCGTGCAACTGGTCGAGCACGTCCTGCGGCAGCGGGTTGCCCTGCAGGTCGGTGCGCGAGTCGAGACCGACCAGCAGGATGTTCTGGTCCACCGACAGGCTCGCCCGCCCGGACGGGACCTGCGCGGACGGCGCGATCACGTCCGCGGTGGCCAGCCCGGTGTCCAGGCGGGACAGCTGGGTCCAGGCGAAGCCGGTGCCGCCGAGCACGAGCAGCGACGCCAGCCCGACGGCGGTGTACGCGACCGGGCGCCAACGGTGACCGCGCGCGGGCGCAGCAGTCACTCCCCGTTTGCGCAGCACCCCGGTTCCCCCTCGAAGATCACTCGATCCAGCTAACACCAGGATCCACGAGAAATCTGACAGTTTGCTGTGAAATCCAGGCCGCGGCCGGTGAACTTCTTGTCACGCGAAGAACCGCCCCGGGGAGCGGGGCGGTTCTTCCGTGTTCGGTTGGAGTGAGCGCGGCGGGGTGCCGGAGTTCGCGGGCAGGCTGGGCACGACCCGCCGCGCTCGACCGGCCGGCACGCGAGGGGGAGGGCGGCGCCGGACGGCTGGACTTGTGGACCGGACCGGGGTCAGGAAGCCGCCGTCGAGGTGGTCCCGGCCGAGCGGGCGAGCGCCCAGGACGGCGGACCGCACTGCGGCCGCCACGTGCCCAGGTGCACCCACTGCCGTCCCCAGCTGAACCCGGCGAGCACCACCTGACGGTGGCACCGCGAGCAGGGCTGCGGCGGCGAATCGACCTTCATGACCACCCCTCCGGTGTTCTCGGCTCCGGTCGCGAATACCAGAGTGCCTGGGAAGAGGGGCCGGGGAACCGGGAGTCCTACGCATCTGGGTACGTAGAACCGGGCTACGTACCGTCCCCCGGTGCGGCGCGCTGCTCGGCCAGCCACGCGGCGATCTGGGCGCGTGAGGTGAAGCCCAGCTTGGTCAGGATGTTCTCCACGTGGGTCTCCGCGGTGCGCTGCGCGATGACCAGCCTGCCCGCGATCTGTTTGTTGCTCAGGCCGTCGGCGACCAGCTCGGCGATCTCGCGCTCGCGCCGGGTCAGCCCGCCCGGGCTGCTCTGCCTGCCCCGGCGCGGCGCCCGCGGTCCGCCCGGCTTCTCCGCCAGCGCGTACGCGATCGCCTCGTCGACGTCGAACCCGCTGGTCGCGGCGAACGCGCGGGTGTAGCCGTCGTCGCCGAGCGCGTCGCGGGCCCGCGCTTCGCACTCCTCGTCGAACTGGCGGTACGGGCCGGTCTCGGCGACGCCGGCGCCGCTGATCCGCCACACCGCGCTGGACGCGCCGAGCAGCCCGGCGGCGCGTTCGTGCTCCCCCGCCGCGCCCGCGCACCAGGCCAGCGCGGTCAGCGTGAAGGCCAGCTGGGTGCGGTCGGGCTGCCGCATCGCGATGGCCTCGCGCAGCAGGGCCGACGCCCGGCGGTGGTCGCCCCGCCGCCACGTGTTGATCGCCACCGCCCACAGCGCGTACGCCCGGGACCAGCCGGCCTGGTGTTCCTCGCACTGCGCGAGCGCCGCCTCGGCCACCACCAGGCCCTCGGGGTCGTCGAGGAAGAACAGCGCCGCGGCCAGCAGGATCCGCGTGTTGCACGCCTGCATCTCGTCGCCGGTGCGCAGGAACCCGTCCAGGGCCTGCTCCATCAGTTCGCGGCCGCGGTCGAGCCTGCCGAGGAACATCGAGCCCATGCCGGCGCACTGGGCCCAGCCGGCACGCAGGTTGTCGTCGTCCAGCGCGTCGGCCAGCTCACGCAGCTCGGCGAGCATCGCGCGGGCCGGTTCCTCGTCGCCGATCTGGGCCGCCACGAACGCGGCGCCCTGCAGGGCAAGGGCGTGGGCCGGGGTGTCGCGGGCGACCTCCTGGGCCAGCGACGCCCGCAGCCAGCGGTAGCCCTCGCGGACGTAGCCGCCGGCGAACCAGTAGTCCCACAGCGGTCCGGTGATCTCTGCCGCGCGGCAGGCGCCCTCCGGGCCGCCGGACACGCAGTGCTCCAGCGCGACGCGGATGTTGGGCTGCTCGCGCCGCATCCGCCCGACCCAGTCCAGCTGGTGCGGGCCGAAGCTCTCCGTGTGGTAGCGGCGGGCCAGGCGGGCGCAGTGCTCGACCTGGCGGCCCCGCACGGCGTTCTCGCGGCCGGAGCGCACGAGCTGGACGTGCCCGTACTCGCGGACGGTCTCCAGCATCCCGTACCACGCCGCCCGCCCGAAGGTGCCGTCCCGGCGGACCAGGATGGACTTGTCCACCATGGCGGCGATCAGGTCGAGCACCTCGTCCGGGCCGATCCCGACCGCGGCGCACACCGCCTCGGCGGCCTCCAGGTCGAAGCCGCCGGCGAACACCGACACCGCCGACCACACGGCCTGCTCGGCACGACTGCACAGGTCGTAGCTCCACGCGATCGCCGCCTCCAGCGTCTGCTGGCGGTCCGGCGCCGTCCGGCTGCCGTCGGTGAGCAGCCGGAACCGGTCGTCCAGGCGCTGCAGCAGCTGTTCGACCGAGAGCACCCGCAGCCGGACCGCGGCCAGTTCCAGCGCGAGCGGGATGCCGTCCAGGCGGCGGCAGATGCGGACGATGGTGTCGCGGTTGGACGCGTCGACGGTGAACCCGGGCACCACGGCGGCGGCGCGCTCGGCGAACAACGTCACCGCCTCGACCGCGGGCTCCCCTTCCGAGGGCACCGGCAGCGGCGGCACGACGAGGACCTGTTCGCCGTCGGCGCGCAGCAGCTGGCGGCTGGTGGCCAGCACCCGCACCGACGAGGTGGCCGACAGCAGCTTCGCGACCAGCACCGCGCACGCGTCCAGCACGTGCTCGCAATTGTCCAGCACGAGCAGCACGCGCTGGTCCTCGAGGTACTCGGCGAGCCCGCCCACCTGCGCGCCGGCCTCGTCGGTCAGGCCGAGCGTGGTGGCGATCGTGTGGGCCAGCAGGGCCGGATCCCGCAGCTCGGCCAGCGGCACGAACCACACGCCGTCGGGGAACGCCCGCCGCACGTCGGCGGCCGCGCGCAGGGCCAGCCGGGTCTTGCCGACGCCACCGACCCCGGTCAGCGTGACCAGCCTGGCGGAGGCCAGGAGGCGGCGGGTTTCGGCGAGTTCGCGGCGCCGCCCGACGAAGCTGGTGAGTTCGCTGGGCAGGTTGCCTGCGCCTCGCGAGACGTCGGGCATCCCCCGATTCTAGGCCGGGTTCGCGGTTGATCAGGCGGTTCGGCGGTGGCTCTGCCGCCGCAGCAGGGTCACCAGGTGCGCGTTGACCAGCTCCGGGTGCTCCAGCGGGAAGGCGTGCCCGGCGTCGGGCAGGACGACCAGATCCGCGCCGGGCACCGCCCGCGCGATCGCCTCGCTGTTCTCCGGCGGCGTGACCACGTCGTGTGAGCCGGCCAGCACGAGGCAGTCGACCCGGGTCAGCGCGGCGAGCGCGGCGGTCTTGTCATGCACCCGGAACTGCGGGAAGAAGTCGGCCAGCACGTCCAGCGGCGTCTGCCCGATCTGCTCGACCAGGAATTCGGCGACGTGCGGCGGGACGTCGGAGGCGAACGCGTGCCGGGGCACGACCGCCCCGGTCAGCTCACGCAGCGGTCCGGCCAGGACGGTGGCCCGCTGCAGCAGTGCCAGCGCCCACGGGGTGACCCAGTGCAGCGCGCGCATGCCGTGCCGGGGCAGGCCGAGGCCGCCGAGCACCGGCTCGGCGCTGGTGGCGAGCAGCGCGACGGCGGCGACGCGGGTGCCGAACAGCTCCGGCTCCTGCTCGGCCAGCGCCATGATCGTCATGCCGCCCATCGAGTGCCCGGCGAGGACCACCGGCCCGTGGGGCGTGGTCTGGTCGAGCACCGCGCGCAGGTCGCGGCCGAGCTGGTCGACGGTCGCGTGCGCGGCCGTGCCGCGCTGGGAGCGGCCGTGCCCGCGCTGGTCCCAGGTGACGACCCGGGCGTGGCGGGCGAGCTCGGCGATCTGGAAGCACCAGCTGGCGCTGGACAGGGCGTAGCCGTGGCACAGCACGACCGTCACCGGCGCGGCCGGGTCGCCGAAGACCTCGGTGTGCAGCTCGACGCCGTCGTCGGCGGTGACGGTCCGGGACTGGCCGCGGCCGCGGGTGACCGGGATGGCCGGCCCGGTGCGGGACGCCGGGCCGGCCAGGCCGCCGGTCGCGGCGCGCAGCGCGGTCTTGGTCAGCACCAGCCCGGCCACCAGGCCCAGCTCGACCGCCTTGACCGCTCGCATCGTCACTCCTCCGGGTGCGCAAACCACGACAGACTGACCCTGCCTGGTCGCGGCCAAACCCGGGCACCGGGAAAGTACGTATTTCGGTACGGAGATGTCAGCAGCCGGAATAGCGGTGGGCGGGCAGGCCCCGCACGCCGGGCCGGAGGCGGAACAGGGCCCCGGCTTCGGGCTGCGTGCCTTCCTCGACGCCCTGTCGCGACGTGGTGACGTACAGCTCGGCCAGGTCCGGCCCGCCGAAGGCGCACGCGGTGACCTGGGTGACCGGGAGTTCGGCGCGGGCGACCTGCCCGCCGGCCGGGGTGTAGCAGTGCACCGCGCCGCCGCCCCACAGCGCGACCCAGATGTTGCCCTCCGCGTCGACGGTCAGGCCGTCCGGGGAGCCGGTTCCGTCCGGGATGGTGACCACGGGGCGACGGTGCGTGAGCCCGGCCGCGGCGGTGTAGTCGAAGGCGTCGATCCGGCCCGTGGGCGTGTCGACGTAGTAGGCCGTGCCGCCGTCCGGGCTCCAGGCGAGGCCGTTGGAGATCGTGACCCCGGTGAGCACCGTGGTGACGGCGCCGTCCGGGTCGAGCCGGTACAGGGCGCCCGCGCCCGGCGTCTCGTCGTAGGCCATCGAGCCGCAGTAGAACCGGCCGTCCGGATCGCACCCGCCGTCGTTCATCCGCACCCCGGCGCCGGTCCACACCTCCCCCAGCGGCCGCACCTCGGTCAGCGCGGCGTCGGCGAGGGCGAACCCGCGCTCCAGCGCCAGCACGACCCCGCCCGCGGCGCCCGGCCGCAGCGCCGCCGCGACCGGGCCGACGTGGTGGCGGCGGACCTCCTCGCCGTCGAGTTCCAGCACGTCCCCGGCGAGCATGTCCACCCACCGCACACCCGGCCACTCCGGCGCCCACACCGGCCCTTCGCCGTGCGCCGCCACCGGTTCCGTCACCTGGTCCACTGTGGACACTACGCGTCAGTCCCCCTCGGGCGTCATCCGCCGCACCGCGTCGGTGGTGGTCTCGATCAGCTTCCGCATCGCCCGCGCGGCCGCCGTCGGCCTGCGGGCGCGGACCGCGACGAGCACCGCGTGGTGCAGGGGCAGCGTCGCGGACACCCCGCCGGGCGCGTGCGAGCTGGCCGCCAGGCCGTGGTGCAGGCTCGCCTCCAGCAGCCGGCCCAGCTGCTCGACGAGCTGGTTGCCGCTCGCGCGCAGCAGGGTCAGGTGGAAGGCGAGGTCGGCCTCGACGAACGCGGCGGAGTCCGCGTCGACCCGGCCCGCCTCCTCCGCCATCCGGGCGCAGGCGTTCTCGAGCACGGCGAGCTGCTCGTCCGTCGCGCGCTCGGCGGCCAGCTGCGCGGCGCCGGGCTCGACCATGAGCCGCAGCTCGAGCAGGTCGCGCAGGAAGGCCGCGTCGGAGAGCTGGCCGTGCCAGCTGATCACCTCGCGGTCCATCAGGTTCCACTGCTCGCGCGGCAGCACCCGGGTGCCGAGGCGGGGCCGCGGCTCGACCAGCCCCTTGGCGGCCAGCGCCTTGACCGCCTCGCGCACCCCGCCGCGGCTGACGTTCAGCTGGGCCGCCAGGTCGGCCTCGTTGGGCAGCTGACTACCGTTGGCGAGTTCGCCGGACACGATGCGCCGCCCCAGCCACTCCACGACCTGGCCGTGGAGGGTGCGGTGCCGCCCGAGCGGCCCGCTCTGACTCCTGCTCACGGAGTAATCCTCAAATCATTGATCCATAAAGTCAATGCGCCCATCACACGACAGGGGTTGACTGTATCGACGAATCATCCAATCATTCATGCAGGTTCTTGGTTCGATATCCCAGCTCCCCGACGACGTGGATGGGTGGTCCCCCATGACCGACGACCAGATCAGCCTCACCTCCCGGCGGAGCGCCCTGAAATTCCTCGGGGCAGGCGGCGGAGCCGTGGCCGCCTCGGCCCTGCTGGCGGCCTGCCAAGGCGTCCGCGACAGCCCGGGATCGGGCGGTGGCGGCGCGTTCCCGGACACCCCGGACTGGCGCTTCGTCTTCGTCAACCACGTCACGACCAACTCGTTCTTCGTGCCGACCAGGACCGGGATGGCCGACGCGGCCCGGCTGGTCGGCATCCCCGAGCCACAGTGGACCGGCTCCGCCGACGGCAACGTGTCCGAGATGGCCAACGCGTTCTCCACGGCGGTCAACGGCGGGGTCGACGGCATCGCGATCGCGCTGACCGACAACAACGCGTTCGTCGAGCCGACCAAGCGCGCGTTCGAGCGCGGCATCCCGGTGATCGCCTACAACGCGACCGCCGCGGGCAACCATCCGCTGACCTACGTCGGGCAGGACCTCTACCAGTCCGGTTTCCTGATGGGACAACGCATCGCGCGGGACGTCACGTCCGGGCTCATCCTGGTCGGCATCTCCCAGCCCGGCGGCAACAACGTGCAGCCGCGGCTGGACGGCATCACCGACGCGCTGCGGCAGGCCGCGCCGGGGGTGACTGTGCTGCCGATCAACACCGGCGCGGAGCAGGCCGCCGAGCTCAACGCCATCACCGCCGCCTACGACGGGCACCGGGACGCGAAGGGCGTGTACGCCGTCGACGCGGGCAGCACCGCCTCGATCGCGCAGCTGTTCACCACCCGCGGCCTGCAGGGACAGGTGCGGGCGGGCGGGTACGACACGCTGACCGACACCCTGCGCGGCGTCCAGTCCGGCGCGCTGGACTTCACCATCGACCAGTCGGCCTACCTGCAGGGCTTCCTGTCCGTGCTCTATCTCTACCTCTACCGCGTGTCGGGCACGCTGGTCACACCGCCGTTCACCGACACCGGGCTCACGTTCGTCACCAAGGACAACGTCGGGCCGTACCTGACCGCGGACAGCAAGTTCGAGGGCGGCGCCAAGACGGACCTGGTGCCGATGCCGTCGTCCATCCCGCTCCCGCCGGCGACCGGGCAGGCGCGATGACGAAAGCGCTTCCCGAACGGCCACCGGCCGCGGCCCGCGCGCGTGGCCGCGGCGGGTTCCTGCCCGGCCTGATCCGGGTCAAGGAGCTGAGCATCCTGCTGGTGACGGTCGCCGCGGCGATCTACTTCGCCCTCACCAGCGGGCCCGGGTTCACCACCACGGACAACTACCACACGATCGCCCAGTACGTGGCGCCGTGGGCGATCGTCGCCGCGGGCGAGGTGATGGTGCTGATCTGCGGGCAGATCGACCTCTCCGCCGGGTTCGTGTTCACGCTGTCCCCGTTCGTGCTGGTGCTGTTCCACAACAACGGTTTCCCGCTGCTGCTCGCCGTCATCGGGGCGATCGTGGTCAGCGGCGCCATCGGGATGGTGAACGGGCTGATCCACACGGTCTTCGGCCTGTCCTCGTTCATCACCACCCTCGGCATGGCGTTCCTGTTGTGGGGCCTGTCGCTGGTCATCTCCGGCGGCTCCCCGGTGAGCGCGCCGGCCGACGGCTGGGTGATGGACGTCTTCGGCGCGTGGGGCTGGTCGGAGTTCGTATGGGCGGTCGTGGTCGTGGTGGTCATGCAGGTCGTGCTGTCCACCACCCGGTTCGGCATCGCCACGCAGGCCACCGGCGGCAACCCGGTCGGGGCGGCCGAAGCAGGCATCCGCACCAACCGGATCAAGGTGGTCAACTTCGCGATCGTCGGCGCGCTGGCCGGGCTCGCCGGCATCCTGCAGGGCACCCGGGTCGGCTCCTACGACCCGACCAACGGCGGGTTCAACGTGATGTTCTACGCCGTGGCGGCGGCGGTGATCGGCGGGACCGCGCTGCTCGGCGGGTCCGGCACGGTGGTCGGGGCGTTCCTCGGCGCGCTGCTGCTCGGGCTCGTCTACGACGGGTTCAACCTGACCGGCATCAGCGCCAACGCGTTCTACCTGGTGCTCGGGGTCGCGATCCTGGTCGCGGCGCTGCTCAACGTGTACGTGTCGGTGATGCGCAAACGGCTCGGATCGAGGGGGCGGCCGTGACCGAGGTGGTGCGGGCCGAGCACATCGGCAAGCGGTTCGGGCCGGTGCGGGCGCTGTCGGACGTCAGCCTGCACGTGTCGGCGGGCGAGGTCCTCGGCCTGATCGGCGACAACGGCGCGGGCAAGTCCACGCTGATCAAGATCCTGACCGGTTACCACCAGCCGGACAGCGGGCGGCTGCTGTTCGAGGGGCGGCCGGTGCAGCTGAAGTCGGTGACGCACGCCCGGTCGCTGGGGATCGAAACGGTCTTCCAGGACCTGGCGATGGTGAACGACCTGCCGGTGTACCTGAACCTGCACCTCAACAAGGAACTGGTGCACCGGCCGCTGCCGTTCCTGAAGCGGCGGGAGATGAAGCGGCGCGCGCGGGAGGCGCTGGACGAGATCGGCATCAGCATCCCCTCGGTGACCGCCGAGGTCGGTCAGCTCTCCGGCGGGCAGCGGCAGGCGATCGCGGTGGCCCGCTCGGTGTTCACCCGCAACACCAAGCTGCTGCTGCTCGACGAGCCGCTGGCCGCGATGGGCGCCAAGGAGGGCGGGCTGATCCTGCGGCTGCTCGCCCAGCTCAAACAACGCGGCGACCTCGCGATCATCCTGATCGCGCACAACTACAGCCAGGTCGTGGACGTGTGCGACCGGGTCAACCTGCTCCAGCACGGCGAGATCACGTTCGACAAACCGTCCCGGGACACCTCGGTGGCCGAGCTGCTCGAGCTCGTGCACGCCGAGTACCGGCTCCAGCAGTGACCGAGGAGAGCCCTCATGCGAAAGCTCGTTCCGATCGCCTGCGCCACAATCCTGTCCGCGGCGGTAGGGTTGCCCGCCGTGACCTCCTCCGCCGCCCCGCGGCCCACGGCTCCCGCGATCTCCAAGGAAGCGTTCGGCAGCGTCGGCGGCCAGTCCGTCGAGCGGTACACGCTGACCAGCGGCAACGGGATGCGGGTGCGGATCCTGACCTACGGCGGCACCATCCAGACGCTGGAGGCGCCCGACAAGCGCGGGCGGACCGCGAACCTCGTGCTCGGGTTCCCGACCCTGGCCGACTATGTGGCGAAGAACAGCCCGGCCGAAGGCGGCGGACCGTACTTCGGCTCGCTGATCGGCCGCTACGCCAACCGGATCGCCGGTGGCCGGTTCACCCTGGACGGGGTCGAGTACCAGGTGCCGGTCAACAACAACGGCAACAGCCTGCACGGCGGCACGGCCGGGTTCGACGACAAGGTGTGGTCCGCCGCCGAGGTGCGCGAGCCGGGCAAGGCCGGGCTGCTGCTGAGCCTGGTCAGCCCCGACGGCGACCAGGGCTACCCAGGCACCCTGACCACGACCGTGACGTACACAGTGGACAGCCACAACCGGCTCACCATCGACTACCGCGCCACCACCGACAAGCCGACCGTGGTGAACCTGACCAACCACACGTACTGGAACCTGGCGGGCGAGTCCTCCGGCGACATCTACGACCAGACCCTGCGCATCGACGCCGACCGCTACACCCCCACCGACGCGACCCAGATCCCGACCGGCGAACTGGCCCCGGTGGCAGGCACCCCGTTCGACTTCCGCCGCCCGGTGCCGATCGGCGCCCGCATCGCCGACAACGACCCGCAGCTGCTGATCGGCCAGGGCTACGACCACAACTGGGCGCTGAACTCCTCCGGACGCCTCGCGCAAGCGGCCCGTGCCGCGGACCCGGCGAGCGGCCGCGTGCTCACCGTCTACACCACCGAGCCGGGGATCCAGTTCTACTCGGGCAACTTCCTGACCGGCACGCTCGTCGGCACCGGCGGGAAGGCCTACCGGCAGAGCTACGGGTTCGCGCTGGAGACGCAGCACTTCCCGGATTCGCCCAACCAGCCCGGATTCCCGAGCACCGTGCTGCGGCCCGGAGAGGTGTACCACACCACGACCGTCTTCGCCCTGAGCGCGGAGTGAGCCGGATAGGCTCCGGGGCATGGACGCCCGCGAATTCGCCGACGACTGGGCCAAGGCCTGGAACGCACACGACCTCGACGCGCTGCTGGCGCACTTCACCGACGACGTCGTGTTCACCTCACCGGTCGCCGCGCAGCTGACCGGCACCGCGGTGATCCGCGGCAAGGACGCACTGCGCGCCTACTGGAGCGAAGGCCTGCGCCGCATCCCGGACCTGCGCTTCGAGGTGGTCGGCGTGTACTCCGGTGTGGACACCGTGGTCATCAACTACCGCAACCAGAAGGGCGGCCTGGTCAACGAGGTGCTGCACTTCGACGGCCCACTGGTCCGCGAAGGCCACGGAACCTACCTCGGCGACGACACCAACCCGGCCGGAGCGAAGGACTGACGTTGACAACGTGACGCGGCGGTGCCGGCCACTCCGGCGGCACCGCCGCTTCAGGTGCGCACGGCGACCACCGCGAGCGTGGTGAACGTCTTCGTGAACGCACCGCCGAGGTCGTCGATCGCCGCGCCGACCGCGGTCAGGATTTCCGCCTGCGCGGCGGCGGGCAGGCGGGTCAGGCCGCCGGTCGTCGGGAGCAGGTCCAGCCACTCCGCGCGGGTGTAGGTGCGTTCCCAGTCGAACCGCCAGTGCTCCGGTTCGGCGAACGCCCCGGTCTGCCGGAAGGATTCGGCGAACCGCTCGAAGCCGGCGCGGTAGGCCGCCACCGCGTCGCCGCCCGGTTGCCCGGCGAACGGCGAATCGGGCACCACCCGGCGGAACACCTCGGCGAACGCCTCCGCCACCGCGGGCGGCGGTTCGAAGACATGCGCGAACACCGCCAGCGGCCCGCCCGGCCGCAGCACCGCCGCCGCCTTCGCCGCGCCCGCCTCCGGCGCCACCCAGTGCCACGCCTGCCCCGCCACCACCGCGTCGAACTCGCGGCCTGCCGGATCCCAGTCCTCGAAGGTCGCGACCTCGACGTCGATCCCGCCGCGGCGCGCGAACTCCGCCATCCGCGGATCCGGGTCGACCCCGAGCACGCGGCAGCCCGCCGCCCGGAACTGCCGGGCCTCGATGCCGGTGCCGCAGCCGACGTCCAGGACCACCGGCCCGTGGTGCGAGGCGTCCCCGAACGCGGAACTCTCCCCGTTGAGCGTGGAACTCGCGGGGCTGAGTGCGGCGATGCGCTTGATCAGCGCGTCCGGGTAGGGCGGCCGGGCGCGGTCGTAGCGGCTCGCGTCGATCCCGAATGATTCGGCCATTTCTCGGGCCTCGTACGAAGTGGGCATGCGCCCACCTTAGTGGGCAAGCGCCCACAACGGCAAGGAGGACAATGGGCGCATGCCAACCGGGGTGCACATCCGCGACGCGCGCCAGCAGCTGTTCGACGCCGCCGAGCGCGTTCTGCTCCGCGACGGCGCGGCCGCGCTCACCAGCCGCGCCGTCACCACCGAAGCGGGCGTCGCCAAGGGCGTGCTGCACCGGCACTTCACCGACTTCGACGCCTTCCTCGCCGAGCTCGTCCAGGACCGCGTACGCCGCATCGGGGACCACAGCGCCATCCTGCGCGCGTCGGCGGGCACCGGCACCGTCACCGGCAACCTCACCGCGGCCCTGACCGAGCTGTTCGACCCGGTCGCCGTCGGCATCGTCGGGCTCGTCGTCTTCCGCGACGAGCTGCGAGCCCGGCTCGGGCGCGGCATCCCGGTCCTCGCCGACGCGGCGGCCATGCTCGCCGGTTACCTGACCGAGGAACGCGCGCAGGGCCGCATCGCCGCCGACGCCGACGTGGACTCGCTCGCACTCGTCCTGATCGGCGCCGGCCACCTGCTCTTCGCCGACCGCGCGCACCGCCCGGCGGCCGGGGAGGTCGGCCGGGTCGTGGAGACCGTCGTCGCGGACGTCGTGCAGCGCCGCCTGCTCTGACTCACCGGCTCAGCCGCCGCACCGCGATCCCGGCGCCGAGGATCAGCACCAGCACGGTGAACGACCACCCGCGCTTCTCCTCGGTCCGCTCCTGTGTGGACACCTGCGCCACCGGCTTCTTCGTGGTCACCGGACGACGCTTGGTGGTGGACGGCGGTGGCGGCGGGACCGTCGGCGGCGCCGGGCGCGGCGTGGTCACCGGTCGCGGCGGCGGGTCCGGCACCGAAGGAGGCGGCGGCGCGGGCACGAGCGGAGCCACTGCCGGAGGTGGTGGGGGCGGCGGCGGAGCAGGAGGTGGCGGCGGCGGGGGCGGCAGCGGGGGCGCCCGCAGGCACCCGGCACTGTCCGAACCGGACAGCGGCGCCCCGGCGGACACCTCGGTGACCGGCTCGGAGCCGTCCCGGGCGACCCGGAACGTGCGGCTGCGGCCGGCGCTGCGGTTCGCCGTGACGTACAGCGTCTCCCCCGCCAGCACGACCGAGCCGTACGCGGTCGCCGGCGGCAGCACCGGCCCGGGAACCGGGTGCGTCCACCCCGACACCGGGTCGATCCGCACGACCCGCCCGCTGAACGGGAACGTGCTCGTCACCCCGTAGAGCGCGCCCCCGGCGAAGTCGAAGTCGTCGATGCCGGACGTGAACGGCGCAGGCCACAGGCCGACACCGCGCACCGCCGAGAGGTACCCGTCACCGCCCGGGTCGATGTCGATCACGTACAGGTCGTCGTCCCGCAGGACGTACCAGCGGTCGCCGAACACCGCGCCCGCGGTGGCCCGGTCCAGCCCGCGGCGGTCCGTCGTCCGCACCGGGCCGAGCCGGGTCAGCTCGCCGTCCCGGCCCACGGCCACCGCCGTGCCGTCGCGGGTCAGGCCGTACACCCGGTCCTGGGCGCGCGCGTAGCCGAGGGCGTTGACCTGCACGCCGAGCGCGGTCCGGCTCTCCACCGCCCCGGACGGCATCCGCACCAGCTCCACAGTGGACGGTCCGCCCGGAGCCGTGTTGACGACCCGCAGGACCGTGCAGGCGGTGGCGGGGGCCGCCCCGGCGGCCGGCGTGACCGGCAGCAGCGACGCCGCCAGGACGCCCGCGGCCGCCAGCGCCCGGGCCGGGCGCCGCACCCTCACCGCAGCCGCTCGATCGCCTGGCTGAACGCGTCCGGGCCCACCTTCGACCCGCCCGCGAACGGGTTCTGCATCTGGAAGATCGCGAAGAGCAGCAGGGTCGTCGCCGCGGCGAGGGTGGACACGATCACGACGTGGGTGAGCGACTTCGTGCCGCCGAACAGGTTGGGCAGCAGCACGAAGATCACGCTCCCACCGATCAGCACGAACCACACCACCATGCCGACGTTGTTGTCCTGCACCGCGTTGAGCCGGGCCTGCCGTTCCTTGAACACGTCCAGCAGCGAGTCGGCGACCTCGGTCTTGCGGCTGGTCAGCCAGTCGTCGTCGCCGGGCACGTCGGCGGTGTCCACCACCGCGCGCATCCGGTCCAGCTGGTCCCAGCCCTCCTCGGGCAGCACGCCGCCGTCCCGCATGCGCGGCCACTCGCGGTTCACCACCGTGTCCGCGTAGCCCGCGGCCAGCTCGCGGATCTCCGTGCGTGCCGGCTCGGGCAGCGCGTCGGCCGCCCACGAGGCGGCGACCAGGCTCTGCGACTCCTCGTAGGAGGAGTCCCGCACGGTGCTCGCCGCGTCGAACAGCGAGATCAGCACGAACGCGATCACCGCGGCGTGCAGGCCGCCGACGATGGTGAACGCCTGGCCGGCCGCGTCGTTGTTGTCCGGCCTGCCCTCGTCCAGACCGTAACGGCGGACCAGGTAAGCGATGAGCGCACCGAGCCCGACGGCGCCCACCACCCACAGCGAACCGGCCACGTAGACATTCATCGGCTGTGCCTCCCGAACGGGAAAAGGACGTCGGCTCACGCTAGGCGCGGCCGGATGACGGCGGCAAGTTTGGTTCCGCTCTTTCAACCCGACGGAATAGGACGGATTATTACCGGTCACTTGTTCGGAGCAGCCGGCGCGTATTCCGCGAATTTACCGGCCTTGTTGTCCCGCGGCCAACGCGCGGCCGGACGCGCGGCTGGGCCGACCGGGCGAGTTCCGGTCACCGGACGTCACTCCACCTCGGACTTCACGGTGGTTTCCGTTAACAGACAACGGTAGAACGTCCCGGTTGCCCTACCCGGACCACGGTGTTCCCAGAGTCCGGGAAGTTTCAGCCCGTTCGGAGCAGTGGACCGGAAATGCCGGGAGCACGCTGCCGAGCGGGTCACGCCGTCCGGACCGGCCCGGTTGGGCGGCCCGGGTGATCACCGTCCATTCCGGTCTACCGTGAGTTTGCCGGAACCGCCGAACGTGTGCTTTTCCGGAAATTGCCATCACGCCGCGCCACGGACGAGTGACTGTACGGGTCCGCGACGCCGGTGCTAACGTCGCTTCCGCCGGCCGAGAAAACAAGGCGCCAGTTCGCCGGATCATCAATTTCCAATTCGCGGATCAAGTTTTCGACGATGGGTGGTATTTGCCGTGACTGTGACCGATCCCGCCGTGCCCGCCCTGGACAGCGGCAGCCAGCAGCAGAGCCTGAGCACCCGGGCCGCGCGGAACCTGGCGACCACGACCAAGTCCGTCCCGCAGATGCAGGCCATCACGTCGCGGTGGCTGTTGCGCCTGCTGCCCTGGGTGGAGGCCTCCGGCGGCGCCTACCGGGTCAACCGGCGGCTGTCCTATGCGGTCGGCGACGGGCGCGTGACGTTCGTGACGACCGCGGGGAACATCGAGGTCATCCCCGCCGAGCTTGGTGAGCTGCCGATCCTGCGCGGCTTCGACGACCAGGAGGTGCTCGCCGCGCTCGCGAGCCGGTTCGAGCAGCGCGAGTACGAGCCCGGCGACGTGATCGTCGAGTTCGGCAGCGCCTCCGACCAGGCCTTCCTCATCGCGCACGGCAAGGTCAGCAAGGTCGGCCCCGGCGAGTACGGCGACTTCACCAACCTCGGCGTGCTGGCCAACGGCGACCACTTCGGCGACGACTCGCTGCTGGACGACTCGAGCATCTGGGAGTACACGGTCAAGGCCGTCACCTCCTGCACGGTGCTGGTGCTCGAACAGCGCGGCTTCGACGAGCTGGTCGAGCAGTCCGCGGCGCTGCGCGAGCAGATCGAGCTGTTCCGCGCCCGGAAACTGTCCAGTGGCAACGAATACGGCGAGGCCAGCATCGAGCTGTCCTCCGGGCACGAAGGCGAGCCGGAGCTGCCCGGCACGTTCGTCGACTACGAGATGTCTCCGCGCGAGTACGAGCTGAGCGTCGCCCAGACCGTCCTGCGCGTGCACAGCCGCGTCGCCGACCTCTACAACCAGCCGATGAACCAGACCGAACAGCAGCTGCGGCTGACCATCGAGGCGCTGCGCGAGCGGCAGGAGTCCGAACTGCTGAACAACAAGGACTTCGGCCTGCTCCACAACGCCGACGTCAAGCAACGCCTGCACACCCGCACCGGCCCGCCGACGCCGGACGACATGGACGAGCTGCTCGGCGCGGTGTGGAAGGAGCCGGCGTTCTTCCTGGCGCACCCGAAGACGATCGCGGCGTTCGGGCGCGAGTGCAACACGCGCGGGATCTACCCGGCCGGCGTGGAGTTCAACGGGCATCACGTGCCGTCCTGGCGCGGCGTGCCGATCCTGCCGTCGAACAAGATCCCGGTGTCGGAGACCCGCACCAGCTCGATCCTGCTGATGCGCGTCGGCGAGCAGAACCAGGGCGTGATCGGCCTGCACCAGACCGGTCTGCCGGACGAGGTCGAGCCCGGCCTGTCGGTGCGGTTCATGGGCATCAACGAGAAGGCGATCATCTCCTACCTGGTGTCGGCGTACTTCTCGGCGGCCGTGCTGGTGCCGGACGCGCTGGCGGTGCTGGAGAAGGTGGAGATCGGCCGCGAGAGCTGACCCGCGGAAGCCACGAGCGAACGAGGGGTGGTTGGGTCCGTTGACCGTAACCCTGCAGACCTTCCAGCACACCGAAACCCGGCTGAGCCTGGGCACGGCGGCGGCCCGCAAACTGGCCAGCACCACCAAGTCCGTGCCGCAGAACCAGGCGGTCACCAGCCGGTGGCTGCTGAGCCTGCTGCCGTGGGAGGAGACCGAAGCGGGCACCTACCGGGTCAACCGTCGGCTGACGTGCGTCGCCGGGCAGGGCCGGGTGGCGTTCACCGTCGAGGCGGGCCGCGTCCGGGTGGTGCCGGCCAGCCTGGCCGAACTGCCGTTGTTCCGCGGTTTCGGCGACCAGCTCGTCCTGACCGCGCTGGCCGACCGGTTCGAGCAGCGCGAGTACCGGGCCGGGGAAACGATCGTCACCGCGGGCGCGCCGACCGGCGAGGCGCTGCTCGTCGCGCACGGCAAGGTGACCAAGGTCGGCCGCGGCGACTACGGCGACCCGGTGACGCTCGGGGTGCTCGCCGACGGCGACTACCTCGGGCAGCAGGTGCTCGCCGAGTCGCCGGAGCGGTGGGCGTACGGCGTCCGGGCGGAGACGCCGGTGACCGTGCTCGCCCTGCCGCAGCGGGAAGTGCTGGCTTTGCTGGACACCTCCCCGGAGCTTCGGTCGCATGTGGACGGGCTGCGGCGGAGTTCGCAGCTGGCGCAGAACAAGCACGGCGAGGCGAACATCGAGCTGGCGTCCGGGCACACCGGCGAACCCGCGCTGCCGGCCACGTTCGTCGACTACGACCTCAGCCCCCGCGAGTACGAACTCGGGGTGGCGCAGACGGTCCTGCGGGTGCACACCCGCGTGGCCGACCTCTACAACCAGCCGATGGACCAGACGCAGCAGCAGTTGCGGGTGACGCTGGAGGCGCTGCGCGAGCGGCAGGAGTCCGAGCTGCTCAACAACGCCGAGTTCGGCTTGCTCAACAACGTCGATCTCAGCCAGCGCCTGCACACCCGCACCGGGCCGCCCACCCCGGACGACCTGGACGAGCTGTTGTGCCGCCGCCGCAAGACGAAGCTGTTCCTGGCGCACCCCAAGGCGATCGCGGCGTTCGGGCGGCAGTGCTCGGCGCGCGGGATCGCGACGGAGCGCACCGAAGTGGACGGTCATGTGGTGTCCACCTGGCGCGGGGTGCCGATCTTTCCCAGCGACAAGATCCCGGTGTCGCGGACCGGGACGACGTCGATCCTCGCGATGCGGACCGGTGTGGACAGCCAGGGCGTGATCGGGCTGCGCCAGACCGGGCTGCCGGACGAGGTCGAGCCCGGCGTGACCGTGCGGTTCATGGGGATCGACCCGCGCGCCATCGTGTCCTACCTCGTCACGGCGTACTTCTCGGTCGCGGTGCTGGTGCCGGACGCGCTGGGCGTGCTCGAGCACGTGGAGGTCGGACGGTGACGGAGACGGTGGCCGGGGCACGGACGGCGCGGGACCTCCTGGCGTGGAGCCGCGGATGCGTGGACCCGGCGTTGCGGGCGGCGGTGGCGCGGCTGCCGGAGTCGATGCGGCCGCTGGTCGCCTACCACTTCGGGTGGGCGGACGAGACGGGCGCGCCGGCGAGCGGGGGCGGCGGCAAGGCGGTGCGGCCGGCGCTGGTGCTGGCGGCGGCGCGGGCGGTCGGCGAGTGGGGGCCGGCGCTGCCCGGCGCGGTCGCCGTCGAGCTGGTGCACAACTTCTCGCTGCTGCACGACGACGTCATGGACGGCGACGAGACGCGGCGGCACCGGCCGACGGTGTGGAAGCTGTTCGGCCCGGGGCCGGCGATCCTGGCCGGGGACAGCCTGCTGGTCGCGGCGTCGGACGTGCTGGCGGCGAGCGGTCACCCGGCGGCGCGGGAGGCGTTGCGGATGCTCGGTGCGGCGGTGCAGGACCTGATCGAGGGCCAGGGCGCGGACCTGGCGTTCGAGCAGCGTGCCGACGTCGGGCTGGACGAGTGCCGTCTGATGGCGGAGGGCAAGACCGGGGCGGTGCTGGGGTGCGCGTGCGCGCTGGGCGGGTTGCTCGGCGGCGGCTCGTCCGAGCAGGTCGCGCACCTGCGGCGGTTCGGGGAGGCGGCCGGGCTGGCGTTCCAGATGGTCGACGACCTGCTCGGGATCTGGGGCGACCCGGCGGCGACCGGGAAGCCGGTGTTCTCGGACCTGCGCAACCGGAAGAAGTCGCTGCCGGTGGTGGCGGCGCTGACGTCGGGGACCGAGGCAGGCCGGGAGCTGGCGTCGCTGTACGCGGCACCGGGTGAGCCGGCCGGGGTGGACCTGGTGCGGGCCGCGCGGCTGGTCGACCAGGCCGGTGGCCGGGAGTGGACCCGCACCGAGGCGGCGGCGCTGCTGGAGCGGGCTCGGGAGCACCTGAAAGCCGCGGTGCCGGACCCGCGAGGCGCCGCGGAGCTGGAGGCGCTGGCGGCGCTGCTCGCGGACCGGGACAGATAACCGGCGGCGGTGGCCGGAATCGGCGGCGCGCCGGCGGGCCGCGTCCCGGGCACCCGTGAAGCGGGCCGCGCCCGGGCCGAACACTGGCCGGGCGCGGCCATCCCTGCAGGCGAACTTCGCGGGGTGGGAAGGGCCGCCAGGCCGGGACCGGCCGCCCAATCAAGGGCGGGCCCGCTGCACTCGGCCGCGTGGTGCCACGCCCGCAGAGCGGGCGGCATGGCCAAGGCCGGCCCGCAGCGTGAGGCGGGACCCGGCACCGCATCGGGCAGGCCGGTTCCACCCCACGGCGCGGGCCGCCATCCGCAGAGCCTGGCCACCCGCCAGAACCCACCCCGCAGAGCGGGGTCACCCCCGAGGCCCTCGCCGGCAGAGCGCACAGCACGCATCCCACCTGGAACGGGAGAAAACCATGTCGTTCACCGCAGCGCAGAGCATCCTCGCCGCGCATCATCCGGGCCGGCCGGCTCCCGGGGAGGTCCTCGTCGCCGACGAGTTGCTCTGGGCGGACCGCCCGTCGGTCCGCTGTCCCGGCGCGGGGCTGCTCGAAGGCGAGCTCCGGCGCCGCGGGATCGCCACCGCCCGCGGGCCCCTCTACGTCGACACCGACCACGCCGCCGCGGTCGCCCTGCGTGCCGTGCTCCCCGCGGCCCGCGGGCCGGCCGGGCTGGGCGTCGCCGCCACCGGGCAGGCCTCCTCCACACTCGCGGCCGCCGTGAGCGCCGCGATGGCCTCGGTGCTCGCCGTCGCCGGGCGGCCCCGCTCGGTGCTGCTCGCCGCGCCGCGATCGTTCTGCGCGGGCGTCGAACGGGCCATCGAGATCGTCGAACGCCTCCTCGCCCAGCGCGGCGGTCCGATCTATGTGCGCAAGGAGATCGTGCACAACCGCCACGTCGTCGGCGACCTCCGCGCGCGGGGCGCGGTGTTCGTCGACGAACTGGACGCCGTGCCGCGGGGAGGGACCGTCGTGTTCTCCGCGCATGGCGTCTCCCCCGCCGTGCGCGCCGAGGCGGACCGCCGCCGTCTCAAGGTCGTCGACGCCACCTGCCCACTCGTCACCAAGGTGCACGCCGAGGCGCGCCGCTTCGCCGGGCAGGGCGACACCGTCCTGCTGATCGGGCACGCCGGGCACGAGGAGGTCGAGGGCACCCTCGGCGAGGCGCCCGAGCGGACCGTGCTCGTGCAGTCGGTCGAGGAGGCCCGCCGGGTGCGGGTGCCGGACCCGGACCGCGTCACCTACCTGACCCAGACCACTCTCAGCGTCGACGAGACCGCCGACGTGCTCGCCGAGCTGCGACGGCGCTTCCCCGCGTTGCGCGGCCCGGCCTCCGATGACATCTGCTACGCCACCACCAACCGGCAGGACGCGCTGCGCTCGGTCGCCAGGGACAGCGACCTGGTGCTGGTGGTGGGGTCGCGGAACTCGTCGAACTCGCTGCGCCTCGTCGAACTCGCCGAGCGGGCGGGCACGCCGGCCCACCTGATCGACGACGCGCGGGACGTGCGGCCCGAATGGCTGTCCGGGGTGGAGCGGATCGGGCTCACCGCGGGCGCGTCGGCGCCGCCGGGGCTGGTCGACTCCGTGGTCGCCGCGCTCGGCGGCCTCGGCCCGCTCACCGTCGGCGAACGGGAGACCACCCGCGAGACCATCCACTTCACGCTGCCGACGGCCGTGCGGAGGAAGCCTTGACCGCGGTGCCGCTGGGCATGCCGCAGGTGCCCGCGCCGCGCCGGAACTCCCGTCAGGTGATGGTCGGCGACGTGCCCGTCGGCGGCGGTGCGCCGGTGCCGGATCGTGGAGACGCTGCTGGAGGTGGCGCTCGAGCGGTTCCCCGGATGACCGATAACCTGCGGGCATGGATCTCACTGGGGTGACCGAGGTGTCGGACGAGGACGAGCTGCGGGAGCTGATCGGGCACCCGCTGCCGCGGGTGCTGCACAAGCAGCGGGCGGCGCTGCACGAGCTGGACCGGCAGTGGCTCGCGCTGTCGCCGTTCTGCCTGATCGCCACGTCCGACGCGGCCGGCCGCTGCGACGTCTCCCCCAAGGGCGATCCGGCCGGGTTCACGGTGGTGCTCGACGACCGCACGATCGCCGTGCCGGAGCGGCCGGGCAACCGGCGCGCCGACGGGTTCCGCAACATCCTCGCCAACCCGCACGTCGGGCTGCTGTACTTCATCCCCCGGCCGGGGCGACACGCTGCGGATCAACGGCCGGGCACGGCTGGTGCGGGACGCGCCGTTCTTCGACGAGATGGTCGTGGAGGGGCACCGGCCGCGGCTGGCGATCCTGGTCGAGATCGACGAGGTGTTCCACCACTGCTCGAAGGCGTTCCTGCGGTCGCGGCTGTGGCAGGCGGACACCTGGGCGCCGGAGGAGATGGCCCCGCGCGCGGTGATCGCCAAGACGCTGGAGCAGCCGGACGCGTCACTGGCGGAACTCGAGCGCTACTACGGCCCGGAGTACGTGAAGAAGCTGTACGCCTGACGCGGGCCGGAACGCGGAGCGGCCCTTGATGGCCCTCCCGGACAACACCACGGGCCGCTCGCTTCCGGCACCGCCGGATCACCTGACGCCGGCGGAAACACGCAACAGCCCGCAATGCCCCCTCCCGCAACACCACGAACCGCCCGCCTTCCCCTACCGCCCCCTCGGGCCATTCACCAGCCAAGCGGCACCGCCGGATCGCCTGACGCGGGCCGGAACGCGGAACGGCCCGTGGCGCCCCCTCCCGGACAACACCACGGGCCGCTCGCTTCCCCTTACTGCCCCTCGGGCCATCCACCAGCCAAGGGGCACCGCCGGATCACCTGACGCCAACGGAAACGTGCAACGGCCCGCGATGCCCCCTCCCGCAACACCACAGGCCGTTCACTTCCCCTACCGCCCCTCGGGCCGTTCGCCGGCCAGGGGACGTCCGGGTCGTCGTAGGCGGGCGGGAACGCGCAACAGCCCGCGCTGCCCCTCCCGGACAACACCACGAACTTCCCCTTCCGCCCCCTCGGGCCATCCACCAGCCAAGGGGCACCGCCGGATCGCCTGACGCGGGCCGGAACGCGGAACGGCCCGTGGTGCCCCCTCCCGGACAACACCACGGGCCGCTCGCTTCCCCTTACTGCCCCTCGGGCCGTTCGCCGGCCAGGGGGACGTCCGGGTCGTCGTCCGCCGGCGGCTCCGGGTCGCGCCACTCCTCGGCGCGGCTGGACCGGTTGCCCTGCAACGTGCCGCGCAGTTCGGCCTTCATCGCGTCGTCTTCGCGCGCGCTGTGCTTCTCACTGCCGCGTTCCATCAGCCGGCCCCTTTCAACGGGTCGTGCCCGATCGTCATCAGCCGGTGGCGCCAGTTCTCCTGGCCTGCCGTCGGCTCCAGGTCGTCCCGCCGTTCGGCGTGCACCCTGTCCACCACCTTGCGCATCACGCGCTCGTCGTCCTCGGTGAGGTCCGTCCGGCGCTTGCCGAGGATCTCCAGGACGTGCTGCCCGGTCTTCGTGCCCGACTGGTCCGGCAGCTCCTCGCTGTCCGTGCCGGCCGAGCGGACCCGCAGCCAGTCCCCCAGCTCGCGCGAGGTCATGTTCACCACGCGGTGGAACTCGTCCCACAGTGCTTCGTCCACATGCGACTGCGTCGCCATCGTGTCACCTCCGGGCGGTCAGCCTTCGCACGATCACGAAGACCAGCGCCAGGATCCCGATCCCGGCGCCGGTGCCGAGCGCGATCCGCTGTGTCGTGTGCGCGGTCTCCCGCACCTTCCCGGCCAGGGCCTCGGCGGTCTCGCCGAGCTCCTGACGGGTCAGTTCGAGGTCGAGCCGCGCCTGTTCGGCGTCGTGCGGGAAGGTGTCCTTCTTCGTGGTCATCGGCGCACCCCCTCCCGCAGGGCCGCCACGTCCTTGGGCACCCCGGACGCCGCCTCCTGCGGCACCGGCGGCACCGCCGCCGACAGCTGCTTCTTGCCTGCCAGCCCGGCCACCCCGCCGATCAGCAGCAGCGCGCCGCCGACGATCAGCGCGGCGGCCCACCCGGGCACCACCAGGGCCAGCGCCAGCACCGCGGCGGCGACCAGCGTCGCCGCCCCGAACAGCGCGAGCATCCCGGCCGCGCCGGCCAGGCCCGCGCCGGTCCCGGCGCGCTTGCCCTTCCGCCGCAGCTCCTCGGCCGCCAGCCGCATCTCGTCCCGGACCAGCCGCTGGACCTGCTGCGACATGTCCTGGACGAGCTGCCCGATCGAGCGGTCGTCGACCGCGGTCGAGCCGCGGCCCGTGCTCTCAGTCATGCCTCGCCTCCCTTGGGGTAGCTCGTAGTCCGGCTACCCCCGGGCGGAGAGCGCTAATCGTGCGCGGTGGGCGAGCTGCCCTCGCTGAGCTCCTCGGTGGCCTTCTCCGACGGCGTCTTCGACGCCTCGGAGTGCGGGACGGTCTTCCCGGTGAGGGTGATGTGTCCTTCTTCGTGCAGCCGCTCCACCAGGTGCGGGTAGTGCAGCTCGAACGCGGGCCGTTCGGACCGGATCCGGGGCAGCTCCAGGAAGTTGTGCCGCGGCGGCGGGCACGAGGTCGCCCACTCCAGCGAGTTGCCGTAGCCCCACGGATCGTCCACTTCGACCGGATCCCCGAACCGGTAGCTGCGCACCACGTTGTAGATGAACGGCAGCATCGAGGCGCCCAGGATGAACGCGCCGATCGTGGAGATCGTGTTCAGCACGGTGAACCCGTCGCTGTCCAGGTAGTCGGCGTAGCGGCGCGGCATGCCCATGTCACCGAGCCAGTGCTGCACCAGGAACGTCGTGTGGAACCCGACGAACGTGGTCCAGAAGTGCAGCTTGCCGAGTCTCTCGTCGAGCATCCGCCCGGTCATCTTGGGGAACCAGAAGTACACGCCGGCGAAGGTGGCGAACACGATCGTGCCGAACAGCACGTAGTGGAAGTGCGCGACCACGAAGTAGCTGTCGGTGATGTGGAAGTCCAGCGGCGGTGAGGCGAGGATGACGCCGGTCAGCCCGCCGAGCAGGAACGTGACCATGAAGCCCACCGACCACAGCATCGGTGTCTCGAAGGTGAGCTGCCCCTTCCACATCGTGCCGATCCAGTTGAAGAACTTGATGCCGGTGGGGATCGCGATGAAGAACGTCATGATCGAGAAGAACGGCAGCAGCACCGCGCCGGTGGCGAACATGTGGTGCGCCCACACCACGAACGACAACGCCGTGATGCCCATCGTCGCGAACACCATCAGCCGGTAGCCGAACAGCGGTTTCCGGCTGAACACCGGGACGATCTCGGTGATGATCCCGAAGTAGGGCAGCGCGATGATGTAGACCTCGGGATGGCCGAAGAACCAGAACAGGTGCTGCCACAGGATCGCCCCGCCGACGGCCGGGTCGAACGCGTGCGCCCCGATCAGCCGGTCGGCGAGCAGCCCGAACAGCGCCGCGGTCAGGATCGGGAACACCGCGAGCACCAGCACGCTGGTGAACAGGATGTTCCAGGTGAAGATCGGCATCCGCCACATGGTCATGCCCGGGCAGCGCAGGGTGACGATCGTGGTCAGCATGTTGACCGCGCCGAGGATGGTGCCCAGACCGGAGACGATCAGGCCCGTGATCCACAGGTTGCCACCGATGCCGGGCGAATGCATCGCGTCGGACAGCGGGGTGTAGGCCGTCCAGCCGAAGTCCGCGGCCCCGCCCGGGGTGAGGAACGAGGACAGCACGATCGAGCCGCCGAACAGGAACAGCCAGTAGGAGAACGCGTTCAGCCGCGGGAACGCCACGTCCGGGGAGCCGATCTGCAGCGGCAGGATCAGGTTGGCGAAGGCGAACACGTTCGGGGTCGCGTAGAGCAGCAGCATGATGGCGCCGTGCATGGTGAACAGCTGGTTGTACTGCTCCGGCGACAGGAACTGCATCCCGGGCCGCGCCAGCTCGCCCCGCATCAGCAGCGCGAGCGACCCACCGACGACGAAGAAGCCCAGCGACGTGTACAGGTACATCTGGCCGATCAGCTTGTGATCGGTCGTCTTCGCCATCTTCACCAGCAGGTTGCCCCTGCGGTGCCTGGCCGGCAGTTCGTACCGGTTGCCCAGGACGATGGGACGTGCCTTCAGCTCCGTCATGCGCCCTCCCCGGGTGCCGAGTGGACGAACCCAGAGTGCTCCGGATCACATCGGTGAATCAAGACCCTAACCCGTAGGTGGCGTAGGCGCTGCGGATGACCGGCTGTGCGACGTTGCGCACCCGCACCCCGCCCGGGGTCACGCCCTGCTCGCAGCCGAAGTGCGCGTGGCCGTGCAGGGCCAGGTCGGCGCCGCATTCGTCGATGACCTCGCCCAGCTGGTAGGCGCCGAGGAACGGGTAGATCTCCGGCGGCTCGCCGCGCAGAGTCTCCGGAATGGGTGAGTAGTGGGTGAGCGCGACGCGGTAGTCGACGTCGTCGAGTTCCATCATCGCGCGGCGCAGCGCGTCCGCCCGTTCGATGCTGTGTTCGACGAACGCCTTCATCTCCCGCTCGCCGAACGCGCTGGCGCACTTGCCCGCGAACCCGCCGCCGAAGCCCTTCACCCCGGCGACGCCGAGGGTCTGCCCGTCGACCTCCACCCGGGTCGAGGCGCCCTCCAGCACCTGGATGCCGTGGTCGGACAGCAGCTTCGTGATCTCGTCCTGCCGGTCGCTGTGGTAGTCGTGGTTGCCCAGCACGGCCACGACCGGCCGGTCCAGGCCGCTGAACTCGTCGGCGACCACCTCGGCCTCCTCCAGCGCGCCGTGCCGGGTCAGGTCGCCTGCCAGCAGCAGCACGTCGGCCAGGTCGCCGAGGTGTTCCAGTGCGGGGCGCAGCAGGCCCCGCGCGTCCTCGCCGAGGTGGACGTCCCCGACCGCCGCCACGCGGATCACCGCAGGTCCTCCCTCCGGGCCGGTTCGCGGGTGTCGGCCACCCGCACGTCGTTGTGCACCCGCAGGCCGGGCGCGGCCTCGTGCAGCACGTTCTCCAGCTCAGCGCGCCGCTCGTCGCAGGTCACCTCCCCGGACAGGTGCACGTCGTCGCCGCGGACGTTGACCCGGACGCCCATCTCGGCCGTCCGGGAGTCCTCGGCCAGCGCGCGGCGCAGGTGCGCGGCGCGGTATTGGGGTGTCTCCTGCTCGGCAGTCATCACGTGGTTCCTTCGAGCTCGACGACGTCCAGCGAGTCCAGCAGCGTCAGGAACGCCTGCGCGTACGGGGACTCGCCGGTCTCCTTCGCCACGCGCTCCCAGTCCACCTGTTCCCGCAGGTCGCGGGCGATGTGCAGCAGCGGGGCGAAATCGCAGCGGTGCGCGTCGAGGACGAGCAGCTTGTCGACCATGATGTCGGTGCCGTTCAGGACCGGCGCCATGGTCGGGCCGACGCGCATCACGTCGGAGCGGCTCAGCGTCTCGTCGGTGACGGCGCGGTAGTTGGGCCGGAAGATCAGGTCGACCAGCACGTCGCCGTCCCAGACCTTGCTGAGCCAGTCCTCCGGCGGGTCCTCCGGCCGCATGCCCTCCGCGACGAGCGCCGCACGCGCGGCGGGCACGTCCTCCTCCTTGAGGAAGACGTCGACGTCGTGGTCCGACGGCGGACCGCCCCTGGCGTAGACCGCGCAGCCGCCGGACACGGTGAACGGGATCTCCCGAGCCGTCAGCGTGGTGACCACCTTGGTCAGCGTGCGCAGCAACGACTGCTCGTCCATGACCGGCCGGGTACCCGTGCCCGACCGGGGCAAAACGGCGCGGGTTTCGGGCCCCGGCCACCGGGTATGTCCCGTTCCGTCCGCGACGGTTGGGAGCGCGATGCGCCGCAGTACGGAGCTGAGGCTGCCCAGGACACTGGACGCGGCGCGGCGGGCGCGCCGGTTCACCACCGAGGTGTGCGCGAAGTGGCGTGTGCCCGGGCTGGCGCCGGACGCGGTCGTGATCGCCACGGAGCTGGTGGAGAACACGCTGCGGCACACCCGCGCGACGCCCCGGCTCGGCCTGGAGCTGCACCGAGACCAGCTGAAGGGGGACCAGCTGACGGTCAAGGTCACCGACGACGACCCGCGCGAGGCGGTCATCCGGGAAAGCGGTCACCCGCCGGGCCTCGGGCTGCTGCTGGTCGCGCAGACCTCCGAGCAGTGGGGGTGCGACCGGGAGCCCGCCGGCGGCAAGACGGTGTGGGCGACCGTGCGGTGAGCCGCGGACCGGCGGTGCGGACCACCGCTGTCCCGCACCGCCGGCGCACCCACCACGAGACGACCCTGGCGGCGGCCGCGAACGGCTCGCCGTCGTGCCGACGAGCACCGGATACCCACCCGGAACATCGCTAACCGGATGACCCGGGTTGCCAACGCGGCTCGCTGGTCCGTACGGTCGGTGGGGAGCGGTTGAGTGACCAGCCGTGCCGGGGAAGGACACACCCGGCCCTTGCGCTTTCGAATTTCGACTCTTCGGATTCTTGGACGTGTGTGTGGGCTTCCCCGCTGTGCTCACCACGACCCGGGGAGACTCCCGTGTACGAAGCTCACGAACTCCGCATCGACCTCACCAACGGCGCCGACGGGATCCGGCTGGCCCGCCTCACCGGTGAACTCGACCTCGCCGCGGCGCCCGCGCTGCGCGCCTTCCTGACCGGCTGCGTCGACGACGGCCGCACGTTCATCGTCGACCTCGAATCGGTCACCTTCCTCGGTTCGGCGGGCCTGCAGGCCCTGGTCGACGCCGACGAGGCCGCCGCAGGGCGCTCCGTGCGCTGGGCGCTGGCAGGCAGCCACCGCGTGGTCATCCGCCCGCTGGAGGTCACCGGCCTGCACGAGCAGTTGCCGCTCTTCCCGAGCGTCACCGTGGCCACGCGCCACCTCACGCAGGGCGCGCCGGTCGCCCACTGACCGTCACGCCGGGTGCCCGAGCCGCAGGCAGCGCAGCCCGCTCCCCCGCAGCGCCGCGGGATCGAGCACGCCCCGGGTGTCCACCACGGCGTCGCCCTCGGCGACGGCCGCCAGCTGGCTCCAGTCGAGCCCGCCGAACTCCGGCCACTCGGTCAGCACGACCAGCACTCGCGCGCCCTTGGCGGCCAGGACCGGGTCGTCCACGCGCTGGACAGGCCCGGCCTGGTCGCCGGTCACGCCAGGGTCGTAGCCGGTCAGCACGGCGCCCGCCGCGGCGAGCCGGCCGGCCACGGCCAGCGCGGGCGAGTCCCGCAGGTCGTGGGTGCCCGCCTTGAACGTCAGCCCGAACAGGCCGATCCGCACCCCGTCCAGCCGCCCGCCCGCGGCCTCCCGGACCCGCGCGACGACGTGGTCGTGCTGGCGGTCGTTCGCCTCGATCGCGGCCCGCAGGACGGTCAGGTCCACCCCGGCCGCGGCGCCCGTGGCGACCAGCGCCCTGGTGTCCTTGGGCAGGCACGACCCGCCCCAGCCGGGGCCGGGGTGCAGGAAGTGCGGCCCGATCCGCTCGTCGAGGCTCATCGCGCGGGTGACGGCGTCGATGTCGGCGCCGGTGCGCTCGCACAGCCGGGCCAGCAGGTTCACGTACGACAGCTTCAGGGCCAGGAACGCGTTACTCGCGTACTTGCCCAGTTCGGCGCTGGCGTGGTCGGTGCGCACCACCGGCGCGCCCAGGTCCGCGTACAGCGCGGCGACCCGCGTCACCGCGGGCTCCTCGCCACCGAGCACGATCCGGTCCGGGTGGCGGAAGTCGTGCACGGCATGGCCTTCGCGCAGGAACTCCGGGTTGCTCACCACCGGGATCCCGGCGGTCTCCGCGATGCGGGCGCAGGTGCCCACCGGCACGGTCGACTTGACCACCAGCACGGTGCGCGGGCCCGGGTGCAGCGCCGTGAGCACGGCCTCGACCGCGCCGAGATCGGCCGCCCCGTCGGGGCCCGCCGGGGTGGGCACGCAGGCGAACACGAACTCCCGGCCGTCCAGCGCGCCGGGGTCCGCAGTGAACCGCAGCCGCCCGGCGGCCAGCTCGTCCCGCACCAGCGGGGCCAGGTCCGGCTCCCCCAGCGAAACCTCGCCACGGGACAGCTCGTCTACTTTGGACTGATCGACCTCGGCGCACACCACGTCGTGGCCCAGGCCGGCGAGGCAGGCGGCGGTCGTCAGGCCGACGTAGCCGGCCCCGGCGACCCCGACGGCGGCCACGTCACACCTCCGCCACCGGCCGCAGCACCTTCCGGCCCGCGGCGACGACCTCGTCGACGGTGATCCGCAGCAGCCCGGCGGCCGGGGTGCCGGCGAACGGGTCGCCCTCCTCCCCCGCCCACAGCACGACGTGCCGGTCCTCGGTGCCCGGCGGCGGCCCCCACCGCCACGGCGGTGTCGGGCCGAACAGCAGCACCGACGGCGTGCCGTAGGCGGTGGCCAGGTGGCCGACGCCGGTGTCGCCGCTGATCACCAGCCGCGCCCCGGCCACGAGGGCGGCCAGCTCGGTCAGCCCGGTGCGCCCGGCCAGCACCGCGTCGCCGCTGAGGCCGGCGGCGGCCGCGAGGTCTCCCGCGAGGTCCCGTTCCGCGGCGCTACCGGTCACCACGACGCGGTGACCAGCGCGGGAGAACTCGCGCGCCACCTCGGCGAAGCGCCGGGGCGGCCAGCGCCGCGACCCGAACGCCGCGCCGGGGTGCACGACGACCGCGTCCGCCGCCGGGCTCGGCACCTCGGGCCGGGCCAGCCCGAGGTCGTGCCGGTCGGCCGCGATGTCGTAGAACGCGAGCATCCGGCACCAGCGCAACGCCTCGTGCTGGTCCTCCCGCCAGTCCGGGCCCTCCAGATCCGGGAAGTCCGGGTGCCGGTGGGTCAGCAGCCGGTCCGGCCCCGTGGCCAGCAGATCCGTCACGCTCTCCGGGCCGCTGCCGTGCAGGTTGACCGCGAAGGCGGGCGGCGCGCCGGTCCAGCGCAGCGCGCCGAGACCGGTCGTGGGCAGCACCCGGTCGACCGCGCCGGTGAGGGCGGCCAGCTCGTCCAGCGCCGCGGACGCGGCGAGGGTGATCCGCGCGTCCGGGAACGCGGCCCGCAGGCCGCGCAGCGCCGGGACGGCGACCAGGAGGTCGCCCATCCCGAGCGCCCGCAGCACCAGGACGTCGCCGGTCACGGCCAGGAGCCCTCCTCCGAGTGCGCGACGACCAGTTCGCGCACCTCGCAGCCGGCCGGCTGGGACAACGCGAACAACACGGTCTGCGCCACGTTCTCCGGGTTGTTCAGTTTCGCGTCCGCGGGCGGCTTGTACTGCTCGTCGCGGGAGTCGAAGAACGCCGTGTGCATGCCGCCCGGCACCAGCATGGTGACGCCGATGCGGCCCGCGGTCTCCGCGGCCAGCGCGCGGGTGAAACCGACGACGCCCCACTTCGAGGCGCAGTAGGCGGTGGCGTCGCTGACCGCCTTGATGCCGAGGGTGGACGCCACGGTGACGACCTTGCCGCGCGAGCGCTCCAGGTACGGCAGCGCGGCGCGCACCACCGCGGCGGTGCCGAACAGGTTGACCTTGACGACGCGCTCCCAGTCCTCTGTGGACACATCCGTCAGCTTGCCGGGGAAGTCGATCCCCGCGGCGGTGAACACCGCGTCCAGCCCGCCGGCTTGCTCGGCCAGCTCCGCGACGGCCCGCTCGGTCTCGGCCCTGTCGGTGAGGTCGACCGGCACGTAGGGCACGCCGGCGGCCGGGGGTTTGCGGTCGAGCACCAGCGGGGTCCCGCCGGCGTCCGCGACCGCCTTGACGGTCGCCGCGCCCAGCCCGGACGCGCCCCCGGTGATCAGTACCTTGCCTGGCGATGCAGCCATGTCTTCCCTTCTATCCGTTGGACACGGTCTCGATGAGCCGCGTGGTGGAGTAGCCGTCGACGGTCGGCACGAGCACGACCTTGCCGCCGTTCTCGCGGATGACGTCGGCCTCGGGCAGGTCGGCGCCCTCGTAGTCGCCGCCCTTGACCCAGACGTCGGGCCGCAGCGTGCGCAGCACCTCGACCGGCGAGGACTCCTCGAACACCACGACGGCGTCGACGGACTCCAGCGCGCTGAGCACGCGCACCCGGTCGGCGGCGGTCACGACCGGCCGGCCCGGTCCCTTCAGCCTGCGCACCGACTCGTCGGAGTTGACGCACACGATCAGCGCGTCACCCAGCTCGCGGGCGCGCCGCAGCAGCGTCACGTGACCGGGGTGCAGGATGTCGAAGCACCCGCCGGTGGCGACGACCCGGCCCCCGCGGCGCCGGACCCGCTCGGCCAGCTCGACGCCGGTCAGCCCCTCGGGCGGGCGGATCGGCTCGGCGGGCTCGGACAGCGCGGTGGCCGCGCCCGCGGCGACGAACCGGGCCGCCGACTCGACCGCCGACGCGACGGCGTTGGGCAGCGCGGCGCCCTCGAACAGGGCGGCGGTGACGGCGCTGGCGAACCGGTCGCCCGCGCCGCAGGTGTCGGGCCGGACGCTCGCCGGGACGCGCGCGGCGTTGGGCACCGGGATGGTCCGCGTGCCGGTGCCGTCGGCGAGGACGGCGCCCTTCGAGCCGACGGTCACGGCGACGGCCTCGGCCGCCCACTCCGCCCGCAGCCGCTCGGCCAGCTCCCCGGGCGTGCCGGCAACTCCGGCGAACTTGGCGGCCTCGCTGTCGTTGGGCGTGACGAGCGCGGCGCCGGGCACCGGCGGGCCACCCCGCGGGTGCGGGTCCCACACGACCGGCGCCTCGGTCGCGGCCAGCAGCTCCCGGATCCGCGGGTGGCTCGCCACGCCGCGCCCGTAGTCGGCGACGAGGATCGCGGACGCCCCACGCAGCACCGCCACCGTGCGCTCGTCCAGCGGCTCGTGCGCGGCGTGCCCGTCGCCGTGGTCCAGCCGCACGACGGACTGCCCGGCCGCGCGGATGCGGGTCTTGCGGACCGTCTCGCCTTCCAGCGGCAGCGCGCACAGCTCGACCTCGCCGGCCAGCAGCCGGGCCAGCCGCGCCCCGCCCTCGTCCGCGCCGAGCGCCGTGACCAGCACGACGTCCGCCGCGGACCGGGCGGCAAGGCGGGCGGCGAGCCCGGCGCCGCCGGGACGGTGCCATTCGCGGCCGACGTCGACGACCGGCACCGGCGCCTCCGGGCACAGCCGGTCGGCATTGCCGTCCACGTCGATGTCGAGCAGCGTGTCGCCGACCACCACCAGCGGGCCGGTCACGAGGGCACTCCCAGCGCCTCGTCCAGCGCGGCGCACAGGCCGTGGATCACCGCGAGGTGCGCCTCCTGCACGGTGCCGGTGCTCGGCGCGTCGATCATCACCGCGTCGTCGCTGACCGAGGACAGCGCGTTCGGGCCGGGACCGGTCAGCGCCCACGTCGTGATGCCCAGTTCGTGCGCCGTCTTGGCCGCGGCGCACACGTTCTGGCTGCGGCCGCTGGTGGACAGCGCCACCAGCACGTCGCCGGGACGGCCGTGCGCGCGCACCTGCCGGGCGAACACCTCCTGGTCGCCGTAGTCGTTCACGATCGCGGTGGCCGCCGAGGTGTCGGCGTGCAGGGCAATCGCCGACAGCGGCTGCCGGTCGTTGACGAACCGGCCGACCAGCTCGCCGGTCAGGTGCTGGGCCTCGGCGGCACTGCCGCCGTTGCCGCAGGCGAGCAGCCGTCCGCCGGCGCCGAGCACCTCGGCGAGGTGACGACCCCACGCCTCGATCCTCGGCGCCAGCGCGGTCAGGTCCCGCATGGTCGCGGCCAACGCCGCGAACCGCTCCTCGATCACGCTGCACCTCCTAGTTTCTCCACGGCCCGCAGGACTTCCTCGGGCGGAACCCGGTCCAGGCACGGGTGGCCGGGCACCGGACAGGTCCGGGCCCGGGTGTCGCGGCAGGGCGCGTCCTGATCGCCGAGCAGAACGAGCGGCACGCCGTAGGGCGCCCACCGCGCGGCAGGCACCACCGGCGCGAACAGCGACACCACGGGGGTGCCGACGGCCGCGGCGAGGTGCGCGGGCCCGGTGTTCGGGGCGACGGTCACGCGCGCCCCGGCGAGCACGGCGGCGAGGCCGTGCAGATCGGTCTGCCCCGCCAGGTCCAGGCCGTGGTCACCGGCGACCCGGGCGGTCAGATCGCGTTCGGACGGGCCGCCGGTGACGACGACCCGGTACCCGGATTCGGCGAGCAGCCGGACGACCTCCGCGTTGTGCTCGGCGGGGTACTGCCGGGCAGGCACCGAGGCCGCCGGGTGCACCACGACGTAACCGGGTTCGCCGACCAGGCCGGACACGTCCGGCAGGGGCTCGCGCACGGCCAGCCGCCCGTCGTCGCCGGGCGGCAGCTCGAACCCGGCGGCCCGCGCCAGCGACAGGGCGCGTTCGGCCTCCGGCGGGTCGCCCTCGACGCGGTGCCGCAGGTCCAGCAGCGACCCCGGGTAGTCCTCGCAGATCGCACCGATCCACGGCACCCCGCACTCGCGCAGGACCAGCGCGAGCGGCAGCGGCGACTGGTGGAACGACGTGACGATCAGCGCCGCGTCCGGTTGCGCGGCACGGATGTGAGCGCGCAACGCGGCCAGGTGGGCGGGGGTCGCCGCAGGGGGCCGCGGGTCGATCCACGGGGCGCACCACTCGACCACCTCGTCGACGCCGGGCAGCAGTTCGGCGGCCGCGCGCCCGTGCGGCCCGGCCAGGAACGTGACCGTGTCGGCCTCCGCCGCGACCGCGCGCACCAGCGGCCCGGACAGCAGGACGTCGCCCGCGTTGTCCAAGCGCGCCACCAGAACCCGTGACCTCACCACTTCCGGTCCCCCATCGCCAGCCCGACCGCCTCGGCCAGGTCACCCGCCACGTGCGCGTCCCGCCGCGCGGCTTCGATCTCCGCGGCCCGCGTGCGCGGGGTCGGCACGAGGACAGCGCGCGCGCCCGCGGCGCGGGCGGCCTCGATGTCGGCGCCGATGTCCCCGATGACCACGCAGTCCTCGGGCCGCACCCCCAGTGCCAGCGCGGCGCGCGTCACCAGGCCGGGCTTGGGCTTGCGGCAGCAGCAGCCGTCGCCGTCGGCGTGCACGCACACCTGCCAGGTGCCGAACGGCCCGAGCAGCTCCTCGACGCGGGCGTTCACCGCGGCCAGCTCGTCCCGGGTGATCAGCCCGCGGGCCACACCGGACTGGTTGCTCACCACGCCCACCGGGACGCCGGCGGCGCGCAGGCGGCGCAGCACGTCCTCGGCGCCGGGCACGGGGCGGACCTTGTCCGGGTCGTTGTTGTAGGGCTCGTCGTGGATGAGGGTGTCGTCGCGGTCGAACAGGATCGCCTTGGCGACCGGGCGCGGACGGCGCACCCGCACCTCGCCGGCGAGCCGGTGGCCCACCGCGACGGGCGGGATCAGCACGCTCGTGACGGCCATCTTCGCCAGCTCGTCCGCCGTCTTCGGCCCCGGCAGGATGCGGCGCAGCGCGAACTCCGCGGTGAGACCCAGCCAGGCGAGGCCCGCGAACGCGGCCGGCGTGTTGCGGCGGGCGGCGGCGAACGCGAGCGCGGCCGCGCCGCTGACGGTGGTGAGCGCGTGGCGGCCGAGACGGCCGGGGCCTGCGGCGGACAGCTCCCTCCACTGTGGACCGAATTTGCGGCGCATCAGCGCGTTGTCGGCGTTGCCCCGCTGCGCGCGCACGCTGGCGAAGAAACCGCCGTGCCGTGCGGGGTGCAGTGTCCGGCGGGTGCCGTGCTCCAGCCGCCACCCGGCCTGCCGGACGCGCAGCGCGAGGTCGGCGTCCTCGCGGAAGGCCCGCGGGAACCGCTCGTCGAAACCGCCCACGGCGGCGAGAACCGCGCGCCGGTAGGCCATGTCCGCGGTGATCCACTCCGCGGTGGCGAGCCCCGCGGTGTCCCGTTCCAGGTCGGTGGGGCGGCGGCCGCCGGTCGGGCCGGGCACCACGATCCGGCCCTGCGAGGCCGCCACGTCGGCGGCCAGCGACTCCAGGTCGGTCACCAGCCGCGACGGCCAGTCGGCGGTGGTGCGGACGTCGTCGTCGAGGAACGCGATCCACTCGGTGTCCGCGGCACGCCAGCCCACGTTGCGCGCCGCGGCCGGGCCGCGGCCGCCGGAGCGCAGCACGCGCACCTTCAGGTTGGTGTCGGGCAGGGGCAGGTCGCCGGGTTCGGGGCGGTCGTCGACGACGATGACCTCCGCCGGGCCCGGCCCGATGCCGTGGCCGAGCGCGGACAGCAGAGCCCGGAGGCTGTCCCGGCCGGTCGTCGGGACAACCACGGTGTAGGCCGTCATGCCGGCCTCCGCACCACGAACGGGCCGATGGCGAGCAGGTCGATGGGGCTGGAGCCGAAGCACTCCAGCGCGTCGCGCGGCGAGTCGACCATCGGGCGGCCCGCGGTGTTGAGACTGGTGTTGACGACGACGGGGATCCCGGTGCGGGCGGCGAATTCTCCGAGCATGCGAGCGACCAGCGGCTCGCTCGCCGGGTCCACCGTCTGGATCCGCGCGGTACCGTCCACATGGGTCACCGCCGGGATGCGGTCCCTCCACTCCGGACGGACGTCGTGCACGAACAGCATGTGCGGACTGGGCACGGGGCCACGCTCGAACAGCTCCCGCGCGCGGTCGGCGAGGACCATCGGCGCGACCGGGCGGAACTGCTCGCGGCCCTTGACGTCGTTGAGGCGTTCCAGGTTGCGCCGGTGGCCGGGGTGCGCGAGCAGCGAGCGGTGGCCCAGCGCGCGCGGGCCGAACTCGGCGCGGCCCTGGAACCAGGCCACGATCTCGTCGTCGGCGAGCGCCTTGGCCACGGTGGCGGCGAGGTCGTCCGGCCGGTCGTAGCGCAGCCGGGCGGTGTCGAGCGCCTGCTGGATCTCGGCGTCGGTGAAGCCCCGCCCGAGGTCGGCGCCCGGCATCGGGGCGGCCGGTTCGCCCAGTTCCGCGGCGAGGTGCAGGGCGGCGCCGAGAGCCGTGCCCGCGTCGCCCGCGGCGGGCTGCACCCAGATCTCGTCGAACGGGCCGTCGGCGAGCAGCCGGGTGTTGGCCACGCAGTTCAGCGCGATGCCGCCGGCCATCGTGAGCCTGGACTGCCCGGTCCGGGCGTGCAGCCAGCGCAGCAGGTCGAGCAGGACCTCTTCGAGCCGCTGCTGCACGCTGGCCGCGAGGTCGGCGTGCTCGGGCCGGAAGTCCGCGCCGGGTTCCCGCCGCGGCGCGAACGGGGTCAGATCCACCGGTGGGGCGCGGAAACCGCCGTCCGGCGACGCGGCGATCGCTTCGCACAGCTGGTCGCGGAACCGTGGTTTCCCGTACGAGGCAAGGGCCATCACCTTGTACTCGTCGCTGGAGCGCGCGAACCCGAGGTGCTCGGTGAGGTCCTCGTAACGCAGGCCGAGCGAGTGCGGCAGCCGTTGCGCGGCCAGCTCGACCAGCTTGCCGTCGCGGTACTCGCCTGCCAGGTAGGACGTCGCCTCGCCGCGGCCGTCCGCGACCAGCACGGCGGCGTCGCCGAACGGCGCGGCCAGCCCGCTGGACGCGGCGTGCGCGACGTGGTGGCGGACGAACCGCACCTTAGCCGGGTCGAGGCCGGGCAGCGCGGTCTTCAGGAAGTTCGGGGCGCGGCGCGCGTACGTGGTGCGCAGCTCCTCCCAGCCCGGGTCGACGCCGTCGAGGCCGTGGTCGACCAGGTCCGGGTCGTAGGAGTAGCCCACGGCGTCCAGGTCCCCCGGCTCCAGGCCCGCCTCGGCCAGGCACCAGCGGGCGGCCTGCTCGGGGAGTTCCCAGGTGGCGAACGGGACCGGGCGCTTGCCGTGCTTGCGGCGGCTGAACCGCTCCTCCTCGGCGGCGGCGACCACCCGGCCGTCCACCACGAGGGCGGCGGCCGGATCGTGGAACACCGCGTTGATCCCGAGGATCCGCAAGCTCGTTACCTCCAAATCCGGTTACCACTGCTACTTAGCGCTACCCCTGCTACTCCTCGTCTAAACGAGACTGAGGTGGGTGGTGAACCACTCCAGGGTCCGGCGCAGGCCCTCGTGCAGCTCCACCCGCGGCTGCCAGCCCAGTTCCCGTTGCGCCACCGCGATATCGGGGCAGCGTCGTTGCGGATCGTCCACCGGGGCCGGGATATTGCGCACCGGCACGCTGGTGCCCGCCAGCCGCTGGATTTCCCCGACCAGGTCGCGAATGCGGAGTTCGTGCGGGTTGCCGAGGTTCACCGGTCCCGGGAAATCGCTGTCCGCCAGCGCCAGCAGGCCGTCGACGGTGTCGTCCACATAGCACAGGGAGCGGGTTTGGGCGCCCTCGCCGGCGATGGTGACCGGCTCGCCGGTGAGGACCTGCTTGACGAACGTCGGGATCGCGCGGCCGTCGTCGGCGCGCATGCGGGGGCCGTAGGTGTTGAAGATGCGGGCGATGCCGGTGTTCACGCCGCGGGCGCGGCGGTAGGCGGCGGTGAGGGCTTCGGCGTAGCGCTTGGCCTCGTCGTACACGCTGCGCGGGCCGACCGGGTTCACGTTGCCCCAATAGGTTTCGCGTTGCGGGTGTTCCCGCGGGTCGCCGTAGACCTCGCTGGTCGAGGCCAGCACGAACCGGGCGCCGCTGGCCTGCGCGAGGTCCAGCGCGTGGCCGGTGCCGGCGGCGCCGACCTGCAGCGTTTCCACCGGCAGGCGCTCGTAGTCGCGTGGCGAGGCGGGGCTGGCCAGGTGCAGCACCAGGTCGACGTGGCCGGTGATGTCCAGTCCACGCGCGACGTCGGCCTCGACGAAGCGGAAGTCGCCGCGCAGGTGCGCGATGTTGTCCGCGCGGCCGGTGGACAGGTTGTCCACGCAGGTGACGCGCATGCCACGGGCGAGCAGGCGCTCGCAGAGGTGAGAGCCGACGAAGCCCGCTCCACCCGTGACGACCGCATGCCCTGGCACGCACTCCTCCTACCCGGCGGAGTCACTTCGAAACGCTACGGAGGTACTTCTCCTACGCCAGGGCCAACAGGGCGAGTGCCGCGGCGGCTCCGCAGACACCGAGAGTCTGTTTCCGGCTGAGGCGTTCACCCAGGAAGAGCAGTGCGAGCACCACGGGGATGGCCGGGTAGAGGGCGGCCAGGACTGTGGCGACGGCGAGCAGTTGCTGGTGGGTGGCGACCCAGTAGAGCACGATCGCGACGCTGCCGAGCGCACCGGCGGCCGCGGCCGGCCAGGCCAGGCGGGGCCGCAGCGCGAGCGGAGTGCGCGTGGTGAGCACGAGGGGCAAGATGACGGCCACGGACGCGGCGCGGCTGACGACGATCGGCCAGAGCCCGGCGTCCAGCGGCACGGGTTTCATGGCGAGGAATTGAATCGCGAAGCCGGCCCCCGCGACGAGCGCGTCCCGGATGCCCGGTCCCGAGGGCCGCCCGCCGCCGGAGACGAGCCAGATGGCGGGCAGGGCGAGCACGATCCCGCCGATCGCCGCGGGCGAGGGCCGCTCCCCGAGGAAGGCCAGCCCGGCGACGACGGGCAGCGCGACGGCCCCGACATCGCTGACGGGCACCACGACGCTCAGCGCGTCCCGGCTCATGGCCCGGTAGAGGAACCCGACGCCCATCCCCGTGCCGGCGCCGGAGAGCGCGCCCCACCAGATGCCCTCGCTCGTGGGAGCCGACCAGACCAGGGCGACGAGCAGGGTGACGAGGGTGCCGCCGAGCTGCGCGTAGAGGGAAACGGTGAGCCCAGGCGCCCGGCGCGCGACGACGCCGTTGACGAAGTGGGTGACGCCGAAGCACCCAGCCGAGGCGAGGGCGAGCAACTCCCCGGTCATCGGCGCCCCCCGAGGCCGGACAGACCGCCCGCGACGGCAGCCGCGCCCAGGCGCATCGAGCCGCCGCGCGGCCACCCAGACGACGATTCCGCGGCTCCGGCTCCCTCAGAAGCCACCACGCACCGGGAGCACGGGCACCCCGCGCGGCGGCGCCGCCCAGCGGCCATCGCCCGCCCCGGACCAGGGCTTTGCTCACCGGTCACCAGCGGCCTCCCGTGCCCAGCAGCACCCCCGCCACGGCGCCGCCCCGCCACCGCTGCCTGGCAACGGCCGTCCGACCCAGCGCCCACCGGCCACCGCCCACCCCGGGACCAGGCCCAACCCAGCTCACCGGTCACCAGCGGCCTCCCGTGCCCGGCAGAGCATCCACGGCGCCGCACCGCCACCGCTGCCGGGCAACGGCCGTCCGACCCAGCGCCCACCCCGGGAACCAGGCCCAACCCAGCTCACCGGTCACCAGCGGCCTGCCGTGCCCGGCAGAGCATTTACGCCGCCCCGCCTCCGCTGCCTGAGAGCGGCCATCCGGCCACCGCCCACCTCGCGCCGACACAAGAGTCACCAGCGGCCTCCCGCACCTGGCAGACGGTTCTCCGGGCCACCGCCCAGCGCGGGCCGAGCCACCCCACCCCTGCTCACCCCTCATCAGCGGCCTCCCTCGCCCGGCAGGCCGCCCCCACCGGGCACACCTCCCCCTCCGCCACGCACGCCGAGCGGTCGCACAGCCGGCACAGGCGGTCGGCCTCCGGGAGCTGCTCGTAGGCCGCCGTCAGCAGCTTTCCGGCCAGCTCCGCGAACACCGCCCGCTCCCGCTCGTCGAGCGCGGCCGTCAGCGTCCCGAGCCGTCCGCCGCGGCGGCCCAGGATCCGCCCCGCGGCCTCGGCGCCGGCCGGGGTCAGGTGCACAGCGACCGCCCGCGCGAGGGTGGGCCGCCGCTCGACCAGGCCCCGCCGCTCCAGCACGTCCACCATCCGCGCGGCTGCCGGCTGGCTCAGGCCGACCCGCCGCCCCAGCTCCGTCACCGACAGCCCGGGCGCCGTGGACAGCACCACCAGCGCGGCCGATCCGCTCACGCTCGTGCCCGCGGCGGCCGTCGCGTCGGTCAGCGCGAGGTCGTTGACCGTCAGCGCGAGAGCACCGAGCAGGTTCGCCAGTCGTTCGTCATGCATGACTCATGCATAAATCATCGGCGTGGATTACGCAAGTCGGGCGGACGGACACGAATAACCCGCCCGCCCGGGGGAAGCCACCCAGTCTGCGTACGCGTACCGACTACAACTTTTCCTTCTTTTCCAAGGGAGATCTCTGTGTTCCGACACACGAAACTGCTGCAGTTCGAGGCGAAGCCGGAGCGTCCGGACCCGTACTACGCGCGCAAGCTGCAGGAGCTCATCGGTGGTGCCTACGGTGAGATGACGGTGACGATGCAGTACCTGTTCCAGGGCTGGAACTGCCGCATCGAGGGCAAGTACAAGGACCTGATCATGGACACCGCGACCGAGGAGATCGGTCACGTGGAAATGCTGGCCACCATGGTCGCCCGGCTGCTGGAGGGCGCGCCCGCCACCGCCACCGCCGAAGCCGCCCAGGACCCGGTGATGGCCGCCGTACTGGGCGGAATGGACCCGCAGCAAGCGATCGTGTCCGGTGGTGGCGCGGTGCCGGCCGATTCGAACGGCACCCCGTGGAACGGCAAGTACATCGTCGCCTCTGGCAACCTGCTGGCCGACTTCCGGGCCAACGCCGCCGCCGAGGCGCAGGGCCGGTTGCAGACCGCGCGGTTGTACAACATGACCGACGACCCGGGCGTGAAGGAGATGTTGAAGTTCAACCTGGCCCGCGACACCGTGCACCAGAAGCAGTGGCTGCGCGCCATCGAAGAACTCCAGGCCGACGGCCTCGAATCGGACATCGCCCCCGGCGCCCTGCTCGACGAGGAGGACCAGACCCACAACAACACCATCTGGCACCTCTCCGACGGCCCCGACGGCAACAAGGGCACCTGGTCCAGCGGCGAGGACCGCATCGAATACCTGATGGACCCCAAACCCCTCGGCGGCCCGGGCAGCGCACCCAAGCCCGCCCCCGAGCTCTACGCCACCTACTCGCCCACGCAGGACGCGATGGGCACGGTCAAGGGCAAGGCCCAGTCCGCGGTCAACAAGCTGACGTGACGGAAGAAAGCCCCTCGGGACCACGATCCCGAGGGGCTTCCCTTCGTCCTCGTCAGACCGGGCTCGCCGCGGCGTCGGCGGGCACGACCGCACCGGCGGGCGCCTTGTCCCCCAGCGCCTTCTCGTAGATCCGCAGGACGTCGATCGCGATGCGGTCCCACGAGTACCGCGACCGGGCGCGGTCGCAGCCCGCGATCCCGTAGGCCTCGCGCTGCGCGGGGTCTCCGAGCAGGCGGCGCAGCGTCGCGGCCAGTGCCTCCGGGCGCTTCGGCGGCACCAGTTCCCCGGTCACGCCGTCCACGACGGTGTCGATCAGCCCGCCGACCGCCGCCGCGACCACCGGGACACCGCACGCCATGGCCTCCAGCGGCACGATCCCGAACGGCTCGTACCACGGCGTGCACACGACCAGGTCCGCCGAGCGCAGCAGCGACGGCATCTCGTCCCGCGTCACCTGGCCCAGCAGCCGCACGCGGTCGGCCACACCGAGCCGCTCGGCCAGTTCCACCAGGCGCTTGGCCTCCGGGTCGTCGGCGAGCCGCCCCTGCTCGGGGCCGCCCGCGATGACCAGTTCGGCGCCGGGCACGGCGGGCAGCGCGGCGATCGCCGTCGCGAACCCCTTGCGCGGCACCAGCCGCCCGACGCTGACGATCCGGTGCAGGTTGCCGCGCGGCGCGACCGGCCCGTCCGGGGTGAACCGTTCGAGGTCGACCCCGCACGGCGCGACCGACATCCGCGAGCGCGGCAGTCCCATCCTGGCCAGCTCGAACACCTCGTCCGAGCAGGTGGCGGCGACGCGCGCGGCGTTCTTGCCGATCAGCCGCTCCAGCTGCACCCGCTCCGGCGGGCTGGTGTCCGCCGTGCCCTGGTAGCGCTTCTTCACCACACCCAGCGCGTGGAAGGTCTGGACCACCGGCACATCGGAGCCGCGCGTCGCGAGGAGCGACGCCAGCCCGGACATCCAGAAATGCGCGTGCACCACGTCCGGGGTGTCCCGCTGCCACGCCTTCGCCAGGTAGCGGCCGAACTCGGTCATGTGCGGCAGCAGGTCGTCCTTGGGCAGGTACTCCGCCGGGCCCGCCGGCACGTGCACCACCCGGTAACCCGCGGGCGCCCGGACCTCCTCCGGCTGCTCCCGGTCGTCGCGCCGGGTGTAGACGGTGACGTCGTGGCCCTGGCGGCACAGCGCCGCGGACAGTTCCGCCACGTGCAGGTTCTGCCCGCCCGCGTCCACCTCGCCCAGGACGGCCAGGGGGTTGGCGTGCTCCGACACCATCGAGATCTTCATGCGCTACCTCCACTCGTCACCCGGCCGAGCTGGACGTCCCAGTTGCGCAGGAAGGCGTCCAGGCCGTAGCTGGCCAGCGCGTGCTCGCGCGCTTGCTTGCCCATCCGGTGCGCCAGTTCCGGGTCCGCCACCAGGTCGGCGGCCGCGCGCACCAGTTCGTTCACATCCGCCGAGACGAAACCCGCCTCCGGCGGCACCGCACGAGACGCCTCGGTGCTGTCCACCGCCACCACCGGCATCCCGAGGTGCATCGCCTCGATCAGCGACAGGCCCAGCGACGTCCAGCGCGGGGTGTGCAGGTACAACCGGCACCGCGCCAGACCCGCGTGCAGGGCGTCCTGCCCCAGGTCACCCCGCGTGCGCAGGCGCTCCCCCAGGCCGAAGTGGTCGTCGAGCTTCTCGACGCCGATGCCCCACACGTCCAGCGGGGCTACCTCGGCGAAGGCGGGCAGCAGGTCGGTGCCGACCGCGCGGCCGCGGCGCACCGGCTCGTTCATGACCAGGCCGATCGAAGCTTCCTCGCCGGTGTACAGCTCGCCCGGGTCGACCACCCCGTGCTCGATGACCGTGGCCGGCGCCCGGCCGGAGTCCCAGATCAGGTTGTTGAAGTGCGTGACGTGCACCAGCGGGATCTCGTCCTGGTCGGCCAGCGGGTGCCGCGTGCGCGGCACGTCGCCGGTCGGGGTGTTGTGCTCGACGAACACCGCGGGCACGTCCCGGCCGGGGCGCCGCCCCGTCCAGCGCTCGGTCAGCTCGATCTCGTCCGGGCGCTGGAGGACGACCACGTCGATGTCGGCGTTCCGCAGCTCGGCCGGACTCACCTCTCGCGCGGACGGCCACGCTCGGTCACAGCGGCCCCGCCCCCAGGGACCGCCCTCCGGTAGCAGCGGAAGGAGGTACTCGTGCCGTCCGCGCACGAAGGAACTGGTCCATGATCCGTGTACGTGCCACAGCAGTATTCGCAGCGGATTGTCCTCTGCCCGTCTCATGGAGGAGTTCTTTCACCCTGGCAGAGGAACTAAACACGCTGCGCAATGCCGCTACTCTCGGTATTCGTCACACGCGTTCGGTGGTCCTCGACCGGGCGGGCATCAGGAACACGACGAGCCCCAGCACCGCGACGACGCCGTGCAGCGCGTTGTCCGCCCAGGTCGGGTCGAACAGTCGCCGGACGTCGGCCGGATTTCCGGTGCCCGCCGAAAGCAGGCCCCACACCGTGATGCCCAGCAGCCCGAAGAAGACCACCAGCCCGATGATCCGCGCGGACGGTCCCTTCCAGGCCGCCACCAGCGCGAGCACGCCCACCGCGGTCCGCGTCAGGTTCAGCAGCGTTCCGGTGTGGAATCCCAGCAGTTCGCCCGAAGTGGCGAACCCGCCGATGCCCAGCGCCAGGAACACCACGCCGACCAGCAACGCGAAACCTTGTGCCACCGGCGCCCGCCCCGTGGTGCGCTCAGCCATGGAAAGACCTCCTTGCGTCGTTCCTCTCGGCGCGGGGTTCCCCGGACCGGGCCCGTGCAACCAGGTGTGGCGAACGGCGGCACGGGGTAGTCCGGGCCATGACCAGGTCGGCACGAGACAGCGGGGGGAAGCGGAACGTTGGCTGAGACGCGCCTCGCGGGCACCGTCGAGGACAACGATTCCTCGGAGGAGAACACCCCCACTTTCGCCGATCTGGCGGCCGCCGCGCCGGACGATCCGTGCCGGGCACGGCTCCGCACCGCGCTGGTCACCCAGTACCTGTCGGTGGCCGAGCACATCGCGCGCCGGTTCAGCGGGCGCGGCGAGGCGTACGAAGACCTGTTGCAGGTCGCGCGGGTCGGCCTGATCAACGCCGTCGACCGGTTCGAGCCGGAACGCGGCACCGACTTCCTGTCCTTCGCCGTGCCGACCATCATGGGCGAGGTCCGGCGGCACTTCCGCGACGCCAGCTGGTCGGTGCGGGTGCCGCGGCGGCTCAAGGAACTCCACCTGCAGATCGGGCAGGCCAGCAGCGAGCTGGGCCAGCGCCTCGGCCGCGCGCCGACGCCGACGGAGATCGCGCGCGAGCTGGACCTCACGCCGGACGAGGTGAGCGAGGGCCTGCAGGCGGGCAACGCCTACTACGCGGTGTCGGTCGACAAACCGGCCGGTGAGGACGACGAGGCCGCGTCGCTGGCCGACACCCTCGGCGAAGAGGACTACGGCATCGAGACGGTGGAGAACCACGAGGCGCTGCAACCGCTGCTGCGCGACCTGGCCCCGCGCGAGCGGACCATCCTGATGTTGCGGTTCTTCGGCAACATGACGCAGACGCAGATCGCCAAGCGCGTCGGCATCTCCCAGATGCACGTGTCGCGGCTGCTCGCGCAGACCCTGCAGCACCTGCGGGAGAAGCTCACCGAAGAGCCCTGACGCGTCGTTTCGCCCCGCCCGGGCACGGGTAGCCGACGGCGGTGGACGGCCCGGGCCCGCTCCGTCCGAAGTGGAGCGCCGGGCCCCGCACCCCCGACGGCTGAGGAGCGTTCCCCCATGACCGGCTTTTTCGCAGGCGGGCCCGGCAGTCCGTTCGACCAGTTCCTGGCGCAGTTCTTCGGCAACGCCGTGCCCAGCAGGCGGCCGAACGCGGTCGACATCACGCGGCTGATGTCCGACCAGGCGCGGGAACTCGTCGCGCACGCCGCCGAGAAGGCGGCCGAACAGGGCCGGACCGACGTCGACACCGAACAGCTGTTGTGGGCGGCCACGCAGGCGTCGCCGACGCGGCAGCTGCTGGAGAGCGCGGGCGCGAAGCCCGAGGAGATCGCGCGGGAGATCGACCGGCACGGCCGTGGCGACGGCGAGCGCACCACCCCGGCCATGCTCGCGCCGGGCGCGAAGCGCACCTTGCTGGACGCGCACGGCATCGCCCGCACCCTCGGCTCCAGCTACATCGGGCCGCAGCACCTGCTGCTCGCGCTCGTGGCCAACCCGGACTCCGCGGCCGGCCGCATCCTCGCCCGCGCCGGGGTCACCCCGGAGGCGTTCCAGGGGCCGCCGCAGGGGCAGCCGATGTCGCGCGGCCGTGCGGAGCAGCGGCCGCAGCCGCGCACCGACACCCCGACGCTGGACCAGTACGGCCGCGACCTCACCGCGGAGGCCGCCGAGGGCAACATCGACCCGGTCGTCGGGCGCGACGACGAGATCGAGCAGACCGTCGAGGTGCTGTCCCGGCGCACCAAGAACAACCCGGTCCTGATCGGCGAACCGGGCGTGGGCAAGACTGCGATCGTGGAGGGCCTGGCGCAGCGCATCTGCGACGGCGACGTGCCCGACCTGCTCGCCCGCCGCCGCGTGGTGCGGCTCGACCTGACCGCGATGGTCGCCGGCACCCGCTACCGCGGCGACTTCGAGGAGCGCATGACGAACCTCCTCGACGAGATCCGCCGCAACCGCGACCAGCTGATCGTGTTCATCGACGAGCTGCACACCGTGGTCGGCGCGGGCGCGTCGGAGGGGTCGATGGGCGCGGGCAACATGCTCAAGCCGGCGCTGGCCCGCGGTGAGCTGCACATCGTCGGCGCGACCACGCTGGACGAGTACCGGCAGCACATCGAGAACGACCCGGCGCTGGAGCGGCGGTTCCAGCCGATCCTGGTGCCCGAGCCGTCGGTGTCCGACACCGTCGCCATCCTGCACGGCCTGCGCGACCGGTACGAGGCGCACCACCAGGTCCGGTTCACCGACGAGGCGCTCGCGGCGGCCGCGGACCTGTCCGACCGCTACCTGACCGACCGGTTCCTGCCGGACAAGGCGATCGACCTGATCGACCAGGCGGGCGCGCGGGTGCGGCTGCGGTCCGGCCGCCGCCCCAACGACGTGCGCGAACTGCAGGCGCGGCTGGAGGAGCTGTCCCGCGACAAGGACCAGGCGGTCGCCGAGGAGAACTTCGAGCGCGCCTCGGCCCTGCGGGACGAGATCGCCGGCCTGCGCGAGCAGCTGCGCACCGCCGACAGCGACGGGCGGCCCAGCGGCGTGCAGGAGGTGACGCCGCAGGACATCGCCGAGGTGATCTCGCGGCTCACCGGGGTGCCGGTGAACCAGCTGACCGAGGACGAGCGCGACCGGCTGCTGCGGCTGGAGGAGCACCTGCACGAGCGGGTCATCGGGCAGGAGGAGGCGGTGGACGCGGTGGCCGAAGCCGTGCGCCGCTCGCGCGCCGGGTTCGCGCCGCCGGACCGGCCCTACGGCAGCTTCCTGTTCCTCGGCCCCACGGGCGTCGGCAAGACCGAACTGGCGCGGGCGCTGGCCGCGGCGCTGTTCGGCGACGAGGACCGGATGATCCGGCTGGACATGTCGGAGTACGGCGAGCGGCACACGGTCAGCAGGCTGATCGGCGCTCCCCCCGGCTACGTCGGCTACGAGGAGGCCGGCCAGCTGACCGAGGCGGTGCGGCGGCGGCCCTACTCGGTGGTGCTCTTCGACGAGATCGAGAAGGCGCACCCGGAGATCTTCAACGTGCTGCTGCAGGTCCTCGACGACGGCCGCCTGACCGACGGGCGCGGGCGCACGGTCAACTTCACCAACACGGTGCTGATCATGACCAGCAACATCGGTTCGGAGATCATCTCCAGCAGCACGCAGGGTGCGCTCGGGTTCGCCGCCGACCGGGGCGACTCGGAGCGGCCGCTGCGGGAGCGGCTGATGCGGCGGCTGCGGGAGCAGTTCCGGCCGGAGTTCCTCAACCGGATCGACGAGATCATCGTGTTCCGCAAGCTCGAGGCCGCGCAGCTGGAGCAGATCACCGAGCTGATGCTGGAGCAGACGAAACGGCGCGCGCACGCGCAGGACATCACGCTGGAGTTCACGCCGGAAGCCGTGCAGTGGCTGGCGCGGGCCGGGTACCAGCCCGAGTTCGGGGCGCGCCCGATGCGCCGCACGATCCAGCGCGAGGTCGACAACCCGCTGTCGCGGATGATGCTGCGCGGCGAGCTGACCCCCGGCGCGCGGGTGCGCGTGGGCGCCGGTGACAAGGGCCTGTCGTTCGACGTGTCAGCGTCGGTGGGAAGGGAAGACCGATGAGCAGTCCCGATCCGCGGTCCACTCCGGGGGCCGAACCCGGCGGCGGCGTGCCGGGCAACACCCCGCCCGACCCCGATCCCGCCCGGACGCCCGGACTGGAACCCGGCGGCGGCGTCGCCCCCGGCGACACGCCCCCAGACTCCGGCCAGACCTCCGGACTGTCGCACCACCAGCAGAAACCGCCGCGGGCGCTGCCCGTGGTGACGATCGTGATCTCCGTGGTGCTGGCCATCCTGGTCGCGGCGCTGCTGGTGTCCTCAGCGGTGGGCTGGCTGCAGTTCTGAGGCGGTCGCGGCGGCTGCCGGAGCCGCCGACTCGGGGCAGGCTCGCCGCGCAACGCCGTGGCCGGTGCGCAGCGGCCGATCACCCCTGCCCACAGCCCGGCCCGCTGGCCAGGGCGCCCGCGCCCCGACCGCCTAGCCGCGCAATGTCAAGACAGAGCCACCACGCGCGCCCAACGGCCCGGCCCCCGCCCACAAACCTGCCGCGCACCAGCACCCCACCCGCCGCCGCGCAATGCCACAACACAGCCACCGGGCGGCGCAACCGCCCGTATGGCCCGTGCCCACGAACCTGCCCGCTCGTCAACGCCCCCATCCGCTCGCCGCGCGATGCCACAACACAGCCACGGGCGGCCCAACGGCCCGGCCCCCGCCCACGGTCGGGCCGCTCGGGCAGCGCATCCGCGCCCCCACCGGCTCACCACGCAACGCCACAACCGCGCAGCGGGCGCAGCGGCCCGCGCCCACGATTCGGCCCATTGCTCAGGGCGTGGGCGCCCCCACCGGGTTCGGGTGCGGCACCGGGACCGGCACCAGCCCGCGCGCGATCGGCCGGAGCCAGCCGTCCAGCGCGGCCAGCTCGTCCTCACCCACCGCCGAGTACGGCACCGCCGCCAGCTCGTCCGTGCGCCGCTCGATGTGCTCGCGCAGGCGGGCGCCCCGGTCGGTCAGGCCGCGCCCGTCGATCAGGCCGCGGGCGGCCAGCCGGTCCCGCGCCGCCGCCCATTCCTCGTCCGTCCAGCCGCGGTTGGGCGCCACGACGCTCCGGCTGCCGTCCGCCGCGTCGCGCAGGGCGTGCGCTTCCAGGCCGTCGACGCCCTCCGCGGCCAGCACCGCCACGTGGCCGTCGCCGCGGTGCTCGCGCAACGTCGTCGCCGCCTGCCACAGCGCGGCGAGCGGGTCGTCCGGCCACGGCAGCGCGGCGTTCGCGGCCCCCAGCGGCCGGCCTGCCCAGCCGGCCGCCGCCACGATCCGCCGCAGCACCGGCAGCACCGGCGCCGGCACCTCGCGCACGTGCTCCCGCAACGCCGCCACCGCGCCCGCGCTCCGGGCGGCCAGCGCCTCCGCCGGGGACACCACCTCCCAGATGGACGGCACCGACCGCGCCAGGAACGACGGCGCGAAGCCGTAGAACACGGCGGTCACCACGCCGAGCCCGGCCGCCCCCAGCGGCGCGGCCCGCGTCCCGACGTAGCCGCGCCAGAACCCGCGCAGCCCCGCCGCCTCGTGCGCCGCCTTGGCCTGCGGCGCGAAGTAGGTGACGTCGTGCAACGTCTCCAGCACCACCCACAGCTCCCGCGCCCTCACCGCGCCACCGCCGGCCGCCGCTGGGCCACCCCGGTGGCCTGCTCGAACGCGTGCCCCAGCTGCAGCACGGCGAAGTCCGCGCGGTGCGGCCCGACGATCTGCAGCCCGACCGGCAGGCCGCCGGGCGTGAACCCGGCGGGCACCGACAACGCGGGTGAGCCGCTGACTGTCACGAAGTAGGCCGAGCGCATCCAGTCGAGGTAGGTCTCCATGTCCTGGCCCGCGACCCGCACCGGGTACTCCAGCTCCGCGTCGAACGGCGGCACCTGGCTGACCGGCAGCAGCAGGAAGTCGTAGCGCGTGAAGAACTCGCGGAAGCGGTGGAACAGCTCGGTGCGCAGGAGCTCGGCGCGGCCGACGTCGGTCGCGGACAGCCGCAGCCCCTCCTCGGTGTTCCACACGATGGTGTCCTTGATCCGGTCCCGCTCGGTGTCCAGCAGCGGCCCGTACTTCACCGCGAACTGCCAGGCCCGCAGGATCCGGAACGCCTCGTCCGCGCCGGCGAAGTCCGGGCAGTCGCGCTCCACGGCGCACCCCAGGTCGCCGAACACCTTCGCCGACGCCTCGACCACGTCCGCCACCTCCGGTTCCACCGGCACGCTGCCGCCCAGGTCGGGCGACCACGCGATCCGCAGGCCCCGCACGTCGCGGTCCAGCGGACGGGCGAAGGTCGCCCCCGGTTCGTCCAGCGCGATCGGCGACCGCGGGTCCGGGCCGGCGAGCACCGACAACAGCAGGGCCGCGTCGGCGACCGTGCGGGCCATCGGACCGGCCGTGGCCAGCCCCGACCAGCCCAGCGGCGCCGGCCACGACGGCACCCGCCCGATCGACGGCCGGAATCCGACGACGTTGCAGAACGACGCCGGGTTGCGCAGCGACCCGCCGAGGTCGCTGCCGTCGGCCAGCGGGTGCATCCCGGTGGCCAGCGCCGCCGCCGCGCCACCGCTGCTCCCGCCCGCCGAACGCGACAGGTCGTAGGGGTTGCGGGTGGCGCCGAAGACCGGGTTGAAGGTGTGCGAGCCCGCGGCGAACTCCGGCACGTTGGTCTTGCCGATGCTGATCACCCCGGCGGCCCGCATGCGCTCGATCACCAGCTCGTCGCGGTCGGGCACGTGGTCGGCGTGCAGCGGCGAGCCGAAGGTGGTGCGGACGCCCGCCGTCTCGTGGGTGTCCTTGTGCGCGACCGGGATGCCGTGCAGGGGCGGCAGTTCCGCGCCGCGGGCGGCGCGTTCGTCGGCCGCGGCCGCCTCGGCCAGCGCCCGCTCGGCGACGAGCGTGACGACGGCGTTGACGTCCGGGTTCACGCGCTCGATCTGGTCCAGGTGCGCCTGCACGACCTCGCGGGCGGACAGCTCGCGCGCCCCGAGCGCGGCGCGCAGTTCCCGTGCGGTGCGGAAGGGGATGTCGGTCACGGTGTGATCCTGCCAGCCCGCGGGCGCGCGTGGATGAGACGATTCCGGGGTGGCAGGTGAGGCGGAACGCCGGGTGATCGACGGCCCGGCCGTCGAGGCGGCGCTGGACGGCCTCGGCGACCGCGACGTGGTGCGCGAGTGGGCCGAGCGGTTCTCGGTGCTGGCCGACCCGTCGCGCCTGACGTTGCTCGTGTGCATCCACTACGCGCGGGAGATCTGCGTGTCCGACCTGGCGGTGGCGGCTGGCATGACGGACACCGCGGTGTCCCAGGCGTTGCGGCTGCTGCGCGCGCACGGCCTGGTCACCGCGCAGCGCACCGGGCGGATCGTCCGGTACCGGCTGGCGGACGCCACCGTCCACGAGCTCATCCACCACGTCCGGCCGCACCCGCAGCACTAGAGCCGCGCGGTATAGGTCGTTATACGGCCGCGGCACGCGGCGAGCGCGCGGGTTCGCAGGTACCGTGCAGGCATGATCGGGTTGCCCGACGCCATCACCGCGTGCCTGTTCGACCTGGACGGTGTCCTGACCGGCACCGCCGCGCTGCACCGGGAAGCCTGGAAGCAGACGTTCGATGAGTTCCTGCGCGAACGGGACGGAAGCGGTTTCCACCCGTTCACCGACGCGGACTACGCCCGCTACGTGGACGGGCGGCCCCGGCTGGACGGGGTCCGCACGTTCCTCGCCTCGCGCGGGATCGAGCTGCCCGAGGGCGGTCCGGGCGACGCGGTCACCGAGCACACCGTGCACGGCCTGGGGAACCGCAAGAACGACCTGGTGCTGCGGATCATCGCCGAGCGCGGGCCGAACCCCTACCCGGGGTCGCGCCGGTACCTGGAGGCCGCGCGGGACGCCGGGCTGGCGATCGCGGTGGTGACGTCGTCGGCGAACGCACAGGCGGTGCTGGACGCGGCGGAGTTCACCCCGTTCGTGCAGGCCCGCATCGACGGGCTGGTCATCACCCGCGACGGGCTGCGCGGCAAACCGGCGCCGGACTCGTTCCTGGCCGGGGCGAAGGCGCTGGGCGTGGAACCCGCGCGGGCGGCGGTGTTCGAGGACGCGCTGGCCGGTGTGGAAGCGGGCCGGGCCGGGAACTTCGGGTTCGTCGTCGGCGTGAACCGGGCGGACCAGGCGGAGGCGCTGCGGGAGCACGGCGCCGACGTGGTGGTGGACGATCTCGCGGAACTGCTGGGGGACGACGCATGAGCCTCGTGACACGCGGCTACGAGTGCGCGCCGTGGGAACTGCGGTGGCGCGGCCTCGCGGTCGACCAGTTGCAGCGCACGGAATCGACGTTCGCATTGTCGAACGGGCACATCGGCCTGCGCGGCACCCTCGAAGAGGGCGAGCCGCGCGGCCTGCCCGGCACGTACCTGAACGGCTTCTACGAGGAGCACGAGCTGCCCTACGCCGAAGCGGGGTACGGCTACCCGGAGGCCGGGCAGACGGTCGTCAACGTGACCGACGGCAAGATCATCCGGCTGCTGGTGGAGGACGAGCCGTTCGACATGCGTTACGGCACGGCCACTTCGCACGAGCGGGTGCTGGACTTCCGGACGGGCACGCTGACCCGCACCACCGAGTGGTCGTCGCCGACCGGGCGGCACGTGCGGGTGCGCACGCAGCGGCTGGTGTCATTCACCCAGCGCGCGGTGGTGGCGATCCGGTACGAGGTCGAGCCGCTGGACGGGAAGATGCAGCTGGTGCTGCAGTCGGACCTGCTGGCGAACGAGCCGATCGAGTCCGACAGCAAGGACCCGCGGGTGGCCGCGGCGCTGCAGTCGCCGCTGGAGTCGGAGTTCTTCCTCGCCGACCACTACCGCGCGGTGCTGGTGCACCAGACGCGGCGGTCCGGGTTGCGCGTGGCGGCCGCGATGGACCACCAGATCGAGTCGCCGGACGGGTTGCGCACCGACATCCTCGCCGAGGAGGACCTGGCGCGGCTGAGCATCGCGGTGGACGTGCCGCAGGGCAAGGTGCTGCGGCTGACGAAGTTCGTCGGGTACGGGTGGTCGGCGCAGCGTTCGGTGCCCGCGTTGCGCGCGCAGGTCGACGCCGCGCTCGCCGGGGCGCTGCAGACCGGCTGGGACGGGCTGCTCGCCGAGCAGCGCGCGTTCCTCGACGACTTCTGGGAGACCGCCGACGTCGAGATCGACGGCGACCCGGAGCTGCAGCAGGCGACCCGGTTCGCGTTGTTCCACATCCTGCAGGCCGGGGCCCGCGGGGAAAGCCGCGCGATCCCCGGCAAGGGGCTGACCGGGCCGGGCTACGACGGCCACGCGTTCTGGGACACCGAGTCGTTCGTGCTGCCGGTGCTGACCTACAGCGTGCCGGAGGCGGCGCGGGATGCGTTGCGGTGGCGGCATTCCACGCTGCCCAAGGCGCGGGAGCGGGCGCGGCAGCTGGGCCTGCGCGGCGCGGCGTTCCCGTGGCGGTCGATCAACGGCGCGGAGTGCTCGGCGTACTGGCCGGCGGGCACCGCGGCGTTCCACGTCACCGCCGACATCGCCGACGCGGTCGCCCGCTACTACTGGGCCACCGGCGACGCGGAGTTCGAGCGCCAGTGCGGCACCGAGCTGCTGCTGGAGACGGCGCGGCTGTGGATGTCGCTCGGGCACTTCGACCGGCACGGCCGGTTCCGCATCGACGGGGTGACCGGGCCGGACGAGTACTCGGCGGTCGCGGACAACAACGTGTACACGAACCTGATGGCGCAGCGGAACTTCCGCGAGGCGGCGGCGTCCTGCGAGCGGGTGCCGGAGGTCGCGTCACTGTTCGGTGTGGACGAAACCGAGCTGGCGGGCTGGCGACGCGCCGCCGAGCAGATGTACGTGCCCTACAACGAAGAACTGGGCGTGCACCCGCAGTCGGAGGGCTTCACCGAGCACCTGGACTGGGACTTCGCCGGCACGCCGATGGAGAACTACCCGCTGCTGCTGAACTACCCGTACTTCGACCTGTACCGCAAGCAGGTGGTGAAGCAGGCCGACCTGGTGCTGGCGCTGCACCTGCGCGGCGACGCGTTCACGCCGGAGCAGAAGCAGCGCAACTTCGCCTACTACGAGGCCAGGACGGTGCGGGACTCGTCGCTGTCGGCGGGCACGCAGTCGGTGATCGCGGCCGAGGTGGGGCACCTGGACCTGGCCTACGACTACCTGGGCGAGGCGGCGCTGACCGACCTGCACGACGTGCACAACAACGTGCGCAACGGGCTGCACATGGCTTCGCTGGCCGGGGCGTGGATGGGGGTGGTCGCGGGCTTCGGCGGGATGCGCGACCACGACGGCAAGCTGACCTTCGCGCCGCGGCTGCCGCCCGCGCTGGAGCGGATCCAGTTCCGCATGTGCTTCCGGGAGAGCCGCTTCCTGGTGGAGATCCACCGCGACCACGCGACGTACCGGCTGCTGTCCGGGAAGCCGGTGGAGATCCGGCACCACGGCGAACCGATGTCGGTCACCGAGGCCGCCACGACGAAACCGATCCCGCCGATCGACCCCGGCCCGGCACCGCACCAGCCCGCGGGCCGCGAGCCCGCCCGCAGGGACCCCGCCCAGGTGCGGCGCAACCTCGCCGCTTCCCGCTGACGGGCCCGGCCTACGAGATGGCGCGCCGTGGCCCCGGCCAACTGGCCGGGGCTGCGGCGCCTGCCCGTCGGCCGAACGCCGCGGTGCCGCGCGTCGAACCATCGCCGCTTCCCGCGGAGAGGGCCGGGGCCGGGCCATCGCTGCCTGCCCATCACCCGTCGACCGGGCGCCGCGGCGCGGCAGGGCAAACAATCGCCGCTTCCCGGTGAGCGCCGGCCGGGCGGTAGGGCCGTCCCGCCGCCGGTTTCGCCGACGACGCGGCGCACTGTGGCCGGCCAGGTGGCCGCACCGCAGCGCGCCGGCCGGGTGTAGACGGCGCTGCCCGCCCGCCGGACGGACTCGGTGCCCGTCCAGAACAGCCGCGCCTCAGTCCGTGCTTCAGTCCGCGGGGTGCAGCTTGTCCGGCTTGTGCACCGCGGTGCGGCCGGTCTTCTCGCTCTTCACCAGGTACTGCGGGGCGTCCTCGGAGGCGCGCACCTGGCGTCCGCCCGCGTGGGTGTCCTCGGTGATCTTCCTCTCCACCGTGCCGACCGAACTCTCGTTGCCGGCGTCCCAGCGGACCCGGTCGCCCTTCTTGAACTCCGCCATCGTCCCTCCTGCCACTTCGGCGACCACCACGCGGCGCCGGGCACCCCGGACGGTTACCCGCGACGCCCGGGGCTGCACGCCACCTCACCCCGCGGGGTCAGTCGGGCGGTTCCGGGATCCCCTCCTCCGGCTTGACCTCTTCGGTGTTCGGCGGCTTCTCGACGTCCTCGGTGGGGCCCATGTCCAGGTCGGGGTGCCGGACGTCGGGGAAGTCCGGCGACAGGGGTGGTTCGGGGCTGACCGGCTTCTTCTCGTCGTCCTTGTCGTTCATGGCACCGGCTTACCCCTTTTCCGCGAACTGTCAACCGGCCTGGCACCGCGGGCACCACACGGTGCCGCGCCCGCCGACCCGGCCGTGCTCCAAGACGGTCCCGCATCGCGGGCAGGCCCCCGACGGCTCGTCCCGCCGCCCGGTGAGCCACGTGGTGCGCGGCGGCACCCGCCCGGCCTTCACCGCCGCCCGCAGCACCTCGCGCATCTCCCGGTGCAACCGGTCGGCCGCCGTGCCGTCGAGGTCCGCGGCGCGCACCTGCGGAGCCAGCCGGGCCCGCCACAGGATCTCGTCGGCCAGCAGGTTCCCGAGCCCGGCGAGCACCGCCTGGTCGGTCAGCAGCTGTTTGATCCCGCGACGGCGGCGGAGGAGGACGCGGAACTGCTCCTTCCGCACGTCCAGCGCGTCCGGCCCGGTGTCCGCGAGCAGCCGGCGCAGCTCCGCGTCGTCCGCGAGCAGGCGCAGGCCGTGCAGCTTCCGCATGTCGCGGTAGCGCAGCTCTCCGTCGTCGAAGGCGAAGATCACCCGGTCGTGCCGGTTGCGCTCGTCCAGCTCGGACCACTCCAGCGACCCGGTCATGCCGAAGTGCAGCACCATCGTGGCGGGACGGCCGTGCACCGGCACGATCAGCCACTTCCCCCGCCGCCGGGGCTCGCCGAAGCGCTGGTGCCGCAACGTCTCCCGCAGCCTGCGCGCGCTCACCCCGCGCAGCACGCCCGCGTCCAGCGTGGTCACGCCGGTGATTCGCTTGCCCACCGCGTGGGCGGCCAGCGTGCGGCGGAAACCTTCGACGTCCGGCAGCTCGGGCACGCCACAGCTTGCCACCCCACGCCGGCGCCTAAACCTGAATTCATCACCTGTTGATTTCCGGCGGGCGAGCGGGCATGCTGATCGCATGGTGCTGTCGAAGAAGGTCGCCCGGTTCAACCGCGTGGCGACCAACCGCGTGCTGGGACCGTTGACGAAGGGGCTCCCGGGGTTCGGGACGATCGTCCACCGGGGCCGCAAGTCCGGGAAGACCTACCGGACACCGGTGAACGTCTTCCGCGCCGGGGACGGCTTCGTCGTCGCCCTCACCTACGGGCCGCAGGCCGACTGGGTCAGGAACGTGCTGGCCGCGGGCGGGTGCGGGATCGAGATGCGGGGCCAGGTCGTGGAAACGACCCGGCCCCGGCTGGTGCACGACGAGAAGCGGACCAGCATGCCGGCCGGCGTCCGCCAGGTCCTGTCGGTCATCGGCGTGACCGACTTCCTGTTCCTCGACCGGGTCAGCTGAGCAGTTCGCGCAGCTCGCTCACCACACCGACGCGGCGCGCGGGGTCGGGTTCGAGGAACGTGACCTGCAGGGTGGTGACCCCGGCCTCGCGCAGGGCGGCCAGCCGCTCCTTGACCTGCCCCTTCGGCCCGACCAGCGAGATCGCCCGCAGCAGCTCGGCGGGCACCGCCGCGGCGGCCTCCTCCTTCTTGCCGTCGAGGTAGAGGTCCTGGATCAGCTTGGCCTCGGCCTCGTAGCCGTACCGGCAGGCCAGCTCGTTGTAGAAGTTCTTGCCGCGGGCGCCCATGCCCCCGACGTAGAGCGCGACCACGGGGCGGACCCAGTCGAGCATGTGGCCGACGTCCTCGCCGATCGCCACCGGCACCCCGACCGCGACGTCCAGCTCACCGAGGGACGGGTCACGCTTGGCCTTGCCCTCGGCCAGCGCCTCGCCCCACACCTCGGACGCCCGCTCCGGGTGGAAGAAGATCGGCTGCCAGCCCTCGGCGATCTCGGCCGTCAGCGCCACGTTCTTCGGCCCGATCGCCGCGATCTGCACCGGGATCCGCTCGCGCACCGGGTGGTTGATGATCTTCAGCGGCTTGCCGAGGCCGGTGCCCTGGTCGGCGGGCAGCGGGATCTTGTAGTGCTTGCCGTCGTGGACCACGCGCTCGCGGCGCCACACCTGGCGGCAGATCTCCACGATCTCGCGGGTCCGCCCGAGCGGCGCGTCGTAGCGCACCCCGTGGAAGCCTTCCACGACCTGCGGCCCGGACGCGCCGATGCCGAGGATGAACCGACCGTCGGAGACGAAGTCCAGCCCGGCCGCCGTCATGGCGGTCAGCGTCGGGGTCCGCGTGTAGATCTGCAGGATGCCGGACGCGAGCTGGACACGCTCGGTCTTCGCCGCGACATAGCCGAGCTGGCTGACCGCGTCGAACGAGTAGGCCTCGGGGATGGTGACGACGTCGAGCCCGGCCTTCTCCAGCTCGACGACATCCCGGACGCTCTCGGCGAACCCGCCGGAGTACGAGATCTGGGTGCCGATCCGCATCGATCCAACCCTTCTAAGCGATCGCTTACCTGATTGCCGAGCACATTACCGGCTGGTAATCCAGTTCGAAACCACCCGGTCGAGGACCGGCAGCGGGAGGATGCCGTGCCCCAGCACCACGTCGTGGAAATCCCGGATGTCGAACCGGTCCCCCAGCGCCCGCTCCGCGCCGGCCCGGATCCGCTCGATCTCCAGGCGTCCCGTCATGTAGGACAGGGCCTGGCCGGGGCAGCCCGCGTAGCGGTCGACCTCCTCCTCGATCTCCACCGGCGCCATCGGCGTGTTCTCCCGCAGGTAGTCCACCGCCTGCTGCCGCGACCAGCCCAGTGCGTGCAGGCCGGTGTCCACCACCAGCCGCGCGGCGCGCATCGCGTCCTGGGTCAGCATCCCGAACCGCGCCACGTCGCCGGTGTAGAGCCCCATCTCCTCGGCCAGCCGCTCGGCGTAGAGCCCCCAGCCCTCGGTGTAGGCGTTGACCTCGGCGACGCGGCGCAGCAGCAGCAGGTCCAGCTCGAGCGCCAGCGACAGCTGGAAGTGGTGCCCCGGGATGGCCTCGTGGTAGGCGACCGCCTCGCTGACGTGCCGGAACCGTTCTCCGGCGTGGAAGGTGTTGGCGTAGTAGATCCCCGGCCGGGAGCCGTCGAGCGCCGGTTCGACGTAGTAGGCGATGGTGCCCGCGTCGGCGTCGCTCTCCGGCACCGGGCGCACCTCGCAGCGCGCGGACGGGATCGTGCGGAACCACCGGGGCGCCTCGGCTTCGGCCCGGGTGATGGCGGCGCGCGCGGCGGCCAGCAGCTCCTCGCCACTGCCCCACCGCAACGCGGGATCGGTGCGCAGGCGCTCGAAGATCGCGGCCAGGTCGCCGGTGCCGAACACGCGGCGTCCCAGGGTGCGGAACTCCCCGGCGAGGTCGGCGATCAGCGCCAGCCCGATGTCGTGCAGCTCCTGAGCGGTGCGCTCGGTGGTGGTGTGCGCGCGGATCAGCCCGGCGTACCGCAGCAGGCCGCCCGGCTGCCAGCACAGCCCGGCCTCCTCGGCGGGCCGGGCCCGCGGCCGCAGGTCCTCGGCGAGGAACTCGCGGTAGCGGGCCAGCGCGGGCCGCACGAACCCGGACAGCAGCGCGTCCCGCTCGGCGGCCAGCGTCGCCGAGCGCACGTCGAGCTGGAGCGAGGTGAGCTCCGGCGCGGCCAGCATCCGGTCGAAGTAGCCGATCGCCGAGTCCACCAGGAAGTCCGGCGGCACCGGGCCGGCCGCCTGCCGTTCCACCACCTGGTCCACGAAGGCCGGGAACGCGGCGAGCCGGGCCAGGAAACCCCGTGCCCGGGTCTCGTCGGTCAGCTCGACCATCGGCAGGGTCATCAGCAGCAGCTGGAGCGGGGCGGTGAAGGCGTCGCTGACCGCGAACTCGGGCAGCCGCGCGTCGAGGAGGTCGACGGCGGCCCTGGCTTGCTGGATCACGACATCGCGGGTCACCGCCTCCTCGGCGTCCGCGGGCGTGGCCGCTTCCGCGCGGGCCGCCACGTCCAGGTAGGCCGTCCGGTGCCGCTTCTCGGCACTCGCGGTGAGGTCGGGCAGCCGGTCGTGGGCACCGGGCAGGCCGAGCACCGACGGGCGCAGCGGGTCGGCCTCGAACAGCAGGCCGGTGAGCTCCTCGGCGAGGGCGTCCACTTCGCTCATGCCTGCGCGATCCACTCGTCCACGACCGCCGCCAGCACCGACAACGGCAGCGCGCCGCCGCCGAGGACCAGGTCGTGGAAGGCGCGGATGTCGAACCGCTCCCCCAGCGCCTGCTCGGCCCGCGCCCGCACGCGCTGGATCTCCAGGCGCCCCACCATGTACGCCAGCGCCTGGCCGGGGTAGGCGATGTAACGGTCCACTTCGGACTCGATCTCGACCTGCGGCATCGGGGTGTGCTCCCGCAGGTAGTCCACGGCCTGCTGACGGCTCCAGCCCTTGGCGTGCAGGCCGGTGTCGACGACCAGGCGGCCGGCGCGCATCGAGTCCATGGTGAGCATCCCGAGCAGCGCGACGTCATCGGAGTAGAGGCCCATCTCGGCGGCGAGCCGCTCGCTGTAGAGGCCCCAGCCCTCGGCGTAGGCGTTGAAGTCGCCGATCCGGCGCAGCAGCGGCAGGTCGGTGAGCGTGAGCGCGGTGGAGAGCTGGAAGTGGTGGCCGGGGATGGCCTCGTGGAAGGCGGTCACCTCGGCGGCGTGCCGGAACCGCTCGGTCACCTCGTGGGTGTTGGCGAAGTAGATACCCGGCCGCGACCCGTCGACCGACGGCTGCAGGTAGAACGCCGCCGGGCCGCCGGGCGCCTCGGCCGCGGGCACCGGCTCCACGACCCACTTGTACGGCGGGATGCGGCCGAACCAGCGCGGCGCGGCCTCCTCGGCGCGGCTGATCGCCGACCGGGCGGTGTCGAGCAGTTCCTCGGCGCTGCGCCAGCGCAGCTGCGGATCGGTGCGCAGCCGCCGGAAGATCTCGGCGAGGTCGTCGGTGCCGAACACGCGCGAGCCGATCTCGCGGTACTCGGCGGCCAGCTCGCCGATGACGCGCAGGCCGGTCTCGTGCAGCTCGTCCGGCGTGCGGTCGGTGGTGGTGTGCGTGCGCGCCAGCGAGGCGTAGATGCGCTCGCCGTCGGGCAGCCAGCACACGCCGGGCTTCTCCGGCGGGCGCCCGTGCGGCGCGATGTCGGTGGCCAGCGCGTCCCGGTAGGCGGCGAACGCGGGCCGCACCACCTCGGCCAGCACCCGTTCGCGGTCGGCGGCGAACTCCTCGCTCGGCGCGGGCTGGCGCAGCAGCGGGTCGGAGTCCGGCGCGGCCAGGTAGCGGTCCAGGTGCGCGATCGCGGCGCGCACCAGGTGCTCGACCGGCACCCGCCCGGCCGCGACGCCCGCCCGGTGCCGGTCCGCGGCCTGCTCCAGGTACCGCGGGATCGCGGCGAGCCGTCCGAGGTGGCGGCGGCCCTGCTCGTCGTCCGGCAGGCCGACCATCGGCAGGATCGTCAGCAGGCTGACCGCGGGGGCCACGAAGATGTCGCTGATCGTGAACTCGACCAGGTGGCTGTCCAGCCGGTCCAGGTTGCCGCGGGCCTGGCTGAGCAGCACGTCGCGGGTCACCCGGTCCTCCGCGCCGAGCCCGGCCGGGTCGATCTCCTCGGCGCGCCGGACGAACCCCTCGAGCCGTTCGCGGTAGGCGGCCTCGGCCTCCTCGCTCAGGTCGCCGAGCCCGTCCCGGTCGGACTCCAGCCCCAGCACCGCGGGCCACAACGGCTCCGCGTCGAACAGGGCGTCCACGAACTCGTCGGCGAGCTTCACGACCTCGGTCATCCATCCATCCCAGCTTCGTCGGATAAGCGTGCCGCCAGCCTAGAACCTCCGGGCGCCGCGCCGGGGTGAACGACCGGGCCGGGAAGGTCAGCGGGTAGCGTTTCCGGACGTGGCCGTGACCGATCCCGCCGATGCCCGCCTGCTCGCCGCACTGGCCGAACTGGGCAAGGTGGCCGTGCACGAGCTCGCGGCGCGCGTCGGCATGGACCCGCGCGAGGTGGCCTACCGGCTGGTCGCCCTGTCCGGCAGCGGGCTGCCGCTGCTGGTCGGCGTGGAGAGCGACCCGCAGGGCCTGCGCGCGGCGCTCGCCGGCGCGTTCCCGCCCGCGCAGCCGCAGACGCCGAACCCGGGGCCCTACCACGCGCCGCCTTCCGGTGCGGTGCCGTTCGCGCCGTCCGGTGCGACGCCGGGATACGCGCCGTCCGGGGCCGTGCCCGGTTATCCGCCGCCCGCGCAGCCGCCGCAGGCCGCGCCGCCCGGGTACCCGCCGCCGGCCCGGCCCGGTGGGGGCTACCCGCCCGCCGACCCTGGTCGGGGTCTGCCCTCCGGGCCGTACCACGTCCAGCAGGGTGTCGCGTCGGGGCCGTACCAGGTCGCGGGGGTGGCGTCCGGGCCGTATCCGGCGCCGCTGGACCCGGTGATCAGCACGTGGGGTCCCCCGCAGACCGCGTCGTGGGCGCGGGGCGACCAGCGGCCCGCGCCGCCGGCGGGCCCGCGGACCGGGAAGATCGGCGACAGCCTGGCCGGGCAGGGTCTCGAAGGCGAGCAGCTCACCGTGCAGCTGCTCGAGGTGCAGGACCCGGCGGACTACCTGTTCGGCGCGGCCGGGTACCGGCTCGAACCGGGCGAGCGGGCCGTCGTGGTGCACACCGAGGTCACCAACAAGGGCCCGGTCCCGTTCGTGTCGCTGCCGGACAACTACCTGGAACTGCTCACCGCCGACGGCAAGCCGGTCGCGAAGGCGCCGGTGTCGCTGACGTCGCGGCCGCCGCACAAGATCGGGGTCCAGCCCGGCGAGACGGCGGGCGGCCACACGGTGTACGTGCTGCCCGAGAGCACCCGGGTGGTGGCGGTGCGCTGGAGCCCCCGCCCCGAGCCGGACGAGCGCTCCCTGACCTGGTCCCTGGAGGACTAGGTCAGCGAGAGCCGTAGCGGGCAGCGATCGCCGCGGCCCGATCACGCAGCGAGCCGCGCAACCACTGCGGCGTCAGCGCCTCCCCATCCGTGCCGAGCTGCCACAACGCCCACTCCGCGTGCCGGGCATCCTTGGAAAATGACCGCCGGCTCCGGCTCAGGATGAGCCGAAACTGGCGGCAATCGCCCCAGCCCGATCACAGCGCGGCACACAACCACAGTGTGCTCAGCGCCTCCGCGTGCGCCCAGCCGCCACAACGCCCACCCGGCGCGGCCAGCGGAGCTCAAGATGCACCGTAGCGGGCAGCGATCGCCGCGGCCCGATCACGCAGCGAGCCGCGCAACCACCGCGGCGCCAGCGCCTCCCCGTCCGTGCCGAGCTGCCACAACGCCCACTCCGCGTGCCGGGCATCCTGGAAGCCGCAGCAGTCCGTCCGGCTCGGCTTCTTCCGCCTGGACGGCCACCGCGGTCCGCACCAGCTCCTCTCGCCGCGCCGGGTCCACCCTGACCACGACCGTGACCTGGTCGCCCCCCGCCCGGAACCGCGCGCTGCGGTCCCGCCACGCCCGGTCCAGGTCGGCCCGGTCCGGCCGGTTCGCGGGTTCGGCGAGTTCCTCCGCGGCCTGGATCCGGGACAGCCGGTAGGTGCGGTCGGCGCCGGAGCGGGTGGCCAGCAGGTAGCCCTGGCCGCGCACGGTGACCAGGCCGATCGGGTCCACGGTGCGCCACTTCGGGCTCTGGTCCACGGCCGCGTAGTGGATGCGCAGCTTGTGCCCCGCGAACACCGCCCGGCGGACCTCGGCCACGACGGCTCCGGGCACCTCCTCGTCGGCGACCCGGCGGGCGAGCAGGTCGGTCTCCGGGTCGATCAGCAACCGCTCCGCCGCGCCGGCCGCGATCTCGCGATGACCTTCCGGGAGCGCGTCGACCACCTTGAGCATGGCGGAGGCGAGCGCCGAGCCGAGGCCGAACGCCTGCGCGCCGCGCCGCGACCCGGCGATCAGCAGGGCGAGGGCCTCGTCGTGGTTCAGCCCGGTCAGTTCGGTCCGGAACCCGGGCAGCAACGCGAAACCGCCGTGCCTGCCGCGTTCGGCGTAGACCGGGACACCGGCGGCGGACAGCGCCTCGACATCCCGCAGCACCGTCCGGGTGGACACCTCCAGCTCGCGGGCCAGCGCGGTCGCGGACAGCCGGCCGTGCCGGCGCAGCAACAGCACCAGCGAGACCAGGCGGTCGGCGCGCATTCCGCGAACTCTAGCGAAATACGCGACACAGGATGTCGTGATTCGCTGCCAGGCTTCGTCCCGTAACAGCACTGATCCGAAGGGAGCTGATGTGGGAGTGGAGCGCACCGCGGTCGACCCGTGGACGTGGTCGGCGAAGCTGGGGTACCACCAGGGCGAATTGGTCGCCGGGCACACCCGGACCCTGTTCTGCGCCGGGCAGACCGCGATGAGCGGCGACGGAAAACCCCAGCACGCCGGGGACATGGCGAAGCAACTGGCGCTGAGCCTGGACAACCTGGAGGCCGTGCTCGCCGAGGCCGGCATGTCGCTGGCGAACCTCGTCCGGCTCAACGTCTACACCACCGACGTCGATCAGCTGTTCCCGCACTACGGCGTGCTCGCGGCGCGGCTGGGCGCGGCCGGCGTCGCCCCGCCCACCACGATGCTCGGCGTGACGCGGCTGGCGATCCCTGAGCTGATGGTCGAACTCGAAGGGACCGCGGTCGCCTAGTTCTCCGCGCGCAGCACTTCCAGCGCGTGCGCCAGATCGTCCGGGTAGGGCGACTCGAACTGGACCCACCGGCCGTCCGCGGGGTGGGCGAACCCGAGGGTGCGGGCGTGCAGCCACTGCCGGGTCAGACCGAGCTTGCGGGCCAGCACCGGGTCCGCGCCGTAGGTGAGGTCGCCCGCGCACGGGTGCCGCAGCGCCGAGAAGTGCACGCGGATCTGGTGGGTGCGCCCGGTTTCCAGCTTGACGTCCACCAGCGACGCCGCGCGGAAGGCCTCGATCACCTCGTAGTGCGTCACCGACGGCCGGCCGCCCGCGACCACGGCGAACTTGTAGTCGTGCCGCGGGTGCCGGTCGATCGGGGCGTCGATCGTGCCGCGCGTCGGGTCCGGGTGGCCCTGCACGACGGCGTGGTAGCCCTTGTCGACGGTGCGTTCCTTGAACGCCCGCTTCAGGACGGTGTACGCGTGCTCGCTCTTCGCCACCACCATCACGCCCGTGGTGCCGGCGTCGAGGCGGTGCACGACGCCCTGGCGCTCCGCCGCGCCGGAGGTCGAGATGCGCAGCCCGGCCGCGGCGAGCCCGCCGACGACCGTGGGCCCGGTCCAGCCGGGGCTCGGGTGCACGGCGACGCCCACCGGCTTGGACACGACCACGATGTCGTCGTCGTCGTGGAGGATGCGCAGGCCGTCGACCGGTTCGGCGACCACCTCGACCGGGTTGTCCGGGTCGGGCAGGGTCACCTCGAGCAGCACACCGGCGGAGAGCCGGTCGGACTTGCCTGCCGGGCGGCCGTCGAGCAGGACGTCGCCGGACTCGGCCAGCTCCGCGACGACCGTGCGGGACAGCCCGAGCAGCTTCGCCAGCCCGGCGTCGACGCGCATGCCGTCGAGCCCGTCCGGGACGGGCAGCATCCGGGCGCTCAACGCTTGGCCCTCTTGACCGTGCCGTCGTACTCGCGGCCGAGCAGGGACAGCAGCACGATCAGCACGCCGCCGACGCAGATCGCCGAGTCGGCCACGTTGAAGACCGGCCACACGTCCCCGTTGGGCGCGAACAACGACACGAAGTCGACGACGTGGCCGCGCAGCACGCCGGGCGCGCGGAAGACGCGGTCGGCCAGGTTGCCGAGCGCGCCGGCGAGGATGAGCCCCAGGCCGATCGCCCAGCCCGCCGACCGCAGCCGCTTGGCGAACCAGATGAGCGCGATCACCACCCCGAACGCGACGATCGCGAACACCCAGGTCATGCCCGTGACGCCCATGCCGAACGCCGCGAACGGGTTGCGGATCAGCTGCAGGTAGACGAGCCCGCCGAGGACCCGGACCGGCTCGTGCCCCTCCAGGGTCGCCACGACGACCGACTTGGTCACGACGTCCGCCGCGAACACGACGATCGCGATCACGGCCAGCAGCAGGGCGCGCCGCTTGGGCGGGGCGGCCTGCTGCTCGTCCGGCACGGTGTCCGGTTCCGGGGAGGGCTGGGGGTCACTGCTCACCCCGCCATTGTCCACGCCTGCCGCGACCGCCCCGGCGCAGGCCGGGAAACCCGGCCAGCGCGCTGCCTCGCCGCGCGAGGCCGGGCGGGCGAAGGCCACCGTGAGCCCGGGGCGCCTGCCTCCCGCACCACCGCGCACGCCGGACTCCCAGCGGCCGCGCGCTCCCTGCCCGCGGCGGCGGTCGCACCGATTTCCCGCAGCCACCCGCCGCTCAGCGCAGGAAGTCCGGCAGCGGCCGCGGGTCCGGGCACGGCGCCCACCGGCCGTCGACCACGCCGTACGTCCACCGCGCGCCCCGCGCGACGATCTGCCGCAACGCGGTCACCAGCCGGTCGACGTGCTCGGTCGTGGTGCCGAGGCCGAGGCTCACCCGCAGCGCCTGCTGGCCCTCCCCGCCGCTGCGCTCCACCAGCCGCCGCACCGCGATGTGCGCGCAGAACGCGCCGTCGCGGACGCCGATGCCGTACTCGGCCGACAGGACCGCCGCCACCCAGCCCGGCTCGAACCCGTCGAGCACGAAGCTCACCGTGCCGACCCGCTCCGCCGCGCCGTCGAACAGGCGCAGCTCCGCCAGCCCCGGCACCGCGGCGAGACCCCGCGTCAGCCGCTCCAGCAGCTCCCGCTCGTGCGCGGCCACCGCGTCCCACGACGCCGCCAGCTGCTCGCACGCCACGCCCAGCGCGTACACGCCGACGGTGTTGGGCGAACCGGCCTCGTGCCGCTCCACCCCGCTCTGCCACGCCACCCCGAGACCGTCGCCGTCGCGGCGCACCAGCTTCGTGGCCCCGCCACCGGCCAGGTACGGATCCGCCGCGCGCAGCCAGTCGCCGCGCCCGATCAGCGCGCCCGCGCCGAACGGCGCGTACAGCTTGTGCCCGGACAGCACCACGTAGTCGACGTCCAGCTCCCGCACCGAGATCGGCCGGTGCGGGGCGAGCTGGGCGCCGTCCAGCGCGACGCGCGCGCCGTGCCGGCGAGCCACCGCCGCGATCTCCGCCACCGGCAGCAGTTCCCCGGTCACGTTCGACGCACCGGTGACGACCACCAGCCGCGGCCCCTCCGGGCACCCCGCCAGCGCACTGTCCACAGCGGACACCGCGGCCAGCCGCGTGTTCGGCAGCGGGATCCGGCGCACGTTCGGGCCGCGCCAGGGCAGCAGCGCGGCGTGGTGCTCGGTGTCGAACAGGACCACCGACGTGTGCCGCGGCACGCTGCGGGCCAGCAGGTTCAGCGCGTCGGTGGTGTTGCGGGTGAACACGACCGCGTCCGAGGACCGGGCGCCGACGAACCGGCGCAGCACGTCCCGGGTACGCTCGTAGACCTTTGTGGACACCTGCGAGGCGAACCCGGCCCCGCGGTGCACGCTCGCGTAGTGCGGCAGGAACTCGTCCACCGCGCGGCGCACGTCCTCCAGGCATGGGGCGCTGGCCGCGTGGTCGAGGTTGGCGTAGTCCAGCTCCCCGCCGGTGACCAGCGGGACGGCCGCGGCGGCGGTGACGGCGGGGGTGGTGACGCGTTCGAGAGCGAGAGTCATCGAAAGGCTCCTCGGGTCCAGGGACCCGCCAGGGGGTCCGCGCTTGCCCGCCGCACCTCGCGACGAGCCAGGTCCTCACCCGGGGCACCCCACCGCGGAAGGAGGGTTGCCGGCCAGCGAGCCGGGGCTTGGCGCTGGCACTCATGACCTACGCGGACACAGTAACCGATCGCCCCCGCCGCGCGCCAGCGGGTCTCAGGTGCCGGACTCGCCCTTCCAGCGCGCCAGCGGACCGGCCCGGTCCACCGCGCGGATGCGCCGCTCGGCGGCCTCCCGCGCGGACTCGGTGCTCACGATCAGGATCTGGTCGCCACGCTGCAGCCGGTCGGTGCGCTGCGGGGTGAAACTGCGGCCGTCGCGGACGATCAGGCTCAGCGACGCCCCGGCGGGCAGCCGCAGCTCCGACAGGTACACGCCGTGCAGGCGCGAGCCGGGCTGGATCTTGACCTGCAGCAGCTCGGCCTGCAGCTCGTCCAGCGGCGCGGCGTCGACCTCGATCTCCTTCGGCTCGGTGTCCGCCTTCAGCCGCAGCACCCGGGCCAGCGGGCCGAGCGTGAGGCCCTGCACCAGGGTGAGCACGATCACCAGCACGAACACCGCGTCCACGAGCCGTTGCGCGCCGGGCATCGCGTGGGAGAGCGGGATCATCGCCAGCACGATCGGCACCGCGCCGCGCAACCCCGCCCAGGACAGGAACACCTGCTCGCGCAGCGGCACCTTGAACGGCAGCTGCGACACCAGCACCGACACCGGCCGCGCGAACACCAGCACCACCGCGGCGGCGATCAGGCCCGGCACGATCGACTCCAGCAGCCGTTCGGGCGAGGCGAACAGGCCCAGCAACACGAACAACCCGATCTGGGCGAGCCAGCCGAGCCCCTCGGCGAAGGACAGCGTGTCCGAGCGGTGCGGCAGCCGGGAATTGCCCAGCACGACCGCCGCGACGTACGTGGCGAGCAGCCCGGAGGCGTGCAGCAGCTGCCCGGACGAGTAGGCCACCACGCACACCGCGACCGTCGCGAGTGGATAGAGGCCGGTGGCGGGCAGCGCGGCGCGGCGCAGCGCCCACGCCCCGGCCAGGCCGAGCAGCAGCCCGAGGACGAGGCCCGCGCCGAGTTCGTAGACCACCAGCAGCGGCAGCGACCAGTCGATCCGGGTCCCCTCGGCCAGCACCACGACCGCGATGTAGGCGGGGGCGTCGTTGATCCCGGACTCCAGTTCCAGCGCCCCGACGATCCGCCGGGGCACGCCGACGCCGCGCAGCACGGAGAACACCGCGGCCGAGTCGGTGGAGGACAGCACCGCGCCCCACAGCAGCGCCATCCGCCAGTCCAGGCCGAGCAGCCAGTGCAGGGCGGGCCCCGTGATCGCGATGCTCAGCCCGACCGCCACTGTGGACAGTGCCACTCCCTGCCCCAGCGCGGGTTTCACCGCCGACCACCGGGTGGTCAGCCCGCCCTCGGCGAGGATCATGACCAGCGCGGCCAGGCCGAGCGCCTGGGTGAGGAACGGGTCGGAGAACTGGATGCCGAACCCGGCTTCGCCGAGCAGCACGCCGATCACGAGGTAGAGCAGCAGCGACGGCAGGCCGAGACGGGTGGAGAAGCGGACCGCGAGCACGGCGGCGAGCAGGACGGCCGAGCCCAGCCCCAGCACGACCGGCAGCTCGCCCACCCGCACCTCCCCTGCCCGGTTTGTCAGGCATTCAGGATAAGGAGGCGGGGTGACCTGCCGCGCCCCGGTGGGTCCCGCAGCAGCCCGACGGGCTGTCGCGCCCGCGTTTCCCTTCCCCGGCAACATGGACGCGGGCGGGTGGATTCGACGGCAGGTGCGCACACGATGACGACGAGTGGCCAGTGCAGCCCCGCAGGAGCACCCAAGCGTCAGGCCGCCCCGGGGCGGTCGGCGGGCAGCTGCGCGCCCAGGAGCGCGAGCGGCTCCCCGGCGGCCTCGGTCACCACCACCGCCCGGTCGGGCCGCCGCACGAACCAGCCCGCCTCCACCCCGCGCTCGAACAGCGCCGCCGGGAGCGCGCCGCCCAGGTGATCGCGGCGCTCGGTCCAGTCCAGGCACGCCCGCAGCAACGGGCGCCGCCCGGCCGGGATCGTCACCCCCAGCTCGCCGAGCACCGAACGACCGCGCTCGGTCAGCGCGAGGCCGTCCCCGTCGGACACCAGTCCCGTCCGGATCATGCCGTCACGCAGGGCCACGCCCACCGTGCCGGCCAGGTGGTCGTAGCAGGTGCGCGCGAACGCCAGCCGCCGCACGCGCAGGGACTCGCGCAAGCCCGAGGCGGACCGGTGCCCGGCGTGCTGCGCCAGGTGCTCGATCAGCTCGGCCACCCGCGGGTCGGCGATCCGCACGTAGGCGTGCCGCCCCTGTTTCACCCCCGCCACGAACCCCGCCTCCTTCAGGCGGCTGACGTGCTCGCTCGCCGTCGACGGCGCGATCCCCGCCGTGCGGGCCAGCTCCCCGACGGTCCACGCCCGCCCGTCGAGCAGGGCGAGGCACATGGCCGCCCGGCTCGGGTCGGCGAGCACCGCGGCCACCTCGGCCAGTGCGATCGTCTCCACACCCGCCACGCTAGTGGCCGCACCGTTCGGCCGCGGCCGAAACGTCAGCTCAGCGCGCCGAGGAAGGCCGAGGACACCGTGACGGCGGGCTTGGAGGAGTCCGACCCGAGCAGCAGCACCGCGAACGCCACGTCGTCGCGGTACCCGGCGAACCACCCGTTCGCCCGGCTGCCGTCGCCGAACTGCGCCGTGCCGGTCTTGCCGTACACGACACCGTCGCCGCGCAGCCCGGTCGCGGTGCCGCCGGTGACGACCTCGCGCATCATCGTCCGCAGCGCGGCGATCACTTCCCGGGACGGCGCCCGGTAGCCGGTGTTCACCGACGTCGCCAGCTCCTGCCACAGCCGCGGCGTCACCTCGTCGCCACGGGCGACGGTGGCCGCCATCAGGGCCAGTCCGAACGGGCTCGCCTGCACGGTGCCCTGCCCGATCGCGGACTCGACCTGCTCGGCGCCGCTGGTGGTGGGGACCACCTTGCCCGCCTCGGTGGTGATGCCCGGGATGGTGAAGTCGGCGTTGAGGCCGAACCCGCTGGCCGCGTCGGCCAGCGCGTCCGGCGGCAACGTCGAGGCGAGCTGCGCGAAGGTGGTGTTGCACGAGTGCGCGAACGCGGAGTGCAGCGGCAGCGGCGGGTAGGAGAACTGGTCGTCGTTGGGGATCGTGCGCTGGCCGATGCGCGCGGTGGCCGGGCAGTCGGCGATCGTGTCCGCGGTGGCCGCGCCCGACTCCAGCAGCGCCGCCGCCGTGGCGATCTTGAAGGTCGACCCCGGCGCGTACAGGCCGTTCAGCGCCTTCGGCTCGGCCCCGGCCGCCGCGTTCTGCGCCACCGCGAGCAGGTCGCCGGTGGAGGGCTGGATCGCCACCAGCATCGCCGGGTACGCGGCCGAGTCGACCGCCCGCTGCGCCGCTGCCTGCGTGGGCAGGCTCAGGGTCGTGGTCAGCGGCGCCACCTCGACGTCGCCCTGGCCGAACAGGGTTTCCTGCACCTCGCCGTCGACATCCGTGGCGACCACCGACCAGCCGCCCTGCGACCGCCCGGACACCGTCCGCTGCAACGCGGGCACCAGCAGCGGCGCCACCCCCGGCTCCGCCGGCTGCGTGCCCGCCGCCTGCCAGGTCAGGACCGGCCTGCCGTTGCGGTCGACCACGGCGTTCTTGCCGGCGCGCGTGCGCACCGCCAGCTGCTGACCGGCCCGCAGCTTCGGGTGCACCACCGCGGGGCTCCAGTGCACGAGCCAGCGGCCGCCGGCGGCGACCAGGTCGAGGCTGTTGTCGTAGGACCACACCTGCCCGGCCGCGATCGTCCAGCTGACCTGGAACGTCGCGGTGGCGCGGGTGGCGGCGGGCGTGACCTGGCCCAGCCGCGCCGAAACGGACACCGGGGCCAGGCCGCGGCGGGCGTCGGCGAGCAGCACGCTCGCCGCGCGCGGGTCGTCGGTCAGCGCCGCCGCCGCGTCGGCGTTGCCCTCGGCGAAGGCGAGCAGGAACCGCGAAGCCACGGTGCCCGAGTCCTCGGCGCCGGAGCCGCTGGCCTGGGGCTTGTCCGGCGAGGACCCGCCCCACACGACGACAACGGCCACCACGACGATCGCGACGACCGCTGCCGCGCCACCCGCCAGCACCCACCCGCGCCAAGTCACCGGCGAAACCCCCTGTTGGTGTTTCCCGGTCTGTCGGTGATCAGGAGGCCTTCGTTACCGCCACGGTGATCTTGTCGCCGTCGCCGACCGCGCCCCCGAAACCGCCGTCCACCTGCCCGTAGGACACCGAGTTCGCCAGGGTCTCGCCCGCCACGAACTCCTCGTGGGCCTTGGCCGCGGCGACCACGTCCGCCGGCGCGTCCACGGTGAGCGCGATCCGGTCGGCAACGTCCAGCCCGGCGTCACGGCGCGCCTGCTGCACGACGCGGACCAGGTCGCGCGCCACGCCCTCGGCGGCCAGCTCCGGGGTCACCGCGGTGTCAAGCTGCACCAGGCCGGAGCCGCCGGGCAGCTCCGCGGTGGCGCCCTCCTCCTTGGCGACCAGGCGCCGCTCGTACTCGCCCTCGGCCAGTTCGATGCCGGCGGCCACCACGGCCCCGGACGGCGAGGTGGTCCAGTCGCCCGCCTTGACGGCCTTGATCACCTTCTGCACGTCCCGGCCGAGGCGCGGCCCGGCGGCGCGGGCGTTGACCGCGACCTCGAACCGGCCGTGCGCGGCGACGTCCGTGCTGAGCTCGACCGACTTGACGTTGACCTCGTCGGCGATGATGTCGGTGAAGTCCGCGAGCGCCTCCGCGTCGTCGGCCGCGATCAGCATCTTCGCCAGCGGCAGCCGCACGCGCAGCTTGTTCGCCTTCCGCAGCGACAGCGCCGACGAGCACACCTGGCGCACCCGGTCCATCGCCGTCACCAGCGCCGCGTCGGCGGGCAGCTCGTCGACCAGCGGCCAGTCCTGCAGGTGCACCGACCGGCCGCCGGTGAGCCCGCGCCACACCACCTCGGTGGTCAGCGGCAGCAGCGGCGCCATCGTCCGCGACACGACCTCCAGCACCGTGTGCAGCGTGTCGATCGCGTCCTGGTCACCGGCCCAGAACCGCTCGCGCGACCGGCGCACGTACCAGTTCGTCAGCACTTCCAGGAAGTCCCGCGCGGTGGCGCAGGCGCCCGCGACGTCGCAGATGTCCAAAGCGGACTGCACGTCGGTGACCAGCTCACCGGTCTTGGCCAGGATGTAGCGGTCCAGCACGTGCGTGGAGTCCGTGCGCCACCGGCCTTCCACGCCCTCGGCGTTGGCGTAGAGCGCGAGGAAGTAGTAGGAGTTCCACAGCGGCAGCACGGCCTGGCGCACCGCGTCACGGATGCCCTTCTCGGTGACGATCAGGTTGCCGCCGCGCAGGATCGGGCTGGCCATCAGGTACCAGCGCATCGCGTCGGAGCCGTCCCGGTCGAACACCTCGGTCACGTCCGGGTAGTTGCGCAGCGACTTCGACATCTTCTGCCCGTCGGAGCCGAGCACGATGCCGTGCGAGACGCAGGTGCGGAACGACGGCCGGTCGAACAGCGCCGTCGCGAGCACGTGCAGCGTGTAGAACCAGCCGCGCGTCTGCCCGATGTACTCGACGATGAAGTCACCCGGGTAGTGGTGCTCGAACCACTCGGCGTTCTCGAACGGGTAGTGCACCTGCGCGTAGGGCATCGAACCCGAGTCGAACCACACGTCCAGCACCTCGGGCACCCGGCGCATGGTGGACTTCCCGGTCGGGTCGTCCGGGTTGGGCCGGGTCAGCTGGTCGATGTGCGGGCGGTGCAGGTCGGTGGGCCGCACGCCGAAGTCGCGCTCCAGCTCGTCCAGCGAGCCGTACACGTCGATCCGCGGGTACGCCGGGTCGTCGGACATCCACACCGGGATCGGCGTGCCCCAGTAGCGGTTGCGGGAGATCGACCAGTCGCGCGCGTTCTCCAGCCACTTGCCGAACTGGCCGTCCTTGACGTGCTCGGGGTACCAGGTGATCTGCTGGTTCAGCTCGACCATGCGGTCCTTGAACGCGGTCACCTTGACGAACCACGACGAGACCGCGCGGTAGATCAGCGGGTTCCGGCAGCGCCAGCAGTGCGGGTAGGAGTGCTCGTAGGTCTCGTGCCGCAGCAGCACCGCGCCCTGCCGGGCCGCGGAACCGGTGCCGTACTTGAGGTCCTTGATGATGTCCGGGTTGGCGTCGAAGACCTGCTGGCCCTCGTAGTCCGGCACGGTCGAGTCGAAGCGGCCGCGCGCGTCGACCGGGGTGACCGGGGTGATGCCCGCGGCGTCGCCGGCGGCCTTGTCGTCCTCACCGTAGGCCGGGGCCATGTGCACGATGCCGGTGCCGTCGTCGGTGGTGACGAAGTCCGCCAGCAGCACCTGGTGCGAGTTCTCGTTGCCGAGGAAGTACGGGAACGGCGGCGCGTACTTCACGCCGGCCAGGTCGGCGCCCCGGTACCGGGCCACCACGGCCGGCTCCTCGCCGAGTTCCTTGGCGTAGGCGGCGACGCGCGGCTCGGCGAGCAGGAACCGCTTCCCGTCCCGCTCGACCACGACGTAGTCCACGTCCGGGTGCACCGCGACCGCCTGGTTCGACGGCAGGGTCCACGGCGTGGTGGTCCAGATCAGCAGGTAGGTGCCGTCCAGGTCGGTGCCGTTGCCCTCGGCGCGGAACCCGACGGTCAGCGCCGGGTCCTGGCGGCTGGCGTAGACGTCGTCGTCCATCCGCAGCTCATGGTTGGACAGCGGGGTCTCGTCGCGCCAGCAGTAGGGCAGCACGCGGTAGCCCTTGTAGACCAGGCCCTTGTCCCACAGCTGCTTGAACGCCCAGATCACCGACTCCATGAAGGTGACGTCGAGCGTCTTGTAGTCGTGGTCGAAGTCGACCCAGCGGGCCTGGCGGGTGACGTACTCGCGCCACTCGTTCGTGTAGCGCAGGACGGACTCGCGGCACGCGTCGTTGAACGCGGCGATGCCCATCTCGTCGATCTGCGACTTGTCGGTGATCCCGAGCTGCCGCTCGGCCTCCAGCTCCGCGGGCAGGCCGTGGGTGTCCCAGCCGAAGCGGCGCTCGACGCGGCGGCCGCGCATGGTCTGGTACCGCGGCACGATGTCCTTGACGTAACCGGTCAGGAGGTGACCGTAGTGCGGCAGGCCGTTGGCGAACGGCGGGCCGTCGTAGAAGACGTACTCGTTGCTGCCGTTCGTCCCCGGTTCGCGCGCGTCGATGGTGGCCTGGAAGGTCCGGTCGGACTCCCAGTAGGCCAGCACGCTGGTCTCCAGCGCCGGGAAGGACGGCTGGGACGGGACCTGGCCTGCCGGCCCGTCGCCGAGCTGAGCCTTCGGGTACATCGGTGCGCTCCTCGCGGGTGCTCGTCGCTCTCGTGGCGGATCCGCCGGGGATCCAGCACGGGGACGAAAAGGCGCCACCTGAGCGCCGCTTCCGCGGTACCACCCCGTTTGCCCGCTCACCGAGCGGGCCCCTTCGTTGACGGCTGTGACGGGCCGCACCCGTCCGGTTCTACTGAGGACCACCTGGTCCCGTTCTTCCGGAGGCTCCCCGGTGATGGCCGGATCTACGCCGTGTCCTTCCAGGTTAGCCGCCTCCCGCAACCCGGTTTCGCGCAGGGTCGGCCGACCGCGGCGGCGGTGAGCACGGCGGCGGCCAGCCACATCCCGGCGCCCAGGAGACCGGCGGCGTGCAGCCCGTGCACGAACGCGGCCGGGTGGGCCGGGCTGCCTGCGATGGCCCCGAACGTGGCGATCCCGAGCGCGCCGCACGCCTGCCGCGCGGTGTTGTTGACGCCGCCGGCCACGCCCGCCTTGCCCGCCGGGACGCCGCCGACCGCCGCGGCCACGACGGCCGCGGTCAGCAGGCCCAGCCCCACGCCGAGCAGGGCGAACGCGGGCAGGAACGCACCGGCCACGGTGCTGTCCGCGGTGATCCGCAGCAGGCCGAGCAGGCCGGTCGCGCCGGTCAGCAACCCGGCGATCATCACCGGGCGCGGGCCGAAGCGCGCGGTGAGCCGCCCGGCGACCGGGGCCAGCAGCGACAGCGGCAGGAACCCGGGCAGCATCGCCAGCGCGGCGGTCAGCGGGGTGGCGTGGCGGACGCCCTGCAGGTAAAGGGTGGCGAGCAGGATCGTGCCGAGGCCTGCGAAGTTCATCGCGCCCGCGACGACGTTGGCCGCGGCGAAGGTGCGCGAGCGCAGCAGTTCGAGCGGCAGCATCGGCGCCCGGCCGCCGCGTTCGATCACCAGGAACGCCACGGCGGCGGCGACGCCGAGCACGACGGCCGGCGCGCTGGACTGGATGACCGCGTAGACCAGCGCGCCGAGGGCGGTGGCGCCGGTCAGGGCGCCCATGACGTCCACCCGGCCGCGGGCGGGCGGGTCCGCGGGCACGAGCAGGGTGCCGGCGGCCGCGAGGGCGGTCAGCGGCACGTTGATCCAGAACAGCGAGCGCCACCCGGTCGCCGTGACGAGCAGTCCGCCCAGCAGCGGGCCTGCGGCAAGCGCCAGCGCGGAGACCCCGGCCCAGACGCCGAGCGCCCTGGCCTGTTCCCGGCGGCCGGGAAAGGTGCGGGTGATCACCGCCAGGGTCCCGGGGAGCAGCAGCGCGGCCCCGGCCCCCTGCGCGACTCGGGCGGCGACCAGGGCCGTGGCGCCCGGCGCCAGTGCGCACCCGGCGGACGCGAGCCCGAAGATTCCCAGGCCCGCGAGCACGACCCGGCGGTGGCCGATCACGTCACCGAGCGCCCCGCCGGTCAGCAGCAGCGCGGCGAGCACGACGGTGTAGCCGTCGACGATCCACTGCAACGCGGGCACATCGGCGTGGAACCCGGCGCCGATGCTCGGCAGCGCGACGTTCACCACCGTGACGTCGAGCTGGACCAGGAACATCCCGGCGCACTGGGTGAACAGCACGGTCGATCGCTTGTCGGACATCGCCCCAGGAGACCGCGGATTCGCTTTCACCGGCGTGGAAGTGTTGCGGCGCCGCGCAATTCTCGCGTCACAGAACTACGATCGGGGGAACGGTCGAGCATTCTCGCGTGCCGTGGAGGTGGCAGCGGTGGAATCCGATCCCGTCGCCGTCGTCGCCGGTGAGTCCGGACCGCTCGTCGCCGCGGTCGTCCGGGCGCTGGCCGACACCCATGAGGTCTGGGTCGCCGGCGCGGGCGGTCGGAGCGCCGCCGGCCTTGCGGCGGCCTGCCCGCCGGCGAAACCGTGGCCGGACGAGGGCCCGGGTCCGGCGCGGATCGGCGTCCTGGTGCACTGCATCGACGAGTACGCGGCCGGACCGCTCGCCGAAACGCCGGTGGACACGTGGCGCGAACTGTTCGAGGCGAACGTGTTCGACGTCGCGCGGTTCACCGCCCGCGCGCTGCCCGCCCTTCGCGCCGCGGGCGGGCTGGTGATCGTCGTGAACTCGCCCGGGGTCGCGGATTCGCCCGGTGAACGGGGCGCCTACGCCGCGAGCAAGGCCGCGCTGTCGGTGGTGACCGACATGCTGCGGGAGGAGGAAGGACCGCGCGGCGTGCGGGTGTCCGCGCTCGACCTCGGGTGGGACGACGCGGCGGGGTCCGCGGGCGGGCCCGACGACCTCGCCGCCGCGGTGCGGCTGCTCGTCGCGCTCCCCCGCCAGGCGTGCCCGGTCAGGCTCGCGATGCGGACGCGACGCTAGCCCGGCGGACCGCACGCCCCGGCGCGTGCCCGGCTCGCCGGGCGGTCATCAGGTATCCGGTGCCCAGCCACCGCCCTGGCCCGCGGCTGACCGTCCGGTCGATGTGGTCCCGCCAGCCCTGCCGCCGCTCGCGGATCACCTTGTCCAGCGGCGGCACGAACGGCGTCACGTCGTAGTACAGCAGGTCGGCCGGTTCGAACCCGGCGCCGCGGAGCATGCGGCGCAGCCAGCGCGCCGGAACCGCCCGGATGCCGCTCTTGGGCACGGTGTGCCGCCGCCCCGGCGGAACCCCCGCCAGGCGCTCCACCTGCGCGAGCAGGCGCAGGAACGGCCAGTAGAGGCACCATTCGACGAGGCGGTAGGGGCTGGTCGGGTTGAGCATGCTCACCACGGCCAGCCCGCCCGGGCGCACGACCCGGGCGAGTTCGCGCACACCCTCGCGGGCGCGGGCGTATTCCAGCACGCCCATGGCGACGACCACGTCGAAACTGGCGTCCGGGAACGGCATGTCCTCGATGCGGGCGACGAAGATCCCGACGTCGCTGGTCCCCGCGCGTTCGGCCACGGCCTCGATCATCGCGGCCGACCGGTCGCATGCGGTGATGCGGAAGTCGCCCGGCCTGGTGTCGAGCAGGTGGCGCACCAGCATGCCCGGCCCGCACCCGACGTCCAGCAGCGCACCGGACACCGGGCGCAGCGCCTCGTCCACGGCATGCAGCCGCGACTGGAAGTACCGGGTGGCGCGCCCCGACTCGTACGCCTCGGCGTAGCCGCGCACGAGGTCGGGGTCGGCGTACTGCGCGGCGGCCTGCTCGTCGCGCCGGCTGGTGGCGTGACGGACCGCTCGCCGCAAACCGGTGAACGCCATGGAATCACCCTGTTTGTCCGGATTTCCAGTTGCGGCACAAGGAAGAATCACTCCCGTGGAACCGAACCAGGCCTCCGGGAGGTCCCGCTCACCCCAGTCTGCAAGTCGGCCGGGCCGCCCGCAAGACCTGGACGGCAATCCACAGTGGACCTTGAACCGACGAGTTTTCCGACAGCCAAGTAATAATCCGGTCCCCGTGCACCACGAGATCGACTCACCGGACAGCGTGTCCACAAGCGACGATCAAGGAGAGGACACTTCGGCGGCGGCGGAAGTGTCCGCGGGGCATGATGGAGGCATGAGCGGAGGCGACGTCGACATCGCGCGCACCGCGGCGCTCTTCGCGGATCCGGCGCGGGTCCGGGTGCTCACCGCGCTCGCCGACGGGCGGGCGCTCGCGGCGTCCGTGCTGGCCGGGGAAGCCGGGTTGTCCGCGCCGGGCGTCAGCGCGCACCTGGCCAAGCTGCGGGAGGCGGGACTGGTCGAGGCGGAACGATCCGGGCGGCACCGCTTCTACCGGTTGCGGCCGGACGCCGTGGAGATCCTGGAGACGCTCGCCCGGCACTCCCCCGCCCAGCCGGTCACCTCGCTCCGGGCGGGGACGCGGGCGCAGGCGCTGCGCTTCGCCCGGACCTGCTACGACCACCTCGCCGGCAGGCTGGGTGTGCAGGTGACGGCGGCGCTCGTGGAGCGCGGGGCGCTGGTCACGACGGACGGTGTCGACGGCACCGGACGGCGCCCGGACGACCGGCTGTCGCAGCCGCTGGCCGAGCACCCGTACGCGATCGGCCCCGCGGCGCCGGAGGTGCTGGGGCCGCTCGGACTGGACGTGACGGCCGTCGAGGCGGCCCGCGGGCGGCGGCCGATGCTGAAGTTCTGCCTGGACTGGTCCGAACAGCGGCACCACCTGGCAGGCGCCCTGGGCGCGGCGCTCGCCGAGCGGTTCGTGGAGCAGGGGTGGGTCACGAGGCGCCGGCCCGGGCACCGGGCGCTGAGACTCACGGAGAGCGGTGCGGACGTCCTCGCAGACCGGCTGGGCATCCGGACCACGGACTGACTGTCGGGCTACCGAGCACGCCCACATCCGCGCGACGACTCGCCTTGTCTTGGTGCGCCTCGGCGAGGGGGCGTCGGCACGCAGCACAGACGGCGCGAATGCGCGTCCAGCCCGCCACGGACAGAACACCCGGCCGCCGAGCACGCCCGCCGCCGGGCGACAAATCAGGCCTTCGCGCGGTGCGCCTCGGCCAGGTGGGCGTCCGGGGTGCAGCGCGCGCACGGCGTGAAACCGAGGTCCCGGGCTTCCTTCACGGAGATCGGGATGGTGTCGCGGTCGGCCAGCCAGCCGCAGTCCGTCAGGTGGTAGCGCGGGTGCTCGTCCACGACCACGACCTCGACGTCCAGCTCGTCCACGATCTCCGCGTCCGCCGGGTCCGTGGACTCCTCGCCCGGCTCGCCCTCCTCGGCCGTGCCGACGAGCTCACCCGCCGTGGGGATCAGCGCGGTCTGGTCCGCCGGCGCGTCCTCGACCTCCGCGGCCGGGGTCTCCGGGGCAGGCTCGTCCGCCGGCTTCTCCACCGTCGTGGCTTCCGGCGTCGACGGCTCGTCGTCGTCCGTCGACGCTCCCGCCGCGGGCTCCTCGGCCTGCTCCGCCACCGCGGACGCGCGGCGACGGGCCACCCGGCGCCGCACGAAGTCGACCACCAGCAGCAGCCCGGCGGCGACCGACAGGCCGATCGAGATCCACGCCCACAGCGAGTTCGCCGTGATCAGGGCCGCGATCAGCAACCCCAGCGCGGCCAGAACCAGGACCAGAACGATGAAGAGCACGCTGAATTACAACACGAACCACGCCCGGAACGGTTCCGACCCTCCCACGCGGAGTGCCGGAACCGTCACCGGGAAGCTCAGCCCGCCTCGGCCCGCGGACCGAACGAGTAGCCCTGGCCACTGCCCGATCCGGCGCCCGCCTGTCCCGAGTTCGAGGACGCCGACGCCGGTGCGGCCGAGCCGCGGTCGTCGAGTTCGCGCAGCTGCGACTCCAGGAACCCGCGCAGCCGCGTGCGGTACTCCCGCTCGATGGTGCGCAGCTCCTCGATCTTCTTGCCCAGCGCGGTCTTCTCGCTGTTCATCGTGTTCATGGTCTCGGTGTACTTGCGCTGAGCCTCGCGCTCCATGGTCGTCGCCTTGTCGCGCGCCTGGCGCTCCAGCGTCTCGGCACGGGTGCGGGCGTCGTTGAGCATGTTCTCCGCTCGCGTGCGCGCCTCGTTGACCATCGAGTCGGCCTTGGTGCGGGCGTCGGAGAGCAGCTGCTCGGACTTCGCGCGAGCCTCGGCGAGCATGCCGTCGGACTCGGTCTTGGCCTCAGCGGTCAGCCGGTCGGCCATCTCCTGGGCCAGACCGAGGACCTTCGCCGCCTGCACGTTCGGCTCGCCGCCGTCCGACATCGGGTGGGCCTGGGTCTGCTCGGCGGCCGACGGCGGCGGCACGGGCGCCAGGCGGCGCTCCTGCGGGCCGGCGCCTGCGCGGGCGGCTTCGAGGTCGGCACGGGTGCCTTCGAGCTCGGCGTCGAGCTGCTCGACCTGCTGGCGCAGCTCGTTGTTGTCCTCGATGAGCCGCGCGAGCTCGGTCTCCACCAGGTCGAGGAACGCGTCCACCTCGTCCTCGTTGTAGCCCCGCTTGCCGATGGGTGGCTTGCTGAACGCAACGTTATGCACGTCAGCGGGGGTCAACGACATCAGATCACCTCACGCACTCCATGGCCTGCTCCGACACCTGGGTTCCCCCGAAGTCACCCAGGAAGCGCCAGTTGCATCAGTATGAACACAACCAACAGCAGCACCATAATCGATAAGTCCAGTCCGACGCCGCCAATGCGAACCATCGGAATGATCCTCCGCACCACGCGGACCGGAGGATCGGTCACTGTGTAGATGGTCTCCAGCGTCACCGCAACCCCGCCGGCGGGGCGCCAATCCCGTGCGAACGCACGCACGAGCTCCACCACGACACGCGCTGTGAGCAGCAGCCAAAAGACGAACAGCACGTAGTAGAGGACTAGCCGGACCGCATCCACGAACACCACTCTGCCACATCGCCGTGACCCCGGGAGCACCCGGAACGCCCGGTCTGCCCGGGTCACGTAATCGAACTGTGATTTAGCCAACGGTTTCACCCGTTCGGCCTAAATTGTTACGACCTGTAGTTGTGCCATCACACTGTTCCACCCCATTTCCCGGAACAGGCGGTCGCGCTCAGTGACGGAGGAACAGCCCGCCCTCGGCGATCCGGCGGCGCTCCTCCGCGGTCACCTCCACGTCCGGCGGCGAGAGGAGGAACACCTTGTTGGTGATCTTGTCCATCGAGCCGCGCAGCGCGAACGCCAGCCCGGCCGCGAAGTCCACGAGGCGCTTGGCGTCCGCGTTCTCCATCTGGGTCAGGTTGATGATCACCGGGATGCCCTCGCGGTAGGCCTCGCCGATCCCCCGCGCCTCGACGTAACTCGTCGGGTGCAGCGTGGTGATCCGCCCGAGCGCGTCCCGCGGCGCCGACGCCCTGGCGGGCTCCGGCACCGGGCGAAGCCGCGCCACCGGCTCCGGCTGCCGCTCGACCGCGAGCGCGCCGTGCACCGACGGCTCCGGCGACCGCGGCCGCGCGCGGAGCGGGCCCTCCTCGTCGTAGTCGGAACCGTCGCGGTACCGTCGGCGGGCACGCGGCAGCGGCTCCTCGTCGAAGCCGTCGTAGGCTTCGTCCGCGTAGTCGCGGCGGTAGTCCTCGTCGTACCGGTCGGCGGCCTCGTAGGAGTCGTAGCCGTCGTAACCGTCACTGTCGGCCGGGATCATGCCGAAGTAGGCCTTCAGCTTCTGCAGCGCGCTCATGCCTCTCCCTAGCCGCTCCCTCACCTGACTACCCGGACGCGATCGCTCACTTCCGGGTGATCTCGCTACGGCGAGGCTAGACCGCGCGCGCCGAGCAACGCGGTTCCGACACGCACACATGTCGAACCGTGCGCGATGGCGGGTTCAAGATCACCACTCATCCCCGCGGACAGCTCCACCGCGTCCGGGTGGCTCCGGCGGAGGTCAGCGGCCGCGGCGGCCAGGCGCGCGAAGGCCGGGGCGGGGTCCGCACCCAGCGGCGCGACCGCCATCAGCCCGCGCAGCCGCAGCCCGTCCAGCGTGGCGATGTGATCGGCCAGCTCACCCAGGTGAGGGAGCGGACAGCCGCCTCGTGACGGATCGTCGTCGAGGCTGGCCTGGATCAGGACGTCCAGCGGAGCCGACCGCTCCCCCGCCTCGCGCGCGTTGCGCAGCGCCTTGGCGAGCGCGTCGGCGAGCCGGACCGAGTCGACGGACTGGACCTCGTCGGCCCAGCGCACCACCGACCGCGCCTTGTTGCGCTGCAACCGCCCGATCATGTGCCAGCGCGGCCGCGCGTCCGGCCGCAGCGCGCGCAGCTCCGCCGCCTTGGGACCGGCCTCCTGGTCGCGGTTCTCCCCGAGGTCCGTCTGGCCGAGGTCGGTGAGCAGGGCCGCGTCGGTCGCGGGGAAGGTCTTGGTGACGGCGAGCAGGCGCACCTCGGCGCGCGGCCGTCCGGCGGCCGCGCACGCGTCGGCGACACGCGCCTCCACGGCTGCGAGGGCCTTGGCGATCTCCTCCCGGCGCTGCTCGTCGCTCATTCCGGCTCGGCCCAGGTCAGCGCGGCGATGCGACCAGTGGTGCCGTCGCGCCGGTAGCTGAACAGGGTCGGGTCCTCGGCCGTGCAGCGCGGGTCGACGCCGACCTTGCCGACGCCGGCCTCGGCGAGCTGGCGCCACAGCCCGGCGCGCAGGTCCAGCCCCGGCTTGCCGGCGCGGGTGCGGGTCGCGCTGCCGGGCAGGTGCTTGTCCACGTCGGCGGCCATCTCGGCGGGCACCTCGTAGCACTCGCCGCAGATGGCCGGGCCGAGCAGCACCTCGATGCGGCCCATCTCGGCGCCCGCCTCGACCATCGCCTCCAGCGCGGCGGGCAGCACCCCGACGCGGGCGCCGACGCGGCCGGCGTGCACCGCGGCCACCACACCGGTCTCCGGGTCGCCGAGCAACACCGGCACGCAGTCCGCGACGAGCACGGCGACGGGCAGGCCGGGGGTCTTCGTCACGAGCGCGTCGGTGGCCTCGGCCGGCGCGGTCTCGCTGCCGTCGACGACGGTGACCGTGCGGCCGTGCACCTGCTCCATCCAGGCCACCCGCTCCACACCCAGCTCGGTGCCCAGCCGTTTGCGGTTGGCCTCGACCGCGGCCGGGTCGTCACCGACGTGGTCGCCGAGGTTGAACGTGTCGTACGGCGGCGCCGAAACGCCACCCGCCCTGGTCGTGACCACCCGACGGATGCGCAAGTCCCATTACCTCCACTCGCCTGGTTTCCCCTGAGCCTACTGGGAACCGGACGCGGTGCTCGGCCGGTCTCACCGCCATGGACCTGCCACCCGTGCCCCCGAGCGTCCGCGCGCTGGCCACCTCGGGGCAGCTGCCGCCGGAGCTGGCCGCGCTGTTCACCCCGCCCGGACAGGAACGGTGGACCCGCATCGCGGAAGCCGTGGACGAGCGCCTGGACGAGGTGGACCCGGCGGTGCGCGGCGCGTTCGCGCTCGCCGGGGCCTACGGCCACCTGGACGACATCGAGTTCCTCGAGTCCGGCGAGATGCACGAGCACAACGACCGCGCGGTCGCCCTCATCGAAGAAGCACTGGAGCACGGCGTCCCGGACGAGGAGGTCCAGGAGCTCTGGGACTTCACGTACCGGGTGCAGGACGCCGCGCACCTCGCCCGCGACCACGAGGAGTACGTCGCCAAGCACGGCGCCACCGCCGAGCGGCGGCTGAACATCAAACTGGAGGAGGCGCACGCGCGGTACGAGGCGGGCGACCGCGACGCGGCGCTGCGGCTGTTCCGGGAGGTCGCCGAGGCCGACGTGTGGGGCGAGTTCAGCGGCGCCGCGCACCGCTCGGACATCGGCTGGTGTCGCCTGCTGCACGACGCGGCGCACCACGACGGGCCCGAGGCGGCGCGGAAGATCTGGCAGGAAGCCAAGGCGAGCCGGCACGCCGCGCGGTTCCCCTACCCGCACTGGTCGGCCCCGCTCATCGAGATGCTGCTCGGCACGGGGGTGCCGGACCTGCTGGCGATCCTGGCGCGCGAACGCCTGGAAGCGGCCGAATCGAACCCACCGTGGCCCCTGGACGACGACGAGCTGCGGGTGCTCGCGCTCGCCGTCGACGAGATCGAGCGGTACCACCGGGCCTGACCACGCGTCAGGCCCGGCGCCGGCTCAGCGCCGCATGAACGGCGGGACGTCCACGTCGTCGTCGGACGGGTCGTCGGTCACCGGGACGGCCCGGCTGGGCAGGCTGCCCTGGCTGGTGCTCGTGCGCGGCGCCGGGTAGCTGCGGCTGCCACCGCCGGCCTGCGGGAGCCCGCTGGACGGCGTGCCGTAGTTGGTGCCCGACGGCGGCGTCCGCGGCGGCGTCACCGGGAAGCCGCCACCCGCCGGCGGGGCCGGGGGCTGCGCCGACGCCGCGGGCGCCGGTGTGCGGACCTGCCCGGCCTCGGCCGAGGCGGTGGACGAGCGGTTGCCCACGGCGGGCGGCTCGAGCTTCTTGTGGGTGGGCGAGCCGGAGTCGAACCCGGCCGCGATCACCGTCACGCGCACCTCGTCGCCGAGGGAGTCGTCGATGATCGTCCCGAAGATGATGTTCGCCTCGGGGTGCGCGGCCTCCTGCACCAGCGAGGCGGCCTCGTTGATCTCGAACAGGCCGAGGTCGGAGCCGCCCGCGATGGACAGCAGCGCGCCGTGCGCGCCCTCCATCGAGGCCTCCAGCAGCGGTGAGTTGATCGCCTTCTCCGCGGCCTGCACCGCCCGGCCCTCGCCGCGGGCGGAGCCGATGCCCATCAGCGCGCTGCCCGCGCCGGACATCACACTCTTCACGTCGGCGAAGTCCAGGTTGATCAGACCCGGCGTGGTGATCAGGTCGGTGATGCCCTGGACACCGGAGAGCAGGACCTCGTCGGCGGAGCGGAACGCGTCCATCAGGCTGACGCCGATGTCGCCGAGCTGCAGCAACCGGTCGTTGGGGATGACGATGAGGGTGTCGCACTCGTTGCGCAGCGCCTGGATGCCGTCCTCGGCCTGCTTGCCGCGGCGCTTGCCCTCGAAGGTGAACGGCCGGGTCACCACGCCGATCGTGAGCGCGCCGAGTTTGCGCGCGATCGAGGCGACCACCGGCGCGCCGCCGGTGCCGGTGCCACCACCCTCGCCCGCGGTCACGAAGACCATGTCGGCGCCCTTGAGCACCTCCTCGATCTCCTCGCGGTGGTCCTCGGCGGCCTTGTGCCCCACCTCGGGGTTGGCGCCGGCGCCAAGGCCGCGGGTCAGCTCGCGGCCGATGTCGAGCTTGACATCGGCGTCGGACATCAGCAGCGCCTGCGCGTCCGTGTTGATCGCGATGAACTCGACACCCTTGAGGCCGACCTCGATCATGCGGTTGACGGCGTTCACGCCGCCTCCGCCGATGCCGACGACCTTGATCACCGCGAGGTAGTTGTGCGGGGGCGTCATCGGGTCCGCCTTCCTATCGTGAATTCCTCGTACCGCTCACCGGGAGCGAAAAAACCCTCAACCTAAACTCAAGGTTCAGAGTTATGTCAACTCCCCGCTCCGTCCGCCGAAGGTAGGGATCCGGCGAAGCGGAATCCAGTAGCCACGCCGCGTGTCGGCCGTGGCGTTGCAAAATCACCGCGCCGGACGCGTCATTCGCCGGTCCCGCCGTCGGTCAGCTCACGCAGCAGGTCCAGGTGCCCGGCGTGCCGCCCGGTCTCCTCCACCATGTGGATCAGCACGTAGCGCAGGTTGATCGAGCCGTCCCGGAAGGACACGAGGGTCTCCGGCGCCAGCCCGGCGGCGATCTCGCGGCTGACCGCGCACTGCGCGCGGTATGCCGCCACCAGGTCCGCGAGCGGGATCGTGAGCGCCTCACGGAAGTCCGCGTCGCGATCGGCGGCCAGCTTCTCCTCCCACCGGCTGGGACGGCCGGCGAGGACCACCTCGAACCAGTGGTGCTCCACATAGGTCAGGTGGCCCACCAGGCCGGCGATCGTGGTCAGCTCGCTCGGCACGAGGCTGCGGCGGGCCTGCTCGTCGGTCAGGCCCGCGCACTTGAGCACGACGGCCTCGCGCAGGAAGTCCAGGAAGGCGCCCAGTTGCTCGCGCTCGCCGCCGTCGAAGGCCGGCTCGGTTCTGATCACGACCGCCAGCTTTCCACAGTGGATGTGTTGCGCACAATTGAATTGCCCGCTATGTTCGTTGGTGGAAGGATCTTCACCCGACGGAAGGGGAACACCATGCCCAGTCGCGACGCCACCACCCACTGGGAAGGCGGCCTGCAGAACGGCGAGGGCCACGTCACGCTCGACTCGTCGAACGCAGGCCAGTTCGACGTGTCGTTCCCGACCCGCGCGGGCAACCCGGAGGGCCAGACCAGCCCGGAGGAGCTCATCGCCGCCGCGCACTCGTCGTGCCTCGCGATGAACCTGTCCGGCGTGCTGGAGTCGCAGAACCTGCGCGCCGAGTCCATCGACGTGAGCGCCGAGGTCACGCTCGGCCCCGCCGCGGGCGGCGGCTTCGAGATCAGCGGCATCGCGATCACCCTGCGCGCCAGCGTGCCCGGCGTGGACGCGGCGAAGTTCGCCGAGCTGGCGAAGACGGCCGAGCAGACCTGCCCGGTGTCGAAGGCGCTGGCCGGCACGACGATCACGCTGGACGCGGCGCTCGACTGAGCCCGCGAAAGGCAGTGGCCCCGCGGTCGCACATCCTCGACGATGTGCGACCGCGAGTCCGTCCTCAGGAGACGGTCGGCAGCTCGGGGCTCGCGACGTCGTAGACCTGCCCCTCGCGGGTCAGCAGCACGTTCAGCACCTGCGCCTTGCGGTCCGCCTTCTCCGCGTTCCCCCAGCGGACCGTCTTGCCGCCGGCCAGCGTGAACTCCACGCCGCCCGGGGTCTTGGCCCGCACGACCGTGATCTGCCCCTTCAGCGGCGCCGGCACCGTCGCGAGCACCGCCACCACCGAGCGCGTCACCGGGTCGTCCGGGGCCACCGCCGCCACCTGCACCTCCGGCAGGCCCTCCGGCTTGTTCTGCACCGTCTTGTAGTCCAGACCGCCGGAATCGACCAAGTGGAACCCGTCGGCCGCGGCGGTGAAGCCGATCGGCGTCCGCTCCGTCACCGTGATGTCCACAGTGGACGGCCACGACCTGGAGACGTCCACAGTGGCCACCCCGGGGATCGCCGTCACGCGCGCGGCGATCTCGTCGGTGTCCAGCAACAGCATCGGCTTCAGGTCGGGCACCGCGGCGGCCGCCAGGATCTGGTCCCCCGGCACGCTGTTCGCGCCGTGCACCTCCACCGACCGCACACCCAGCAGCGACGTGAACAACACGACGTACGTCAGGCCGGCGACCGTCAGCACGGTCAGCAGCGCCACCCAGCGGCGCCGCAGCGCGCGGCGCCGCGAGACGCCCGTGCCGGTGCGCCGCCGAGCCGTCAGCGGGCGCCGTCCCCGGCGGCTGCGCACCGCCGACGACGACCGCCGCGTGGACGGCCTGCTGCGCTCCTCGCTCCGCGCTCGCGTCGCCACCTAGCCCCCGGCCCGCCGGTCCAGCTCCGCCAGGATCTCCGGCCCCAGCTGCGTCACGTCGCCCGCGCCCATGGTGACCAGCAGGTCGCCGGGCTTGACCAGGTCCGCGGCCAGCGCCACGGCCCGGTCGAACGCGGGCTCGTAGTGCACCCCGGCGCCGGTGATCTGCTCCGCGATCAGCGCGCCGCTGACGCCCGGCTCCGGCTCTTCCCGCGCGCCGTAGACGTCCAGCAGCACGACCTCGTCGGCCAGCCCCAGCGCCTCGGCGAACTCCGCGGCGAACAGCTTCGTGCGCGAGTACAGGTGCGGCTGGAACACCACGACCACGCGGCCGTTCCCGGCCGCGTGCCGCACCGCGCGCAGCTGCGCGGCGACCTCCGTGGGGTGGTGGGCGTAGTCGTCATAGACCCGCACGTCCCCGGCGCGGCCCTTGAACTCGAACCGCCGCCGCACTCCGCCGAACGCGGCCAGCCCCTCGGCCAGCCCGTCCAGCGGCGCGCCCAGCTCCAGCCCGGCCAGCAGCGCGGCCACGGCGTTGAAGGCCATGTGCTCACCCGGCACCGCGACCCGCACGTCGGTCTCCCGGCCGTCCAGCGCGATCCGGATGATCCCGCCGCCGTCGGCGGGCCGGTAGTCCAGCACCTTCGCGTCGCCCGGGTCCGTCACCGACCGGCCGTAGCGGCGCACCCGGACGCCCGCGGCCGCCGCGTGGTCGCCCAGCGCGTTGGCGGCCTCGTCGTCGGCGCACACGATCAGCAGGCCGCCCGGCTCGATCCGGCGCGTGAACTGCGTGAAGACGGCGGTGTAGGCCTCGGCGGTGCCGTGGTGGTCCAGGTGGTCCGGCTCGACGTTGGTCACGACCGCGACCGACGGCGAGTAGCTCAGGAACGACCCGTCGCTCTCGTCCGCCTCGGCGACGAACAGGCCGCCCTCGCCGTGGTGGGCGTTCGCGCCGGACTCGTTGAGGTCGCCGCCGATCGCGAACGACGGGTCCAGCCGGCAGTGCTGCAACGCCACCGTGAGCATCGACGTGGTCGAGGTCTTGCCGTGCGTGCCCGCGATGCAGGCGACCCGGTGCCCGGCCATCAGCAGCGCCAGCGCCTGGGCCCGGTGCAGCACCGGGATGCCGCGCTCGCGGGCGGCCACCAGCTCCGGGTTGCTCTCCTTGATCGCGGTCGACACCACCACCGCGGACGGGCCGCCGGGCAGCGCGTCCAGGTTCTCCGGGCGCTGCCCGATGCCGATCTCGGCGCCCTGCGCGCGCAGCGTCAGGAACGCGCGAGAGTCCTTGGCGTCCGAGCCGGACACGCGGGCGCCGCGCGCCAGCAGGATCCGCGCGATGCCGCTCATGCCGGCGCCGCCGATCCCGATCAGGTGGGCCCGGCTCAGCTCGGCGGGAACGTCGCTCACTTTCCGCACACCTCCAGGACGATCCGCGCCAGCACCTCGTCGGCCTCGCGGTGGCCGAGCCCGACCGCCGCCGACCCCATCCGAGCGACCCGGGCAGCGTCGGTGACCAGCGGGACGACCAGCTCGGCCACCTTCGCCGGGGTCAGGTCGGCGTCGGGCACCAGCAGCGCCGCGCCGGCGTCCACCGCGGGCCTGGCGTTGATCGCCTGCTCGCCATTGCCGTGCGGCAGCGGCACGAACACCGCGGGCAGCCCGACCGCGGACACCTCGGCCGCGGTCATCGCGCCGGACCGGCACAGCACCACGTCGGCGGCGGCGTAGGCCAGGTCCATCCGCTCCAGGTAGGGCACCGGCACGTACGGCGGGCGGCCCGGGAACTCCTGCACGACCAGGCTGTTCTTCGGCCCGTGCGCGTGCAGCACGCCGATCCCGGCCTCGGCCAGCTCCTTGGCCGCGCCGGACACCGCGTTGTTGATCGACTGGGCGCCCTGCGAACCGCCGAACACCAGCAGCGTCGGCGCGTCCGGGTCGAGCCCGAAGTGCGCGCGGGCCTCCGCCCGCAGCGCCGCCCGGTCCAGCGAGGTGATCGACCGCCGCAGCGGGATGCCCACCACCTCCGCGCCCGGCAGCGGCGTGCCCGGCACCGCGACCGCGACCCGCTTCGCGAAGCGCGCGCCGACCCGGTTGGCCAGGCCCGGCGACTGGTTGGCCTCGTGCACCACGATCGGCACCCGGCCGCGCGCGGCGAAGTACGCCGGCAGCGACACGTAACCGCCGAACCCGACCACGACGTCCGCGCCGACCCGGTCCAGCACCTCGCGCGTCTGCTTCACCGAGTCCCGGATCTTCAGCGGCAGCCGCAGCAGATCGGTGGTCGGCTTGCGCGGCAGCGGCACCGGCGGGATCAGCTCCAGCGGGTAGCCGCGCGCCGGGACGAGCTTGTTCTCCAGCCCGCGGGACGTGCCGAGTGCGACCACCGTGGCGTCCGGCCGCAGCCGCCGCACGGCGTCGGCCAGCGCCAGCGCGGGTTCGATGTGTCCGGCCGTGCCGCCGCCCGCCACCACCACGGTGGGAGCCACGCCGGTAACCGCCTTGCTCACTTGCTCCTACGTCCCTCTCCGCACTGAACTTCCCCGTCTGGCCGGCGTCGACCGCCGGCGCTCGGGCGCCTGCGCCGATCGTGCCCCGCGGCCCGAGGGCCGGTCACCGCGGGGTGCCGGACGGCCGCTGCCCCGCCGCCGCGCCGGCGGCCGGTAGACCTCGGGGGCGGGCAGGCGCAGGAGACGGCCGAACTTGCCCGGACCCTGCGACCGCAGCGCCGCGACCGACTCCGGCTCGTGCCGGGCAGCGTTGGCCAGCAGGCCCATCAGGAACATGGTGACCCAGATGGACGTGCCGCCCGCCGAGATCAGCGGCAGCGTCACGCCGGTGACGGGCAGCAGCCCGACCACGTAGCCGATGTTGATCCCGGCCTGCGACACCGTGAACACCGTCAGCGTGCCGGCGGTGATCCGGATCCACGGGTCCAGGTTACGCATGGCGATGCGCAGGCCCACGATGGCGAGCCCGACGAACAGGCCGATGACCACGATGCAGCCGATGAACCCGAGTTCCTCGCCGATCACCGCGAAGATGAAGTCGTTCTGCACGTTGGGCAGGTAGGACCACTTCGACGGCCCCTGCCCGAGGCCCTTGCCGAACAGGCCGCCGTCGGCGAGCGCGTACTTGGCCTGCGTGGCCTGGTAGGCGGCGCCGCTGGTGTCCGAGCCGGGCGAGAGGAACGACATGACCCGCGACATGCGGTAGGACGCGGTCAGCGCCAGCACCACCGCACCGGCGACGCCGCCTGCCAGGATCACCGCGAACAGCCGCTTGGGCGCGCCGGCGAACCACAGCAGCGACAGCAGCACCACGCCGAGCGTGATCGTGCCGGACAGGTTGGGCTGCGCCATGACCAGCGCGAACATCAGCAGCGCGACCGGCACGACCGGCACCATCAGGTGCCGCCACTGGTGCAGCACGTGGTACTTGGTGACCAGCACGTGCGCGCCCCACAGCGCGAAGGCGACCTTGGTGAACTCGACCGGCTGCACCGAGAAGCCGCCCACCACGAACCACCGCTGGGCGCCGCCGCCCGCCGAACCGAGCGGCGTCAGCACCAGCGCCAGCATCGCCAGGCACACCACCACGGCCATGGAGGACAGCGCGCGGGTCCGCTTCAGCGGCATCCGCAGCGCCACCCAGAACACGACCGACCCGGTGAGCACGAAGATCAGGTGCTTCTTGAACAGCGCGTACACGCCGGAGCCGGTGTCCGGGTCGACCGAGGCGACCGAGGACGCCGACAGCACCATCACGATGCCGATCGACGTCAGCAGGCCGGTCAGCGCCAGCACCAGGTGGAAGTCGGCCAGCGGACGCGACAGCCACGCGGTCAGCGCGGTGAACGTGGCGCGCGCCGGGCTCTGCCGGTCCCCCCGGTCCCGTCTGCGCGGCGCGCTGTCCTGCTCCTTGTCCTCAACGACCGTCATCGGCAGACCCCGTCGCACGGGCCAGGACCGCGTCGGCGAAGGCGTCACCCCGATGGGCGTAGTTGCGGAACATGTCCAGGGACGCCCCGGCGGGCGCCAGCAGCACCACGTCACCGGGCCGGGCCAGGTCGCTGGCCACCGAGACCGCCTCGTTCATGGCCCCATCGTCACCCGAGGCGACCCGGTGGACGGGGACATCCGGCGCGTGTCGCGCGAGAGCGGCGGCGATCACCGGGGCGTCGGTGCCCATCAGCACCACCCCGCGCAGCCGCCCGGCGACCACCTCGACCAGCTCGTCGACCGCGGCGCCCTTGAGCTGCCCGCCCGCGATCCACACCACGCTGGAGTGCGCGAGCAGCGACCCGGCCGCGGCGTGCGGGTTGGTGGCCTTGGAGTCGTTGACGTAGCGGACCCCGCCGAACTCGCCCACCTCGACGGCGCGGTGCGCGCCCGGCTGGAACTCGCGCAGGCCCTTGGCGACCCCAGCGGGGTCGATGCCGTACGCGCGGGCCAGCGCGGCCGCGGCGAGGGCGTTGGCGAGGTTGTGCGGGCCGGCGGGGCGGACCTCGCTCGCGGAGATCAGCTCGTCGGCGGAGTGCTGCGGGTCCGGGCCGTAGGCGCGGTCGATCAGCAGGTCCTCGACCAGGCCCAGCTCACCCGGCCGCGGGGTGTCCAGGCGGAACCCGACGCGCTTCGCCCCGGCGGGGGCGTACTCGCCGGCCAGCCGCACCGACCACGGGTCGTCGGAGTTGTGCACGACGACGTTCGAGTGGGCGTGGATGGTGCCCTTCGCGGCGGCGTAGGACTCCATCGTGCCGTGCCAGTCCAGGTGGTCCTCGGCGAGGTTGAGCACCACTGACGCGTGCGGCGCCAGCGTCGAGGACCAATGCAGCTGGAAGCTCGACAGCTCCACCGCCAGCACCTCGTACCCCTCGAACACCGCGTCCAGCACCGGCAGGCCGATGTTGCCGCAGGCCAGCGCGTGCACCCCGCCGGCGCGCAGCATCGACTCCAGCATGCCGACCGTGGTGGTCTTGCCGTTGGTGCCGGTGACCGCGAGCCAGGTGGCCGGGTTCGGCAGGTCGCGGGAGGCGCGCCAGGCCAGCTCGACGTCGCCGATCACCTCGATGCCGGCGGCGGCCGAGGCGACCAGCAGCGGCGCGGTCGGCCGCCAGCCGGGGCTGGTGACCACCAGGTCGGTGCCCGCGGGCGGTTCGGTGAGGCCCGGGGCCAGTTCGGCGCCAAGGCCGTCCAGCTCGGCCAGCCGCTCGGCGTTGCCGTCGGTGACCGTGACCCGGGCGCCGCGCTCGGTCAGGGCCCGCACGGCCGACCTGCCGGTGACCCCGGCGCCGGCGACGAGCACGTTGCGTCCGGCGAACACCATCACTCGCTTTCTGCGCGGCGGAGCCGCTCGGAGTGGGCCGTCAACCCGCACCGCCGCGGGTTCTGAGCGGGCTCAGCCGCGCGGAGCGCGTCGGTTGAGGGTGGTGGTGGGAGACGGGCGGGCGTCTCCTCGCGAGGACAGCGCCGACGTGGTGAATTGGCATTCATGAGGAGGCGATCCCGGAGCGAGGGGGCGTCTGAGGTTCCGCCACCCGCACCGCTTCGCAGGCCGCTTCGGACCATCTCTAGCCTCCCGCGCCCAGCTGTTCGGAGTAGAACAGGCCGAGGCCGAACATGCAGCAGATGGCCGCGAGCAGCCAGAACCGGATGATCACCGTCGTTTCGGCCCAGCCCGCCAGCTCGAAGTGGTGGTGGAACGGGGCCATCCGGAACAGGCGGCGGCGCGTCGTGCGGAACACCGCGATCTGCAGCACCACCGAGATCATCTCGACCATGAACAGGCCGCCGATGACGATGGCGAGCAGCTCGGTGCGGGTGGTGATGGACAGGCCCGCGACCAGGCCGCCCAGCGCCAGCGAACCGGTGTCCCCCATGAAGATCTTCGCGGGCGCGGCGTTCCACCACAGGAAGCCGACGCAGGCGCCGGCCGCGGCGGCCGCGACCACGGCCAGGTCCAGCGGGTCGCGCACGTCGTAGCAGGCGGCCTGCGGGGTCACCACGCAGGACAGGCGGGCCTGCCAGAACGCGATCACCACGTAGGTGGCGAGCACCATCGCCGAGGTGCCGCCGGCCAGGCCGTCCAGGCCGTCGGTGAAGTTCACCGCGTTCGACCAGCCGGAGATGACCACGTAGCAGAAGATCACGAAGATCACCGCGGGGAAGGTGATCAGCGCGAGGTCACGCACGTAGCTGAGGTTCCGCGAGGCCGGGGTGAGGCCGTAGCGGTCGGCGAACTGCAGCGCCAGGATGCCGAAGGCGACCGCGACCACGAGCTGGCCGACCAGCTTCGCGGTCTTGTTCAGCCCCAGGTTGCGCTGCTTGCGGATCTTGATGAAGTCGTCGAGGAACCCCACCACGCCGAGGCCGACCGCGAGGAACAGCACCAGCAGGCCGGACGCGGACGGGCCGTCGTTCGCGGAGCTGCCGGAGCCGATCCAGTTCATCAGGTGCGCGGCGAAGTAGCCGACCACCATCGCGATGATGATCGCGACCCCGCCCATCGTGGGCGTGCCGCGCTTGGACTTGTGGCCCTGCGGGCCCTCCTCGCGGATCTCCTGGCCGAAGCCCTGCCGGGAGAACACCCGGATGAGGTAGGGCGTGAGCAGGATGGAGACCAGGAGACCGATCGCGGCCGCGATCAGAATGCTGATCACGCAACACCTTCCTTGAGCAGTGCGTCAGCGACGAGCCAGAGCTCGGCGACCTTCGAAGCCTTCACGAGCACGACGTCACCGGGTTCCAGCTGCTCGCGCAGGAGGTCGATCGCGGCGGCGGCGTCGGGCACCAGCACGGACTCCTCACCCCACGAACCTTCGTGGCTGGCGCCCTGGTGCATCGCGGCGGCCTCGTCTCCGACCACCACGAGCCTGCTGATGTTGAGCCGGACCGCGAGGCGGCCGATCTCGTCGTGCGCGGACACGCTATCGGCACCGAGTTCGCCCATCACACCGAGGACCGCCCAAGACCGCTTGCCGCGGCTGGCCGAGGCCAGTGTCTTGAGCGCGGCGCGCATCGACTCCGGGTTGGCGTTGTAGGAGTCGTTCATGACTACGACGCCGTCGGCCCTGGTGGTGACCTCCATGCGGCGCGCGGAGCGGCGCTGGGCGGCCGACAGGCGCTGCGCGACCTCCTCGACGGTCGCGCCCAGTTCGAGCGCGATCGCGGCGGCCGTGAGCGCGTTGCCGACGTGGTGCTCGCCGTACAGCGACAGCGTCACGGGCGCCTCCCCGGCGGGGGTGATGAGCCGGAAGGAGGCGCGGGCCTGCTCGTCGAGGGTGATGTCCTCGGCGCGCACCTGCGCGTCCGGGTGCTCGCCGACGCCGACGACGCGGGCCGTCGTGCGGCTCGCCATCGCCGCGACCAGCGGATCGTCCAGGTTGAGGACCGCGACCCCGCCCTCCTCCGCCGACGGCAGGGCCTCGACCAGCTCGCCCTTGGTCTTGGCGATGGCCTCGCGCGAGCCGAACTCGCCGACGTGTGCGCTGCCCACGTTGAGCACCGCGCCGATGCGCGGCGGGGCGACCTCCGCGAGGTGCGCGATGTGGCCGGGCCCGCGGGCGGACATCTCCAGCACCAGGTGGCGGGTGCGCTCGTCGGCGCGCAGGGCGGTCCACGGGTGGCCCAGCTCGTTGTTGAACGATCCGGGCGGCGCGACCGTCTCGCCCATCGGCTCCAGCAGCTGCGCGATGAGGTCCTTGGTGGAGGTCTTGCCGGAGGAGCCGGTGACCCCGACGACGGTGAGGCCGCCGCGGGAAAGCTCGATCACCACGTGCCGGGCGAGCTTGGCCAGCGCGGCCAGCACGGCGGCGCCGGAGCCGTCCTTGTCGCCGGTCAGCGCCAGCGCGCGCTCGTGCGCCTGGCCGGGTGGCAGCGGCGGCACGATCACCGCGGGGGCGTCGACCTCGCGCGCGGCCAGCACACCGGCGGCGCCGCTCTCGACCGCCTTGGCGGCGAAGGCGTGCCCGTCGACCTTCTCGCCGGGCAGGGCGACGAACAGCCCGCCCGGGGTGAGGCGGCGCGAGTCGAACTCGACGCTGCCGGTGACCGTCTCGCGTCCGTCGGTGCGGTGCAGCCGCCCGCCGGTGACGGCGGCGATCTGCTCCAGGGTCAGCGGGATCAACGGGTCTCCTGGTTCTCTTCGAGCCGGCGCCGGATCGCCGCCGCCAGCTCGTCGCGGTCGGAGAAGGGGTGCACGACGCCCGCGGCCTCCTGGCCGGTCTCGTGGCCCTTCCCCGCGATCAGCACGACGTCCCCGGCCCCGGCCAGCTCGACGGCCTTGACGATCGCCTCGCGCCGGTCGCCGATCTCCAGCACCTCGCCCGCGTCGTGACCGGCCGCGCGGGCCCCGGTCAGCATCGCGGCGCGGATCGCGGCCGGGTCCTCCGACCGCGGGTTGTCGTCGGTGACGATGAGGACCTCGCTGCGCTTCGCGGCGGCCTCGCCCATCATCGGGCGCTTCGCGGTGTCCCGGTCGCCACCGCAGCCGAGGACGGTGATGATCCGGCCCTCGGTGCGGGCGCGCAGGGCGTCCAGCGCCTGCGCCACCGCGGCCGGCTTGTGCGCGTAGTCGACGACGGCTGTGAAGTCCTGGCCCAGGTACACCCGCTCCATCCGGCCGGGGACCTCCACGTGCGCCAGGCCGGTGACCGTCTCCTCCAGCGTCACGCCGCAGGTCTCCAGGATCGCCGCGGCCAGCAGCGCGTTGGCGATGTTGAACGTGCCCGGCAGCGGCAGCGTGGCGCGCGCGGTGCGGCCGGCAGGCGAGTGCAGCGTGAAGCTCTGCTCACCGGTCGGCGTGGTGGCGAAGTCGGTGGCGGTCCAGCTGGCGTCCACCCCCGGCTCGGTGGTCACGGTGATCGTGTGCGGCGTGACCAGCGCCTGGCCCCACGCGGTGTCGATGCACACCACCTCGGTGGTGGAGCGGCCGTCGAACAGCAGCGACTTGGCGGCGAAGTACTCCTCCATGTCGCGGTGGAAGTCCAGGTGGTCCTGGGAGAGGTTGGTGAACGCGCCGACCGCGAAGCGGGTGCCGTTGACGCGGCCCAGCGCGAGCGCGTGGCTGGACACCTCCATCGGCACGTGCGTGACGCCCTGCTCGACCATCACCGCGAGCAGCGCCTGCAGGTCCGGCGCCTCGGGCGTGGTGAACGCGCTGGCCAGCCGCTCCCCGGCGATGCGGGTCTCGATGGTGCCGATCAGGCCGGTCACGTGCCCGGCGGCGCGCAGGCCCGACTCCACCAGGTAGGTCGTGGTGGTCTTGCCCGACGTGCCGGTGATGCCGAGGACGGCCAGCTCCAGCGACGGCTCGCCGTAGATCCAGGCGGCCATCGAGCCGAGCACCCCGCGCGGGTCCGGGTGCACCAGCACCGGGACGCCCGCCTCGCGCAGCGCCGGCCGGTCCGCGCCCGCCTCGTCGGTGAGCACCGCCGCCGCCCCGGCCGCGATGGCCTCCGCGGCGAAGTCCGCCCCGTGCGCCCGCGCGCCGGGCAGCGCGGCGAACAGGTCGCCGGGCAGGACGTGCTGGGCCCGCAGGGTGGCCCCCGTGACGACCGTGTCGCCCGGCCAGTGCGGCTCGCCGACCAGGCGCGCGTCCGCGCGCGCGACGAGCGTGGTGAGCGGGACCGGCTCGATGCGGGTCGGCCGTGGCGGCGCCACCGCCGCCTTCACCGGGCTGTCCGGTACCCGCCCCTTCGCTTCCTGCGACATGGTGCTGCTTCCAGACGCTTCCACCGACACAGCACGGAAGGTTACCGAGCCGGGATTCCCCGCTTGCGGGCCGGTACTCCTAGGCCGTGTGTCTCGATTGGACAGCGACGGGAATCCCCACGACGCCTCGCCGGGCGAGGGTGGTGGCGGGGCGGCTCCACCGCTGATGGGCGGACCTCAGGGCAGCACGAGCGGCACGTACGGCGCCGTGCCGTCGGACAGCGGGATCTGGAACCGCTGCGTCAGGTACGAGGCGATGTCGTGGAACAGCGGCGCCGCCGAGTGGCCCGCGGGCAGCGTGGTGTCCGGCGCGTCCAGGCGGATGCCCACGACGAACCGCGGGTTGTCCGCGGGCAGGATCCCGGCGAAGGTGATGTTGTAGAGGGTGTCGCTGTACGCCCCGGTGGCCGGGTTGACCTGCTGGCCGGTGCCGGTCTTGCCGGAGATCTGGTAGCCCTCCAGCGCGGCCGTCGGCGCCGTCCCGCTGTTGCCGTTCCGCCCGGTCTGGGTGACCGCGCGCATCATGTTCCGCACGGTCGTCGCGGTCTCCGGGCTGACCACCTGCGTCGTCTCCGGCGCCGCCTTCGGCACCACGGTGCCGTCCGGGCGGATCTCCTGCTTGACGATGCTCGGCTGCACCCGCAGGCCGTTGTTCGCGATCGCCTGGTACATCGCCGTCATCTGCACCACGGTCATCGACAGGCCCTGCCCGATCGGCAGGTTGCCGAACGTGGTGCCGGTCCAGGTGTTGCGCGGCGGCACGAACCCGCGGCTCTCCCCGGACAGGCCCAGGCCCGCGCTCTGCCCGATGCCGAAGCGCTTGAGGTAGTCCAGGTACTTGTCCGGGCCGAGCTGCTGGGCCAGCAGCAGCGTCCCGACGTTCGACGACTTGGCGAAGATGCCGGTGACCGAGAAGTTCTGCGTGCCGTGCACCCACGCGTCGTGCACGGTGTGGTCGGCGACCTTCAGCGAGCCGGGCACCTGCAGCACCGACTCGGGCGTCACCAGGCCCTGGTCGATCGCCGCGGTGGCGGTCACGATCTTGTTCACCGAGCCCGGCTCGAACGGCGTGGACACGGCCTGCAGGTCCATCAGCGACTGCGTGTAGGTCTTGTTGTCGTACGGGTCGAACGTCGCGTCGTCGGCGATCGCGTAGATCTCGCCGGTCTTCGCGTCCATCACGACCGCGCTGGCGCCCTTGGCGTGCGACTGCCGCACGTAGTCGGCCAGTGCGTTCTGCAGGAAGTACTGCGTGTCCGAGTCGAGCGTGAGCACGACGTCGTTGCCCGGGGTCGCCGGCTGCACGTCCCGCTCGGTGCCGGGGATGATGACGTTGTCGTTGCCCTGCTTGGTGTCCGCGACGTAACGGCCCGGCTGGCCCGCCAGGTCGGCGTTGAGCGTGTACTCCAGCCCCGCCAGGCCCTGCAGGCTGTGCTTGGACACGTCGGGGTCGTCCATCCGCCAGTTGGCCAGCCCGACGACGTTCGAGGCCAGCGTGTCGCCCGGGTATTCGCGGGCCGCACGCACCTCCGCGCCGATCTCCGGGAAGGCCTTGGTGATCTCCTCGGCGATCGACGGCTCGACCCCGTCGACCAGGTAGGTGAACGACGTGGTCTTGCGGAAGTCGGCGAGCAGCTCGGCCTCGGTGACCCGGCCGGGCAGCTTCGCGGCGATGAACCTCGCCGCGTCCGCCGCGCGTGTCTCGTAGTTCTGGCCCCCCGCCGGGTTCTTCGCCGCGACCTCGTCCCACGCCTTGCGCATCGCGCGCAGGTTCACCGACAGCGCGCGGGTTTCCACGGTGAACGCCAGCTTGACGTTGTTGCGGTCCACAATGGACCCGCGCTTGGCCGGGATCGGGATGGTGGTGCTGCGCTGGCTCTCCGCCTTGGCGGACAGGGCCGCGGCCTGGAAGCCCTGCACCTGCACGAGCTTGAGACCGGCCAGGACGAGCACGGCGACGAGCGCGATGCGCACGCCGACGTAGCGCCCCTTGCCGGTGGCGGCGTTGGGCTGGCCGGCCACCTGGCGCATGCGGGCGCCGTAGCTGCGGCGTCCCGGACGGGCCATCACTGCCCTCCCGTGGTCTGCTGTCCCGGCGCCTGCGTCTGCCCGCCGGCAGGCGGCACCTGCGCCTGGTCCTGCGGCTGGACGACCTGGCTGTCGCCCTGCGGCACGTCACCCTCGATCGGGCGGCCGCCCACCGGGGTGCCCTGCGGCACCACCGGCGCGGTCTGCTCCTGGGCGACCGGGGCGCCCTCGGCCTTCTTCGGCTCGCCGACCACGGTCACCGACCCGTCCGGGTTCAGCACCAGGTGCGCGGGGTCCTCCGCGGGCACCATGCCCAGCGCCTTGGCCCGCTCGGCCAGCGACGACGGCGACTCCGCGCCGCTGACGTCCTGCTGCAGCTGCTCGACCCGCTCGGCCAGCGCGGCGTTGTCGTCACGCAGCTGCTCCAGCCGGTAGGAGTCGGCGATCGCCTGCGTGGACAGCAGCAGCGTGACCACCACACCGGCGGCGAGCAGCACCATCACCAGCAGCACGAACGTGGCGCGCGACCGCGGCACCCGCAGCTTGAGCCGGGTCTTCTCGCGCTGCGGCTCGGGCGCGGTGCGCTTGAGGCCCTCGGCGCGCTGCGCCCGCCGGGCGTAGGCGCGCTCGGCGGCGGTGGTGCGCTGGGCCGGCTGCCGCCGGGGGCGGCGCTTGGCCGGTAGCGGTGTGCCCAGGCCTTCCTCGGCGGGGGTGTCCGAACGGCGCGGGCGCCGTCGCGGCTCGGCACCGGCCTGCCTGCGTGTCCGCGTAGGCGCTGTCATGCGTCCGCCTCCTTGATCCGTTCCGCCACCCGCAGCCGCACGGACGCCGCCCTCGGGTTCTGTTCGATCTCTTCCTCGCTCGCCTTCTCGGCGCCGCGCGTGATCAGCTTCAGTTCCGGCCCGTGGCCGGGGAGTTCGACGGGCAGGCCCGGCGGGGTCCGCGACTTCGCGAGCTCCGCGAAGGCCTGCTTGACGATGCGGTCCTCCAGCGAGTGGTAGGACTCGACGACGATCCGGCCGCCGACGGCCAGCGCGGACAGCGCCGCGGGGATCGCCCGTCGCAGCACCTCCAGCTCGCCGTTGACCTCGATGCGCAGCGCCTGGAACGTGCGCTTGGCCGGGTGCCCGCCGGTGCGGCGGCTCGCCGCCGGCACCGCGTCGTAGAGCAGCCGCACCAGCCGCTCGCTGCGGTCGAACGGCTGCCGCGCCCGCTCCGCGACGATCGCCTTGACGATGCGCTGGGCGAACCGCTCCTCGCCGTACTCGCGCAGGATCCGGACCAGCTCGCCGGGCTCGTAGGTGTTGAGGACATCCGCCGCGGTCTGCCCGGTCGTGGGGTCCATCCGCATGTCCAGCGGGGCGTCGCGGGCGTAGGCGAACCCGCGCTCCTCCTCGTCCAGCTGCATGGAGGACACGCCGAGGTCGAACATCACGCCGTCCACACGGGACAGTCCCAGCCGGGCGAGGACGTCCGGCAGGGTGTCGTAGACCGCGTGCACCAGCTCGACCCGGTCGCCGAACTTCGCCAGCCGCGCGCCGGAGCGTTCCAGCGCGTGCGGATCCCGGTCCAGGCCGATGAGCTTCAGCTGCGGGAAAGCGGTGAGCAGCGCCTCGGAGTGCCCGCCGAGCCCGGTGGTCGCGTCGACCACCACGGCCGGGCGGCCTTCCAGCGCGGGAGCGAACAGCTCCAGCACGCGCCCGGTCATGACCGGCACGTGCGCGGCCTCGGCTGCCACTTCTCCCACCCCCTTACACCGTCGTCCGGATGCCGTCAGGTCCCCGCCCGCCCGCTGCGGACCTGGTGCCGGGGAAGGTGCACCAGGGCCGCTGAGCGGACAGAGGCCTCACGACATCCGTCGCCGGATCCCGCCCCCACTTGCGTTTCGCCACCCGCGCCCCCCGACGGCGCGGGTCACTAGAAGACCCCCGGCAGGACCTCTTCCTGGGCCTGCGCGTAGCTGTCCTCGTGTTCCTCCAGGTAGGACTCCCAGCGCTGGGCGTCCCAGATCTCCAAGCGCGTGATCGCCCCGATGACCACGCACTCCTTGTTGAGCCCGGCGTAGCGCCGCAGCTCGGGCGCGATCGCGATGCGCCCCTGGCCGTCCGGACGCTGCTCGTCGGTGCCCGCGAACAGGTACCGCTGGTAGGCCCGCACCGCCTCGTTCGTGAAGGGCGCCTCCGCGACCTTGCGGGCCAGCTGCTCGAACTCCGCGCGCGGGAAGACGAAGAGGCAGTGATCTTGCCCCTTGGTGACCATCAGCCCACCTGCCAGCGCGTCGCGGAACTTCGCGGGCAGCGTGAGCCGCCCCTTGTCGTCCAGCTTGGGGGTGTGGGTGCCGAGGAACACCGGCACTCACCTCCCCACCGCCCCCGGTGCTCCACCGGATGCGGCCCCTGGGGCCTCCCTTCCGCCCCACTGGGCACCACCGTACCCCACTTTTCCCCACAGTCAACGCCACGGAGAGGCCCGACCGGGCGAACGTTTCAGCGTTTTCGCAGGTCAACGCGTGGGGGGCGAAGTGGGGAGAAGGTGGGGGGCGCCGGCGCCCCTCCCCCGGGCCGGTTAGCTCATGGGTCCGGTCGCGGGCGTTTTCGGGCCGTCGTGGGGCCCGGTGGGGCGGACGGTGGGAGGAAGTGGGGGCCGTGGTGGGAGGAAGTGGGGAGGGTGGTGGAGCGAGGTGGGGACGCGGTGGGGGCGCGGTCGGATTCGCCCCGCGGGTTTCCCGCTGCCACCCGGTTGGCAAGCGCAGCGGGTGCTGCCCGCGCAGCCGGTGCCGCGACCGGCCTCAGCCGACCAGGTCGGCCAGCCGGGCGGCGAGCCGGGCCGAGTCGGTGGGCACCACGTTCACCCAGGCGGCTCCCCCGCGGCCCGGTTCCACCGTGCCCAGGTAGGCCCCCTGATCGGTGCGGAACCAGCTCACCCCGCCGACCCGCCGCGGCCGTCCACCCGCGCGCGCCCGCACCGTGAACTGGCCCGCCCCGAGCACCGGCCGCGACTGGATCGCCCGCACCTCCGCCAACTGGCGTGCGGCGGCACGCGAACCGCCCTCCCCGGCGAGGGCGTCGGCCGGCAGGCTGACCCCGTAGCCGGGCCCGGGCTCCAGCGGAGGCAGCAGGTCGACGACCGCCGTGAAGATCTCCGTGTCGCGGATCCCGGACAGCCCGATCGTCCGGCTCGGCTGCGCCGCCAGCACCCCCCGCCTGGCGCCTGCCGCGGCCACCGCCCGGAACGGCGCCTCCGCGTCCAGCTCGGGCAGCGCCTCGCACTCGACGTAGACCTCCGCGGACGCCAGCGTCGCCAGCCGCGACTCCAGCGCGGCGTCCAGCCGGCCGCCCTCCAGCAATCCCCGCTCGGCCAGGTTCGCGTGCACCGCGCGGCGGATCTCGGCGCGCTCCGCCTCGGTCACGCCGACGCTGCGGACCTCCAGCGGCGACGGCACCCGGCCGTGCCCGAGGTCGTGCCACAGGATGTCGAACGCGGACGCCGAGACCCGGATCACCGCTCCCCCAGCTCCGGTGGCTCGTCGAAGAACCGGCCCGGCACCGACTCGCGCAGCGCGGCGTCGCGGGCGTTGAGGACGTCGATGGCCTTCTGGCGCGCCTCCTCGGCGGCCGCCCGCCGCTGCTCCATCGCGTCCGACAGCCCGGCGAGCGCCGCGAAACTCCCGCTCGCCGCGGCCTCCCGGATCATGGCCGCCGGGTCGTAGGGCACCGGCGGCGGCATCTCGTCCCGCGCCCGCGCCGCTATCCCGGCCTGGCGCCCGACCGCGTCGGACAGGCACAGCGACAGCTCGGTGGCGTGCCCGGACCAGCTCTCGGCCTTGGCCAGGGTCCGGCGCAGCGCCTCCCCGGCGGGCCCGTCGAACGCCTCGCCCGCCCGCGCCGAGATCGCGCCCAGCGCCTGCGCCGACTCGCGCAGCCGCGCGGCCAGCCCCGCCCACTGCTCGCCGATCCGGCCCGCCGTGGCCGGGTCGTTGCCGTCGGCGACCTCGGCGGCCATCGCCTCGTGGCTGTAGGACTCGTACCGCCGCGCCGGCTCGGGCACCTGGTTCACGCTGGCTCCCTCAGGGCAGTTTCGGCTCGATCAGCCGGGCCACGGTGTCGGCCCGCTCGCACGCGAGCGGGGTGTCCTCGAAGCCCGTGTTGGTCACGTCCACCTGCACGCTGGCCTCCTGGCCCACGCCGAGCAGGACCGCGCAGGTGCCGTCCCCGGCGCTGCGGTCGGACACCCGGAAACCCTTGTGCGCCCCGACGGTCACGCGCTTGCCGGTGCCCTTGTCGATCTCCAGCGAGTTCAGCGGGGCGTTCTCGGCGAGCGTGACGGTGACGCCGAACGTGCCGGGCTCGGTCCAGTCGCAGGCCCGGTCCGCGCCGATCGTCTTCTCCTCGCCCAGCGAGGTCAGCCCGGCGGTGGAGCGGTCGGTCGCGGACAGCAGCTCGCACGGTTTCAACCCGGCCAGCCCGGGCGGCGACGGCGGCGCGCTCGGCGACGAAGGCACGGACGCGGACGACGGCGGCGCCGCGGGCTGCGAAGCCGGCTGCCCGCACGCGGCGAGCAGCAGCCCGGCCCCGGCGAGCACGACCACCACACCGCGCATCCGCTCAGCCACCGCTGCAGTCGACGCCCTCGGCGGCGTCGTCGTCGCTGTCCGAGTACCGCTGCAGCGCGCGGCGGATGTTCGTCTTGAGCGTCTCCAGCTCCTGGCCGAACCGGATCAGCGAGTCGGCGGCCGAACCGGGACCGCCCAGGCCGTAGCGGGCCATGAACTCGCCGACCTCGCCGGCGTACCCGCCGCCCAGCGGCACGGTGCGGCCCAGCACCCTGGCCTCGCGCACCATTTCGCCGACGACGTCCTGCAGCTGGCTGATCTGCTGGTAGGCCCCGGCCGCCAGCTCGGGCGAGACCGCGAACGCCCCCGCGTTCACGTTCAGGCCGCCGCGCGTGTCGGTCATCGGTTCTGTTCGCACCTCTCGGTAGCCGACCGGTTCCGGAACGCAGCATAGCGCCCGAATCGATTTCAGGGTTCTTGGACCGACTTGGCCGGGGTTTGACACACTGGATGCCAGGCTGGGTGCCGGGGCGGGCGACCGCGGGCGTCACCTCCGTCCCCGGCTGTGAGATCCTTCCGCGCCGCGGCGCGGTTCAGGCGGGCCGCACCCGTGTTCCGGTTTTGAAAAAGGGCTTCGGCACCAGGAGGTCGAGTGACGTCGAGGACACAGCCTGCATCGCCCGGGGAGTACACCGGCGAGCAGGCGCCCGGGCAAGCGCCGTACCACCCCGGCGGCGCGAGCCCCGCGCACGGCCTGCCCATCAGCCACAACGGGCACGGTGAGCTGCACGAGACCATGCGCCGGATCGCGGCCAACGTCGAGCGGGTGCTCGTCGGCAAGCCCGAGGTGGTGCGCGTCGCGCTGGTGACGCTTCTGGCCGAGGGCCACCTCCTGGTCGAGGACGTGCCGGGCGTCGGCAAGACCTCGCTGGCCAAGGCGCTCGCCCGGTCGATCGACTGCACGGTCAGCCGCATCCAGTTCACGCCCGACCTGCTGCCCAGCGACGTCACCGGGGTGTCCATCTACAACCGGCAGACCGGCGGTTTCGAGTTCCGGCCCGGCCCGGTGTTCGCCAACATCGTGGTGGGCGACGAGATCAACCGCGCGTCGCCGAAGACCCAGTCGGCGCTGCTGGAGTGCATGGAGGAGAAGCAGGTCACGGTCGACACCACGACCTACCGCCTGGACGACCCCTTCATGGTGATCGCCACCCAGAACCCGATCGAGATGGAGGGCACCTACGCCCTGCCCGAGGCGCAGCGCGACCGGTTCACCGCGCGCGTGTCGATCGGCTACCCGGACCAGCAGGCCGAGCTGGCCATGGTCGACGAGCACTCCGGTCACGACCCGCTGGCCGACCTGCAGCCGGTGTCCGACGCGGCCACCCTGCACCGCCTCATCCAGCAGGTCCGCGGGGTGCACATCGCGCCGGACGTACGCAAGTACGCCGTCGACCTGGTGGCCGCCACGCGGCAGGTGCCGGAGATCCGGCTCGGCGCGTCGCCGCGGGCCACGCTGCAGCTGGTCCGCTCGGCGCGCGCCCAGGCCGCGTTGTCCGGCCGCGACTTCGTCGTCCCGGACGACCTGCACGCGGTCGCCGTCCCGGTGCTCGCGCACCGGCTGGTGCTGACCACGGAGGCGCACGCGGCCCGCCGCTCCGCCACCGACGTGGTCCGCGCGGTGCTGCACCGGGTCCCGGTGCCCCAGGGCGGTCACCCGCAGACCGCCGGCCGCCGGTAGACGGCCGTGTTCCGGTCGCTGTCCGGGCTGACCACGCGGGGGCGGTGCCTGCTCGCCGCCGGCGTGGCGGCCGCGGTGTGCGCGGTGGTGCTCAACGAGCGGGACCTGTTGCGGGTCGCCGTGTTCGTGATCGCGCTGCCGCTGCTGGTCGCCCTGTTCATCGCGGCGTCGCGGGTGCGCATCGGCGCGTCCCGCAGCTGCTGCCCGAGCGGGTCTCGGCCGGTTCGGCCGGCGAGGTGGAGCTGGCGCTGTGGCGCGACGGCAAGCTGCCGGCCGGTGAGGTGCTGCTCGAGGACGGCGTGCCCTACGCGCTGGGTTCGCGGCCGCGGTTCGTCGTGGAGCGGCTGCCGCACGGGCGGGTCATCGCGCTGCGCTACCCGATCCAGCCGATGATGCGCGGGATCCAGCAGGTCGGCCCGCTGCGCGCGACGCTGACCGACCCGTTCGGCCTGTGCGAGTTCGACCGCGAGCTGATCGCGCACTCGCGGCTGGTCGTGGTGCCGAAGGTGGTGTCCCTGTGGGGGCTGCCCAGCGGCGCCGGGATCGGCGCGGGCGACGACGGCAGCGTGCGGCTGCGCGCCGGCCAGGGCGAGACCGACGTGGTGGTGCGGCAGTACCGCCAGGGCGACGACCTGCGCAAGGTGCACTGGCGCTCCACCGCCCGGCGCGACGAGATCATGGTGCGGGTCGAGGAGCGGCCGTGGCGCGGCGGGACCACCGTCCTGCTGGACCACCGGGCCGCCGCGCACCACGGCACCGGCCCGGCCGCGAGCCTGGAGTGGGCGATCTCGTTCGCCGCGAGCGTGTGCCTGCACGTGCGGCGGGCCGGGCACCGGGTCCGCCTGGTCACCGAGCACGGCAAACCGCTGGCGGACGTGCCCGGCGACGGCGGCGAGGGCTACGACAACGTCCTGCTCGACGCGCTCGCCGCGCTGCAGCCGGCGCACCAGCGCGACCTGACGACAGGCCACGACCCGGCCGAGGGGCAGGAGCTGATCGCGATCCTGGGGACCGTGTCGAACCAGGCGGTGACCGAGCTGGCGCGGTTCCGGCCGCGTGGCATCCGGAGCCTGGCGGTCCTGCTGGACACCCCGGCGTGGTCCGGCGGGGTGAGCGCGCCCGAGCACCGCGCGGCGGCGACGGAGGAATCGGCGGCACTGCTGCGCGCGGCGGGCTGGGGAGTCGTGGTGGCCGGCCCGAACACCTCGATGCCGCAGGTGTGGGCCGACCTGTGCCGCACGGCCGCCGGGCGAGGCTCGCTGATCGGAGGTGCGCTGTGAGCGCCCTCCGCGCGCGAGTCCCACGCTCAGCGCCGCGGTTCTGCGCTCAAACGCGCGAGTTCTCCGTTCGGCCCGCCGGGCGGGACTTCTCGGTCGGAGGTGCGCTGTGAGCACCCTGCCCGCGCGAATCCCACACCCAGCGCCGCGAATCCCACACTCAGGTGCGCGAGTTCTGCGCTCAAACGCGCGAGTTCCCCGTTCGGCCCGCCGGGCGGGACTTCTCGGTCGGAGGTGCGCTGTGAGCACCCTGCCCGCGCGAATCCCACACCCAGCGCCGCGAATCCCACACTCAGGTGCGCGAGTTCTGCGCTCAAACGCGCGAGTTCCCCGTTCGGCCCGCCGGGCGGGACTCCTTGATCGGAGGTGCCCTGCGAGCGCCCTCCGCGCGCGAATCCCACACCCAGCGCCGCGAATCCCACGCCCAAGCGCGCGAGTTCTCCGTCCGGCGCGCCGGGCGCCTGCTTCCGCACGGCCGGAGCGCTCCGCTCCAGCACACCGCATCTTCGGGGGAACGCTGTGACCACCCTGACCGGCCGCCCGCCGCGGCCCGATCAGCAGCCCGACGCCCCGCCGCCGGGGCAGCCGGAGCTGCACCGGCCCACGCAGCGCGTCGTCGAGCCGCCCCCGCAGTGGCGGGGCTCCGTCCTCGCGCCGATCGCCGCCGGGGTGGCCACCCTGTGCGCCTCCACCTCGCTGACCGGCGTCGTCGGCGGGGTGGGCTGGCTCGGGTACGTCACGGTCGCCGTCGTGCTCGTCGCCGCCACCGGGCTCGCGCTGCGGGCCATCCGCACCCCGACCGCCGTCGTCGGGCTGGCCCAGCTCGTCGTGCTGTTGCTGCTGATCACCGGCGTGTTCACCAGCAGCGGCATCCTCGGCGTCATCCCGGGCCCCGCCGCGTTCGGCGAGATCAACGGCGTGCTCACCGCGGCGTTCGAGCAGATCCGCACAGGCCTGCCGCCGGTCGAGTCGACCCCGCCGATCCTCTGCCTGGTGACCATCGCGATCGGCCTGGTCGCGGTGCTCGTCGACACCCTCGCGGTCGCCGCCTCCGCGCCCGCCGCCACCGGCCTGGTGCTGCTGTGCGTCTACGCGGTGCCCGCCTCGCTGGCCGACGACATGCTCCCGTGGTGGACGTTCCTGCTCGGCGCGGCGGCCTTCGCGGGCCTGCTCGCCGTCGACGGCAACCACCGCCACCGCCGCTGGCGCAACCGCGACGCCCCCGGCCTCGGCAACGCCCCTGCCGCCGCGTCCGCGCCGGTGGCCGTCGTCGCGGTCGCCCTGGTGCTGGGCCTGGTCGCGGGCACCGCGCTCACCGCCGTCGGCACCGTCGGGCGCCTGCCCGGCAGCGGCCGCAGCGGCGCGGGCGCCGGCTCCGGCGGGCTGGGCGTCAACCCGTTCACCTCGCTGCGCGGCATGCTCGACCAGGGCAGCACGGTGGACCTGTTCCGCGTCCGCGGCCTCGGCAACGACAAGCGCCTCCTGCGCGCGTTCACGCTCGACACGTACCGGCCCAACCGCGGCTGGAGCCTGCCGGACGGTCCCATGCCCGCCGGTTTCCCGGCGAACCAGCCGCTGCCCGCCGCGCCCGGCGACGACGGCGCGGGCGAGGCCCGCCAGATCCAGATCGAGCCGCTGAACTGGGTCGACGTGTGGATGCCGGTGTACGGGCAGCTGCGCGGCCTGCAGGGCGTCGGCCAGGGCTGGTACTACGACCCGACCAGCGGCGCCGTGTTCAGCGAGCGCAAGCAGCGGATCCCGGCCTACGTGGAGACCGCGTCGCTGGCCGAGCCGACGAAGGACCAGCTGGAGTCGGCCACCGCCCGCGGCGCCGACATCCCGGCGAGCTACAGCCAGATCACCGGCGTCGACCCGCGCGTGGTCAGCCTCGCGCACAACCTGTCGGCCGGCGCGACCACCGACTTCGACCGGGCGAGCGCGATCTGGCGGTACTTCAGCGCCGAGAACGGGTTCACCTACGACACCGAGACAGCGGCCGCGACCGACAGCGACGCGCTGGCCGACTTCCTGCTGAACGGCAAGCGCGGCTTCTGCGAGCAGTTCGCCTCCGCGATGGCCGTGATGCTGCGGGTGCTGAACATCCCGTCCCGGGTCGCGGTGGGTTTCACCTCCGGCTACGCCGACGGCGACTCGCGCATGATCACCTCGCAGGACGCGCACGCCTGGGTCGAGGTGTACTTCGGCGACCTGGGCTGGGTCAGCTTCGACCCGACGCCGCGCTCCGACGGCCGCGGCTACGTCCCGCCCTACCTGCAGTCCGGCACCACCTCCAGCGGGTCCTCGGACTCGGAGGAGCAGGACGTGCCGAGCGTGTCGACCACGCGGGTCGCGCCGACCGGGGCGCCCGAGACCCAGGGCAGCGCCGCCAACCCGGGCGGCACGCAGGCCGCTCCCGCGGGCTCGGCGCCTGGCTGGACCGGGTGGATCGCGCTGGTGCTGGTGCTGATCGCGGTGGCACTGACGGTCGGCGCGTTCGTCGCGATCCGCAGGCTCCGCGGGCGGACGGCGTCCTGGCTGCCGCTGGCCGCGGCCGCGGCGTGGCTGGTCGCCGTGGTGCTCACCGCGTGGCTGGTGCACTGGGTGCTGGCGCTGGTGCTGCTGCTGGTCGCGGTGGCCGGGCTGGCCCCCGCGGTGCTGCGGGAGATCCACCGGCGCCGCCGCCTGGCCGCGATCACGTCCCACCAGCCGGGCGCGGCGGACGCGGCGTGGGCGGAGCTGATGGACGAGTGCGCCGACCGTGGCATTCCGATCCCGGCGAGCGACACGGTGCGCTCGGCGGCGCAGAAGGTGGCCGTGCAGCACAACCTGGACGACGCCGGGAAGAACGACCTGCGCACGGTGGTCGGCGCGGTGGAGCGCTCGTGGTACTCCCCCAGCCAGTCCACCGGCGACGACTTCGCCGCGGCGTTCGAGGGCCTGCGCCGCAGCCTGCAGCGCAACGCGCCGATGTCTTGGCGCGGGCGGCTCTTCCCGCGGTCGGTCTTCCGCAGGCGCTGACGGCTCGTCACGTTCGCCGGAACGCGGCGGTCCGGCGGACGACGAGGGTGGCGGCGAGCCCGCACCCCGCGGCCAGCGCCGTCGCGGCGGGCAGGGCGCCGTGGTCGAGGGCGGCGCCGCCCACCGCGGCGCCCCCGGCGATGCCGGCCTGGAAGGCGACGATGTAGACCGCGGACGCCAGGTCCGGCCGGTCCGCCACGCGCAGCACGGCGGCCTGCAGCACCACGCCGATACCGCCGGCGGGCACCGCCCACAACACGACCGCGGCGGCCGCGACCACCCCGGATCCGGCGCACAGCAGCAGGAGCATGGTCGCCGCGAGACCGGCCGTGACGAGCAGCGCGGTGCCGCGCGGGTGGCTGTCCACCCGCCTGCCGAACAGGACCAGGCCGAGCAGGCCCGCCACACCGTGCGCGAACAGCAGGCCCGAGATCGCCGGGCCGGTGAGGTGAACGGATTCCGCGATGATCGCGGTGATGTAGGTGAACACGGCGAAGTGCCCGGTCACCACCACCGGCGTGGTCAGGTTGACCGGCAGGAGGGCACGGTTCAGCGACCCGCGCGGCGACGTCCGCGGCCCGGCAGGCATCGGTTCGACCGTCGCGCGGATCACCACCGCCGACAGCGCCGCCGCGGCGGCCACCGCGAGGACCGTGGCCCGCCAGCCGATCGTTCCCGCCAGCCAGGAGGTCAGCGGCAGCCCGAAGAGGAACGCCAGCGAGTTCCCGGCGAAGACCACCGCGGTGGCGCGGCCTGCCCGGTCCGGCCCGAGCAGCCGGGCGGCCATCGGCGCGACCACCGACCAGAACACCCCGTGCCCGGCCGCCGCGACCACCCGGGCGAGCACCGCGACGGCGTACCCGGGCGCGAGCGCCAGCAACAGGTTCGACACCGCGATCGCCCCGACCGTGACCAGCACGGCCGTGCGGCGGTCCCAGCGGGTCGTCAGCGCGACCAGCGGGACGACCGACACCGCGACCACCACCGCGTAGCCGGTCATGAGCAGCCCGACGGCAGAGCCGGGCACGCCGAACCCCGCCGCCAGCTGCGGTAGCAGGGCGACCGGCAGGTTTTCCGAGGTCACGGACACGAAGCACGCGGCGCTGAGCGTCGAGAGCGCCACGCTCGTCCTTCCGGCTCGCATTGTGTAACGATACACAGATAGGCTTGGGGCATGTCCAGCCCGGGAACGTCCCGAGTCACCATGGCCGAGGTGGCGCGCCGCAGCGGCGTCTCGCCGATGACGGTGTCGTACTGCTACAACCAGCCGGACCGCGTCGCGCCGGAGACGCTGCGCCGGGTGCGCGCGGTCGCCGCCGAGCTGGGCTACCGCGGCCCCGACCCGACGGCGCGGTCACTGCGGCGACGTCGCACCGGCACGATCGGGGTGGTGCTGGGCGAGCACCTCGCCTACGCCTTCGAGGACCCGCAGGCCCGCAGCTTCCTGACCGGGGTCGCCGAGGTCTGCCGGGAGCGCGGGACGGGGCTGAACCTGATCCCGACCACCGGCGAGGACACCGACGTCGAGCGCGTGACGTCGGCGTCGGTGGACGGCTACATCCTCTGGACCACCGCCGACAGCGATCCGGTGCTCCCCGTGGTGACCGGCCGGGGCAAGCCGGTGGCGGTGCACGGCGGCCCGGCCGTGGACGGCGCGCGGGTGGTCACGATCGACAACCGGGCCTCGGCGCGGAAACTGGCCGCGCACGTCTTCGCCGGCGCGGCACGGCCCGCGGTGCTGAGCTTCCCCTTCGGCCGCGACCGCACCGCGCGGATGGCAACCGGGCCGGACCCGGAGGGCGTGGAGTTCCCGGTGACGCGCGACCGGCTCCGCGGCGTCGTCGAGCATTGCCGGGACGCGGGCCTGGACATCCGCGCGCTGCCGGTGGCCGTGGTGGCCCGCAACGACCGGGCGGAAGCGGCCGCGCAGGCCGACGCGCTGCTGGACACCGGCGCCGACGCGGTGGTGGCGATGAGCGACCAGCTCGCGTTCGCCGTCCTCGACGCGGCACGCCGCCGCGGGCTGCGCGTGCCGGCGGACGTGGCGGTGGGCGGGTGGGACGACGGACCGGAGGCGGACCGGGAAGGCCTGACGACGATCACCCAGTCGCTGCACGACCAGGGCCGGGCGTGCGCGCTGATCGCCCTCGGCGCGGACGCGCAGGACAGCGGGACTTGGCGCCTGACGGTTCGGACCAGCACCCGCGCGCGGTCTTGAGCGCCGCACTCCCGGCCGCGCCGCGAAAGACCAGCCTCCACCCGGAGCCACCCCGGGCGTGCTCGGCGCCGCGGTCGCGCACCGGCGGCGCCGTCCCGCGTCACGCTGAGGGCGACCATGCGAAAGTGCCTACGCCCGTCCGGGCGTAGGCACCTCGCGGAGACGAACTACTGCTCTTCGAACCGCTGGCGGAAGCGCTCTTCCATCCGCTGTGTGAAGGAGCTCTTGGCCTTGGCGGCCTTGGCACCGCCCTGCTTGCCGTCGCCCCCACCACGTCCGGACATGACCGCGAGCAGGACGCCCGCGAACATCACGACGAAACCGAACACGCTCATCAACGGCACGTCGGCGACCCACAGAGCCCGCACCATCACACCCAGTACGAGCAGGGCGACACCGACGACGAACAGCGCGATCCCCTGGATTCGGCGGCGGCGGGCGGGCCGGCGGAACCGGGCACCGCGCACCGTAGACGCGAACTTGGGGTCCTCGGCATAGAGCTCGCGCTCGATCTGGTCGAGCAGCCGCTGCTCATGCTCGGAGAGTGGCATCTTTCCTCCTCCGGCACAGCTGTCGCGGGCGCCGGGCCGCGCAACGTCCTGGACCCAACAGACACCCCTAGTGGTGTCACTCTCCAGGATACGAGTCCTTCGCGATCAGGACTACCCGATCCCGCTCCAACCTGTGCCCCGTTTGGCTCAAATCTCCCCGCCGGCCTGGGCGCTGGTGGTCTTGCTGGGCTGTCGTCGTCCCTGTGCTCAACGTTTCACACGGCTCAGGGTTCCCCCCGAGGAGGGTCAGGGTCCGGCACGAGCAGTGACGCCGGACGCACCGCGGCAGAGCCGAACTTCGACCGCGCCACGTCCGCCGCCAGCTCGGCGTCCCGCCAGCGCGGCGCGGGCTGGTCGAAGGTCAGCTGCTCCGGCTCGGCCTCCCCGGTCAGCCCCTCCACCCGCACCCCGAGCAGGCGGACATCGGCCCCGGCGACCGCTTCCGCCAGCAGCGCCACGGCCGTCGAGTGGATCACCCGCGCCACGTCGGTGGCCGCGGGCAGGGTGCGCGCCCGCGTGATCGTGCGGAAGTCGGCGAACCGCACCTTGATCGACACGGTGCGGCCGCGCAGCCCGCGCCGCCGCAGGCTCTCCGCGACGCGCTCGGACAGCCGCAGCAGCTCGCGCTCCAGCACCCGCGGATCGCGCTGGTCGGTGTCGAAGGTGTGCTCGGCGCCCAGCGACTTCTCGGGCGAGTCGACCACCACGCCCCGCTCGTCGCGCCCGTGCGCCAGCGCGTGCAGGTGCTCGGCCGCGGCGTTGCCGACCGCCTTGCGCAGCCGCGCCGGCGGGGCCGCCGCGATGTCGGCGATCGTGGCCAGCCCGAGCCGCCGCAGGTTCTCCTCGGTCTTCTTCCCCACGCCCCACAGCGCGGAGATCGGCAGCGGGTGCAGGAACGACAGGGTCTGCCCGGCGGGCACAACCACCACGCCGTCCGGCTTCGCCATGCCCGAGGCCAGTTTCGCCACGAACTTCACCGAAGCCACCCCGACCGAGCAGGTGATGCCGTGCTCGTCCCGGACCCGGCGGCGGATGAGCGCGGCGATGCCCGCCGGCGTCTCCCCCAGCCGCCGCAGCGCGCCGCTGACGTCCAGGAACGCCTCGTCCAGGCTCAGCGGCTCCACGAGCGGCGTCAGCTCGCGGAAGATCGCCATCACACCCTTGGACACCTCGCCGTAGAGCCCGTGCGTCGGCGGCAGGAACACCCCGTGCGGGCACAGCCGGCGCGCCACCGCGACCGGCATGGCCGCGCGCACGCCGTACTCACGCGCCGGGTAGTTCGCCGACGTCACCACCGAGCGCGGGCCCGCGCCCGCCACGATCACCGGCTTGTCGACCAGCTCCGGCCGCGTGCGCAGCTCGACGGCCGCGAAGAACGCGTCCATGTCGACGTGCAGCAGACCGCACCCGGTGTCGTCCGGCGTGTGCCCCGCGCTCACCCGGAACCGCTCGTATCCGGCCGGCAGGGCCGCGTTCCTACCCATCGCGGACGAGCCTACGCAGGGGGTCCGACAATTCCGGTCAGAGCCGGGCGAGCAGGTGCAGGCGGCTGGCGAGGTCGCGCAGCGGCGGGATCGCGCCCGCGGCGGCCTCGAAGTCGGCGAGGTCGTCGGCGGTGTACTGCTCCGACTCGACCTCCCCCAGCACGTCCGACACCACGCCGTCGCCCTGGATCAGCTCGACGCGCAGGCCCGCGCCCGCCAGCAGGCCGCGCAGGCCGTCGGCGTCGAAGCGGCGCAGCAGCGTCTCCCCGTCGTCCGCGAGCACGCCGTCGGAGCTGGTCAGCAGCGCGTGCGCCTCACGCACGCGGCCGCCGAGCGCGCGGTGCAGCGCCGCGGCGTGCCGGTTCGCGGCCAGCACGGACACCGCGCCGCCCGGCGCGACGATCCCGGCCAGCGCACCGGCCACCGCGGCCGGGTCGTCGACGACCTCGAGCAGCCCGTGCGCCAGCACCAGGTCGGCGGAACCGGCCGGGATCCGCGCGGCGAGCGCGTCGGTGTCGTCGGCGACGACGGTGATCGCCCCGCCGACGCCGGCCTCCTCGGCGCGCCGCCGCAGCGTCGCGAGCGCGTTCGGGCTCGGCTCGACCACCGTCACCCGGCAGCCCTCGGCGGCCAGCGGCACCGCCCAGACCCCGCTGCCTCCGCCGACGTCGACGACGGCGGGTTCGCTCGTGCCTCGTTCCCGCGCCCGGTCGAGCTCGGCCCGCAGTGCCCGCCAGACCGTGCCGGAGCCGCGTGCTGTCCCGGTGTCCGTTCGCATGGCGGACAGCGTAGTGAGCCCGGTCCGGGCGCTCGCCGTGGCACTCCGGCTACGCTCGACCCCGTGCACACGGTCGCCGTACTCAGCCTCAAGGGTGGTGTCGGCAAAACCACGGTCGCGCTGGGCATCGCCTCGGCTGCGCTCCGTAGGGGAGCGCGCACGCTGGTGGCCGATCTCGACCCGCAGGGCAACGCCACCGCCACCCTCGACCCGCCCTACACCGAGGCCACGCTGGCCGACGTGCTCGCCACCCCGGTCCGCGACGTGCTGCGGCAGGCCGTGGCGCCGAGCGCGTGGAGCCCCGAGGTCGACGTGCTGGTCGGCGCGGAGGAACTCGAACTGCTCAACGAGCCGGGGCCGCACGACGACAAGGTCGGCAACCTCTCCCTGGCGCTGGACGAGCTGCACGAGCGCCCGCTGCGGGGCCGCCCGTACGAGCTGGCGATCCTGGACTGCCCGCCCTCGCTGGGGCGGCTGACGAAGTCGGCCCTGGTCGCCGCCGACAGCGCGATCCTGGTCACCGAGCCGACGATGTACGCGGTCAGCGGGGCACAGCGCGCGCTGGAGGCGATCGAGCGGATCCGCGACGAGCACAACCCGGACCTCAAGGCGGCCGGGGTGCTGGTGAACCGGCTCCGGCCGCGCTCGCACGAGCACCAGTTCCGCATCGCCGAGCTGCGCGAGTCCTTCGGCGGCCTGGTGATGCCCACGGCGATCCCGGACCGGCTCGCGGTGCAGCAGGCGCAGGGCGCGTGCAGCCCGATCCACGAGTGGCACTCCCCCGGCGCCCAGGAGGTCGCGCTGACCTTCAACATGGTGCTGGCCAAGATCCTGCGCTCCAACCGCGCCGGACGGCACCGCATCGACCGGGAGCAGCCCGCCGAGAGCACCGGCCCGATCCCCCGGATCGCCCGGACAGCGGACGATGCCCGAAGGTGACACGGTCTTCCTGGCCGGCAAGAAGGTCGAGAAGGCCCTCGCCGGCCGGGTGCTGACGCGCACCGACTTCCGGCACCCGGCGCTGGCCACCACCGACCTGGCCGGCTCGACGGTGCTCGGCGTGCGCACGGTGGGCAAGCACCTGTTCTTCCGCTTCTCGCCGGACCTGAGCCTGCACAGCCACCTGAAGATGGACGGCTCGTGGGAGATCACCCGGCCCGGTTCCCGCTGGCGGCACCCGGCGCACCACGCGCGGGTCGTGCTGGAGGCCGAGGGGGTGCAGGTCGTCGGGTTCCGCGTGCACGACCTGGAACTGCTGCCCACCGCCGAGGAGTCCCGCCTGGTCGGCCACCTCGGGCCGGACCTGCTCGATCCACAGTGGAGCGACGAGCACGAGGCCCGCGCGGTGGCGGCGCTGACGAGCGAACCGGGCCGGGAGCTCGGGCTCGCGTTGCTCGACCAGCGCGTGATGGCCGGGGTCGGCAACCTCTACAAGTGCGAGATCTGCTTCCTGCTCGGCGTGACGCCGTGGACACCGGTGTCCGAATTGGACGCAGCGAAGGTGGTCCGGCTGGCGCGGAAGCTGTTGCTGGCCAACGCCTGGCGGCACGAGCAGAGCACCACAGGCGACCTCGCCCGCGGCCGCCGGAACTGGGTGTACGAGCGGACCAGGCAGGGCTGCTTCCGGTGCGGGGGCCGGCTCCGGGTCGAAGACCAGGGCCGGGACCCTCACGACGTCCAGGCGCGCCCCACCTGGTTCTGCCCGCGCTGCCAGCGCGGGCCCTCGCCTCAGCTGCGCAGCAGCTCGTTGAAGAACGTGCGGTAGCGCCGCAGCGCCAGCCGCAGGTCCTCGGTGGCGGCCTCACCACGCTGCCACTGGGCCTCCAGCCCGTGCTTGTGGTCGGCGAAGGTCCGCGCGAGCGCCTGCATGACCTCGGCCACCAGCTGGTCGGCGTCCCGCAGCGTCCGCTGTGGATCGTCGACGAACGAGGTCTGCACCTCGCGCCAGCGGTCGCGGAACGCGCTGACCTGCTCGGGGCAGAACAGCTCGACCCGCTCCTCGCCATCGTCGTGCCGGGCGGCCGGTTCCTCGGTCACGCCCTGACTCGCCGCGGCCTCGGCCGGCAGGGTGCGCCCGGCCGGCTGTTCGGCCATCGGCTGCGCGGGCGTCTCCTGCGACGCTGGATCCTGCTGCGCGACTGGATCCTGCTGCGCGACTGGGTTTTCCCGCCGCGGTTCCCCGGTGCGGGGCGCCACCAGGTCGTCGGTGGCCGGGCCGCCGGCGGTGCGGTCCTCAGCGCGCATGGTGACGGTCCCCCTCCGGCCGCACGTCGGCGTCGCCGAGCAGGTCCTCGAACACCTGCCGGTAGTGGACCATCGCCTTGCGCAGGTCCTCGGTGGACGCCTCGGTCTGCTGGTGGCCCTGCGTGATGTCGTGGGCGCGGCGGTAGTGCTCGATCGTGCCGGCGTGCTCGACGGACAGGTCCCGGTGCTGCTGCTCGTAGCCCTCGGTCGGGTAGCCGCGCTCGGCCATCAGCGAGGTGAGCAGGCGGTCGGCCTCCAGGATGGCCCCGCCGGGCCGGTCGACGAACTGCTGCTGCACCAGCGACCACTGCTGCCGGTAGCGCTGGCGGGCGGTCTCCGGCAGCGGCCGGATGTCCAGCTCGCTGTGCCGCTTCTCCCGCTCGGCCAGGTCGCGCTCGGCGGCCCGCTTGCTCTTGCCACCCTCGACGGCCCGCTCGTACTCGGGCCCGAACCGCTCCTGCAGGCGCCTGCGCCGCACCTGGGCGCGGGCCAGCAGGGCGATCCCGAGGATCACCACGATCGCGACGACGACGATCAGAACGACCACGGACGTGGACATCGCATTCTCTCCCGTTGGTGCGACCAGCCCCCCGGTCACCTGATCGGGTACACCTGCCCGGGTGGCTCGAAACGCGGCACCTCGGCATTGATCGATCCAGTGGGCGAGGCGGGGCGGAAGGAAAATTCCCGTCGGCGCCCCGCCGGGCGGGTGAGAACGACCACGCCCGCCTGCCCGGAAATGCAGTTGCCGCAGGGGCACCGGCACGCCTAGCGTTGCTGGTACACGGGAAAGGAGGTGGTCCAAAGTTGTGTAGCAACGGGACTCGTGAGGTGGCTGTCCGCTAGCGGATGCCACACCCTGGACTGCTGGTGAATACCAGACAGCCACCGCCCCCCGGCGTTTCCGAGCACTGGTCCGGCTCGGGCCCGAACGGCTGACGACGGTCGGGAGTCGCGCCGGGGGTTCCCCCCAATCCCCTAATTCGCCGGGAAACGCCCCCGAAGATCGTCCGGGGCGCGCTATCCTTCGCCGGTGCTGCAGCCCGCGTACCCGCTGAAGACCGCACGGCTGATCCTCCGTCCGTTCAAGAAGGCGGATCTGAACGCGCTGCACTCCTTCCAGTCCCGTCCGGACGTCACGCGGTACCTCTACTGGGAACCGCGCACGCGCGCCGAAACCGCGGCCGTCCTCGAGGACAAGATCGCCCGCTCGACACTGACCGAGCCCGGCGAGTACCTGGCCATCGCCGTCGAGCTGATCGACACCGGTGAGCTGATCGGCGACCTCACCCTGTGGTGGACCAGCCGCGAACACGCCAGCGGCGAGATCGGGGTCGTGTTCCACCCCCAGCACCACGGCAAGGGCTACGCCGCCGAGGCGGCCACCGAGCTGTTCCGGCTCGGCTTCGACGAACTGGGCCTGCACCGCATCCACGGCCGCTGCGACAGCCGCAACGTGGCCTCGGCGTCCCTGATGGAGGGGCTGGGCATGCGGCGCGAGGCGCACCTGCGGGAGAACGAGCTCGTCAAGGGCGAATGGACCGACGAGCTCGTCTACGCCATGCTGTCGTCGGAGTGGAAACGGCGCTGAGCGAAGATGGGGACGTGCTCTTCGACAGGCTGATCCGTCCCGCGCTCTACCGGCTCAACGACAACGACCCCGAGAAGGTGCACGAACGCACCCTCCGCGTGCTGTCCCGGCTCGCCGACGTCCCGCCCGCGCTGGCCGCGGCGCGGCGCCGGTTCGCCGTCTCGGACCCGGTGACGTTGTTCGGGCTACGGTTCGCGAACCGGGTCGGCCTGGCCGCCGGGATGGACAAGGACGGGCGCGCGCTGGCCGCGTGGCCCGCGCTCGGGTTCGGGTTCGTCGAAGTGGGCACCGTCACGCGGCTCGCCCAGCCGGGCAACCCGAAGCCGCGGCTGTTCACGCTGCCGCACAGCGACGCGGTGATCAACCGCATGGGGTTCAACAACTCCGGCGCGGCCGCGCTCGCGCAACGCCTGGCCGCCAAGGGGAAACCGGACATCCCGCTGGGCGTGTCGATCGGCAAGTCCAAAGTGACCCCGCTGGAGGAGGCGGTCGCCGACTACCAGGAGTCGCTGCGGGCGCTGTACCCGTGGGCGGACTACTTCGCGATCAACGTCAGCTCCCCCAACACCCCCGGCTTGCGGGCGCTGCAGGACCGGGAGGCGCTGGCCGAGCTGCTCGCCGAGCTGGGCCGCACCGGTGAGGAGCTGGCCGCGGCGGCCGGGAAGCCGGCGACGCCGCTGCTGGTCAAGGTCGCGCCCGACCTGACCGACGACGCGCTCGCCGAGGTGCTCGAGGTGTGCGACGAGCACGGCGTGTCCGGAATCATCGCGACCAACACCACGCTGGGCCGGGACGGGCTGGCCGCGGACGAGGCCGCGGTGGGCGCGGAGACCGGCGGGCTGTCCGGCAGGCCGCTCACCGAGCGGGCGCGGGAGGTCGTGGAGTTCGTGCACCGGCACACCGAAGGCACGGTGCCGATCATCGGCGTCGGCGGGATCTCGACCGGCGACGACGCGCGCCGGATGCTGGACGCCGGCGCGAGCCTGATCCAGCTCTACACCGGGTTCGCCCTGCACGGGCCCGGGCTGGTGCGCGGCATCAACCGGGCCCTCGCCGGGTCGCGGTCCGATGACGCAGGTAGGCCCGCCAGTCCCCGAACTCCGTGATGTCGGGACCTGGTGCCAGGTGGTTGAGCAGTGCGGTGGCGGTTTCGCCGTCGTCCAGTTCGACCGGGCCGAGCGTCATCGGCGGCGGCAGCGCGGCCCGGAACCGCGCGAGGCCGCCCGGGGCGAGCAGCCACCGTTCGCCGAGCAGCGCCGCGCCGTCGTCGCTCGGGTGCACGCCGGCTTGGCCGTCGAGGGCTCGCATCCGGTAACGGGGCGCCGTGCGGACGTCGCCGGTGAAGCGGGCGCCGAGGTCGCGCAGCTCGACGTTGCGTGGTTGACCGCGCAGGTGCGCCCCGAACACGATGAGAGCGGTTCCCGTTGCGGGGTAAGGGTTCTTCAGCTGTTCGCCGGTGAGCAGGGCGGCGAGGTCGAGGAGCACCTGGTCGTCGAAGGGACGGCCGAGGAAGCGCACGCCGTGCGCGGTGACCTGCGGGCCGTCGGACGTCCCGGGACGCTGTCCGATGGGGACCATCGCGGTTCCGGTGTCCACAGTGGTCACTTCAACGCCGGCGACGAGCAGCTCCCCCACCGCGTGGCGCAGCGCGGTCCGGTGCTGGTGCGAGACGGTGAGCCGGGGACGTTCACCGGCGGCGAGGCGGACGTCGGCGGGCCAGGCGCCGGGGTCGGTCATGGCGGTCAGCGCGCGGCAGCCGTCGGCGAGCGTCCCGGCGACGACGGCGCCGGCCGCGGGGAGCAGTCCGGCGGTCGGCGTGAGGCACACGACGTCCGGATGCCGGGGCACCTGCGTGGTGAGGGCCAGGTCGATCAGCCCGAGCGCCACCAGCTCGGCCGCGGCCGGCGCGCCGCGGGCGGTGCCGAGGACGACGGCGCCGGCCTCGGCCAGCCGCCGGACCGGGTCCGCGGTGGGTGAGAGGGTGTCCTCGGCGGCCGCGAGCAGCCCCGCGAGCGGGAGGCCGCCGTGGTCGTCAACGGCCTTGGCGTCGACGAGGACGTCCTCGCCCGCGCGGAGGGTGGCCCACAGCCCGGGCCGGTCGGCGGTCGCGATGAGGTCGAGGGCGGCGGCCACGGCACGCTGCGCGCTGGCCGCCACCGGGGGCGGCGGAGGGGGCTCGGGCGGAAGCGGCGGGGTGTCCATCCTCCGAGGGTAGGGAGCCGATGTTCCGCCGCGGTTACACCGCGAAGGCCATGGTCGATTTGTCGTTGATCCGATGCGCGGCCGAGGCAGCACCACCCCGAACGGCGGCTTGACGCCTGGCTCGCACGTGTTTCAGGTCCGGCGGGGCGGCACTCGCACCGATGAAGGGGACGCGCGCCACTCAAGCGGGACTCGCCACGCCGAACGCGCCGAACGCCGCGCCCCGTGAGCCGGTGCGGCTCGGCGTCAGGTGGAGAGCTCGCGCAGTGCCAGGGCCAGTCCGGCGAGCCGGTCGGTCGCGTCGGTCAGGAAGAGGCGCGAGTCGGCGAGGCCGTGGCTGCTGGCGGCGACCGCACGGCCCGCCGCGGCGACCAGGGCTGCGAAGCTCTCCACCCCGTCGTCCAACTGTTCCCGCAGCGTGGCGACGGCCGACTCCAGCGCGGCCCGCTCGCCGGCCGGGGCCGCGTCGCGCGCCCGCTCGATCGACTGGATCCGCAGGGCCAGCGCCCGCAGCGCCGTCGCGGCCTCGGCGGCCGTCGACCGGGCGTCGGCCACCGAGTACTCCGGCACCGGCGCCGCGCCGAGCGCCGAGGGCTCCGACAGCTGCCGCAGCAGGTCGGCCAGCGTCGACTCGCACTCGGCGAGCCGCTGCATCGGGGCGCGTGCCGCGGAACCGGACGGCGGCAGCGGCGGCGGGGTGGTGCTGACCGGCAGCACGACCCGGTTCAGCTGCCGCAGCCGAAGCCCCGACTTCACCGACAACGTGGTGAACACGACCGCGCCGAAGATCCCCGGCACCGCCTCGGCCACTCCGCCGGCCCCGGCGAGCCCGAGACCGCCGATCACCGCGTACAGCACGAACAGCACCGCGGCCATGATCCACAGCGTCAGCGCCCGCGACGTCCGCCGCTTGCGCCGCGCCAGCTTCGCCTCCGGCGAGTTCCACGCGACCCACTTCGCGCGGGCCTCGTTGAGGACCGGCATCGCCTGGGAGACGACCTTCGGCCGCGTCACCGCGCCGGACGAACCCTGCTCCGTGTACCGCTGCAACTTCTGCTGCGCGCGCTGCGCGTAGTCGGGCAGGCGCTCGATGTGCTTTTCCAGCTTCGCCTGGAACTGCGAGAAGTCCCGCCTGCCCGACGCCATCGCCTACCCGCTCAGGCCTGGTTCTTCTGCTGCTGCTCGGCCTGGACGCGCGACTCGATCTCGCGCTGGATGTCCGCCGCGGGCGACGCCGCCTTCTCACCGGAGCCGGAGGTCACCTGCGCGACCGAGTCGCCCCGCATGGACGCCCGGATCTGCTCCAGCCGCGAGCTGCCCGCCATCTGCGTGGTGGCCTGCTGCACCTCGAGCATGCGGCCCTGCACCGAGTTCTGCGCCAGCTCCGCCTGGCCCAGCGCGGTGGTGTAGCGCCGCTCGATCTTCTCCCGCACCTCCTCCAGCGACGGGGTGTTGCCCGGCGCGGTGAGCTGCGACATCTGGTTGAGCGAGGCGGACACCTGCTCCTGCATCTTGGCCTGCTCCAGCTGCGAGAGCAGCTTGGTGCGCTCGGCCAGCTTCTGCTGGAGCATCGCCGAGTTGCGCTCCACGGCCTGCTTCGCCTGCGCGGCGGCCTGCAGGGCCTGGTCGTGCAGCGTCTTGAGGTCCTCGATGCTCTGCTCGGCCGTGACCAGCTGGGTGGCGAACGACTCCGCGGCCACCTCGTACTGCTGCGCCTTCTGCTCGTCCCCCTTGGCGCGGGCCTCGTCGGCCAGCACCAGCGCCTGCCGCGCCGACGCCTGCAGCTTCTCGACCTCGGCGAGCTGGCGGTTGAGCTTCATCTCCAGCTGCCGCTGGTTACCGATAACCGCGGCGGCCTGCTGGGAGAGCGCCTGGTGGTTGCGCTGCGCCTCCTCGATGGCCTGCTGGATCTGCACCTTCGGGTCGGCGTGCTCGTCGATCTTCGACGAGAACGACGCCATGAGGTACTTCCAGAACTTCACGAAAGGGTTGGCCATCTCCTCCGCCTGCCTTCTAGATCCCTGCCTGGGTGTCGCCGATGGTCGCCCGGCGTCGCCCTCCCCTGTCTGAGCAACGCCGCGACCCCGGAGTGGGTTCCATCGTGTCAGGTCGCGCCCGTGTGTTCCAGGCGACCCCGGGGGATTTCAGGGACGACCCTGACCGGCCTCCCCGGCCCGGACGCGCGAAGGCCACCGCCGGGGCGCGCGGCGCCCGGACGGTGGCCTTCGTGTCGAGTGTTCTCAGCGTCTCGAGTGTTCTCAGCGGGTGATCAGGCCGCGACCATCTTCGGCGCGCGGATGGTGGTGCGCAGCGACGGCCCGACGCGCTGACCGGAAACCCGCAGGTCCGGCAGGTCGTTGCCGATCACGCCGTCGATGAGCCGGCCGCTGTCCAGCCGGCCTGTCGCGGCGGACGGTTCGCCCGTCTTGCGCGCGCGGCCCTCGCCCTCGGCGGTCTCCGGCATCGTCGGCACGTCCACGCTCTCCAGAGCCGAGATGTCGGCGGCGACGTTGCTCAGCAGCTCGGCCAGCGGCAGCTCGAGCGCCTCGCAGATGGACGCCAGCAGTTCACTGGACGCCTCCTTCTGCCCGCGCTCCACCTCGGACAGGTAGCCGAGGCTGACCTTGGCGGCGCGGGAGATGTCGCGCAGTGTGCGACGCTTGTTGGTGCGGGCATGCCGGAGCCGGTCGCCGATCGCCTCGCGCAGGAGCACGGTCATCGCGCGCCTCCCTTCCTGATACCGACCACGTTACCCAGTTCGAGCGCCTCCTCGCAGCGATTGACACGGGGATACGCCCAGGGCGAACGCCCCGATCAAGTGAGATGTTCCCCCAGCAGGTCGAGTGCGGCCGTCACCGCGGCGCGCCGGACGGCGGCTCGGTCGCCCTCGAACCAGTGGGTGCGCACGTCCCGGCCGGCCGGGCCGGCGAGGCCGATGTGCACGGTTCCGGGGTCGACGCCGTCCTGCGGGTCCGGCCCGGCCACGCCGGTCAGGCCCAGTCCCCAGTCGGCGCCGCAGCGCTCCCGCGCGCCCTCCGCGAGCTGCGCCGCGACCTCCGGGTGCACCGCCCCGTGCGCGGCCAGCAGCGCCGGGTCCACCCCGGCGAGTTTCGCCTTGAGGTCGGTGGCGTAGACCACCAGCCCGCCGCGGACGACGGCGCTGGAGCCGGGCACCTCGGTCAGCGTCGCGGTGACCAGGCCGGCGGTCAGGGACTCCGCGGCGGCCACCGTCTGCCCGAGCCGGACGAGCGCGGCCACCACCGGTCGCGCCGACGTCATGCGCGGGCCGCCGCGCGCAGCCGCACGGCGCGCACGACGTAGTCGGCGCCGGTGACGACGGTGAGCGCCACCGCGAGGCCCATCAGCGCCCACTGGACCGGCAGCGCGCCGTCCGGCAGCGGCAGCAGGTAGGTCACGATCGCCAGGATCTGGGTCATCGTCTTGGCCTTGCCGCCGCGGCTGGCCGGGATCACGCCGTGCCGGATCACCCAGAACCGCAGCAGGGTCACGCCGATCTCGCGGACCGCGATCACCACGGTCACCCACCAGGGCAGCTCGCCGAGCAGGCTCAGGCCCACCAGCGCGGCGCCGATCAGCGCCTTGTCCGCGATCGGGTCGGCGATCTTGCCGAAGTCGGTGATCAGCCCGTAGCGCCGGGCGACCCAGCCGTCCACCTGGTCGGTCAGCGACGCGATCGCGAACAGCACCGTCGCGCCGATCCGCCAGCCGGTGTCCTCGCCGCCGCCGGCGAACAGCGCCAGCACGAACAGTGGGACCAGGATGATCCGGGACAGGGTCAGCAGGTTCGCGACGTTGAGCGTGGGGACCGGGGTCGGCTCGGGCTCGCGGTGGGGCGGGCCGGCCTCCCCGCCGGCCTGCGCCGACTCCTCCGCCGCGGCGCTCATCTGCCCGCGTCCGGCTCGACGAGCAGGTCGACGCCCTCGGAGCCGACGACGCGGCAGCGCACCATCTGCCCGACCTCGAGCCCGTCACCGTCGAGCACGATGCAGGCGCCGTCGACCTCGGGCGCCTGGTGCGCGGCGCGGCCGGACACCTCCTCGTCGTCGGCCTCCTCGACCAGCACGTCGACGATCTCGCCGACGCGGTCCTCGGCGCGCTGCGCGGTCAGCTCGTCCACCAGCGCGGAGACCCGCGCGACGCGCTCGGCGACCACGTCCGGGTCGATCTTGCCGTCGTAGGTCTCGGCCTCGGTGCCGTCCTCGTCGGAGTAGCCGAACACGCCGACCGCGTCGAGCCCGGCCTCGGTGAGGAAATGCTCCAGCTCGGCGACGTCGTCCTCGGTCTCGCCGGGGAAGCCGACGATGACGTTGCTGCGGATGCCCGCCTCCGGCGCGTACTCGCGGATCTGCTGGATCAGCGCGAGGAACGACTTCGTGGAGCCGAAGCGGCGCATCCGGCGCAGCACGGTCTCGCTGGAGTGCTGGAAGGACATGTCGAAGTAGGGCGCCACACCCGGGGTGGTCGCGATCGCGCGGACCAGGTCCGGACGGGTCTCGGCGGGCTGCAGGTAGGACACCCGCACCCGCTGGATGCCGTCGATGCCGGCCAGCTGGGGCAGCAGCCGCTCCAGCGCGCGCGTGCCGCCCAGGTCGCGGCTCAGGTCCTTGCCGTAGGACGTGGAGTTCTCGCTGACCAGGAACAGCTCCTTGACGCCCTGGCCGGCCAGCCAGGCGGCCTCGGCGAGGATCTCGTCCGGGTGGCGCGAGACGAACGAGCCGCGGAACGACGGGATCGCGCAGAACGAGCAGCGGCGGTCGCAGCCCGAGGCGATCTTCAGTGCCGCCACCGGCGAGTCGGACAGCCGGCTGCGCAGCACGCGGGGCCCCCAGCCGTGGCCGGGGATCGAGACGTCCTCGGTGGCGGCGGCGCGCTCGACCGGGGTGATCGGCAGCAGCTTGCGGCGGTCGCCCGGGGTGTGCGAGGCGATGGTGCGGCCTGCCGCGACGTCGTCCAGCCGGGCCGCGAGGTCGTTGTAGTGGTCGAACCCGAGGACGGCGTGGGCCTCCGGCAGGCTCTCGGCCAGCTCGGCGCCGTAGCGCTCGGCCATGCAGCCGACGGCGACGACCTTCGCGCCGGTGTCGGCGGCGGCCAGCAGCGTGTCGACCGAATCCTTCTTCGCCGACTCCACGAACCCGCAGGTGTTCACGACGATCACGTCGCTGCCCTCGGGTTCGTCGGCGAGCTCCCAGCCCCCTTCGGCGAGCCGGCCGGCCAGCTCCTCGGAGTCCACCTCGTTGCGGGCGCAGCCCAGGGTCAGCAGGGAGACACGACGGCGGGAGGGCTCGGTGGCGGCAGAAGACACGACACTCAGGGTAGCTGGCGCGCGCGGGCGTGGCCGAACCCACCGCGACAGGCCCGCCCCCGCCCCGATACGGTCGATCGGTGCACGGTGATCCTTCCCCTACCGTCGAGATCCGGCGGGCCCGGATCTCGGACGTCCGCAAGATCAAGGCGTTGGTGGACGCGGACGCGGGGCGGGTGTTGCTCGAGAAGGAGCTCGTCACCCTGTATGAGGACGTGCAGGAGTTCTGGGTCGCCGACCGAGACGGCGAGATTCTCGGCTGCGGCGCGCTGCACGTGCTGTGGGAGGACCTGGCGGAGATCCGCACGGTCGCGGTCGACAAGCGGATGCGCGGGCAGGGCATCGGGCACCGGCTGGTCGCGCAGCTGATCTCCCTGGCGCGGGAACTGGGGCTGCGCCGGATCTTCGTGCTGACCTTCGAGACGAGCTTCTTCGCGCGGCACGGGTTCACCGAGATCGACGGCACGCCGGTGCCGAGCTCGGTGTACGAGGAGATGCGCCGCTCGGTGGACCCGGGCGTGGCCGAGTTCCTCGAACTCCCCTACGCGAAGCCGAACACGCTCGGCAACACGCGGATGCTCCTGGAGCTGTAGCGGTTGCGCCCGCCGGGTGAAGTTCGTCCGGTATCCACCTTCCGGGTCTGGTGGCCGTCGTCCGGCGGCCGGATGCTGATCATGGTCGTCCCTTGATCAGCTGAGGAGCCCAGGATGCGCGCCGCCGCCCGTCGTCTGCTGTCCACGGCCGCTGTGGCCACCGCACTCGTCGCCGGCGCGGGCGCCGCGCATGCCGTCGACGTCCGGTCGGTGACCGACACCTACCTGTTCGGCACGTCGCTGAGCCGGTTCGAGCAGATCCGCGCCGACCGGCCGTACGCCGCGTCGCTGGACTGGTCGTCGGACACCTGCTCGTGGTCGCCGGACAAGCCGCTCGGGTTCGACTTCTCCCCCGCCTGCCACCGGCATGACTTCGGCTACCGCAACTACAAGCGGCAGGACCGATTCACCAGCACCAACCGGAAGAAGATCGACGACAACTTCTACCGCGACCTGAAGACCACCTGCCACGGCGACTGGCGCTGCAACGGCACGGCCTGGACGTACTACCAGGCGGTCCGCCAGTTCGGCGGCTCCTAGATGAGCGATGCGTAACTCGGTCAGTGGTCGTAGGCGGTCAGGGATCGGGTGGTGGGTTGGCCGGTGGCGCGGTTGTGCCAGATGGCGGCGGTGAGGGCCAGGAGGCGTTGGGCGATGCGGACGCCGACGCGGTTTAGTTGGCCTTTGAGGGTGTCGTTGACCGACTCGATGAGCTGGCGGATGGACTTGAGCAGCGGCTCACCGGGATGGGGCTTGCGGTTGCGGTAGGACGGCCGGACCAGCCGGACGCCGCGCTCGGTGAGGTAGTGGTCGAGTTCGCGGGAGACGTAGCCCTTGTCGGCGATGATCAGCAGTCCGGGGCGGTCGGTAAGCAGGTGGGGTTCGTGGTCGCAGATCGCCATGAGTACCTGCCGCTCGTCGATCTAGTCCTCGCCGTCGTCGTCCGGCATCGAGCCGCCGCGGATCAGCATCAGCGTGCCCTCCAGGTCCTCCGGCTTGACGAGCACGTCGCGGGCCTTCGAGCCCTCCGACGGGCCCACCACGCCGCGCGTCTCCAGCAGGTCCATCAGCCGCCCGGCCTTGGCGAAGCCGACCCGCAGCTTGCGCTGCAGCATGGACGTCGACCCGAACTGCGAGGTGATGATCAGCTCGGCCGCCTGCAGCAGGACGTCGAGGTCGTCGCCGATGTCCGGGTCGATCTCCTTCTTCTCCCCGGCCTTCGCGGCGGTGACGCCCTCCTGGTACTCCGGCTGCGCCTGCTCCTTGGTGAAGTTGACGATCGAGGCGATCTCGTCGTCGCCGACGTAGGCGCCCTGGATGCGGACCGGCTTGCCGGCGCCCATCGGCAGGTACAGGCCGTCGCCCATGCCGATCAGCTTCTCCGCGCCCGGCTGGTCGAGGATGACGCGCGAGTCGGTCAGCGACGACGTCGCGAACGCCAGCCGCGACGGCACGTTGGTCTTGATCAGGCCGGTGACGACGTCGACAGACGGGCGCTGCGTGGCCAGCACCAGGTGGATGCCCGCGGCACGGGCCTTCTGCGTGATCCGGACGATCGCGTCCTCGACGTCGCGCGGCGCGGTCATCATCAGGTCGGCCAGCTCGTCGACGATCGCCATGATGTACGGGTACGGCCGGTACACGCGCTCGCTGCCCGGCGGTGCGGTGATCTCCCCCGACTTGACCTTGCGGTTGAAGTCGTCGATGTGCCGGACCCGGTTGGCCTGCATGTCCTGGTAGCGCTGCTCCATCTCCTCCACCAGCCAGGCCAGCGCGGCGGCCGCCTTCTTCGGCTGGGTGATGATGGGCGTGATCAGGTGCGGGATGCCCTCGTACGGCGTCAGCTCGACCATCTTCGGGTCGATCAGGATCATCCGCACCTCTTCGGGCGTCGCCCGCGCCAGCAGCGACACCAGCATCGAGTTGACGAAGCTCGACTTACCGGAGCCGGTGGAGCCCGCGACCAGCAGGTGCGGCATCTTCGTCAGGTTCGCGGTGACGAAGTGGCCCTCGATGTCCTTGCCGAGCCCGATGACCATCGGGTGGGTGTCCTTGCCCGCGGTGGACGAGCGCAGCACGTCGCCGAGGCGCACCATCTCGCGGTCGGAGTTGGGCACCTCGATGCCGACCGCCGACTTGCCGGGGATCGGCGCGAGCAGGCGGACGTTGTCGGTGGCCACGGCGTACGCGATGTTCTTGGTCAGCGCGGTGATCTTCTCGACCTTCACGCCCGGGCCGAGCTCGACCTCGTAGCGCGTGACCGTCGGGCCGCGGGTGAAGCCGGTGACCTGCGCGTCGACGTTGAACTGCTCCAGCACGCCGGTGATCGCCTCGATCATGGCGTCGTTGGCCTTGCTGCGGGTCTTGGGCGCGTCGCCCAGCTGCAGCAGGTCGGCGGGCGGCAGCTCGTAGTCGCCCTCGACGGTCCGGGTGACCGCCATGACCGGTTCCGGCTTCTTCGGCTTCTTCTCCGGCACCGCCGCGGGCACCGGCTTCGGCGGGCGGGCCGGCGTGGGCGGCTCGGCCAGCGCGGACTCGATGTCCAGCTGCTCCGGGTCGGCGCCGCTGGCCTGGCGGCGGCGGGACGGCTTGCGCAGCCGCACGGCCTTCGGGTCGGCCTCGGTGACCTCGTCGCGGCGTTCGGCGCGGGCCTCGCGCTGCGCCTCCTCCTCGGCCAGTTCCTCCGGGTCCAGTCCCCAGGTGCGCACCAGGTGCGGGATGTCGCGGATGCGGGTGGCGGTGAACACGAGCAGGCCGAACGCGAGCGCGAGGAACAGCAGCGGCACCGCGACCCAGGCCGTCACGCCCTGGGCGAGCAGGTCGCCGGACAGGAAGCCGAGGATGCCGCCCGCGTAGCGCTGGTTCTCGGCGTCGTGCGGGCGGCCGTTGAACAGGTGGAGCAACCCCAGCAACGCGAGCACGCCCAGCGCGGTGCCGATCACCATGCGCGGGCGGACCTCCGGTTGCGGCTCGGTGCGCATCAGCACCACGGCGGAGACCACGAGCGCCAGCGGCAGCGTGACCGCGCCGGCGCCGAAGACCGTGCGGGTGGCCAGCTCGACGTAGCCGCCGACCGGCCCGGCCGCGCGCCACCACACCCCGGCGGCGACGATCAGGGCCAGCGCGATCAGGCCGAGGGCGAGCCCGTCGCGGCGGTGTTCGGGCTCCAGCTCCCGGCCGCGGCCGACGGTGCGCACCACGCTGCCGAGGCCCTTGGCCAGCAGGTTCCAGCCGCCGCGGACGGCCTTGCTGAACGTCCCGGCCTTCTTCTTCGGGGCGGGTTTGCGGGCGCGCGAGGCCGCGGGCCGCGACTTGGCCGCGCCGCGCGTGCTCCTGCGCGCGGTGCTGCTCTTGCCGCCGGTCCGCTTCGTGCCGCTGCTCCTCGTCGCCGCCCCGCTAGCCATGCCTCTACGGTAACCGCCTGGCCCCACCAACCCCAGGTGCCACACTCGGCACAGCGGGAACTTCGCCTTCACCGGCGGACCTTGATCCGCCATTCCGGTGATCTGCCATGCTGACGACCATGTTCGCGCTGCACTCCGACGACACCGGGCAGACACGCCGCAGGCCACCGGCGGTCTGGCGGACCATGACCCGGATGGACCAGGGGCTCGTCGCGCTGACCGGCAGGCTGCGGATCACCGGCCGGATCGCGCCGGAGCTGCGGGGACGGCCGTTCCTGATGGCTTCCAACCACATCGGCGTGTTCGACCCGTTCGTGCTGATCGCCGCGTGCCGCCGGATCGGCATCGCGCCGCGGTTCATGCTGGCCGGCGGGATCCTGGACACACCGGTGATCGGGCCCGCGCTGAAGGTCAGCGGGCACATGCGGATCGACCGCGGCAAGGCGAGCGCGCTGGAGCAGTTCGCGCAGGCCGTGGAGGAGATGCGGACGACGCCGAGCCCGATCATCGTCTACCCGGAGGGCCGGATCAGCCACGACCCGGGCCTGTGGCCGGAGCGCGGCAAGACGGGCGCCGCGCGGCTCGCGATCGCCGCCGGGGTGCCGGTGGTGCCGATCAGTCAGTGGGGCGCGCACGAGGCCGTGTACTGGGGCACGGAGAAGGTGACGGGTCCCGCGGACCTGCTGCCGCTGGCCCGGTCCGGCCTGACCGCGCCGTTGCGGCGGCCGACGTACCGCGTGCACTTCGGCGAGCCGGTGGACCTGAGCGACATCGAGCCGGAGCGGCCGGGCGCCGGGGTGCGCGCGCACGCGAAGATCATGCGCGCCATCACGGCCGGCCTGGTCCCGTTGCGCCGCGACGAGCCCGACAAGCCGAAGTTCCACGACCCGACGCGCCCCACGGACACCGTCAGCCCCTGGCGGCCCCGGTGACGGACGCCCCGAAGTCGCTTGCCGAGGTCCGCGCCCGCATCGACGCCCTCGACGCGGAGCTGGCCGGCCTGCTGGCCACCCGCCAGTCCCTGGTGCGCGCGGCCGCCGCGTTCAAGACCGACTCGCAGGCCGTTCGCGCGCCCGACCGGGTGGAGCAGGTGGTCACGGCGGCGCGGGAGCGGGCTCTCGCCGCGGGGCTGGCTCCCGAAGTCGCCGAGGCGGTGTGGCGCGCCATGATCGGCGCGTTCGTCGAGCTGGAGCTGGGCGAGCACGCCCGGCTGGCTGGGGACGCCCCGGCGTGACAGGGCCTGGGCGGTAGGCCGCGCCTGGCGGCCTACCCGCCGAGCAGCGCGCCCGGGTGGCCGGACGTGCGACCGCGCCAGCGAGCCGCTCCCGGAAGGAGCCTCCGCGCGCCCGTCCCGGCCTCAGCGGCGCCGCGCCGCGCCGGGCGCCCGCCGCGAGGCATGCGCCCGGCGCATCGAGCCGCCTTCGGCGGCGAGTCGGCCGGTCCGCGTGCCGGCACTCCCGCCAGGGATCGCTGGCCAAAAGTGAGCAGCCGGCCTCAGCGGCGGTAAGCCGCCCCCGGGTGGTCCGCCGCCAGGCGCGGCCCCGCACCACCGAGCCGCTCCCGCAGCGTGCCCGCCTCCGGCTGCGACGGCACCCGACCGCGGCGGCGCAGCTCCGGCACCACCCAGCGCGCGAAGTCCGCGAACGTGCCCGGTGTCGTCACGTATGCCAGGTTGAAGCCGTCCACGTCGGCCTCCTCGACCCAGCGCTCCAGCTCGTCCGCGACCTCCGGGCCGGACCCCGTCACGACCGGGCCCCGCCCCCCGAGCCCGATGAAGCCGGCCAGCTCACGCGGCGTCCACGCCCGCTCGGCCGTCGTGAACGCCGCCAGCGCCGACCGGTTCGCGTCACCGTCCCGGTAGGTCAGCGGCTCGTCCACCGGCAGTTCGGCCAGGTCGACGCCCGTCCAGCCGCCGAACAACGCGAACGCCCCCGGCACCGACACCAGCGACTGGTACTCCCGCAGCTTCTGCTCCGCCTCCGCCGACGTCTCGGCGACCACCGGCGTCAGCATCGTGAAGATCTTCACCGCGCGCGGGTCCCGGCCCTGCTCGGCCACCCCGGCGCGGATCGCGTCCACCGAGCGGCGCACCACCCGCGGCGACGGCCCGGACACGAACACCGCCTCCGCGTGCCGCGCCGCGAACCGCACGCCCCGCGGCGACGCGCCGGCCTGGAACAGCACCGGCGTCCGCTGCGGCGACGGCTCCGACAGGTGCGGCCCCGGCACCGCGAAGTACTTCCCCTTGTGCCCGATGTCGTGCACCTTCGCCGGGTCGGCGTACACCCCGCCGGACCGCACGACCGCGCCGTCCTCCCACGAGCCCTCCCACAGCTTGTAGCAGACCTCGAGGTACTCCTCCGCGATCTCGTACCGCTCGTCGTGCGGCACCTGGGCGTCCAGGCCGAGGTTCCGCGCCGCACTGTCCAGATAGGACGTCACGATGTTCCACGCGACCCGGCCGCGCGTCAGGTGGTCCAGTGTGGACAGACGACGGGCCAGCGAGTACGGCTGCTCATACGTCGTCGACACGGTGACCCCGAACCCGAGGTGCGAGGTCACCGCGGCCAGCGCGGGCAGCAGCACCGTCGGCTCGTTGACCGGGATCTGCGCGGCGTCGGCGACCGCGGCGTCCTTCGACCCGCCGTAGACGTCGTACACGCCCAGCACGTCGGCGAGGAACAGCGCGTCGAACCCGCCGTCTTCCAGCGTGCGCGCCAGGTCCAGCCAGAAGGACAGGTCGGTGTAGCGGTGCCCCTCGTCGGCGGGGTGCTTCCACAGCCCGGCCGACTGGTGACCGGCGCAGTTCATGTCGAAGGCGTTCAGGTAGATGCGGCTCATGCCAGGCCCTCGGAGTTGGTCTCCCGCGCGAACCACGCGGACGCGAACGTCAGCACCGCCAGCCCGGCGAAGTAGGCGACGATCAGCCACGGCCGCCCGTCCCCGGCCACCAGCAGCGCGGCCGCGATCAGCGGCGCGAACCCGCCGGAGAGCACCGCGCCGATCTGGTACCCCAGCGACGCGCCGCTGTAGCGCACACGCGTGTCGAACAGCTCGCCGAACCACGCCGCCTGCGGCCCGTACATCGCGTCGTGCACCACGTTGACCCCGAACACGATCGCCAGCACCACCGCCACCGCGGATCCGGAGTCGGCGGCGAGGAAGAACAGCACCAGCGCCACGATCCCGGCGAGCGAGCCGAACAGGTACGGCGGGCGCCGCCCGAACCGGTCGGACAGGTAGCCCCACAGCGGCGTGCTCACCAGGCCGATCGCGGAGGCGACCATCACCGCGACCAGCCCGACGGCGCTGTCCCGGCCGAACGTGGTCTGCAGGTAGGTCAGCGAGTAGGTGGTCAGCAGCACGAACAACGCGATCTGCGACAACCGCAGCCCGGTGGTCAGCACGACGTTGCGCGGCTGCGTCCGCAGCACCTCGACGACCGGCAGCCGGGCGGTCTCCCCGCTCGCCTTGAGCCGCGCGAACACCGGCGCGTCGGTCAGCCGGAGCCGGATCACCAGACCGACGACGACGAGCACGAGGCTGAGCAGGAACGGCAGCCGCCACGCCCAGGACAGAAACGCGTCGCCGGCGATCGTGCGCACCAGGTAGTAGACGCCGGTGGCCAGCAGCATCCCGGCCGACGACCCGAGTTGCGTGAAGCTGCCGAACAACCCGCGCCGCCCGGGTGTGGCGTGCTCGACCGACAGCAGCGCCGCGCCGCCCCATTCGGCGCCGACCGCGAGCCCCTGCAACAGCCTCAGCACGACCAGCAGCGCCGGGGCGAGGATCCCGGCCTGCGCGTAGGTGGGCAGCACCCCGATCGCCGTGGTGGCGATCCCCATCAGCAGCAGCGCGCCGACCAGCACCGCCTTGCGGCCGACCCGGTCACCGAGGTGGCCCGAGATCACCGCCCCCAGCGGCCGGGCGCCGAAGCCGACCGCGTAGGTGCCGAAGGCCGCGAGCGTGCCCGCGGTCGAGGAGACGTTGGGGAAGAACAGCGGCTTGAAGACCAGCGCGGTCGCGGTGGCGTAGAGGTAGAAGTCGTACCACTCGATGGTCGTGCCGATCATGCTGCCGAGCGCGGCGCTCCGTGGCGTGGTGCGCGGCGCGGCGGGGACCGTCGTCGTCATGCCCGGGCACGCTACGGTTTCCGGGCGCCGCCCCGCGCGAGGTCTCACATGATGGAACGCGCGATTCGATAACGGTAAGGTGATCACCGTGACCACTCGGATCCTCGTCGTGTACTACAGCGCCACCGGCAACACCGCGAAGCTGGCCGCCGCGTTGGCCGGTGGGGCCGCCGACGCCGGGGCGGAGGTGCGCGTCCGCACCGTCGCCGAGACCGCCCCGCCCGAGGCGATCGCGACCAACCCGCGCTGGCAGGCGTGGGTCGACGCCGGGCCGCACGACGAACTGGCCACGCTCGCCGACCTGGAGTGGGCCGACGGGCTCGCGATCGGCAGCCCGACGCGGTTCGGCGGGCCCGCGAGCCAGCTCAAGTCCTATCTGGACACCACGGGTGGCCTGTGGGCCAAGGGGAAGCTGGTGGACAAGGTCGCGACGTCGTTCACCACGGCCTCCACCGCGCACGGCGGGCTGGAGGCGACCGTGCTGGCGATGAACAACATCTTCTACCACTGGGGCGCGATCGTGCTCCCGCTCGGCTACGGGCAGCCGCATCTGCTGGAGTCCGGGAACCCCTACGGCGGTTCGTTCGTGTCGCGCAAGTCGGCCGAGCCGGACAAGGAGTCGCTCGAAGCCCTGCGCATCCAGGGCCACCGGCTCGCCACCATCGCCGGGTACGTGCGCGTCGGCCGGGGCGGCGCCTGAGCAGCGCGGGACGGCCGCACCCCACCCCCTCCCCGGAGTAACCGGCACGCGAATTTGACCGGTTACGCGAGGCGTGACGGAATTCCGGTACCGCCGTACCGGTCCGCCGCTTAGGGTGGGCGGAGTGGTCACCGAAGCTCCCGCACCGGCGCGCGCGTTCGTCCCCCATCGCGGGCGTGGCACGACGCTGATCCTCGTCTCCTCGGTCTGTTTCGGCAGTTCCGGCACGATCGCGAAACCCGCGATGCTCGCCGGCCTGTCCGCCGAACAGGTCGCCGCGGCGCGGATCGGGCTCGCGGCGCTGGTGCTGGCCGCCGTGGTGGCCGTGGTGAAGCCGTCGCTGCTGCGCGTCCGCCGGGCCGAATGGCCGCTGCTGCTCGGCTACGGCCTGCTCGGCGTCGCGGGCGTGCAGCTGTGCTACTTCGTCGCCGCGGGGCGGCTGCCCGTCGGCATCGCGATCCTGCTCGAGTTCACCTCGCCTGTGCTGATCGCGCTGTGGACTCGGTTCGTCCGCAGCGTGCGGCTGCCCGGGCGCATGTGGGCCGGGATCGCGCTGGCGATGGCCGGGCTGGCGGGCGTGGCGCAGGTGTGGCAGGGGCTCAGCCTGGACGCGGTCGGCCTGCTCGCCGGGCTCGGTGCGGCGGTGTGCTCGGCGGCGTACTTCCTGCTCGGCGAGCACGGCGTCACCACCCGCCACCCGATGGGCATGGTCACCTGGGGCATGATCATCGGCGCGGTCGCGGTGTGCGCGGTCGCCCCGCCGTGGACGATGCCCGCCGCGGTCCTCACCGCTCCCGCCGAGTTCGGCCCGTGGCACCCCGCCGGTGTGGCTGCTGCTCGTCGCCGTCGCGGTGTTCTCGACCGTCCTGGCCTACGCCATCGGCCTCACCGCGCTGCGCCACCTGCCCGCCTCCGTCGCGAGCGTCATCGGCCTGCTCGAACCGGTCATCGCCACCGCCACCGCGTGGGCGCTGCTGCACGAAACGCTGGCCTGGCCCCAGCTGGCCGGCGCGGTCGTCCTGCTCGGCGGCGCGCTGATCGTGCAGCTCAACTCGCCGCGCGCGCAGGTTCCGGAGCCCGCAGCGCCCGGCGGTACGCGCCCGGGGTCGTACCAACCTGGTCCCGGAACCGGCGGCGCAGGTTGACCGCCGACGCCAGCCCCACGCGCGCCGCGATCGCGTCCACCGGGAGATCGGTGTCCTCCAGCAGCCTGCGCGCCTCCGCCACGCGACGGGACAACAGCCACGCGCCCGGGCTCGTGCCGAGCCGGTCGTGGAAGCGCCTCGCCAGCGTGCGGGGTGAGACGTTGAGCCGCGCGGCGAGGCCGGCCACCGACAACGGTGTCCCGAGCCGCTCGCCTGCCCACTCGAGCAGGTCGTCCAGCTCGTCCCGGGGCTGGGCCCGCGGCGTGATCCGGACCTGACCGCCGTCCCGGTGCGGCGGCATCACCATGTGCCGCGCGAGGAGGGCGGCGTGCGCGGCGCCGTGGTCCCGCCGGACGAGGTGCAGGCACAGTTCGATCCCCGCGCCCGCACCGGCGCTCGTCGCGACGTCGCCGTGGTCCACGTAGAGCTTGTCCGGCTCCACGCGCACCGCCGGGAACTCGCGCCGCAGCTGCTCGGCCCGCTCCCAGTGCGTGGTGGCCGAGCGGCCGTCCAGCAACCCGGTGCGCGCCAGGGCGAACACGCCCGAGCAGATCGTGACGAGCCGCGCCCCGCGGGCGTGGGCACGCAGCAACGCCTGCCGCACGCGCGGGGACAGCGGCGCCTCCACCGGCGCCCAGCCCGGGATGATCACCGTGTCCGCGTCGTCGAGCGCGGACAACCCCCGCGGCACCGACAGGGCGTACCCCGCGGTCGTCGGCACGGTTCCCGGCTCCTCGGTGCACACGTCGAACTCGTAGTGCCGCGGCACGCCGTCCCGCACCGTGCCGAAGACCTCCATGGCGCAGCCGAGCTCGAACGTCGACTGCACCGGCTGCACCAGGGCGACCACGCGATGCATGGCAGAAAAGTACCCCACGGTGTCCTGGCGGGCACTGTCCCGGCCAGGTCCGCGCCCGCATCCTGGGACCATGCACGAAATCCTCGCCCAGGAGGGCTACACCTCGGTGTCCGTCGACGAAGCCCCGGTCCGCGAACTGTTCCCCGGCGTCCGGCACCGTCCGTTGTGGACGGGGCCGAGCGGGGCGCACGCCGACCTGCTGGAGATGGACGCGGGCGCGTCCTGGCCGCACCGCGACGTGCACGAGCCCGGTCCCGAGGAGGTGTACGTCGTGGCGGGCACGTTCCACGACGGCGCCCGCGACTACCCGGCGGGGACGTTCCTGCACGCCCCCGCCGGCACCTGGCACGTGCCGTCGACCGCCACGGGCTGCACCCTGTTCCTGTTCTATCCGGAGGGTTAGCGGGACGGCGTCAGCACGATCCGGCCGAACACCTCGCCGCGGTCCATCTTCCGGTGCGCGAGCCCGGCCTCGGCCAGCGGCAGCACCTCGTGCACGACCGTGCGCAGCTCCCCGCGCGCCGCGGCGGCGAACTGCGCGGCGCGGACGGTTCGCCGCTCGGCCGCGGGCACCGTGTCGGCGCTGAAGGTGGCCACCGACAACGACTTCCGGAACCCGGCCATCAACGCCGCGCCGAAGTCCGCGGGCGGGCCGCCGACCACGCCGACCAGGACCGCCCGCCCGTTGGGGCCGAGCTTGCCGACGAACTCCGGGAAGTCCGGGCCCGCGACGACGTCGACGATCACGTCGAACCCCGCGCCGCCCGCGCCCGAGCGGTCCAGCACGTGCGTCGCGCCCAGCTCGCGCAGCCGCTCGCCCCGCGCGGCCGACGACGTCGTGACCGCCACCGCCCCGGCGCCGCCCCGCGCCGCGAGCTGGACCGCCGTGAGCCCGATGCTGCCGGCCGCGCCGCGCACCAGCACCGACTCACCCGGCGCGAACCCGGCGCGCGCGAGGGCGAAATGCGCCACCACACCGGAACTCCCGAGCGCCACGGCGTCCACGGTGGACAGACCGGCGGGCAACGGCAGCACCTCCCCGGCCGGCACCACCGCCCGTTCGACGTACCCGCCACCGGTGCCGGTGAACCCCCACACGCGCCGGCCCAGCAAGGTCCCGTCGACCCCGTCGCCGACCGCGACCACGGTGCCGGCCACCTCACCGCCCGGGATGTGCCCGGCCGCGAACCCGTGCGCGGCGAGCGTGCCGCGGCGGATCACGGCGTCCACACCGCCGACGCCGATCGCCTCGGTCTCGATCAGCACCTGCCCGGCCGTCGCCTCGGGCGCGGGAACGTCCACCACGGCCAGGCCCTCCGGCCCGCCGAACTCCTTGATCACCACTGCTTCCACGTCCGCCGACGCTAACGAACGCGACCCTCCGCCGCGCCGAAGTGAGAGCGCGGGCGGCCAAACTGCCTCACTCCCCTGCGCTCCGACGCACGCGCCCGCAGCCTGGACGCGGCCCACATCCTCTTCGCGGTGACGGCCCCGCCACCCGCTACCGCCGCTTCCCCGCCAAGGAGGTCCGCGCCTGCCGGCTTCCGCGGCGTGATCGAGCGGAATCCGCATCATCGAACTCGCCCGGCGCCAAGACCGCCGGCTTCCTGCGCCCCGACTTTCGTCCTGGGCGAGTTGATGCTGATGCTCCAGGCCGTCAGGGCACGCCCGTCGTCCGAATCCGGGCTTCCCGGCTCGCTCGCGATCCGGGTGGTTCAGGCGCCGGTGAGCCGGGCCAGCGCGCCGTAGAACACGTCGGTGATCCGCGCCGGATCCGGCGCGGCGAACGTCTGCCCGCCGGTGGGGGTGGTGATCGCCGCCAGCTCGGCCACGTCCACGTCCGGGCCGATCCCGATGCCGATGATCGCCACCGGCCTGGCCGGGTCGGCGAGCTTCGCCAGCTCCGCGACCAGCGCGTCCCTGCTGATGCCGTCCGCGTCGTCGTTGCGCCCGTCGGTCAGCACGATCACCAGGTTGAGCCGCCCCGCCTGCCACTCCGCCGACGCCAGCCGGTACGCGGCCAGCACCGTGTCGTACAGCCCGGTGTCCCCGTCCGGCGTGGCCTGGATCGCTCGCAACCGCTCCGCCGCCCCGGACGCCAGGTGGTCGCTCACCGGCCGCATCGGCAGCACCTCGCGGTAGTCGCGGTCGCCGTCCAGACGGGTGGCGAACTCCCACACGCTGCTCTCCGACGTCGGCTTGAACAGCGACAACGCCCGCGCGGCCGCGTCGGTGGTCAGCTGCATGCGGGTCTGCCCGGTGCCCGGCACCTCGACGTCCATCGACCCCGACACGTCGATCAGCACCCGCGCGCGCGAACTGGAGTTGATCCGCGCCCACTGTCCGAGCAGCGCGTCCACGTCGGCGTCGGTCGGCACCGCGGGCGAGGGCAGGGTCCGGTCGCTGACGTTCTGCGTCGCGCCGTCGCGCAGGTACCGGCCGTCGGGTGTGCGGAACCCGGCGTTGGCCAGCGCGTTCGACCCCTCCAGGCCCAGCAGCGCGGACAGCAGCGCCCCGGCGGCCCGCCGCTGGTCCTCCCCGGCGCCGCCGAGCATGGCGAACGGGTAGTCCAGCGCGGGCGCCTCCGCCTGGTAGGTCGCGACCAGCCCGCTCTGGGCACCCGCGATGCCGTTGCGCACGTTGTAGCGCAGCAATGCGTTCTCCGACACCGGGAACCCGGCGAGCGTCCGGTCGGCCAGCCGCGCGAACAGGTCGTCGGTGGTGGGCACCGCGTTCGGCGACAGCCGGCGCAGCGCCGCGGCATGGGCGTCGGCCGCGGGCACCGCGGCCCGGATGCCGATGAGCGCGGACAGACCGGCCGGGTCCCGCCCCGGATCGGGCACGCCGAGCGCCAGGCCGGGCGCGCCGAGCACGTCCGACCAGGACGGCACGCGGCCAGGCCAGCCGAGTCCGGAAGCGGCCTCCTCGGTCAGCGCGAACACGACCGGCGAGCTGGCGATGCTGGTGCCGCCCGCGATCCCGCTCGCGCCGACGCCCTTCGCCCGTCGCAGCTGCAGCGTCGACTCCGGGATCCACACGTCCGGCCGGATCTCGCCGCCGGGCAGGGCCAGCGACTGCGCGACCGCCGCCGAGTCGACGGCGTTGACCTCGAAGGCCGCGCACTCGGTCTGCGCCACCCGGCGGGCGACCTGCGCGACCGCCGGGGCCACCCCGGGCGCCGCGGCGACCCGCACCACCGCGGGCCGGTCGCAGCCGCCCTGGTCACGCACCACGTCCGCGGCGATCCAGCCTGCTCCGCCCAGCACGATGAGGACACCGAGCACCGCCCACACCCGCCGCGGCCGCCGCCGGGCAGGAGACGAATGTCGGCCCACCTCGCACCGCCTCCGCTGGATCGCTCGCCAGGACGAGATCCAGGTTAAGGGCAGTGACGGAGATTACCTACGCTGTCGGATCGGCCTGTCCGTACGTCACCGGGATGACCGTCGGCACGATCATCGGGCGGCGCCGGTAGGTCTCGGCGACCCATCGGCCCACCACACGGCGCACGGCCTGGGCGATCCGGTGGCTGTCGGTGATGCCCTCCGCCTCGGTGCGGGACAGCTCCATCTCGACGAGCGGAACCACCGCATCGAGTGCTTTCGGGTCGTCGGAGAACCCGCGCCCGGACACCGTCGGCGTGCTCACCGCGCGGCCGGTGGTCGAGTCGACCGCGACGTTGATCGCGATGAACCCGCCCTCGCCCAGCACCAGCCGGTCGGACAGGGTCGACTCGCCGACGTCGCCGACCGACAGGCCGTCCACGTAGACGTGCCCGACCTCGACCCGGCCGGTCGCGCGCGCCCGGCCGTCCACCAGGTCGACCACCACGCCGTTCTCGGCCAGCACCACGTTCTCCGGCGCCACGCCGGTGCGGATCGCCAGCGCGCCGTTGGCCCGCAGGTGCCGCCACTCGCCGTGCACCGGCATGACGTTGCTCGGCCGGATCGCGTTGTAGAGGAACAGCAGCTCCCCCGCCGACGCGTGGCCGGACACGTGCACCTTCGCGTTGCCCTGGTGCACCACGTTCGCGCCGAGCCGGACCAGGCCGTTGACCACGCCGAACACCGCGGTCTCGTTGCCCGGGATCAGGGAGCTGGCCAGCACCACCGTGTCCCCGGCCCGGATCGAGATCTGCCGGTGCTCGCCGCGCGCCATCCGGGACAGCGCCGACAGCGGCTCGCCCTGCGACCCGGTGGACACGAACAGCACCCGGCTCTCGGGCAGGTTGACGGCCTCGTCCAGGTTGATCAGCAGGCCCTCGGGGATGTTCAGCAGGCCGAGGTCCGCGGCGATCCCCATGTTGCGGACCATGGAGCGGCCCACGAACGCGACCCGGCGGCCGTGCTTGACCGCCGCGTCGAGCACCTGCTGCACGCGGTGCACGTGGCTGGCGAAGCAGGCCACGATCACGCGCTGGGTGACGTGCCCGATGACGTCGTCGAGCACCGGCCCGATGTCCCGCTCCGGCGTGACGAACCCGGGCACCTCGGCGTTGGTCGAGTCGATGCACAGCAGGTCGACGCCCTCGTCGCCGAGGCGGGAGAACCCGGCCAGGTCGGTCAGGCGGTTGTCCAGCGGCAGCTGGTCGAGCTTGATGTCACCGGTGTGCAGCACCACCCCGGCCGGGGTGCGCAGCGCGACCGCGAGCGCGTCCGGGATCGAGTGGTTGACCGCGAAGAACTCCAGCTCGAACGGGCCCACCGTGCGCCGCTCGGACTCGGTCACCTCGATCAGCTTCGGCCGCTGCCGGTGCTCCTTGCACTTGGCCTCCAGCAGCGCGAGCGTGAACCGCGAGCCGTAGACCGGCAGGTCCGGCCGCATGCGCAGCAGGAACGGCACGGCGCCGATGTGGTCCTCGTGGCCGTGGGTGAGCACGAGGGCCTCGATGTCGGACAGCCGGTCCTCGATCGCCCGGAAATCGGGCAGGATCAGGTCGACGCCGGGCTGCTCGTCCTCGGGGAAGAGCACCCCGCAGTCGACGATCACGAGACGGCCGTCGTACTCGAAGACGGTCATGTTCCGGCCGACTTCGCCGATGCCGCCGAGGGCGACCGCGCGCAGGCCGCCGTCGGGCAGTGCGGGTGGGTTGTTGGTCGGTCCGGGTCCTGCCAAATTCACCTGTGAATGGTCCCAACGCTGGTGTGAGTGGTCGGCGCGACGTAGGCCGCCGCGGAGTCGGCCTGCGCCACCCGGGAAGAGTGCCAGTCCGGCGACGGGGACTCCGCGAGGGGGACCCCCGCCTGGGCGAGGTCGGTGGCGATCGCCTCGACCTGCTCCGGGGTGGCGGGCACGATCGGCAGCCGCGGGCCGCCGACCGGGTGGCCGCGCAGCGCGAGCGCGGTCTTGGAGAACACGACCCCGCCGACGCGCGACATGGCGCGGAAGACGGGCAGCATGCCGCGGTGGTTGGTACGGGCGGTGGAGGTGTCGCCGTCCTCGTAGGCCTCGATCATGGCCCGGATGCGGCCGGCCACCACGTGCCCGATCACGCTCACCACGCCGGCCGCGCCCACCGACAGCCACGGCAGGTTCAGCGCGTCGTCGCCGGAGTAGTAGGCCAGGTGGGTGTTGGCGATGACCTCGCTGCCTGCCAGCAGGTCGCCCTTGGCGTCCTTGACGGCCAGGATGCGCGGGTGTTCGGCCAGGCGGCGCAGCGTGTCGACCTCGATCGGCACGATCGAGCGCGGCGGGATGTCGTAGAGCATCACCGGCAGGCCGGTCGCGTCGGCGACCGTGGTGAAGTGCGCGTACAGGCCGGCCTGCGACGGACGCGAGTAGTAGGGCGTGACCAGCAGGACGCCGTGGGCGCCGGCCTTCTCGGCCTGCTGCACCAGTTCGACGCTGTGCGCGGTGTTGTAGGTCCCGGCGCCGGCGATCACGGTCGCGCGGTCGCCGACCGCCTCGGCCACGGCGCGCACCAGGTCGGCCTTCTCGGCGTCGGTCGTGGTCGGGCTCTCGCCGGTGGTGCCGTTCACGACCAGGCCGTCGTTGCCCAGCTCCACGAGGTGCTCGGCGAGCTCCTGCGCCCGCTTCAGGTCGACTGCGCCGTCCGCGTCGAAGGGGGTGACCATCGCGGTGAGCACGCGCCCGAAGGGCCTCCCGGGCGCTGCCGAAGGTGGGTTGGACATGCTCTGACGGTACCTCCTCACGCTGTGAATATTCGTGCCGACCTGCCAAAACGGCATGATCCGCAGGAAAGGGCCACCACCGGCCGGAGAATCGCTGGACCAGGTGATCTTCCGCCGTAACCTTTCGCGTCAGCGGACCTTCAGCGTGACCGCCTCGGTGAGCTGGCCGCCGCCCTTCTTCGACACCAGGCAGTAGATGCCGCGGACCGGATCGTCGTAGGACTTCTCCGGGACGGCGTCCCAGTCGGCCTGCGACGGGACGAGCGCGCGGTAGCTGAGCGTGGCGCGCTCGGCCGCGTCGATCGTTGCGGAGTGGAAGCTCAGCGCGCAGAAGGACTCGGCGTAGCGGCGCAGCGCGTCGGCGCCGGGGTACGCCACGAACCCGGCTTCGTCGTCCCCGGAGCCGGCGTTGCCGAGGCTGTCCTGCTCGTCGTAGAGCTCCAGCTCGTGTGCCTTGTCGCAGTCGACCTGGTTGTCGGAGGTGATCCGGTAGCCGGGTTCGAGCCGGCCGTTGTAGCACCGGTAGGAGCTGCCCGGCTCGAACTCCAGGTCGCCGCCCGCGCCGTAGACCATGGTCGGCAGCATCGCCGGGTCCGCCGCCTCGGTCGCCCACCACTGGCCGGCCAGGAAACCGCCGGCCAGCAGCACGACGCCGAGGACGGCGCCCGCGGTGACCCACAGGCCGCGGCGGCCGGTGCGGGACGGCGCCGGGGCGAACCGGGTCGGCGGTTGTCCGTTGTGGACAGCGGTGGCGACGCCCCCGGGCGGGGTGTTGTGGGCGGCGATGCCGAGCAGGTGCGCGGCCTGGGCCGCGGAGATCCGGCCCTCCGGCTTGGCCACCAGCAGGCCCATGATCGCCGAGGCCAGCGGGCCCTGGACCCTGGTCAGGTAGGGCACCTCGGTGAGGATCGCGTTCATGGTCGCGGCGGTGGTCGGGCGGTCGAACGCGGACTTGCCCTCGACGGCCAGGAACAGCGTCGCGCCCAGTGACCACAGGTCGGAGTCGGGCAGCGCCTCCCGCCCGTCGAGCCGCTCCGGCGCCATGAACGCGGGCGAGCCCACGATCGTGCCGCTCGAGGTCAGCCGCGGGTCGTCGATCGCGGTGGCGATGCCGAAGTCGGTGAGCTTCACCCGCCCGTTCGCGCCGACCATGATGTTGCCCGGCTTGACGTCGCGGTGCACGATGCCGGCCTCGTGCGCGGCCTGCAGCGCGGAGAGCACCTGCTGCCCGATCGAGGCCACCTGCTGCGGCGGCAGCGCGCCGTGGTGGCGCACCAGGTCGCCCAGCGTGGGCGCCTCGACCAGCTCCATCACGATGTAGGTCGCGCCGTCCTCGGTGACCACGTCGAAGACCGTGACGATGGCCGGGTCGTTCAGCCGCCCCGCGGTGCGCACCTCCCGCAGCACCCGCTCGGTGAAGACGGTGTCCTCGGCGCCGTCGGGCAGGCGCAGCTCCTTGATCGCGACCTGGCGGCCGATCACCTGGTCCTGCGCCCGCCACACGACGCCGTGCCCGCCCCGGCCCAGCTCGCCGAGGAGCGCGTAGCGGCCGGCCACCACCCGTGGTCCGACCGGGCGCGGCGTGGTCTGCTGGGTCTGCTCTTCGGTCAACGTGGCTCCGGTGATCGCGGCTATCGGGACAGCGGGATGCTAGTCCGACCGCCGCGGGAGCCGATCGGTTCCGGTGTCAGCCCGCGAACGTGAGGTAGATCAGCGCCACGTTGAGGGTGATGATGACCGCGGCGATCACCCACGCCAGCGTCGTGGTCGCGCGGTGATTCGCGGCGGTCCCCATCAGCCCGCGGTCGCTGGTCAGCCGCACCAGCGGCACCAGTGCGAACGGGATGCCGAAGGACAGCACCACCTGGGACACCACCAGCGCGCGGCTGGGGTCCACGCCGATCGCGAGCACCACGATCGCGGGCAGCAGCGTGATCAGCCGCCGCAGCAGCAGCGGGATCCGCTTGCGCAGCAGGCCCTGCATGATCATCGCGCCGGCGTAGGCGCCCACCGAGGTCGAGGCCAGGCCGGAGGCCAGCAGCCCGATCGCGAACAGCAGCGCGACGGCCGGGCCGAGCGTGTTTCCCACGGCGGCGTGCGCGCCTTCGATCGAGTCGACGCCGTCCTGGCCCTGCAGGTTCGTGGCGGCCAGCAGCACCATCGACAGGTTCACCGCGCCGGCCAGCAGCATCGCCAGGCCGACGTCGAAGCGGGTGATCCGCAGCAGGCGCGACCGGCGGGCGGCGTCGACCTTGCCGTGCCGGTCGCGGGCGAGCCCGGAGTGCAGGTAGACGGCGTGCGGCATGACGGTGGCGCCGAGCATGGCGGCGGCGATCAGCACGCTTTCGGTGCCGGCGAACCGCGGGACCAGCCCGGCCGCCGCGTCCGCCGCGGACGGCGGTTCCACGAACACGCTGGCCAGGAACCCGACCGCGATGACGCCGAGCAGGCCGGTGACGACCCGCTCGAACGGCCGCTGGCCACGCTTGTCCTGCACCAGCAGCAGGACCATCGACACCACGCCGGTGATCACGCCGCCGGCCAGCAGCGGCAGGTCGAACAGCAGGTACAGGGCGATCGCGCCGCCGACGACCTCGGCCAGGTCGGTCGCGATCGCGACCGTCTCGGCCTGCGCCCAGTAGCCGAGGCGCGCGGCCCGCGGCATCCGCTCGCGCAGGTTCTCCGGCAGGGACAGGCCGGTGACCAGGCCCAGCTTCGCCGACAGGTACTGGACCAGCCCGGCCATCAGGTTGGCGGCCACGATCACCCACACCAGCAGGTAGCCGAACTGGGCCCCGGCGCTGATGTTGGAGGCGACGTTGCCCGGGTCGACGTAGGCGATCGCGGCGACGAACGCGGGCCCGAGCAGCAGGGAACCGGAGCGCACCCGCTTGAGCCGTGGTCCGAGCTGTTCCGTCAGCGCCATCCGTCCTCCATCCACAAAGCCGAAGCCTGATTTTAGGTGCGCCGAACTTTGGTGTACAGAGCAGCGAAAGTGGCGTGCAACGCACGGGCACCACGCGCAGACGTACCCCACAGGGGTGGCTTTAAGGCAGCACGCTTCGGGCGGCCGCGTCCGGGGTGGGCTCGGAAAGGGGTCGAGAGCGGTCCGGCAGGCAGGGACAACGCCGTTCGCCGCGCGGGCTGAGTGGCCAGGTCCCGGCGCGACGGGCCGCTGGTGGCGATCCGATCCGGTGAACACGACCTGCCCCGGGGACGGCAGCGGTGACCGCCGACCGGGGAACGACGTCCGGGCCAGGCGAATCGCCAGTGCGCCGATCGGTCCGCTGGCCAGATCGAGGGCCGGCCGACGGTCCGGGACCCGCAGGCCGGGACCCCGGCCCACGCGGGCCGGCAGGCAGGGACAACGCCGTTCGCCGCGCGGGCTGACTGGCCAGATCCCGGCGCGACGGGCCGCTGGTGGCGATCCGGTTCGGTGAACACGACCTGCCCCAGGAACGACGGCGGCGGTGACCGCCGACCGGGGAACGACTTCCGGGTCAAGCGAAATCGCCAGTACGCCGATCGGCCCGCTGGCCAGATCGAGCGGCGGCCGACGGTCCGGGACGCGCAGGCCGAAAACCCCGGCGTGACCCCCGACCGAGAAACCAACGTCCGAGTCAGGCGAAATCGCCGGTGCGCCGATCAGCCCGGTGGCCAGCAGACCAGCGCCGGCCGACGGGCCGGGACCCGCAGGCCGGGAACCCGGCCCACGCGGGACGGCTACTCCGCGACCTCGTGCCCGGCCGCGCGCAGCGCCTGCACCGCGCGCGCCAGGTCGCCTTCCTTCACCAGCACGTGGTCGGTGTCGAACGTGGACAGCGTGAACAGGCCGACCCCCGCGGACGCCAGCTCGCTGGCCAGCGCGGCGATGATCCCGGTGAGGGTGAACGCCAGCGGGCCGCGCACGGTCAGCAGCCGCCAGCCGGACTCGACCCGGGCGCCCTCCGGGGCCAGGCCGGCCGGGCAGATCACCGAGGTCTCCGCGGGCGTGCGCGTGACCGAGACCAGCCGGTCCGGCGCGTCCAGAGCGGGCACCGGAACGCCCGGATCCAGCCGCGCGACCGCGTACTCGCCCGGCTGGACGTCGATGGCGAGCCGTTTCACCCTTCGAGGACCTTCGGGCTGGAGGCGACCTCGGTGCCGTCGGGCAGGGTGGAGATGGTGAAGTCGGCGAACACGTTCGGCGCGGCCTTCTGCAGCTGCCGCAGGCATTCCACGGCCAGCCCGCGGATCTCCACGTCGGCGTGCTCGGTGGCGCGCATGGCGATGAAGTGCCGCCAGGCGCGGTAGTTGCCGGTCACCACGATGCGGGTCTCGGTGGCGTTGGGCAGCACCGACCGGGCGGCCTGGCGCGCCTGCTTGCGGCGCAGCGTGGCGCTCGGCGCGTCGGCGAACTTGTCCTCCAGCCCGGCCAGCAGCTCGTTGTACGCGTCGACGCTCGCCTGCGCGGCCTTGAGGAACTTCTCGTGCAGCTCCGGGTCGTTCGCGATCACATCCGGCTCGACGAACGCGGCGTCGCGCTCGGGCACGTACCGCTGCGACAGCTGGGAGTAGGAGAAGTGGCGGTGGCGGATCAGCTCGTGGGTCAGCGAGCGCGAAACGCCGCTGATGTAGAAGCTCACCGAGCCGTGCTCCAGCACCGACAGGTGACCGACCTCGATGATGTGGTCGATGTAGCCGGCGTTGGTGGCCGTCTTCGGGTTCGGCTTCTTCCACGACTGGTAGCAGGCGCGGCCCGCGAACTCGGCGAGCGCCTCCCCCCCGTCGGCGTCGGTCGACCACGGCACGTCCTCCGGCGGGAAGAACTCCGTCTTCGCGATCAGCTGAACCTTCGGCGACACGGTCTCGGCCACGGTCGCGCTCCTTCCCCTCAACGACTCCCCGGCAGCGTAACCGCCGAGTCCGACAACCCGGCCACGACACCACATGGTGTCATCTCCTCCTTGACTGACACCAGAAGTGACGTCATAGTGGTGTCATGGATTTGACCCCGTACATCACCAGCCTCCGCGAGGACCTCACCGCGACGGCCTCGGCCGGGGACGAGCAGATCCGCCGGGCGGCGGCACTGCTGTCCGGCGCGCTGGAGCCCGCGGTCCGGCTGGTGCTGATGAACGCGCTGGCCGACCTCGCCGCCGAGGCGACCGCCCAGCTGCCCGACCACGTCGTCGAGGTGCGCCTGGACGGCCGGGACGTGCGGGTGGTGGTCACCGGTTCCGCCGGCGAGCGGCCACGGGCCGAGCGTCCCGGGCCGCCCCCTCCGCCACCGCCGCCGCTGGTGGAGGGCGGGGACATCTCGCGCATGACGCTGCGCCTGGTGGAGAAGCTCAAGGAGCAGGCCGAGCACGCCGCCTCGTCGCAGGGCGTCTCGCTCAACACGTTCATCTCACAGGCCGTGCAGGGCGCGCTGCACGGTTCGCAGTCCTGGCACGCCGAGAAGCAGAGCGGCTCACGGTCCGAGTCGCACCTGCACGGCTGGGTGAAGGGATAGTCATGACCGATCCGGAGCTCGTGCGCACGCAGACGTTCACCCTGCCTGGGCCGCTGGAGCTGGACATCGCCGTGTCGATGGGGAAGGTCGAGGTGAAGCTGGACGCCGAGGAGCCCGAGGCGACGGTGGAGATCCGGCACGACCCGGACGCGCAGCAGCCGTGGACGCAGGGGATTTCCAGCCTGCTGAGCTGGGTCAGCGAGCGGTTCGGCGACCAGCTGGGCACCGATCTGAGCGACACGCCCGCGGACGCGGTGCAGCAGACGCGGCTGGAACAGACCGGCAACCGGCTGACGGTGCACGCGCCGAAGGCGTTGCCGCTGCGGAACATCCCGCTCGCGGTCACGGTGATCGCGCCCGCCGGCACCGCCGTGGAAGTGCGGGCCGGGTCGGCGAACGTGACGGCGACCGGGCCTGCCGGGCGGGTGGACGTCTCCACCGGGACCGGCGAGATCAGGCTGGACCGGTCGGAGGGCGCGGCGACGGTGCGCAGCGGCTCCGGCGCGATCCGGCTCGGGCCGACGCTGGCGGGGCTGCACCTGCGCACCGGCAGCGGCGACGTCGAGGTGGCGTCGCTGGCCGGGTCGGCGACGCTGGCCACCGGCACCGGCGATGTCTGGCTGGGCACCGTGTCCGGCTCCGTGCTGGCCCGCAGCGGCAGCGGCGACGTGTCGGTCGCCGAGGCGGCGAGCGGAAACCTGGAGCTGGTCACCGGTTCCGGCGACATCCGGGTCGGGATCCGGCCGGGCGTGTCCGCGGAGGTCGACCTGACCGCGAGCGCAGGCAAGGTGTCGAGCGAGCTGGACGTGGCGCTGGACCGGCCCGACGGCGAGATCCCGCTGAACCTGCGGGCCCGCACGGGATCCGGCACGGCCGTGGTGACCCGCGCGGCGCAGTAGACCACCGGAGGGGCGGCCGCGAGCCGCCATGGGGGTGGAGGGGTGGTGTGACATGGGGGCGTGTCACACCACCCCGATTCCGTGTTTGGACCACCGGCGGCCCGCGAACGTCCCCAGCTGCGGCCGGAGATCCAGCAGCCCGCCACCAGCCATTCCCAAGCAAAGACGGCCCGCGAACCTCCTCGACCGCCGAAGGCCGGCTGTCACCCACAGGGCGGGCGGCAGCTGTTGGTGGGCTTGCCGCCAGCCGGCCACCGCCATTTTTCGTGCGTGCCGGCCGACGGATTCAGCGCCGTCGTTCTCACGCCCGGCTCAGGGCCGGCGCCAGATCACCCCGCTCCCCCACCACGAAACCGTCCAGCCCCAGCCACGAGGCCATCAACCGCAACTCCCCCGCCAGCTCGGCGGCCACCCGCGGCACTTCGGCGCCCGGCTCGGCGAACGCGCCCTGCACCCGCAGCACCCCGGCCTCCCGGTCGGCCTTCAGGTCGACCCGCGCCACCAGTTCGCCGTCGAGCAGGAACGGGAACACGTAGTAGCCGTACACGCGCTTGGGCTCGGGCACGTAGATCTCGATGCGGTACCGGAACCCGAACAGCCGCTCGGTGCGGGCCCGCTCCCAGATCAGCGGGTCGAACGGGCACAGCAGCGCCCGGCCCGTCACCTTCCGCGGCATCCGTGCGCCCACCAGGCGGTACGCCGGGCCGCGCCAGCCGCGCACCTCGACCTCCTCCAGCACCCCGTCCTCGACCAGCTCGGCCACCGCCCGGCGGCTCGTCTCCGGGCCCAGCCGGTAGTAGTCCCGCAGGTCCGGCTCCGTCGCCACGCCCAGCGCCGTCGCCGCGCGGGAGATCAGCTCGCGCGCCCCCTGCTCGGGCGACACGCGCCGCGCCAGGACCTCGGCCGGCACGACCCGCTCGGTCAGGTCGTACAGCCGCTCGAACCCGCGCCGCGTGCCGGTGGTCAGCTGGCCCAGACCGAACAGCAGCTCGCAGATCTTCTTGACCTCGGACCGCTCCCACCACGACCCGGGGCGGCGCGCCGACTCGCCCTCCAGCTCGCGCTCGATGCCGCCCGCCCCGATCGGGCCGAGCTCCTTCACCACCGCCAGCACGTCGTCGACCAGCGACGGCGAGCGGTCGGCGAGGGGCTGGTAGTTGCGCCACCACCCGGGCCGCTTCGCGCCGGACTGCAACAGCGGCCAGTCCTCGACCGGGATCAGGCTCGCCTCGTGCGCCCACGTCTCCACCAGCAGCCGCGGCTTGCGGCTGCTGTGCGTCCAGGCGGCCTCGTCGATCAACGCCGGGTCGTAGCTGCCCAGCCGCGCGAACAGCGGTGCGTAGTGCGCCCGCACCGCGACGTTCACCGAGTCCAGCTGGATCAGCTGCAGCCGCGACAGCGCGCGCTTGAGGTGCCGCCGGGTGGGTTCGGTGCCGGGCCGCGGGTCGGCGAAACCCTGGGCCGCCAGCGCCGTCCGCCGGGCGGCCGCCACACTCATCGTCTCCATGGTGGTGCTCATGGTGCCAGCACCCACCGACAAAACCGGTAGGTTCCCGGCATGAGCACCGTGTCCGTCCGCGAAGCCGTCGACGCCGACGCCGCGGAGATCGCCCGGATCCAGCGCGTCACCTGGCGGACCGCCTACCAGGGCGTCCTCAGCGACCGGGCGCTCGCCGAGCTCGACTCCGCGGTCACGGAGGCGCGGTGGGCGGAGGCGATCGGCCACCCCGGCTCCCGGATCCACCTCGCCGTCGAAGGTCCGGCGAGGAGTTGCGGTAGGCCAGGATGATCGGGAACAGCGCCAGGCAGGTCACGCCGGTCAGCAGCGGGTAGCCGATCGGCGGCGGGATGATCGCCAACGGGGTGAACAGCACCGCGGAGAACGGCGGGTAGGTGTAGGGCAGCGCGCCGCCGATGGTCGAGACGGGTAGCTCCGAGTAGATCGAGTGGCCCTTGAGGAACGTGTCCGCGCCCAGCCGGTAGATGTCGACGTCGGTCGGCCACTTCCGGATGCCGTGCGCGTAGTACGCGAGCGCGGCGAACAGGCCGACGGCCAGCAGGAGTTCCAAGCCCAGGCGTACCCGCTCGGCGGTACTGCCGTACCTCATCGTCTCGATGACAGCTTTCACTCGTTCTCCCAGTCCCGGCCAGGCGTGATCTCACGGAACAGACGCCGCAACGCCTATCTTCGTTGCCCGCGTGATCGATGTTACGAGCGGGTCCCCCTTGCGCTACGCGCGGCTGCGGTCGGTGAACACGATCCAGCGAAGCACGCTGTAGAGGAACACGGCCTCGCACGCGCCGGCGATGATGCGCGCCAGGTGGTACTGCACGCCCAGCGCGGCCAGGCCCGCCCCGGCGCCGAGGATGAACGCGAAGTAGTTGACCGCCACCGCGATCGCGTAGCGCACGGCCTGGCGCCCGACCGGGGCGTGCGAGCGGAAGTTGAAGACGCGGTTGAGCACGAAGCTCAGCGCGAAGGCGCACACGTAGGCCACGGTGATGGCGGCCGGCAGCGGCAGCCCGGCCACGCCGTGGCCCAGGGTCAGCAGCAGCAGGTCGACGCCGAAGGTGAACCCGTTGATCAGCGCGAAGCCCACGAAGCTGGGCGGGACCAGCATGTTCAGCCCGAGGGGCAGGTACCGGACGACCGTCGCGCAGAACGACGCGAACCTCTCCACGAGCGACCGCGTCACCCGGATGTCCTGTTGCACGGCGCCACGGTGGCAGAAGCGGGTGACGGGAAGGTGAGCGGCCGGTAGTCAACAGGCGGCGGAAAGTGTCGCGGACCCCACGGAGATCACACTTCGGGCTGATATCTTCTTGTGACCCCCGCCCGTGTGATCCTCCGTCCCCCACGGAGGCGCGCGCCGCCCCGAAGCCCCCCGTCAGGAGGCGCGGATGTTCGCCTGGTTCTGGGTGACGCTCGGCGTCGCCTTCGGCTCGGCGATCGTGCCCGTGATCAGCGTCGAGGTGTTCGTGCTGGGGCTCGTGGCCAGCGAGCCGGGGCTGCATTGGCTGCTGATCGGCGCGGCCGTCTCGATCGGCCAGATCGCCGGCAAACTGCTGTACTACCTGGCCGCGCGCGGGTCGATCAGGCTGCCGCGGTTCCTGCACGACCGCCTGCACCGCGAGCGCCCGCCCAGCCGCCGCCGCGACCGGTGGCACCAGCGCACGAAGTGGCTGCGCGGCAAGGTGGAGGCCCTGCGCGAGCGCTGCCACCGGCACCCGCACTGGATGACCGGCACCTACGGGGTCAGCTCGCTGGTCGGGCTCCCCCCGTTCATGGCGACGACGGTGCTGGCGGGCCTGGCCGACATGCGGATGTCGACGTTCCTCACGGCGGGCCTGACCGGGCGGTTCATCAGGTACAGCGCGCTGGCCGCGTGCCCGGCGGTGTTCGCGGGCTGGTTCCACCACTGAGCTCGGGCTGCCGCGGGATCCGGAACAGCCCGTCGGAGGCGTCCACCACGACGGTCAGGGACTCGCCGACGAGCACCGTGGCCGCCAGCTCGCCGGCCAGGGCGAGCACGACGATCACCGCGGTGATCCGACAAAGTGGACCGCATGAGATACCGGCTTTTCGGGCGCACCGGGCTGCGCGTGGCGGAGATGTTCCTCGGGGCGATGGCGCTGCAGGAACCCGACGAGGCGCGGCGGGTGGTCAAGGCCTACGCCGACGCCGGGGGCAACGTGATCGACACGGCCTCGGCGTACGCGGAGAGCGAGAGCGTGCTGGGCGAGGTGCTGACGGATCGCGACCGGTTCGTGCTGGCGACCAAGTACACGCTGACGCGGGACCCGCACGACCCGAACGCCGGGGGCAGCCACCGCAAGAACCTGGTCGCGTCGCTGGAGCGCAGCCTGCGGCGGTTGCGCACCGACTACGTCGACATCCTGTGGGTGCACACGTGGGACCCGCACACGCCGGTCGCCGAGACGTTGCGTGCGCTGGACGACCTGGTCCGGGCCGGGAAGGTCAGGTACCTCGGGGTGTCCGACACGCCCGCGTGGGTGGTGAGCCGGGCGGACGTGCTGGCGGAGTGGCGCGGGTGGACGCCGTTCGCGGGCGTGCAGGTGCCCTACAGCCTCCTGAACCGCGACATCGAGCGCGACGTGCTGCCGATGGCCGAGCAGCTGGGGCTGACCGTGGCGGCGTGGGGCGTCCTGGAGCACGGCGCGCTGACCGGGTCCAGCCGGGTCGGTTCGCCGTCGCCGGAGCAGCAGCGGGTGGCGGCCGCGGTGCGCGCGGTGGCGGACGAGCTGGGTGTCACGCCGGCGCAGGTGGCGATCGCGTGGTCGCGGGCGCGGTCGTCGGTCGTGCACCCGCTGATCGGGTTCCGCACGGCGGACCGGGTCGCGGAGACCGTCGCCGCGCTGGACGTGACGCTGCCCCCGGAGGCGGTGGCGAAGCTGGAGGCGGCGGCGCCGTTCGAGCCGGGCCCGTTCGCCGACTTCGTGAACCGGTCGGCGGCCAGCGCGGGGGTGTTCGGCCACGGCGAGGTGGTGGGGCGTCAGCTGCGGGAGTGAAGCGGTTCGGCGATGGCGGCGACGGTCCAGTACACCGGCTCCGGCGCCTCCTCGGGCGGCAGGCCGAGGATCCACGCCAGCAGGTCCGAGGCCTGGGCGTGCGTGTCGATCAGCCCCCGCTGGTTGAGGTGGACACCGGCGTCGGCTTCGTAGCCGTGGCACAGCCAGGAGTGCAGGCTCATCAGACCGAACTCGACACCGATGATCTCGAAGCCGCGCATGCCGGCGCACACCGTGCTGCACGGGTGCCGATCGCGTTCCCCTTGCCTGAGCCGGCGGCGCCGTTGGTGCACGAGGTGACCATCCGCGGACACGACGGCTTCCGGCCGGCCACCCGCGTGCTGACCGGCGTTCCGGACAAGAACGATGTGGACCTGCGGGAAGCGGACGGCGCGCTACGGGTGATGCTGCGCTCGGCCCACGGCCCATGGCTCTACCGGCTCGACACCCTCAACCTCGCCTACCGGGCAGGCCCGGATCCGGAGATCTTCCTCGGAACCCCCACCCGCCGCGTCGACGAACGCGCCGCGCTGCGGTAGGAAACGCGGGCGCTGCGCGCCGCCTCCCCCGCCAGGTCCTACGCATCACAGCGCAGGCACGGCACCACCTAGCGGGCCGCCTCCGCCGCCTCCAGGTCCAGCGCCTTGCGCATCGTGGCGCGGGCTCGGCGCCGGTCGCCCGCCAGGTCGTACGCGTGCGCCAGCCGGTACCAGTACCGCCAGTCCTCGGGGTGCTGCTCCAGCTCCGCGCGGCGCTCCTCGAACCACGCGTCCGCCGCGGCGCGGTCCACCCGGCCGGACGGGCGGCGCGGCAGGTCGGCCACGTCCGGCAGCCCGCCCTCGGCGTCCAGCCGTCGCGCCAGGTGCTGGATCCGCGTGCCGGACCGCCAGGTCGCGACGACCATCCACAGCCCGAGCAGCGGCAGCACCAGCACGCCGACGCCGAGCGCGATGCCCACGCCTGTCCCGGTCGCGATCAGCTCCACCCCGCGCGCCCCGAGCAGCACCAGGTAGACCACCAGCGCGGCGGTCATCACCAGTGCGACGTTGCGGGCCTTCACAGGTCGAGCACGTTCTCGAGGCCGACGGTCAGGCCGGGACGGCCCAGCACCTCCCGCACCCCGAGCAGCACACCCGGCATGAACGAGGTCCGGTCCATCGAGTCGTGCCGGATGGTGAGCGTCTCGCCCTCCTGCCCGAACAGAATCTCCTCGTGCGCCACCAGCCCGGGCAGCCGCACCGAGTGCACGTGCACGTCCTCGACCCGCGCGCCGCGGGCGCCGTCCAGCTCGCTCGTCGTCGCGTCCGCGCCCGGCTTCAGCCCGGCCTCGCGGCGCGCCTGCGAGATCAGCCGCGCCGTGTGCGCCGCCGTGCCGGAGGGGGCGTCCGCCTTGCGGTTGTGGTGCAGCTCGATGACCTCGACCGAGGAGTAGAACCGGGCCGCCTGCTGCGCGAACCGCATCGCGAGCACCGCGCCGAGCGCGAAGTTCGGCGCGATCAGCACCCCGACCTCCGGCTTGCCCGCCAGCCACGACCGGACCGTCTCCAGCCGCTCCTCGCTGAACCCGGTGGTGCCGACGACCGCGTGCAACCCGTTGGCCACCAGGAACTCCAGGTTGCCCATCACCGCGTCCGGGTGGGTGAAGTCGACGACCACCTCCGCGCCGGCCTCGGTCAGCGCGGCCAGGTCGTCGCCCGCGTCCAGCGTCGCCACGACCGTCATGTCGGGCGCGCCCCCGGCGGCCTTGACCACCTGCGCACCCATCCGTCCCTGGGCGCCCAGCACGCCGACCCGGATCGGGTTGTCCTCGCCGCGGGGGTTCATTTCGCGATCACCTCGTGCAGATCTTCCGGTAGGTCCTGCTCGGAAGCGTACGGCCCGACCACCGCGGCGGCGGTGACCCCTCCCGGCGTCCCGAACAGGGTGCGGGCCAGCTCACACACCTCCTCGGTGGTCACCGCGGCGATCCGCTCCACCGACTCGTCGACGGTGAGGTGCACGCCGTAGTTGAGCTCCTGCTTGCCGATGCGCGACATCCGCGACGCGGTGTCCTCCAGGCCCAGCACGATCCCGCCGCGCAGCTGCCCCTTGGCGCGCGCGACCTCGGCGTCGGTGAAGCCGTCCTTGCCGACCTGCCCGAGCACGTCCCGCAGCACCGCCGACACCTCGCCCAGCCGCTCCGGCTGGCAGCCCGCGTACACGGAGAAGTGGCCGGTGTCGGCGTAGGTCGCCACCGAGGAGTACACCTGGTAGGCCAGGCCGCGCTGCTCGCGCACCTCCTGGAACAGCCGCGAGCTCATGCCGCCGCCGAGCGCGGCGTTGAGCACCGACAGCGCGTACCGGCGCTCGTCGTGCCGCGACAGCGCCTTCATGCCGAGCATGACATGGGCCTGCTCGGTGTCGTCGCTGTGCAGCACCAGCCGCCGCTCCGCGGCCACCCGCGCCTTGCCCGCCCGCGGCGGCACCGGGGTGTCCGAACCGGACAGACGGCCGCGCAACGCCTTGCGCGCCAGGCGGAGGACCTGCGCGTGCTCGACGTTGCCCGCCACTGCGAGCACCATCTTCGGCAGCGTGTAGCGGCGCCGGTAGAACCCGCGCAGCCCGCTCGCCGACATGCCGGTGATCGACTCGGTGGTGCCCAGCACCGGGCGCGCCAGCGGGTGCGAGCCCAGGACCGTGGTCACGAATGTGTCGTGCAGCAGGTCCTCGGGATCGTCGTCGCGCATGGCGATCTCCTCGAGCACCACGCTGCGCTCGGTGTCCACATCGGACTCCGCGCAGAGCGCCTCGAACACCACGTCGGTGACCAGGTCCATCGCCAGCGGCAGGTCCTCGTCGAGCACCTGCGCGTAGTAGCAGGTGTGCTCCTTCGCGGTGAACGCGTTCAGCTCACCGCCGACCGCGTCGATCTCCTCGGCGATCTGCACCGCGGACCGGTTGGTGGTGCCCTTGAACAGCAGGTGCTCCAGGTAGTGCGCCGCCCCGGCCACCTTCGGCGGCTCGTCCCGCGAGCCGACCCCGACCCACAGGCCGACCGTCGCCGACCGCACCCCCGGCACGTGCTCGGTGACCACCCGCAGCCCGCCCGGCAGCACGGTGCGCTTCACAACCTGGCCGTTCGCCCCGATTTCGAGCGTCCGCGTGATGCCCGCGGCCTGCTCGTGCCCGGCAATCTGTCGCGCCATCGAATCCCAACACTCGTGCGGGAACACGGAAAACGGCCCGCCCCGCCCGGGGACGGGCCGTTTCCCGGCTACCGCTTCGTCCTACTTGGCGTCGGCCTCGGCGCCCTCGGCGGGGGCGTCCTCAGCCTTCTTCTCGCCCTCCTCCTCGTCCTTGACGAGGACCAGGCTGATCTTGCCGCGGTTGTCGATGTCGGCGATCTCGACGCGGAGCTTGTCGCCCACGTTGACCACGTCCTCGACCTTGCCGATGCGCTTGCCGTTGCCCAGCTTCGAGATGTGGATCAGGCCGTCCTTGCCCGGCAGCAGCGAGACGAACGCGCCGAACGCGGCCGTCTTCACCACGGTGCCCAGGAAGCGCTCGCCCACCTTCGGCAGCTGCGGGTTCGCGATGGCGTTGATCTTGCTGATCGCGGCCTCCGCGGACGGGCCGTCGGCCGCGCCCACGTAGATCGTGCCGTCGTCCTCGATCGAGATGTCGGCGCCGGTCTCCTCGGTGATCGAGTTGATCATCTTGCCCTTCGGCCCGATGACCTCGCCGATCTTGTCGACCGGGATCTTCACGCTCGTGACGCGCGGGGCGTACGGGCTCATCTCGTCCGGGGAGTCGATGGCCTCGGCCAGCACGTCGAGGATGGTCAGCCGGGCGTCCTTGGCCTGGTTCAGCGCGCCCGCCAGGACGTCCGACGGGATGCCGTCGAGCTTGGTGTCCAGCTGCAGCGCGGTGATGAAGTCCTTGGTGCCTGCGACCTTGAAGTCCATGTCGCCGAAGGCGTCCTCGGCGCCGAGGATGTCGGTCAGCGCGACGTAGCGCGTCTCGCCGTCGACCTCGTCGGACACCAGGCCCATCGCGATGCCCGCGACCGGCGCCTTCAGCGGCACGCCGGCGTTGAGCAGCGACATGGTCGAGGCGCACACCGAGCCCATCGAGGTGGACCCGTTCGAGCCCAGCGCCTCCGACACCTGACGGATGGCGTAGGGGAACTCGTCCCGCTTCGGCAGCACCGGCACCAGCGCGCGCTCGGCCAGCATGCCGTGGCCGATCTCGCGCCGCTTGGGCGAGCCCACGCGGCCGGTCTCGCCGGTGGAGAACGGCGGGAAGTTGTAGTGGTGCAGGTACCGCTTCGTCGTCTCCGGCGACAGCGAGTCGATCTGCTGCTCCATGCGCAGCATGTTCAGCGTGGTGACGCCCAGGATCTGGGTCTCGCCGCGCTCGAACAGCGCCGAACCGTGCGCCCGCGGGATGATCGCGACCTCGGCCGCCAGCTGGCGGATGTCGGTGAGACCGCGGCCGTCGATGCGGACCTTGTCGCGCAGGATGCGCTGGCGGATCAGCTTCTTGGTCAGCGCCCGGAACGCGGCGCCGATCTCCTTGTCGCGGCCCTCGAAGGCCTCGCCCTCGCCGAGGCCGACCTTGGCCAGCACGGCGGCCTTGACCTCGTCGGTGGCGTTCTCGCGGTCCTGCTTGCCGGCGATGGTCAGCGCCTTGGCCAGGTCCTCGGTCGCGATCGCGGCGACCGCGTCGTAGGCGTCCTGCTGGTAGGCGGGGAACACCGGGAAGTCGCCGGTCGGCTTGGCGGCCGCGTCGGCGAGCTTCTGCTGCGCCTCGCACAGCACGCGGATGAACGGCTTGGCGGCGGCCAGGCCCTCGGCCACGGCCTGCTCGGTCGGCGCCGGGGCGCCGCCCGCGATCAGGTCGAGCGTGTTCTCGGTGCCCTCGGCCTCGACCATCATGATCGCGACGTCAGAGTCACTGTCACCGACGACACGGCCTGCGACGACCATGTTGAAGGTCGCCTTCTCCAGCTGCGACCAGGTCGGGAACGCGACCCACTGTCCCTCGATCAGCGCGACGCGGACGCCGCCGATCGGGCCGGAGAACGGCAGGCCGCCGATCTGGGTCGAGGCCGACGCGGCGTTGATCGCCAGCACGTCGTAGGGGTCCTCGGGGTGCAGGCTCTGCACCGTGACGACGATCTGGATCTCGTTGCGCAGGCCGTCGGCGAAGGACGGGCGCAGCGGCCGGTCGATGAGGCGGCAGGTCAGGATCGCGTCGGTGGAGGGACGGCCCTCGCGGCGGAAGAACGCGCCCGGGATCCGGCCCGCGGCGTACATCCGCTCCTCGACGTCCACTGTCAGCGGGAAGAAGTCGAAGTGCTCCTTCGGCTGCTTGGAGGCGGTGGTCGCCGACAGCAGCATCGTCTCTTCGTCCAGGTAGGCGACGACAGCGCCGGCGGCCTGCCGGGCGAGCCTGCCCGTCTCGAAGCGGATCGTGCGCGTGCCGTACTTGCCGTTGTCGATGACGGCCTCGGCCTCGTGCACGACGGGTCCGCTTGCTTCGGTCATGTGTAGTTGACTCCTCGTTCGTTCGGGCAGCAGAGCGCCCCGCCCGTGCGGGGCGGCGTCCGAGGAACGAGCCGGTCTTCGATCGAAGCCAACGGGACTCTCCCGTAAGCCACTACCGAGGACCGGCGTCCTTGCCCTCGAGCGCCTGCCCTTCCTCTTTCTTACTTCGTATGGACCGAGGGGGAGCGACCGTGGTCACTCCCCCTCGGATCACGTCATCGGCGCAAGCCGAGTCGCTGGATCAGCGACCGGTAGCGTTCGATGTCCACCTTCATCACGTAGTTGAGCAGCCGGCGACGACGGCCGACCAGCAGCAACAGGCCGCGACGGGAGTGGTGGTCGTGCTTGTGCACCTTGAGATGCTCGGTGAGACCGATGATCCGCTTGGTGAGCAGCGCGACCTGGGCCTCCGGGGACCCGGTGTCGGACTCGTGCAGACCGTACTCGGTCAGAATCGACTTCTTCTCGTCGGTGGACAGCGCCACTGAGTTCTCTCCTCTGTGTTGTTCTGTGCCGTGAGGCCCGCTGGACGCGGGTAGTCGGTCGAGGCCGCCACGGACTGCAGCCGGACCCGGTGGTTCAGGGTATCAGGGAGCGCACTACCTGGCCTGCTGGGACAGCGGGAACCGCTCGACCACGACGTATCGCACGCCGTCGGCGCTCCGCTGCGACCGCATCAGCACCGCCTCCGCGGCCGTCCACATCTCGCTGCGGTAGCCGGACAGCCGCCGCTCCAGCTCCGCCGGCACCCGCTCGCGCGTGCGCGCCAGGGTCAGGTGCGGCAGGTACGCGCGGCCCTCCTCGCCCGCCCCGGCGGCGAGAGCGAGCTCGGTGATCCCCTCGCCGTACACCCCGAGGTAGAGGACCCGGGTGAACGTGCCCGCACCTTCCAACCAGATCCGCGGCGCCGGCATTCCCGCCAGCCGCGGCCGCAGCCAGTCCGCCCGCGCGGCGGCGTCGTCCTCGCCGTAGAACCCCAGCGTGACGTGCCAGTTCTCCGGCGAACTCCACCGCACGCCGTCCAGCCGCGGCAGCCCGGCGACCTCGGCGGTCAGGGTCTCGACCACGGCGGCGGGCGGCAGGACCGCCGAGAACAGCACCACTGCTCAGCCCTGCTGCCCGGCGCGGCGGAGCAGGTCGGCCAGTGCCGGGAAGTCGTCGTCGAGCCGCTTGGCTGCCTCGATCAGGTCCTCGTCCTCGGCGATGTCCCGCAGGACTGACAGCGCCGCGCGCTCCTCGGACAGCGCGTTGACCGGGAAGGTGTCGCGGCCGACGGTGGGCCGCGCGTCCCGCACGTCCTCCAGCGCGGCCATCAGGGCTTCCTTGTGGCCGGCGGCGACCTCGGGGATCAGGCACTTGCGCTCGAGCATGATCATCCGGGCGAGCACCACCGGGTTGCCGATCTTGGCGCGGCGGCCGCTCATCACCTGGCTCAGCATCGGGGCGCTGATGCCCAGCACCTCGGCCAGGTAGGCCTGCGAGACGTCGAACGCGACGACGAGACGGCGCACCCGGTCGCCCAGCGGCTCGCCGTACCACTCCCGCTGGAGGGCGATGTTCCGCTGGACGATCTTGTGGTCATCCACGTGCTGTGCTCCCTGCTCTCCCCGGACAGACCTGGCCGCGCCGGACCCAATCTTGCCAGGTGGGATCGGGCGGCCGGGGCGGAATCACCCGACGATTCGCAATCGCACCGGCGCGGTCAGCTGCCGGAACCGAGGATGGCGCGGGTGCGGCTGACGTCGTCGGCGATCTGCTCGACCAGGTCGTCGACGCTGGTGAACTTCACCATGTCGCGCAGGCGGCCGACGAAGTCCAGCGCCACGTGCTGGCCGTAGAAGTCCTCGTCCACGTCGAGCACGAACGCCTCGACGGTGCGCTCGCGGCCGGAGAACGTCGGGTTGGTGCCGACCGAGACCGCCGCGGGCAGCAGGCGGCCGGGCTGGTTGTCGCGGACGAACCAGCAGGCGTACACGCCGTCGGCGGGCACCGCGGCGAACCGCGGCGTGGACAGGTTCGCGGTCGGGTAGCCCAGGTCGTGCCCGCGGCCGTCGCCGCGGACCACGATGCCCTCCAGCCGGTGCGGGCGGCCCAGCGCGTCAGCGGCGGCGACCACGTCACCGGCGTCGATGCACGAGCGGACGTAGGTCGAGGAGAAGGTGATCTCGCCGGAATCCGCGGCCTCGCCGTCGGGCATGCTGCCACCCTGCAGCTCGGCGCCGAAGGTGGCGAACCCGAACCGGCGGCCCAGCTCCTTGAGCAGGGCCACGTCACCGGCGGCCTTGTGCCCGAAGGTGAAGTTCTCCCCCACCACCACGGCGGCCGCGTGCAGCCGGTCGACCAGCACCTCGTGCACGAATTCGTGCGCGGTCAGTCGCGACAGCTCCGCGGTGAACGGCAGCACGCAGAAGACGTCGATGCCCAGCTGCTCGACCAGCTCCGCCTTGCGGCGCAGCGTGGTCAGCTGCGCCGGGTGGCTCCCCGGCCGGATGACCTCGGACGGGTGCGGGTCGAACGTCAGCATCACGCTGGGCAGGTTGCGGTTCTTCGCCACCTCGACCGTCCTGGCGATCAGCGCCTGGTGCCCGCGGTGCACCCCGTCGAACACGCCGATCGTGACCACGCACCGTCCCCAGCCGCCGGGGAGATCAGCAAGCCCTCGCCACCTCTGCACGGATGCAGGGTACTGCCGCGCGAAGCGCGTCCGCCGAGGGCGGTCGCGGGCCGTCACCGTCCGCCTGGAACTTCGGCGGCGCCGGGCGGTGTCCAGTCCCACACCCGGCCGGTCTCCCTGCGCACGATCGACGCCGGCGCCCGGCGCAGGCCGAGGACCTGCATCCGGTGGACGAGCCTGGATCGCGACACCGCGATCCTGCCCTTCCGGCGGGCCGTCGAGACGATCGCGCGGGTCCGGCCCAGCCGGGCCCGGTCGTAGGCGGCGAGGTCACCGGTGGTCGCGGCGAGCGTGACCGCGTCCTCGACGGCCTGGCACGCCCCCTGCCCCATGTCGGGCGTCATCGCGTGCGCCGCGTCCCCCAGCAGCACGACCCGGCCGCGGACGTAGGTGGGCAGCGCGCCGAGATCGTGGATGTCGTTGTGCAGCACGGCATCGGCGGGTGTCGCGTCGAGCAGCTCGCCGACCCCGCCGGTGCCAGCCCGTCAGCCGGCGGCGCACCTCAGCCAGGTTGTCGGGGTAGCGCACGCCGGGCGTGTCGGCGTGCACACCCAGCGCCCAGTAGACCCGTTCACCGCCGATCGGGTGAGCCAGGAAATACGCCCCGGGCCCGAAGGTGAACGTCCCGTCCTCCGGCCACACCGATCCGGGCCGGGTGACCCCGCGCCACGCCGTGTACCGGAAACGGGGCGCCGGCGCGTCCGGCCAGAGGGTCGCGCGCACGGTGCTGTGGATGCCGTCCGCGCCCACGACGAGACCGGCCGCCATCTCGTACTCGCCCTCGGCCGTCCGGTAGCGGACCGTCGCGCCGGCTGCCGACGTGCTCACCCCGGTCACGGTGGCTCCCGTCCGGACGGTTCCGGCGGGCAGCCGCGCGGCCAGGAGGCGGTGCAGATCGGCCCGGTGGAAGCAGGACAGCGCGGTGTCGTGCTCCGGATCGGCACGCCGCAGGTACTCGCCGCCGGGCAGGCGCAGGTTGCCGGCCGCCCACGACGGTGTGGCGGCGGCCCGCACGTCCTCGCCCACACCGATCGCGTCCAGCGCCCGCAACGCGTTCGGGGCGATCGACAGTCCGGCGCCGACCTCACGCAGCTCGGGGGCGCGCTCCAGCACCACCACGTCCCAGCCGGCCCGCCGCAGGGCGATGGCGGCGGTGACCCCGCCGATGCCACCGCCGGCCACCACTGCCGAACCTTCAGAAGTCACGGTCGTCGCTCCTCTCGAAGGCCCTGGCCATCCACAGGAAGGTCTCGCGCGCGGCGCGCAACCGGCCCGCCCTGGCGCTGTCGGCCCCGAAGAGGTCCATGCCTCGTTCGGCAACGTCGGCGAACGAGGCCAGCGTGGCGATCCGCCGCCTGACCACCACGGGCCAGGCGTCGTCGTCGACCCGGAAGTAGGTGGTGCGCGCACCCGGCCCGGTCCGGCGGCGCACCAGGCCGGCGGCGGTGAGCAGGTTGAGGTTGGTGGTCAGGGACGCCCGGCTGGCCCCGATCGCCCCGGCGATCTGCGTGGCCGACTGCTCGGGCGGGTCACACACCATCAGCCAGCCCAGGATCCGGCCCGCGATCGGCGGCTGGCCGTACTGCTCGGCGAAGAACGTGGCCACCTCCTCCACCCAAGCCCGCAGTTCGTCGTGTTCCGGCTCGGCCACGCGTCGCCTCCAGCGTCGATCAGTTGATGCTGGCATATGCTAGTCCGAACTAGCATCTGACGGCCAGAGCTGTCCCCGGAAGCGGGCTTCGCGGGGATCAGGCCGGAGCGAGAACGACCACCGAGCGGGCCACGCCGCCGGCGTCCACGGCCAGCGCGAGGGCGTGCCCGTCCGGGTCGAACACCCCGTACGTGCCCTCGATGCCGGACGCGCGCACCTGCTGTCCATATCGGACAGCCCGGGCGGTGGCCGCGTCGACCTCGTAGCGCGGGAAGGCCGCGGCCACCGCGTCGTCGAGGTCGAACGACAGCTCCGGCTTCTCCTCCAGCTGCTCCAGGGTGCGCGCGGCGGCGATGCCGAATGGGCCGACCGTGGTGCGGCGCAGCGCGGCGAGGTGGCCGCCCACGCCGAGCGCCTCGCCGAGGTCGCGGGCCAGCGCCCGCACGTAGGTGCCCGACGAGCATTCGACGACCGCGTCCAGCTCGATGCGGTCGGCGACGCGGCGGGTCGCGAGCAGGTCGAAGCGGTAGACGGTGACCGGCCGCGGCTTGAGCGCGACCTCCTCACCGGCTCGCACGCGCGCGTACGCCCGCTTGCCGGCGATCTTGACCGCGCTGACGGCGCTGGGGACCTGCTGGATCTCGCCGGTCAGGGCGGCGATCCCGGATGCGATCGCCTCGTCGGTGACGGCGGCCAGCGCGTCCGGGTCCGCGGTGGAGAGGTGTTCGCCCTCGGCGTCGTCGGTGGTGGTCGAGACGCCGAGGGCCAGCGTGGCGAGGTAGGTCTTGCGGTCCAGCGCGAGGTGGCCCAGCAGCTTGGTCGCCCGCTCGACGCCGAGCACCAGCACGCCGGTGGCCATCGGGTCGAGCGTGCCGGCGTGCCCGACCTTGCGGGTGCCCATGATCCGGCGCACCCGCGCCACCACGTCGTGGGAGGTCATGCCCGGTGGCTTGTCCACCACGAGCAGGCCGGGCGGGGGCGCGGGGCGTCGAGTCTTCGGCTGGGACACGGCTGGACACCTTACGGGGCGCCGTTATGCGGCTGTCGGGACCTTCCGGGCGGAGACGTTCCGGGCCGGGGCGTCCCACACGTGGCGGCGCACCTGGACCGGCACCTGCTCGCCCCGCTCCTGCGCGGCGAACAGCTCCGCGCGGGCGCGCAGCCACCACACCAGCATGCGGAAGGTGCCCAGCGCCAGCATCGCGACGACGGCCAGCAGCGCGAGCCGGAACTGGCCGCCGGTCAGCTGCAGCAGCACGCCGATCACCAGCGCGGTGACCGTGGTCGCGACGAACCCGCCGACGTTGACCACGCCGGTCGCGGTGCCCACGCGGGACAGCGGGTTGTAGTCGCGGGCCAGCGCGAACCCGATCATCGACGCCGGGCCGCCCAGGGACAGGAACGCGAACGCGGGCACCAGCACGCCGATTGGGATCTGGCCGGGCCAGCTCAGCAGCACCGCCCAGACCGCGGCGGCGCCGGCGAGGTAGCCGAGCACCAGCGGCATCCGCGCGCCGGGGCGGGCGGAGATGATGCTGCCGACCAGCGGGCCGCCGATCATCGAGCCGAACACGAACACGGTCAGCAGGGCGCTCGCGGTCGCGGCCGGGCGGCCCTGACCCTGCACCAGGAACGGCACACCCCACAGCAGGGTCAGCACGTTCGGGGCGAACATCGTGGAGAAGTGCACCCAGAACCCGAGGCGGGTGCCCGGGACGCGCCAGGCCGTGCGGACCTGACGGGCCAGCTGGCGCGCGTTGACCGGGCCGGCCTTCGGGGTGGCGCCGGCCGGGGTGTCGCGGACGCGGCCCGCGACGACGGCCGAGTAGATCGCGGTGATCAGGCCGGCGGTGAGGAACGTCGGGGTCCAGCCGGGGCCGGCGAGCAGCAGGGTGAGCGGGACAGTCGCGGCGAGGTTGCCGAGGAAGCCGATCGCCGTGGTGAAGCTCGTGACCACGGCGTACTGGCGGCCCGGGAAGTGCGCGGCGATCAGGCGCAGCACGCTGACGAAGGTGAGCGCGTCACCGAAGCCGAGCACACCGCGCGCGAGCAGGCCCAGCGCGTAGGTGTCCGCGACTGCGACGAGGATCTGGCCCAGGCCGAGGAAGAGCAGCGCGGCGGTGAGGACCTTGCGCGGCCCGAAGCGGTCGACGAGGACGCCGGTGGGGATCTGCATGGCGGCGTAGACGCCGACCTGCAGGACGGTGAAGGTGGAGAGCGCGGCGGCGCCGACCCCGAACCGGTCGGCGGCTTCCAGCCCGGCGACCCCGAACGAGGTGCGGTGGAAGACGGAGAGGAGGTAGACGATGGCGGCGGTGAACCAGATGAACCACGACCGGCGGCTGGCCTTGCCGGTCACGGGTGCCTGCTGCGGCGGCACGAAGGATTCCTCCCGAAGCGGAGTAGGCGACAACGACACGGGGACGCCCGCATCGCCGTCCCGATAGTTGTATCGCCTATGCAAGGCTGAAACTTACCTGTTACCGGGGTGTTTTCAGCCACACGGCCCAGCGGGGGCCACCCGTTCAGCGGACGGCGGCGAGGTTGCTGGACTCGCGGACCGGAACCGGCGCCACAGCAGAGTCGCGGCCCGGCGCCCACCACGCCGCGGGCGCGTCGCGGCCGGCGCCGAGCGCGGTCCGGACCATCGCGGCCGGTCGTCGAGCGCGCGCCGCCCGCGGCAAACGCCCCAGCCCCGAGCCCACGGAACCCGGCCCGGCGCCCACCACCCCGCGGGCGCGGCGACGACGCCGAGGTCGCTGCACCGCCGCGCCGGTGCCAAACCGGGCTCACACGGCGGCGGCACCGGATGCCCGCGCGGGGCACGGTCCGCCACCACCGAGGCCGGGCCGCCGAGCGTCAGCGACGGGCCCCGAGCCGGAAACCCGCGGACAGCCCGGCGTCAGCGGACGGCGCCGAGCACGGTCCAGCGGTCGGAGCGCCAGCGGGCCACCACCGCGGCCAGCCGCAGCACCATGAACAGCGACAGGCCGGTCCAGATGCCGGTCAGCCCCCAGCCGAAGCCGAGCGAGGCCCAGATCAACGGCAGGAACCCGAGCGCGGCGCTGGCGAGCGTCGCGGTGCGGAGGAACGCCGCGTCGCCCGCGCCGAGGAGCACCCCGTCCAGCGCGAACACCACGCCCGCGATCGGTTGCAGCGCCACGAAGAACCACCAGGCGTGCGGCACCTCGCCGAGCACGCCAGGGTCGGAGGTGAACGCGTGCGGCAGCACCTGCGACACCGCCGCGAACACCACGCCGAGCACGCAGCCCATGATCAGCCCGTAGCGCGTGATCTGCCCGGCCACGCCCCGCGCCTGCCGCGCCGAACCCGCTCCCAGCGCGGCCCCGACCAGCGACTGGGCCGCGATCGCGACCGAGTCCAGCACGAGGGAGAGGAACGTCCACAGCTGCAGCACGATCTGGTGCGCGCCGACCGCGGCCGTCGAGGTGCGGGCCGCGACCGCGGCGGCGGAGACGAAGCACGCCTGGAAGGCGAGGCTGCGCAGCACCAGGTCCCGGCCCAGGCCGAGCTGCGCGCGCATCACCTTCGGGTGCGGCTTGAGCGACACCTTCTCGGTGATCAGCGCCCGCAGGAACAGCCCGGCGCTGATCACCTGGGCGACGACGTTCGCGACGGCCGACCCTTCGAGCCCCCAGTCCGCGACGTAGACGAGCAGCGGGCAGAGGACCGCGGAGATCCCGTTGCCCGCCAGGACGTACCGCAGCGGGCGGACCGCGTCCTGCACTCCGCGCAGCCAGCCGTTGCCCGCCATGGTGATCAGGATCAGCGGCGCGCCGAACAACGCGATGCGCAGCCAGGACACGGCCGCCGCGGCGACCTCGTCACTGCCGGACAGGACCCGCGCGACCGGGCCGGCGAGCAGCTGCCCGGCGCCGAGCACGACCAGGCCGACGAGGACCGCCAGCCAGGTCGCCTGGACGCCTTCGCTGACCGCTTCGGCGCGCCGGCCGGCCCCGTGCAGGCGGGCGGTGCGCGAGGTGGTGCCGTAGGACAGGAAGGTCAGCTGGGTCGAGACCTGGGCCAGCACAACCCCGCCGACGGCGAGCCCGGCCAGCGGAAGGGCCCCCAGATGCCCGACGACGGCCGTGTCGACCAGGACGTACAACGGCTCGGCCGCGAGGACCCCCAGCGCCGGGACCGCCAGGCCCAGCACGCGCCTGGCAGGCACCTTCTCCCCGGCGGTTTCCACGGTTTCGGACACGAGGGCAGGTTAACCGGGGGCACCGACAAGATCGGCTGCACGGCAGCGGCTCGCAGCTTGGCGGCGCTGCCCCTCCGGAGGGGAGCTCCCGCGGGCGGTGGCACCCTCCGGAGGGGTAGCTCCCGGCGGGGCGGCAACTCCCGGCGGGGGGCGGTAGCTCCCGGCGGGCGCGGTAGCTCCCGGCAAGCGTGGCAGCTCCTGGAGGGTGGGAGCTCCCCCAGGTGGTAGCTCCCGCCGGAGGGCAGCTGTCGGCGGGGCGGCGGCTCTCCGCCGACGGGGGCAGTAGCTCCCCGGAGGGGGCGGCAGCGCCCGGCAGCGCGGCAGCCCCCGGCAGGCACGGCAGCCCCCGGAGGGGCGGTAGCTCCCCCAGGCTGTAGCTCCCACCGGAGGGGCAGCCCCCGGAGGGGCAGTAGCTCCCGCAGGCGGTAGCTCCCACCGGAGGAGGCATCTTTCGGCGGGCGGCAGCTTCCTGCCGGGGCGGCAGCTTCCTGCCGGCGAGGGCAGTAGCTCCCGGGGGCCCGCCACTCGCGGTGAAGCGCCGCTCTGCGGCGCGGGACCCGCCGCGTCACGGGCAGACCGCCGGGCCACCAGCAGCGAACTGCCCGCCGCTCCGCGGCGCGCAACCGCAGGGATGGCAGGCCTCCGGGTCAGCCCAGCAGCGGCGCCTCCTCCAGCGCGCGCCGCACCATCGCCAGGCCCTCCTCCGCCGTGCCGTGGATCGTGCAGCCTGCCGCCAGCCGGTGGCCCCCGCCGCCGAGACTGCGGGCCGCCTGGGAGACGTCGATCTTCCCGATCGCCCGGAACGACACCGACCACTCCCCCGGCGCCTGCTCCTTCAGCACGACCGCGACCTCGGCCTCCCGCGTCGAGCGGATCACGTCCACCACGCCCTCGACCTCCTCCAGCCGCACCGTCGCGGCCACGTCGGCGGTCACCACGGCGTGCACGAGCCCGAACCCCTGCGCCGACTCCGGCTCCAGCCGCGCGGACGCCAGCACGGTCGACAGCATCGGCAGCCACGCGAACGGGTGGTCGTCGATGATCTCCCGCGCGAGCCGGTCCGGGTCGACCCCGGCCTCGAGCAGCCGGGCCGCCGCGCGGTGGGTCGACGGCCGCGCCCGCCGGAAGCCACCCGTGTCGGTGACGAGCCCGGCGTACAGGCACCGCGCGATCGGCTCGTCCAGCGCCACCCCCAGCTCGTCCAGCAGCGCCAGCACCAGCACCGCGGTCGCCTCGGCGGTGTCGTCGACCAGGTGCACCGAGCCGTACCGCAGGTTCGACGCGTGGTGGTCGACCACGAGCACCTCGCCGCCGGCGGCGCGCGTCGCGTCCACCCGGCCGGCCAGCGAACCCAGCCGCGCCGGGCTCGGCGTGTCGAGGCACACCAGCAGCCCCGCCGACGGCGGCACCTCGTCGGCGGGCACGAACAGGTTGTCGGCGTCCAGGCCGCGCAGGCTTTCCGGCACCTCGGCCGGCTCGGCGAAGGACACGCGCACGGTCGCGCCCCGCTGGTAGAGCGCGCGGCCGAGGGCCAGCGCGCTGCCGAGCGCGTCGGCGTCCGGGCGGACGTGGGCCAGCAGGGTGACGTCGTTCGCTTCCCGCAGCAGCCCTGCGGCGCGCGGGAAGTCGAGCTGGGCGGAGGTGCTCATGCGGGCAAGCTACGCTTTTTCCCGATGTTCGACTACGGGATCCTCCTCTACCCCGGCGCCAACCGCGTCTACGCGGACGCCTCCGCCGGTCTGCTGCGCGCCGAACTGACCGTGTTCGGCGAGGCACTGCGCACGCCGCCGGCCGAGATCGGCGAGCGCCGGATCGGCGGCGTCACCTACGTCACGTTCACCACCGCGGAGCCGCTGTCCGAAGAGGACCTCCGGCTGCTGTCGAACCTCTCGTCGCTGTACGCGCTGTTCGAGTTCAGCGGCGATCTGTTGCGCCCGCTGGAGATCGCGCCGCTGGACAAGCTCGACTCCGACCTGCTGACGATCCAGAAGTACCCGGGCAAGACCAACGAGCTGTTCACCAAACTGCTGCTCAACGTCACACTGCTGTCCCGGTCCCGGCCCACCGAGTTCCTGGACCGGCCGCTGCACGTGGTGGACCCGTTGTGCGGCCGCGGAACCACGCTCAACCAGGCGATGATGTACGGCCTGGACGCGACCGGTCTGGACGTCGACAAGCGGGATTTCGAGGCCTACGAACGGTTCATCAAGACCTGGCTGCGACAGAAGCGCGTCAAGCACAACGCCGACTCGGGTCCGCTTCGGCGGCACAAGCACCGCCTCGGGCAGCGCCTGGAGATCTCCTACGCGCTGGACAAGGAACGCTGGAAGGCCGGCGACGCGCGCCACGTCACGTTCTTCAACGCCGACACCCTCACCACCGACGAGCTGCTCAAGGCAGGCTCGGCGGACGTCGTGGTCGCCGACGCGCCCTACGGCGTCCAGCACGGCAGCCACCAGCCCGACGAGCTCGCGCGGAGCCCGCGGGACCTGCTGGCGGCTGCCGTGCCGGTGTGGGCGCGCGTGCTCAAGCCGGGCGGCGCGCTGGGCCTGAGCTGGAACACGCACGTCGCCAAGCGCGACGAGATCGCCGGGATCCTCGGCCGGGCCGGCCTGGAAGTCCGCTCCGGCGGGCCGTGGGAGGGGTTCGAGCACCGGGTGGACCAGGCGATCCTGCGGGACCTGATCGTCGCCCGCAAACCCGCCTGATCCCGGCCTGACACCACACTTCCGGCACAGCGGAACCTTTTCCCTAGCTTGCTAGCATGCTAGCCTCGGCTGGTGGGCGACGAGGAAGTCAAGCAGTTCAACGTCTACCTGCCGGTCGGCCTGATCAAGCAGGTCAAGCACCGTGCCATCGAGTCGGGATCGTCGCTGTCGGCGCTGGTCGCCGACGCGTTGCGGGCCTACCTCGCCGGCCCATCCGACGGACAGCTGAACGCGCGGAAGGGGAGCTGACATGGCCACCGACGGGATCGAGGCGGTGTTCCTGGAAACCCGCAACTGGGGCAGGGCCGCGAAGTTCTTCCAGTCCCTGGGGTTCACGCTCGACTTCGAGACCGACCACAACTCGGGCCGGCTCCGCAACGGCGACGGCCCGTACGTCTTCATCGCCGAGGTGCCCGAGGACCGCACGCCGCAGACCCGGATCGTGCTGGCGGTTCCCGACGCGGACGCGTTCGAGCCCGGCCCTGGCGTCGAGATCGTCACCCCGTTCGAGGACACCCACTACGGCACGCGGGAAGCGACCGTGCGCGACCCGGACGGGCGGCTCTGGTCGCTGCAGGCCCCGGCCGGGAAGTGACGCCGGTGGAACCGGACCACACCGCCGTCCGGGTGGCGCTGTGGCGCGCGATGCACCTCGACGTCGACGCCCCGCCACCGGTGTTCCGCGACGACATCGGCCTGCGGCTCGCCGCGCCGGGCGACGACTGGCGGCGGCGCCCGGACATGGACCCGGACGCCACCCGGAGTTTCCGGGCCGGCGTCGTCGCTCGCGCCCGGTTCGTCGAAGACCTGGTCCTCGACGAAGCCGGACGCGGCGCCGGCCAGTACGTCGTCCTCGGAGCCGGGCTGGACTCCTTCGCCCAGCGCCGGCCCGAACTCGGCGGCCGGCTCCGGGTGTTCGAGATCGACCAGCCCGGCACGCAGGCCTGGAAACGGCGGCGGCTGGCCGAACTCGGCTACCCGGTGCCGGACTGGCTCCGGCTGGTGCCGGTCGACTTCGAAGCCGGTCAGTCCTGGTTGGACCGACTGGTCGCGGCCGGCTTCGATCCGGGCAGGCCCGCCGTCGTCGCCTCGACCGGCGTCTCCATGTACCTTGCGAAAGAGACCACCGCCGCCACACTGCGCCAGATCGCCGGGCTCGCCCCGGGATCCACCCTCGCCATGACCTTCCTGCTGCCGGTCGAACTCCTCGACCACGCGGACCGGCCCGGTCTCCAGGCGAGCACCCGCGGCGCGCGGAACTCCGGCACTCCGTTCGTCAGCTTCTACACCCCGGCGGAGATGCTGACACTGGCGCGCGAGGCGGGCTTCGCCCGCGTGCGACACGTGCCGGGGAGCGCGCTCGCCGACCGGTACTTCGCCGGGCGGCCCGACGGGCTGCGGCCGTCGAGCGGCGAGGACTTCCTGGTGGCGACCACCTGAACGATCAGGCCCCGACCACCTGCTCGGCCGGCTCCCCCGTGGCGGCCATGCCCCACAGCATCTCGGCGAGGTCGGCCGGGTCGACGCGCTCCGGGTCGAAGCCACGGCGGGCGCCGGCCGAGGTGTCGAACAGTTTTTCCGCGTCGCTGTCCCGGATGAGCGCACCGATGGTGATCCCGGCCGCGGTGACGCCCGTGCCGGCCAGGTCGGCGCGCAGCGCGAGCACGTAGTTGCGCAGCGAGGCCTGTGCCGCCCCGCCGCCGGCCAGCATCGGCTCGGGGTTCTTCGCCGACGAGCCGAACCCGTAGAGCAGCGCACCCGAGCCGCGCTCCAGCATCCCAGGCAGCATCAGCCGCGTCAGCGACACCGGCGCCAGGACCACGGTCTCGAACACCGCCCGCAGGGTCTCCACATCGAGGTCGCGCACCGGCTTCAGCCGCGCCAGGTCCAGGGAGCCGTTGATCACCGCGACGTCCACCGGCCCGACGTCCGCCAGCAGCCGGGGGTGCGCGTCGATGTCGTTGAGGTCCGCCGGGAACGCCCGCGCCGCAACGCCTTCCGCGGTCAGCTCCGCCACGAAGGACGAGAGCCGGTCCGCACGGCGCGCCACCAGCGCGACCTGGTAGCCCTCCTTGCCGAACCGGCGGGCAGTCGCCCGTCCCATGCCCGGCCCGGCGCCGAAGATCGCGAGTGTCTTCATGTCGATTCGCCTCCAGAAAAATTGAGGTACCCCTCAAGTTGTAGCTCAAATTGAGGCTGCCCTCAAGTTTCTTATACTGAACGCGTGACCCGCCCCCTCCGCCGTGACGCCCAGCGCAACCGCGAGCTGCTGGTCGCGGCCGCGCGCGAGGTGTTCGGCGAGAAGGGCCTGGACGCGCCGCTGGAGGAGATCGCCCGGCGGGCCGGGGTCGCGATCGGGACGCTCTACAACCGGTTTCCCACGCGGATGGACCTGGTGGAGGCGGCGTTCGGCGGCCTGCTCGACCGCTTGGCCGGCGAGGCCGAGCAGGCGCTGAAGGCGGACGACCCGTGGGACGGGCTGGTCGAGCTGATCGTGCGGATCTGCGAGCTGCAGACGATCGACCGCGGCATGACCGAACTCTGCACGAGCGTGCTACTCGACGCACCGGGGCTGCGAGCCGCCCGGGAACGCGTCGGTGAGGTGTGCGAGAAGGTGCTGGCACGCGCCCACGACGCCGGGGTGCTGCGGCCGGACTTCGGGCTCGACGACCTGGCTTTCGCCATCGCGGCCACCACGCGGGCGGCGCCGCTCGGCGACTGGCGCCGCCATTTGACGTTCCTGCTGGACGGGATCCGGCCTCAGGACACCTGAGCGGCGGGCATCACGCCGAACTTGCGGGTCACGAAACACCAGAACAGCGGCACGGCCTCGTCGACGGGGCGCTCGTCCGCCTCACCGTCGGCGCCCACGTGCTCGACGCGCACCCGGCCGGGCGCGACGGCGGAGCGCCGCGACCACGGCCCGGACACCACGACCGCACCCCACGGCGCCCGCGGCACCGGCCGGTCGACGACGATCAGGTCACCCAGCGACGTCGTGCCGAGCAGGACGGTGTTCGCGGCGAGCACGCTGTCCACGACCTCGGACATGGGCCGGTAGACCGGCCGCGCGGCGGCGAGCCGCTGGAACTCCGCGGCGATCTCGGACCAGGGCCGGGAGCGGAACGGGTACAGCCATCCCATCGACCTCACGCGGACCCCCTCAGATCGCGTCGCAGCGGCAGTGCTGCGGCAATCCAAGCACCGCCGGTCAAGGGCGGGCGGGACCATCCCAGTCGCCATCGCGACGCAGCGGCAAGCCAAAGCACCGCGAGCCGAGAGCGAGCGCGGCTACTTCTCGTCGGCCTCGCGGGAAGCGGCAACTCCGCGACAACCCACGCGGTTACTCCTCGTCGGAGTCGTCCTCGTCGGCTTCGCGGGGCTGCTTGTACGGGTCCGGGTCGCCGGCGTGCTGCGCGGCGGCCGCGCGCCGGGCCAGTTCGGCGTCGGCCTCGCGCGCCTTCGCCAGCAGGTCCTCGATGTGCCGGGCCTCGTCCGGGATGGTGTCCGCGACGAACGTCAGCGTCGGCGTGAACCGCACCCCGGTGCCCTGCCCGACGCGGCTGCGCAGCACGCCCCGCGCCGACTCCAGCGCGGCGGCCGCGCCCGGGAAGTCCGGCTTCGACTCGAGGTTCTCCCCCAGCACCGTGTAGTACACGGTCGCGTCGTGCAGGTCCGCGGTGATCTTCGCGTCGGTGATCGTCACGTTCTTCAACCGCGGGTCCTTGATCTCGTGCTCGATCGCCGACGCCACGATCTGCGAAATCCGTTTGGACAGCCTGCGGGCGCGAGCCGGATCGGCCATCACGCACTCCCCTTAGTCTTCTGGCCCGACGAAGCGGCGGTGGGCGGAGAGCAGCTCCAACTCGGGGCGCTGCGCCACCAGCCGCTCACAGCCGTCGAGCACGTCACGAACATGTGCACCGTCGGCCGCCACCACCGCCACCCCGATCAGGGCTCTGCGGTGCAGGTCGAGGTGGCCTGCCTCGGCGACCGACACCTCGAACCTGCGGCGGACCTCGGCGATCAGCGGCCGCACCAGCGACCGCTTCTGCTTCAGCGAATGGACGTCACCGAACAGGACGTCGAGCTCGAGCGCACCTACGTACATCGGTTCCCTGTCCCAGGTGAGGACGCGGGGCCGGTCACCAGACCGGCCCCGCGAACCACTACCCGACTCAGACGCGCGGCTTCTCGCGCTGCTCGTAGGTCTCGATGACGTCGTCGACCTTGATGTCGCTGTAGGACCCGAGCGTCAGACCGCACTCGTAGCCCTCGCGGACCTCGACCACGTCGTCCTTGAACCGCCGCAGCGAGCTGACCGGCAGGTTTTCGGCGACGACCACGTTGTCCCGCAGGAGACGCGCCTTCGCGTTGCGGCGGATCTCCCCGGACTGCACGAGGCAACCGGCGATGGTGCCGAACTTGGAGGACTTGAAGACCTCCCGGACCTCGGCGCGGCCCAGCTCGACCTCTTCGTACTCCGGCTTGAGCATGCCCTTGAGGGCCTGCTCGATCTCGTCGATCGCCTGGTAGATCACCGTGTAGTACCGGACGTCGACGCCCTCGCGGTTGGCCCGCTCGGTCGCCTTGCCCTCGGCCCGCACGTTGAAGCCCAGGACGATCGCGTCGGAGGCCGTCGCCAGGTCGATGTCGCTCTCGGTGACACCACCGACGCCGCGGTGGACCACGTTCAGCTCGACCTCGTCGCCGACGTCCAGCTGCATGAGCGACGCTTCCAGAGCCTCGACCGTACCGGAGTTGTCACCCTTGATGATCAGGTTGAGGCTGTTGGTCTCCTTCAGCGCGGAGTCCAGGTCCTCCAGGCTGACGCGCTTGCGCTTCGCGGCGTTCTGCGCGTTGCGGATGCGGGCCTGGCGGCGCTCGGCGATCTGCCGGGCCACCCGGTCCTCCTCGACGACGAGGAACGTGTCGCCCGCGCCAGGCACCGACGTGAAGCCGATGACCTGGACCGGACGCGAGGGCAGCGCCTCGGTGACGTCCTCGTTGTACTCGTCGACCATCCGCCGCACGCGGCCGTACGCGTCGCCGGCGACGACCGAGTCGCCGACCCGCAGGGTGCCGCGCTGGACCAGCACGGTGGCCACCGGGCCGCGGCCGCGGTCGAGGTGCGCCTCGATCGCGACACCCTGGGCCGGCATGTCCGGGTTGGCCCGGAGGTCCAGGGTGGCGTCCGCGGTCAGCAGGATCGCCTCGAGCAGCCCGTCGATGTTGATGTTCTCGCGGGCGGAGATGTCGACGAACATGGTGTCGCCGCCGTACTCCTCCGCCACGAGGTTGTACTCGGTGAGCTGCTGGCGGATCTTGTCCGGGTTCGCGCCTTCCTTGTCGATCTTGTTGACCGCGACCACGATCGGCGCCTTGGCCGCCTGGGCGTGGTTGATCGCCTCCACCGTCTGCGGCATGACGCCGTCGTCCGCGGCGACCACGATCACCGCGATGTCGGTGGAGTTCGCACCACGGGCACGCATGGCGGTGAACGCCTCGTGACCCGGGGTGTCGATGAAGGTGATCAGGCGCGGGTTGCCCTCGAGCTCGGTCTCGACCTGGTAGGCGCCGATGTGCTGGGTGATGCCGCCGGCCTCCCGCTCGTGCACCCGCGTCTTGCGGATGGTGTCGAGCAGGCGCGTCTTACCGTGGTCGACGTGACCCATGACGGTCACCACCGGCGGGCGGACCTGCAGGTCCTCCTCGCCGCCCTCGTCCTCACCGTAGGTGATGTCGAAGGTCTCCAGCAGCTCCCGGTCCTCCTCCTCGGGGGAGACGACCTGGACGTTGTAGTTCATCTCCGAGCCGAGGAGCTCCAGCACCTCGTCCGAGACGGACTGCGTCGCGGTGACCATCTCACCCAGGTGGAACAGCACCTGCACGAGCGAGGCCGGGTTCGCGTCGATCTTCTCCGCGAAATCGGTCAGCGAGGCGCCGCGCGGCAGCCGGATGGTCTCGCCACTGCCCTTGGGCAGCCGGATGCCACCGACCGACGGCGCCTGCATGTTCTCCATGTACTCCTGGCGCTTCTGCCGCTTCGACTTGCGGCCCTTGCGCGAGGGTCCACCCGGACGGCCGAAGGCACCGGCCGTGCCGCCGCGGCCACCGCCGCCGCCACGACCGCCGCCGCCACCGCGGAAGCCACCGCCGGCGGGGGCGCCACCGCCACCACCGGGGCGGAAACCGCCGCCACCGCCGCCGGGACCGCCACGCGGAGCGCCGCCGCCGCGGGGACCACCGGGTCCGCCACGGCCCGCGCCCGCGCCACCGCGGCCGCCACCGGGACCACCACGGCCCGCGCCGCCGGGACCGCCGCCGGGCCGCTGCACGCGGCCGGGCATCATGCCCGGGTTCGGGCGCGGCGGCATGTTGCCCGGGTTCGGGCGGGCGCCGCCACCGGGACGCGGAGCCGGACGGTCACCGCCGCCGGACCGCTCGGCCGGGCGCTCGCCGCCCTGGCCGCCGGGACGTGCCGGCGGACGCGGCGCCGGAGCGCCCTGGCCGACACCGAACGGGTTGTTGCCGGGCCGCGGGGCGCGCGGACCGGGCTTCGGCCCGGGCTTGGGACCCTGCGGCTTGGGCGGCACCACCGAGCCGGACTGGCCGGAGCCACCCGCGCCGGGACGCGGCGCCGGGGGCTTGGGTGCCTGGGGCTGCGCCTTCGCGGCCGGGGCCTGCTGCTGCGGAGCCGGCTGCTGGGCCGGACGCTGCTGCTGCGGGGCCGGCGCCTGGGGCGCGGGGGCCTGCGGCGCGGAGGCCTGAGGCGACGGGGCCTGGGGCGCCGGGGCCTGCTGCTGCGGGCCGGGGCGCGGACCGGGCTTGGCGCCCGGGACCGGGCGCGCCTGCGGCTGCTGCTGACGCGGCGCGCCGGGCTTGGGCGCCGCGCCGTTGCCGTTCCCGGCCGGCGGTCCCGGCCGGGCGCCGCCGGACCGGCCGGCGGGCTTGCTGTCCTTGGTGACGAAGGCGTCACGCAGCCGCCGGGCAACGGGTGCCTCGACGGTCGACGACGCCGACTTCACGAACTCGCCCTGCTCCTTCAGCTTGGCGAGAACTTCCTTGCTCGTAACCCCGAGCTCCTTCGCGAGCTCGTGCACACGGGCCTTGCCTGCCACTGCTCTCCTCAACTGGTGAGGCCGGGCGGCAAAACCCGCTCGACCTCGTCCTATCGTCGCGCGTTCATGGCTTCAGCTTCACGGCTGACTCATGACGGGTCGACCTGCTTCCTTCGTTCCATCCGGACCGGGGACGCTCCCCTGTCCATGCTTCCCGGTGACCTGCCCCAGGCGCTCGCGCAGCTCCGCCACGTCGAGCGTCCCGTGGACCCTCAGGGCCCTGGGGAACGCCCGCCGCCGCTCGGCCTTGGCCAGGCACTCCGGCCCGGGGTGCAACCAGGCACCCCGCCCCGGCAGCCGCCGACGCGTGTCGGCGACCAGCCGCCCGTCCAGCGCGACCACTCGCAGTAGTTCACCGACGGGAGCCCGCTTCTTGCACCCCACGCACGTCCGCACCGGGGTGTCGCCCCGGTGCTCCGAGCATGCGGTACCCGAGCGCGAGCTCCGCACCACCGTCGAGTTTAACTCCTGGCCCGTCACTCAGCCGAACCGGTTGTCGCTGCGGGCGTGGCGTCCTCCTCGGAGGCCGCCGCGTCGCTGCGGATGTCGATCCGCCAGCCGGTCAGCCGGGCGGCCAGGCGGGCGTTCTGGCCCTCCTTGCCGATGGCCAGGGACAGCTGGAAGTCCGGCACCACCACGCGGGCCGTCTTCGCACGCTCGTCCACCACCCGTACCGAAACAACCTTGGCGGGGCTCAGCGCATTCCCGACGAAGCGAGCCGGATCCTCGGAGTAGTCGACGATGTCGATCTTCTCACCCCCGAGCTCGCTCATCACGTTGCGCACCCGCTGACCCATCGGGCCGATGCAGGCGCCCTTCGCGTTGACGCCCGGCACGGTGGACCGGACGGCGATCTTGGTGCGGTGCCCGGACTCGCGGGCGACCGCGGCGATCTCGACGGTGCCGTCGGCGATCTCCGGGACCTCCAGCGCGAACAGCTTGCGCACCAGGTTCGGGTGGGTGCGCGACAGCGTGATCGACGGGCCGCGGGCGCTGCGCGACACGGTGACCACATACGCCTTGATGCGCTCGCCGTGCTCGTACCGCTCGCCGGCCACCTGCTCGCCGGGGGGAATCACCCCCTCGGTGTCGCCGACCTGCACGATCACCATGCCGCGGGCGTTGGCCCGCGCGTCACGCTGGATCACGCCGGCGACGATCTCGCCCTCGCGGGTGGAGAACTCGCCGTAGGTCTTCTCGTGCTCGGCGTCGCGGAGGCGCTGCAGGATGACCTGCCGCGCGGTGGTCGCCGCGATGCGGCCGAAGCCCTCGGGGGTGTCGTCCCACTCCTCGTCCACTTCGCCGTTCTCGTCCAGCGTGTGCGCGAGGACGCGCACGACGCCGGTCTTGCGGTCGATGTCGATGCGGGCGTGCGGCTGGTGCCCCTCGGTGTGCTTGTAGGCCGTCAGCAGCGCGGTCTCGATGGCCTCGATGACCGTTTCGAAGGGGATGTCCTTGTCCCGCTCGATCGCGCGCAGGGCCGCGATGTCCACGTTCACTTCGGATCCTCCTCCGGCTCGCCTGCGTTGTGCTCCGAGGCGTCCTGGTCGAGCAGCTTCAGCTCCTCGGTCGGTGGTTGCCTGAACTCGATCTCGATCACGGCCTTGGCCACGTCGGCGTAGGGCACGTCCCGGACCGCACCGTCCACCAGCACCCGCACCGAGTCCTCGCCCGCGTGCCCGACGCGGCCCACGTACTCGGCGCCCTCCCGCGGCGTGATCCGCACGAGGCGGAACCGCGAGCGGCGCCAGTGGCGGGGGCGGGTCAGCGGGCGGTCGACGCCGGGCGAGGTCACTTCGAGCGTGTAGGCGCCCGCGATCAGCTGCTCGTTCTCGTCCAGCGCGGCCGAGACGGCGCGGCTGACGTCGGCGACCTCGTCGAGTCCCACGCCGTCGTCGGAATCGACGACGACCTTGACGAGCTTGCGGCGGCCCGCCTGCTGGACGTCGAGCGCGTCGAGGTCGAAACCCGCGCCGGACACGGCTTCGGCCACGATCGGCTCGAGCCGGGCGGCGAGTTCTCCAGGCACCTTGGCGCTCTCCTGTTTGGTGTGCTGTCGGTCGGTGAGGGACAAGCTTATCTTGTTGGCCCCGGTCACCGCCCGTGGTCACCGGTCCCCTGGCAGGATGGGCGCACGTGAGACCCCGTACCCGTCGTGACGTCCTGCGCGCGAGCGCGCTCGCGGCACTGGCCGCGCCCCTCGCCGCGTGCGCAACCGGCTACTCCGACGAACCGGATCCGCTGGCCCTGCTGGCCGAGCAGGCCCGCGCCGACGCCGCCGCGGCCGACGCCGTGGCCGCGTCCGCGTCCGCCGACGCGGACGTGGCGCGCCAGTACTCGGCGGCGCGCGCCGCGCACGCGCGGGCCCTGCAGTCCGAAGTGGACCGGCTCAACCGGCCGAAGTCGCAGGCGAGCGCCGTCGTGCCGGCCGAGCAGGGCATGGCGGGGCTGAAGCAGCGGCTGGCGACCGCCCGTCAGCAGGCCGAGGCCCTGGTCGGCGGGCTGCCGCGGTACCGGGCCGGGCTGGTGGCCGCCGTCGCGGGCGGCTGCGCCGGGCTGCAGCAGGTCGGGACCAAGCTGGGGCCGGGCGCCGAGCCGGGCCAGGTGACCGCGACGGCGTCGGCGATCCCGCCGGAGTCGGTCGGGCCGGTGCAGCAGGCCCTGTCGGCCGAGCACGCGGCCCTGTGGATCTACGGGCTGGTCAGCGCGTTCCTGCCGGGCAACTACACCGCCGGGGTCGCCGACGGCACCGCCGAGCACCAGGACCGCCGCGACGCGTGCGTGCGGATGCTGACCGCCGCGGGCGTGGAGCCGGGGGTGGCCGAGCCCGCCTACCTCCCGCCGCGACCGGTCACGGACGCGACGTCGGCGAAGAGCGTGGTCGCCACCGCGGAGGCCGACGCCGCCACGGCCTGGCGGGGCGTGCTGGAGCAGACCGACGACGCGGCGCTGCGGGACGTGGCGCTGAAGGCGCTGCTCGCCTCGGCGCGGCGCGGCACCCGCTGGCGCGAGGCGGCGGGCGAGCAGCCGACGGCGATCGTGCTGCCCGGCTCGGCCGCCCAAGGCTGACTGGGGGCGCGCCACGGCGCGTGACGACATAACCTTCCCCGGACACGTTCGACGCCCGAGGACGCCCCTTTGCTGACCCTGACCCGCACCCTGGCCGGCCTGTCCGAAGACGGCGCCGCCCGCCTGCGCGGCCTGCTGCTGCGCCAGCTGATCCGGATGCCGCACGGGCGGCCCGGCGAGTTCGTCGTGCTGCACCTGTTCCTGATCCCGCCCGAGCCCGGCGGCAGCCGCTACGCGCTGTACGAGGTCGCCCAGCCGCTCGTCGACGAGCCGTTGCCGCAGGTGCAGGGCCGGGCGCTGAGCGAGCTCCAGTCCGCCCACGGCGATCCGCGCCTGGTGCCCGGCGCCGACCAGGGCTGGCGGGACGCCGACCCCGGCCGCCGCGGCGTCTACCTCGGCACCGGCGCCCGGTTCACCGGCTCGCGGCCCGGCATCACCGGCACGACGATCGCCCGGCTGGTCGACCACACCGCGGTGATGTTCGTCCTGGACGAGGGACACCAGCCGGTGTTCCTGCAGAGCTCGAAGGAACTGGTCGTCGCGGGTGAGCGGCTCCCGCCGTCACCGGAGATCCCCGCGCTGGGCAAGCCGCCGTTCCTGCTGATCGACTCGCTGGTCGCCTACCTGCGCAACGCCGGTTAGGCGCCCGGCGCGAGGTCCAGCGCCTCCTTGCTGATGCGCTGCAGCGTGGCCTCGTCGGCGTGCCCGTCGAAGAAGGCGGACAGCACGATGGTCACCGAGGCGCCGGTGACGCGGGACAGGTAGTCGCCGTCGGCGAGTTTCGGTGCGCCGGGGATCTTCGCGGTGCCGTCGCGCACCAGGTCGTTCACGTTGCCGGTGCCGTCGGTGTCGGCGAGCTTCTTCAGCTGCTGCGCGTCCTCCGGGGTGGACATGGTCACGACCGCGACCGACACCAGCGCCCGGGAGGCCCCGCTGCTGGTCGTGTAGAGGGCGCGGGACAGCCGCTGGCACGGGTGCTGCGTGAAGAACTGCTTCACCTGCGAGTAGGAGTTCGCGGCGCAGTCGGTCGCGGCCACCGGGCCGTCGCTGACCACGAACTGGAACTCCTTGGCCTGCGACTGGGCCGACGGCGGGGCCTCGTCGGAGGAGCCGCCGCGGACCAGCCACCAGACGAGTCCCGCCACGACCGCCACCGCCACCAGCCCGGCGGCCTTGAGCAGCGGGCCGCCCGCGCGCCGGGACGGCGGTTCGGCGGGGATCCGGGGCAGCGGCGCGGTGTCGCCGCGGCCGGGAGTGAACTGCGCACCAACCACGGGGGGACACCGTAGCTCACTCGGCCGGGTGACTCACCGCAACGCGTCCACAACCCGTTCGACGTCGTCCTCGGTGTTGTAGAGGTGGAAGCCGACGCGCGCCCGGCCCGCGCGCACGCTGGCCGTGACCCCGGCGCGGGCGAGCGCGGCCGGATCGGCGTCCAGCGACACGATCGCGCTGCCTCGTTCCGGCAGGCCGAGCCTGGTGAGCAGGGTGTCGGCCAGTTTGACGTCGTGGGCGCGGACCGCGGTCAGGTCCAGCGAAGCCAGGTACGGCAACGCCACCGCCGCGCCGGCGTGCGCGAACCACACCGGCGACACGTCGAACCGGCGCGGTCCCTCGGCCAGGCGCAACGGCATGCCGTAGGTGGCCTGCCACGGGTCCTCGCCCGCGTACCAGTTGGCGGCGACGGGCACCGTGCGCCCGGCGGCGCGCGGGTGCACGGCGAGCCAGGCGCAGCCGCGCGGGGACATCAGCCACTTGTAGCCCGCGGCCACCACCCAGTCGGCCCACTCCAGGTCCAGCGGCAGCCAGCCGGCGGCCTGGGTCGCGTCGAGGGCGACCGGGACGCCCGCGGCTTCGGATTCCGCGCGCAGGGCGTCCAGGTCCACCAGCGCGCCGTCCCTGGACTGCGCGACGCTCACGACCACCAGGTCGTGGCCGCGGACGGCGCCGGGCAGCTCGGCGACCGGGACCTCGGTGACGCGCGCGCCGCGGGCGGCGAACGGGAACGTCGCGCTGGTGAACTCCCCCTCGGCGGTCAGCACGCGGGCGCCGTCGGGCAGCCCGGCCGCGACGCTCGCGAGCAGCTGCGACACGGCGGCGCCGATGGCGATCCGGTCCGCGGGCACGCCGACGAGCCGCGCGAAGGACTCCCGGGCCCGCGCGACGAGCGGGTCGAAGTCGCCGGGCTGGTGGGCGCCGGCGCGCCAGGCCTCGACGGACGCCGCCACCGCGTCGGCCACCGCCGCGGGCGGGATCCCGATGCTCGGGGTGTTGAGGTATCCGGCGGGGACGTCGAACTCGGCTCCGAAGGCTGTGCGCATGCCCGGACGCTAACCGACCATCGATCGGGTGGTCACAGTGTTTTCGCCGGGCGCCGCCGCTGTTCGTGGAGCGCGGCCGCAGCACCCGCATCGCCGTCGCAGCCCCGTTCGCGCGGCCGGAGCAGGTCGTGCACCTCGCCGGGCAGCTGCTCGACGGACCGCCACGCTGACCCGGACGGGTGGTCACAGTGTTTTCACAGCGTGTGCGGGAAAACTGCGAACGTGACCAGGTTGCTGCCCAGCCCCGTGAACACCCCGTTCACGTTCTGGTACCTCGTGGTGCTGCTGGCCACCACCGCGCTGCAGCGCCTGCTCGGCGAGACGCTCTCGGCGCGCCTGCTGGGGCTGGCCAGCACCGACGCGCACAACCTGTGGCACCGGCCGGTGATGAGCCTGGTCAGCAGCGCGCTGTGGCTCGGCGACGACGGCTGGCTCGTGTACGTGATCATCTTCACGTTCGCCGTCGCCCCGCTGGAGCGCCGGATCGGGGCGGGGTGGACGTGCGCGGTCTTCGCGAGCGGGCACGTGCTCGCGACGCTGGCGACCGAGCTGCCGGTCATGTGGGCGCTCGCCGAGGGGTTGCTGCCCGCCACCGACAGCCGCTGGCTCGACATCGGGGTCAGCTACGGGTTCTTCGCCACCGCCGGCGCGCTCGTGCCGGTGCTGGCGCGGCGGTTCCGGATGTGGGCCGTCCCCGCGATCGAGGCCGGGATCGTCGTGATCTACCTCATAGACGGGCCCGGGACACTGGGCGGGATCGTCACGTTCGCCGGGCACCTGATCGCCTTGCACATCGGCATGCTGGGCTGGTGGCGGTGGTTGCTGCGGCGCGGTGTCACCGGCACGCTCCCCGCGCCCGCCGGACCCGGCGACCGCGCGCGGCCCTTGGCGGGATCGGCGGCGCGGTGAACCATGGGGTCATGCACTGGCTCGAACTGGAGGGGGCGGTCAACGCCCGCGACGTCGGCGGCCTGCCGACCGAGGACGGCGGCGCGGTCGCGGAGCGGCGGCTGCTGCGGTCGGACAACCTGCAGGGTCTGACGCCACGCGACATCAAGGTCCTGGTCGACGACTTCGGCCTGACGACGGTGGTCGACCTGCGCGGCACCCCCGAGGTGACCAAGGAGGGCCCGGGGCCGCTGACCAGCGTCGAGTCGGTGCGGCACCACCACTACTCGGTCCTGCCGGAGAGCGGCGGCACCACCGACGCGACCGCCGACGACATCAGTGACGCCCTGTACCTGAAGCGGCGGCAGCGGACGATCGAGCGGTTCCCCGACGACGTGATGACCGCGCTGTACCTGGGTTACCTGGAAGACCGGCCGGAGAGCATCGTCGGCGCGCTGCGCACGATCGCCGGCGCGCCGGGCGCGGCGCTGGTGCACTGCGCGGCGGGCAAGGACCGGACCGGCGTGGTGACCGCGTTCGCGCTCACGGTCGCCGGGGTGCGGCGGGACGCGGTGATCGCCGACTACGCCGCCAGCGGCGAGCGGATCCACGCGATCCTGGACCGGCTGCGCGCCTCCCCCACCTACGCGCCGGACCTGGACAAGCGCCCGGACGACGACGACCACCGCCCCAAGCCGGAGACGATGTCGCTGTTCCTCGGCGAGGTCGACCGGCGTTTCGGAGGCGTGGTGGGGTGGCTGGACGCGCACGGCTTCGACGCGGCCGACGTGGCCGAGCTGCGCGGCAAGCTGCTCGGCTGAGGCCTACGGCGCCGTCGACCCGCCGAGCGGCATCGGGTCCAGCCCGAGCTTGCGGTGGTCCCACGACCGCACCCGCACCGGGTCGACCCGCACCACCACCCGCTTGTTCAGCATCATCTCCACCGCGGGCCGCAGCTCCGCCGAGTACGGCCCGTAGTAGCGCTCGAACACGTTGACCCCGACCGCCCAGATCTCGTCCGGGTCCTCGCTGATCACGCCGCGCCCCTCGATCGACACGCCACGCAACGCGTCGTAGGTCAGCCCGTCCTCCACCAGCACCGTGATGCGCGGGTCGCGGCGCAGGTTGACCGCCTTCTGCGACTTGGCCTTCGTCTCCAGCCAGATCGTCCCGTCCAGCACGGCGAACCACATCGCGACCAGGTGCGGTGTGCCGTCCGCGCCGAGGGTCGCGATCGTCGCCGTCCGGCTCGTCGCGACGAACTCCGCGATCTCCGCGGCGGTCATCGTGATCTGGGCCCGTTGGTTCACTCCCACAGCGCACTCCGGTTCAGCAGGGTCAGGATCCGCGCGGCCGGATCGGGATCGTCCGGCCGCAGCACCAGGTCCGGCGAGACCGGCGCCTCGTAGGGGTCGTCGACACCGGTGAACCCGCGGATCTCCCCCGCCCGCGCCTTCGCGTACATCCCCTTCGGGTCCCGGGCCTCGCACACCTCCAGCGGCGTGTCCACGAACACCTCCAGGAACGGCAGCCCGGCCCGCTCGTGCACCTCCCGCACGCGGTCCCGGTCCGCCCGGTAGGGGCTGATCAGCGACGCGACCGCCACCACCCCGGCGTCGGCGAACAGGCGCGCCACCTCGCCGACGCGCCGCACGTTCTCCGCGCGGTCCGCGGCGCCGAACCCGAGGTCGGCGTTCAGCCCGTGCCGCAGGTTGTCCCCGTCCAGCAGGTAGGCCGGGCGGCCCGCCGCGACCAGCCGCCGCTCCAGCTCGACCGCGATCGTCGACTTCCCCGACGCCGACAGCCCGGTCAGCCACACCGTCAGCCCGCGCGTGGCGCGTTCCTCCCGGCCCACCGCCGCCGCGTGCCACACCACCCGGGACGCGGGCAGCGCGGGGCCGGTGATCATGCCCGCCGCCACGGTGTTCCCGGTCGTGTCGTCGACCAGGATGAAGCTGCCGGTGGCCCGGTTGCGCCGGTACGGGTCGAACAGCAACGGCTTCCGGGTGCGCAGCTGCACCCGGCCGATCTCGTTGAGCGCAAGCGCTTTCGCGGTCTCGTCGCGGTGCAGCGTGTCCACGTCGAGGCGGTAGTCCAGCTTCTGCACCGCCGCCGTGGTCTCCGCCGTGGTGTGCCGGATCGTGTACGTCGCGCCGGGGGTGAGCGAACCGGCCTCGGCGAGCCAGCACACCATCGCGTCCAGATCCTGCCCCGTGTGCGGCCGGTTCGCCGGGCGGCAGATCAGGTCGCCGCGGCCGACGTCCAGCTCCCCGGTCAGCTGCACGGTCACGGCCTGCGGCGGGAACGCCTCGGTGACCGGCATCCCGCCCGGCCCCCAGATCGCCGCGACCCGGCTGGACAACCCGGACGGCAGCACGACCACCTCGTCGCCCGGCTTGAACACCCCGCCGGCCACGGTCCCCGCGTAGCCGCGGAAGTCCCGGCCGCCCTGGCGGATCACGTACTGCACGGGCAGCCGCGCGTCGATCAGGTTGCGGTCGGAGGCGACATGCACCTCCTCCAGGTGGTGCAGCAGCGACGTGCCCTCGTACCACGGCATGGACGCCGAACGGTGCACCACGTTGTCGCCGTGCAGCGCGGACACCGGGATGAACGACAGGTCGGTCACGTCCAGCTTCATCGCGAACCGGCGGAAGTCCTCGCGGATCTCGTCGAACCGCTCCCGTGACCAGCCCACCAGGTCCATCTTGTTCACGCACAGCACCAGGTGCGGGATTCCCAGCAGGGAAGCCAGGAACGCGTGCCGCCGGGACTGCTGCAGCACACCCTTGCGCGCGTCGACCAGGACGAGCGCGAGGTCCGCTGTGGACGCTCCGGTGACCATGTTGCGCGTGTACTGGATGTGGCCCGGCGTGTCGGCGATGACGAACTTCCGCCGCGGCGTGGCGAAGTAGCGGTAGGCCACGTCGATCGTGATGCCCTGCTCGCGTTCGGCGCGCAGGCCGTCGGTGAGCAGCGCGAGGTTCGGGTAGTCCTCGCCGCGCTGCCTGCTCGCCCGCTCCACCGCGGCGAGCTGGTCGGTGAACAGCGACTTGGAGTCGAACAGCAGCCGCCCGATGAGCGTGGACTTGCCGTCGTCCACGCTCCCGGCCGTGGCCAGGCGCAGGAGCTGGGGCATCAGAAGTAGCCCTCCTTCTTGCGGTCCTCCATGCCTGCCTCGGAAATCCGGTCGTCGGCACGGGTCGCGCCGCGCTCGGTGACGCGGGTCGCGGCGACCTCGGCGACCACTTCCGCCGGGTTCGCGGCGGTGGATTCCACGCAGCCGGTGCAGGTGGCGTCCCCGACGGTGCGGAACCGCACGGTCGCCTCGTACGGCTCCTCACCGTCGAGCAGGCGCAGGAACCTGGTGTGCGCCAGCAACATCCCGTCGCGCTGCACCACCGGGCGGCGGTGCGCGTAGTAGATCGCCGGCAGTTCGATGCGCTCGGCCGCGATGTAGGACCAGATGTCCAGCTCGGTCCAGTTCGACAGCGGGAACACGCGGATGTGCTCGCCGCGCCGGTGCCGCCCGTTGTAGAGGTTCCACAGCTCCGGCCGCTGGTTGCGCGGGTCCCACTGGCCGAACTCGTCGCGGAAGCTGAAGACGCGTTCCTTCGCGCGCGCCTTTTCCTCGTCGCGCCGGGCGCCGCCGAACACCGCGTCGAACCCGCCCTCGCGGATCGCCCGCAGCAGCGTGACGGTCTGCAACCGGTTGCGGGAGGCGCGCGGGCCGGTGTCCTCGGTGACGCGGCCGGCGTCGATGTCGTCCTGCACGCGGGCGACGTGCAGCCGCAGGCCCATCCGGTCCACCACCCGGTCCCGGAACTCGATCACCTCGTCGAAGTTGTGGCCGGTGTCGACGTGCAGGACCGGGAACGGCAGCGGCGCGGGCCAGAACGCCTTGGCGGCCAGCGCGAGCATGACCACCGAGTCCTTGCCGCCGGAGAAGAGCAGCACCGGGTGCTCGAAGGTGGCCGCCACCTCGCGGAAGATGTGCACCGACTCCGCCTCGAGCAGTTCGAGGTGGGACAGCTCGTAGACCGTGGTCACCCGGAAAAATTAGAACACGTTCTTGCCAGCGGTCAACCGGGCGAGCATGCTGGGCGCATGGACCTTGCCGCGATCGAGGCGATCCGCCGGACCAAGCACGCGTACCTGCGCTGCGTCGACCTGAAGCGCTGGGACGAGATCGGCGGGACCTTCACCGAAGACGCCACCGCCGACTACGGCACCCCCACCTACGGCGACCCGATCCGCCTGTCCGGCCGCGACGCGATCGTGGGCTTCCTGCGCGAGCGCCTGGTGCCCGAGATCATCACGGTGCACCTGGCCACGCAGCCGGAGATCGACGTCGACGGCGACACGGCCACCGGCACGTGGGCCTTCCAGGACCAGGTGATCGCCACCCAGCACAACGTCGCGATCATCGGCGCCGCCTTCTACTCCGACCACTACCGGCGCGAGGCCGACGGCGTCTGGCGGATCTCGCACACCGGTTACGTCCGCACCTACGAGGCGATGCTGTCGCTGGCGGACCTGAAGAGCTTCCAGCTCACCGCGAACCGGTGGGCCGTCCCGTCCGCTTAGAACACGTTCCAGGAGTCGCCGGTGCTCACGCAGCCGCTCGCCGAGGCACTCGCCGAGGCCGAGAAGATCATTACCGAGGCACCGCACATCGCGAGCGAGGCCGACCTCGTGGAGGGTCTGGACTACCTCGCCGGCAGCATCCGCGCCTCGCTGCAGATGGCCTGGGCGTACGAGAAGGACTTCCCGTTCTTCGTCCGCTCCACCGGCCCGTACACGAAGATGGGCCTGGACAACCCGGACACCCTGTACTTCCACTCCTACCTGCGCGATGACGCCGAGTACGTGGTCACCGGGCGGCGCGGCACCACCGCCGACCTGAGTTTCCAGGTGCTCAACGGCAACTACTCCCCCGTCGAGGTGCCGGACAGCCTCACCGCGTTCGACGACCGCGCCTTCGACATCGACGACGACGGCCGGTTCGAGATCCGGTTCGGTCCCGGGCTGAGCGGCCCCAACCGCTTCCCGCTCGGGCCGGGCTCGGCGATGCTGATCGTGCGGGAAGTGTTCAGCGACTGGGCCGCCGAGCGACCGGGGATGGTGCGCATCCACCGCGCCGGCGCCGAAGGCGCGGCTCCGCCGCCGCTGTCGCGGGACACGCTCGCCAAGCGGTACGGCGTCGCGGGCAAGATCCTGCTGTCCCGGCTGAACACCTTCCTCGCCTTCCCGAAGTGGTTCTACCTCGACCTGCCGGTCAACACGATGACCGAGCCGCGCGCCACGCCCGGCGGGCTGAGCACCCAGTTCTCCTCGGTCGGGCACTACGACCTCGACGACGACCAGGCGATGGTGGTGACCGTGCCGCGCTGCGCGGACGCGCCGTACCAGGGCATCCAGCTGGGCAGCATGTGGTACATCTCGCTGGACTACGCCAACCACCAGACGAGCCTGACCGCGGACCAGGCGCGGGTGGACCCGGACGGGAAGATGCGGTTCGTCATCAGCGAGCGCGATCCCGGCGTGGCGAACTGGCTGGAGCGCACCGGGCATCGCCGCGGGTACGTGCAGATCCGGTGGCAGCGGCTGTCGCGTGACCTGAAACCGGACGACGGGCCGGAGGTCGAGATCGTGCCGGTGGCCGAGCTGCCGGACCGGCTGGCCTACTACGAGCAGGCGACGGTGACCCCCGCGGAGTGGTCCGCCCGGATCGCGGCCCGGCAGGCCGCCACGGCCGCGAGGATGCTGGGCTGATGTTGTTGCGCGACAAGGTGGTCGTGGTGTCCGGGGTCGGGCCGGGGCTGGGCCGGTCGATCGCGGTGGAGAGCGCGAAGGCAGGCGCGGACGTGGTGCTCGCGGCCCGCACCGAGTCCCGGCTGGCGGAGGTCGCCAAGGAGATCGACCAGCTGGGCCGCCGCACGATCTCGGTGCCGACGGACATCACCAGCGAGACCGACGCCCAGCGGCTCGTCGAGGCCACTGTAGACGCTTTCGGCCGGGTGGACGCGCTGGTGCACAACGCGTTCGCGATCCCGCCGATGACGAACCTGGCCGACGTGGACCTGGACGGTGTGCGCGCGGGGTTCGAGGCGAGCTCGATCGCGGCGCTGCGGCTGACCAGGTTGTTCCTGCCCGCGCTGGAGTCCGCGGGCGGCTCGGTCGTGGTGATCAACTCGGCGGTGCTGCGGCATTCGCGGCAGCCGTACGGGCCGTACAAGATGGCGAAGGCGAGCCTGCTCGCGCTCGCGCAGAGCCTGGCGACCGAGCTGGGGCCGCGTGGCATCCGGGTCAACTCGGTGGCGCCCGGCTACATCTGGGCGGATTCGCTGAAGTGGTACTTCGGATATCTCGCCGAGAAGCGCGGGATCACGCGCGACGAGGTGTACGCCGAGACCGCCTCGACCATCGACCTGCGACGCCTGCCCGAACCGGACGAGATCGCCGACGCCGTGATCTTCCTGGCCTCGCCGATGGCGCGGGCCATCACCGGGCAGTGCCTGGACGTCAACTGCGGCGAGTACCACCATTGAGGAGGCTCCGGCGATGAGCATCGGACGCGACAGCGTCGGCACGGTCGACGACCTGCACGCCTCCGCGACCCGGTTCTGCGGGTTGAGCGACTTCGGGGGCGACGAGCACCGCGAGGGCCTGGCCGTGCTGCTGGAGTCCTACGCGCGGGACGCCGCGCTGACCCCGTTCGGCAACAAGATCAAGCGCGCGTTCCTGCGGCAGGCGCTGGTGGCGCGGCTGCTCAGCGAGGAGGCGTGGAAGCGCTTTCCGGAGTACGCCGAGGTGCCGGTCGAGCGGCCGATCTTCGTCACCGGACTGCCCCGCACCGGGACCACCGCGCTGCACCGGCTGCTCACCGCCGATCCGGCGCACCAGGGGCTGGAGGTGTGGCTGGCCGAGGTGCCGCAGCCGCGGCCGCCGCGCGAGACGTGGGCGGACAACCCGGTGTTCCAGGGCATCCAGGCCGGGTACGAGAAGCACCACGTCGAGCACCCGGAGTTCCTCGGCGTGCACCACAGCTCCGCGGAGCAGGTCGAGGAGTGCTGGCAGCTGCTGCGGCAGTCGGCGAAGTCGGTGTCGTACGAGTGCCTGGCGCACGTGCCGACGTACTCGGAGTGGCTGGCGGCGCAGGACTGGACCGACGCGTACGCGCGGCACCGGCGCAACCTGCAGCTGATCGGGCTGCCGGACCGGGACAAGCGGTGGGTGCTGAAGAACCCGTCGCACCTGTTCGCGCTGGACGCGCTGCTCGCGGTCTACCCGGACGCGCTGGTGATCCAGACGCACCGCGCGCCGGAGACGATCATCGCGTCGGTGTGCAGTCTCAACCAGCAGGCGTCGGCGGGCTGGTCGACGGTGTTCGAGGGCCCGGTGGTCGGCCGGTCGCAGCTGGAGCTGTGGTCCCGCGGCGCGGCGACCTTCAAGCGGGAACGGGCCAAGCACGACCCGGCGCAGTTCTACGACGTCGACTACGCCGACTTCGTGGCCGACCCGCTGGCGGTGGTCGCGTCGGTCTACGACCACTTCGGGCTGCCCTTCACGGCCGCCGCGGAGTCGGCGATGCGGGCGGTGTACGAGGAGAGCACCACCGGCGCCGGCCGCCCCTCGCACCGCTACACGCTGGAGGAGTTCGGCCTGACGGCCGAGGAGGTGCGGGAGCGCTTCGCCTGAGGGCCGAGGACGGCTGCCCCCGTCACGGCATCAGGCGGGAGAGGTGGTGATCCACGAGCGAGATCACCTCCGCCGGCGTCCGGTGTCCCAGCAGGACCGCGTCGCCGAGACCGGCGACGAGGGCCAGCAGCAGGTCCGCTTCCCGGGTCGGGTCCAGGTCGGCGTGCAGGTCGCCGTGCGCCTGCGCGGCGGTGACCATGGCGGAGATGGCGTCGCGGAGTTGCGCGTGACCGAGGCGGAACCGCTCGGCGATCTCCGGGTCCTTCAACGCGCGCACCACGAACGCGTTCGCGACCAGCGCCTCGGTCCGGCTCTCGTCGTCAAGCGGCAGGAGGGCGATCAGCGCGGCGCGCAGGCCGGGCAGCTCGGCTTGCGCGGTCCGCAGCCGGTCGCCGACCCGGTCGCGCAGCGTCCGCGTGGCATAGCGCAGCATGTCGTCCCGGCTCGGGAAGTAGTGCTGCACCAGACCCTTGGAAATGCCGGCCTCGGCCGCGACCTCACCGAGACTCACCGCTTCCAGGCCCCGGTCGGCCGCGATCCTGCGGACCGCGTCGGCGATGAGCTGTCGCCGCTGCTCGTGATCGACCCGCTTGGGCACCAAGCCACCTTTTCACAATACGAACGGATTGCAAACCGTCCCGGACCTGTTTACGATGCGATCGTATCGTCAAACAGGGAGGTCCCCATGACGCTCGGCGGATTCACGTCGCCGCAGGCCCGCGTCGCGTACGACGCGGCCTACGACCGGGGGTTCGCCGCGCTGCCCGCCCCCGCCGAAGAGCGCGACGTGGCCACGGCGTTCGGCACCGCGCGCGTCTACCGCTTCGGGGAACCCGGTCCCGCCCCGATGGTGCTGCTTCCCGGCCGGGCGGGCACGACGGTCATGTGGGAGCCCAACCTCCCCGCGTTCATCGCGCGCGGCCCGGTGTACGCGCTCGACCTGATCGGTGAGCCGGGACGCAGCGAGCAGACCGCGCCCATCCGCGACGCCGACGACCAGGCTGCGTGGCTCGACACCGTGCTCGCCACGCTGGGCCTGCGCGACGTCCACCTCGTCGGCTACTCCTTCGGCGGGTGGCTCGCAGCCAACTTGGCCGTGCGCGCACCGGACCGGCTCGCCTCGCTGACCTTGATCGACCCGGTGCGGACCTTCGCCACGTTCCCGGGCTCCCTGCTCGTGCGCACCGCCCTCGCGCTCGTCCCCGGCATCCGGCGCTGGGCCCGCCCCGCCTTCCTGGCCTGGATCTCCGGCGGAGCCGAGGTGGCCGAGGACGACCCGGTGGCCACGGTGATCGACGAGGGCATGCGGACCTACCGGATCGCGCTGCCCACGCCCCTGCTGTTCACCGACGCGCAACTGCGCGGCCTGACCGTCCCCGTCCTCGCACTCATCGCGGCCCGCAGCGTCATCCACGACGGCCGGCGTGCGGCCGCCCGCGCCCGGGAGCTGCTGCCGGACGCCCGCGTCGAGCTGTGGCCGGCGGCCACCCACGCGATCGCGGGCGAGTCGGCCGACGAGGTCAACGCCCGGGTGCTGGAGTTCCTCGCCGAGCTCGAGCAACGACGTGAGTCACCGGAGCGCGCCTGATCTAGCGAACGCTGTCGAACCGTTCGGTGCCGACCACGCCGAGCAGCTGCAGCTTCTCCGCCGCCTCCGTGCGCGGCGGCGCCGTGAGCACCAGCAGCATCTGCGACTGGTCCTCGGTGAACAGCACCTGGCAGTCCACCTCGATCTCACCCAGCTGGGGGTGCACGAGCACCTTGTGGTCCACGAACCGCTTGGCCACCTCGTGCCGTTCCCACAGCTCCGCGAACTCCGGGCTCGCCTTCGTGAGCACCCGCACCAGCTCGCCGGCCCGGGACTGCGGCCCCATCGACCCGAGTGCCGCCCGCAGGCCCGCCACGAGGGCCCGGCCCTGGCGCCCCCGGTCGTGCTCCGGGTAGATCCGGCGCTCCGCGGGATCGGTGAACCAGCGGTAGATCTCGCTGCGCGCCCAGCCCGTCAGGTGCGACCGGTCGCCGTAGAGGGCGTCCGCCATGCTGTTCTGCACCAGCACCTCGCCGAGGTTCGACAGGATCAGCGCGGGCGTGTCCGACAACCGGTCCAGCACGCGCTGCAGGGCCGGCGCCACGTGCGCCGCCGCCACCACCGGTGTGGGTGCGTTGCGGCCGGCGATGCGGAACAGGTAGTCACGCTCGGTGCCGGTCAGGCGCAGCGCCCGGGCGAGCGCGGCCAGCATCTGCTCGCTCGGCTGCGGGCCACGCTGCTGCTCCAGCCGCGTGTAGTAGTCGGTGGACATCGCCGCCAGCGCCGCGACCTCCTCCCGCCGCAGCCCCGGCGCGCGGCGGCGCGGCCCGGCAGGGAGCCCGACGTCCTCCGGCCGCAGCTGTTCCCGGCGGCTGCGCAGGAACGCCGCCAGCTCCACACGGTCCATAACCCCAGTATCCGCCCCCGGGCCGGGCGAACCAGGGACCGCCGATCCCCCGATGAGCGATCTCTGCACCGGCCTGTCGCGCCCGGCCAGACTCGGGAGCATGAACATCAGCGGAAACACCATCTTCATCCCGGGTTCCACCAGCGGCATCGGCCTCGCCCTCGCGCGGCGGCTGCGGGCCAAGGGCAACACGGTCATCGTCGGCGGCCGCCGCACCGAGCTGCTCGACTCACTCGCCGCGGACGGGTTCGACACCGTGCGCATCGACACCGCCGACGCAGGCAGCATCCGCGCCGCGGCCGACGAGGTCATCCGGAAGCACCCCGACCTCAACGTGGTCATCGCGATGTCCGGCATCATGCGCGTCGAGGACTGGCACCACCCGGAGGGCTTCCTGGCCTCGGCCGAGGAGACCGTGACGACGAACGTGCTCGGCCCGATCCGGCTCATCGCCGCGTTCGTCGAGCACCTCCAGAGCAAGCCCGACGCGACCATCGTGACCGTCTCCTCGGGCCTGGCGTTCGCCCCCCTGGCGGCCACACCGAGCTACAACGCGAGCAAGGCCGCCATCCACATGCTCAGCGAGTCGCTGCGGCTGCAACTGGCGGACACCTCCGTCAAGGTCGTCGAGCTGGAGCCGCCGTCGGTGCGCACGGCCCTGCTGCCCGGCCAGGAGGAGAGCGAGTTCGCCATGCCGCTCGACGACTTCGCCGACGAGGTGGTCAAGCTGTTCGAGACGCAGCCGGACGCCAAGGAGATCCAGGTGGAGAACGTGAAGTTCCTCCGCTACGGCGAGGCCCGCGGCGACTACGACCAGGTCGTGGCCACCCTCAACGCCGCGGACCCGCACGGCAAGTGAGGAACGCGAGGACGATCTCCCGCGCCGTCGCCACCGTGGCCTCGAGCGCGGCGGGATCCCGCGCGACGCGTTCGGCGCCCGCCCGCATGGCGCCGGACAGCAGCTCCACCGCGAGCGCCACGTCACCGACGTCGCGGAACTCGCCGCGGGCGATGCCGTCCCGGACGACCCGTTCCACCTCGGTCACCACCGCGTGGAACGGGCCGTCCGGGCCCTTCGGCAGGTCCGCGACCAGCGGCCCGGCGCCGGGGCGGAACACCAGCCACAGCGCCTGGTCCGTGGCCGCCTCCAGGACCGCCGCGACGATCTCCCCCATCCGCTGCTCCGCCGGGTCCGGGCGCGCGGCGATCCCGGCCACCCGCTCACGCAGGGGCAGGCCGGCCCGCTCGGCCAGCGCGAGGACCAGCGCACTCTTGTCGCGGGCGTAGTTGTAAAGCGTGTTGCGCGCCAGGCCGGCCCGGGCCGCGAGGTGGCCCAGCGTGATCGACTCGTAGTCGCGTTCGAGCAGCAGCTGCCGCATCGCCTCGGCGAGGTCGGCCCACACCTGCTCGTGGTGCTCCCCGATGCTGGCGCCCCGGATCCGCGGCACCGGTCACCACCCCGCGGCGACCAGGTGCTGATTCTCCTGGTGCGAAGCGGTGAGCTTCACGCGTGTGAGGCGCCAGCCGTCCGGCGTGCGGACCGCCTCGTTGTCGTAGAAGCCGGCCACCAGCCACCGGTCGCTCGTTTCCGGGAGCCAGTGCTCGGCACGGACGTGCGCGTGGATGGTCGCCCGGTCGCCGTCGAGGGTGATGACGGGGCCGGTGATGGCGTGGTGGGTCGCCGCGAACGGGGCGAACGAGGCGCGGAGGATCTCGACGTAGCCGGCGAGCGGCGTGGTCGTCGGGGGAATGCCGGTGACCGATTCGAAGTCGAGCGTGAGCGGGTCGGTGAAGACGCGCCCGGGCAGGTCGGTGAACTCCTTCAGGTCCGCGATGTCGGCGTACTTCCCGAGCAGTTCGACGAGGTCGGCCCGGTCCTGCGGTTCGGTCATGGAGTTCTCCTTTTTACGACATCCTGTCGCAAAGATTACGACAGATCGTCGTAAAAGTCACGCGTGCGATGCTGGCCGGGTGAACGACCTGTACCTGACCGGCGTGCGCCCGTGGGGCGGTCCCCTGTCCGATGTGGCGATCCGCGACGGCCGGATCGCGGCGGTCTCCGCGGCCGGCGGCCCCGCACCGGAGGGCGTGCCGCTGCTGGCGGGCGAGGGGCGGTTGCTCGTCCCCTCGTTCTCCGACGTGCACGTCCACCTGGACTCCACGCGGCTGGGCCTGCCGTGGCGGCCCAACGACTCCCCCGGCGGGGTGTGGGCGAACATGCTGCACGACCGCGCCCACTGGCGGGACGGCGGGCCGCCGATGGCCGAGCGGTCCACGCACATGCTCGGCCTGCTCATCGCGCACGGCGTCACCCGCGTCCGCGGCTACGCCCAGGTCGACGCGGACTGCAAGCTGGAACGCCTGGAAGCCGTCGTCGCCGCGCGGGAGGCGCACGCCGGCCGGGCCGACGTCGAGATCATCGCCTTCCCGCAGGCCGGGTTGCTGCGCGAGCCCGGCGTGCCCGCGCTGATGGAAGCCGCGCTGCGGGAGGGCGCCGGCGTGATGGGCGGCATCGACCCGTGCGGCGTCGACGGCGACCCGGTGCGGCACCTCGACATCGTGTTCGACCTCGCCGACCGGTACGGGGTGCCGGTGGACGTCCACCTGCACGAGCCCGGCGAGCTGGGCCTGTTCAGCCTCGGGCTGATCATCGAGCGGACGCGGGCGCTGGACCTGCGCGGCCGGGTCACCATCTCGCACGCCTTCACCCTCGCCCACACCCCGTCGCCGCGTCTGGACGAGGTGCTCGCCGAGATGGCTGAGCTGGACATCTCGGTCGCGACCGTCGCGCCGCCGGGCCGCAACACGCTCCCGCTCACCCGGCTGACCGAGGCCGGCCTGCGTGTCGGCCTCGGCGACGACGGGCAGCGCGACTACTGGTCCCCCTACGGCAACGCGGACCTGCTCGACCGCACCTGGCAACTGGCGTTCACCAACGGGTTCCGCAACGACCACCTCGTCGAGCACGCGCTGGCCGTGGGCACCTGGGGCGGCGCGACGGTGCTCGACCCGTCACTGCCGCGGCTGCGGGACGTGCGGGACCGCCCCGGAGTTGCGGTCGGCGACCCGGCAGACCTGGTGCTGCTCGACGGCGAGGCACCCGCGGCCGCGGTGCAGGACCGGTTGCCGCACCGCACGGTGGTCCACGCCGGGCGGGTGGTCGCTCACGACCTCGCGCTGGTGTGAAGGAGCGCGCCGACGGCGAGTTCGTAGATGCCGCGCAACCGCTCGAACAGCGCGGGGTCGCTGTCCGGGGTGATCTGCGCGGTGGTGCTGACGGCGACGGCCCGGTGCCCGTCCAGGGTGGCCGCGGCGAACTGCGTGTAGCCCGGGGTGTTGCCGGTGTGCCCGTAGACGCGGCCGTACCGCGTGTCGTAGCGGAAGATGCCGAGGCCGGCCGCGTTGACGCCCGGCCCGGGCGGTTCCGAACCGCCCGGCCGGAACGTGAGCTGCGCGGCACGCACCGCCGGGTGCAGGAGGGCCCGGTAGCCGCCGATGAAGCGCGCCAGATCGGCCGGTGTGGACACCACTCCGCCGGAGGCCCAGCTCCAGCCCGCGGCGACGAGCGTGGTCACGTCCTCGGCGCCGTCGTAGCCGTGCAGGTGCGGTTCGGGCAGCGCGGAGCCGCGCGGCAGGCTGGTGCGGTGGAGCCCCAGCGGCTGCGTGACGTGCTGCCGCAGCAGGTCCTCGTAGCGCGCGCCGGTCGCGGCCTCGCACATCAGCGCGACGAGGATGTTGTCCGAGTTGGAGTAGGCGTACCTGGTGCCGGGCGCGAACAGCGGGCCGGGGTCGTCGAGGTAGCCGAGCAGGTCGCGCGGGGGCGGCGGGTCCTGCAGGGACGCCAGCAGCGCGTCGCGGAACCGCTGCGACCGGCTGAAGTCCGGGATTCCGCTGGTGTGGCCGAGCAATTGGCTGAGGGTCACCTCCGACCACTGCGGGGGGAAACCGTCCAGCCGCCGCCCGACCGTGTCATCGAGCCCCAGCCGGCGGCGGCTCACCAGGGACAGCGCGGTCGCGGCGCTGAACGCCTTCGCCACGCTCGCGACACGCATGTGGTCGTCGGGCCGGGGTTTCCGGCCGGTCGCCACATCGGACACGCCGACGCTGTGGAAGGCCGTCCCGTGGCTCCGTCTGAACGCGACGGTGATGGCGGGCGGACCTCCTGGCGCGCCTTGCAGTTCGCGCATCGCCTCGCGCAGTGCGCGCTCGACGGGTGGTGATTCACCGGCCACCGCGCGGCCCGTGAGGACCGTGCACCCGGCCGTGCCGAGTGCCCCCAGCTTCAGGACCGTCCTGCGCGACAGTGCCATCGAGCGAGGGTAACACCGCGACCGGTCAGAGCTGAAGCGCCGATTTCTCTTGCCGCAGAAGCGAATCGATCTTACCGGGGTGTTCGTCGGCGACCACCACGGCGCCGCGGACCAGGTCGCGCGCCCCGTCGAGCAGCTCCGCGGCGAGCGCCAGCCCGACCTCGGCCTCCCGCTTCCCGGCAGCCTCCAGTTCGGACAGTGCCCGCGGCGGGATGGTCACGTCCGGGACCTCGTAGGCCAGGTACTCGGCTTCGGCGAAGCCGGACAGCGGTGCGATCGCCACCAGGACCGGGATGTCCACACCGGACAGCTCGGCGACCAGGCGGGACAGGCCCTCCAGCTCGTAGACCGGCCGCGTGATGAGGAACTGCGCGCCCGCGGCGATCTTCGCCTTGGTGCGGGACAGTTCGGCGTCCGGGTCCTCCGCGCCGGGGTTGACGCGCGCGCCGATGTGGAAGGCGGTGCGGGTGGCCAAGGTGAGCCCGGTGTGGTCGCGGCCGGAGTTGAGGCCGGCGAGCAGCCCGATCAGGCCGACCGAGTCGACCTCCCAGATGCCGTCGGCGCCCGGGTAGTCGCCCAGCGGGACCGGGGTTCCGGTTTCGCACACAACCGTGCGCAGGCCGAACGCGTGGGCGCCGAGCAGGTCCGCCTGCAGCGCCGCGAGGGACCGGTCCCAGGCCGTGACCGTGGTGATCGTGTCGACGCCCGCCTCGCGTTCCAGGCGGAGGGCCTCGCCGAAGTTGCCGCGGACCAGCGCCAGACCGGCGCCGCGGACCCGCTCCACGTCCTCCGGTTCGCCGTGCGGGGTGACCTGCGTGGCGAGCACGAAGCCGGGCCGGGCGAGACGGCGGGCGAGCGGGCTCTGCGGCGGCGCCGGGCGCGGCTTGGGCACGGCCGTGACGGGGTTGGCCTGGCGGGGCCGAAGGTCGGCCAGGCGCGCGACGACCTCGCGGATGTGGCCGGGTGTGGTGCCGCAGCAGCCGCCGATCATGGCGGCGCCGTGCTCGGCGAAGCGCCGCGCGTACCGCCCGAAGTGCGCGCGGGCGACCGGGTAGGTGAAGCGCCGCCCGGTGCGCCGCGGCATGCCCGCGTTGGGGTGCACGCCCACCGGCAGGTCGCCGGCGTCGCGGAGTTCGTCGAGGATCGCGAGCATGTGCTGGGGGCCGACGGTGCAGTTGGCGCCGACCGCGGTGACCGGGAGGCCGGTGAGGGCCTTGACGACCTCGCGGGGCGTCTCGCCGGCCGGGGTGAGGCCGTCGCTGGTGAAGGTGGCCTGGGCGACGATCGGCAGGTCGGTGACCTCCGCGGCGACCGTGACGGCCTCGACCAGCTCGTCGAGGTGGCCGAAGGTCTCCAGGACCAGCAGGTCGACGCCGCCGTCGACCAGGGCCTGGACCTGCTCGCGCACGACCTCGGCACGCTCGTCGGCGCGGACGCCGGCCCGCGAGCTGGAGGACACCGCCGGGGAGACGGACCCGGCGACGAAGATGGTCCGGTGCACGCCGCGACGAGCCTGCCGGGCGAGCCGCACGGCGGCGAGGTTGATGTCGCGGGCGCTGACGGAGCACCCGTGCTCGGCCAGCCGCAGCCGGTTGGCGCCGAAGGTGTTGGTGAGGAGCACGTCCGCACCGGCGGCCACGTAGCTCTCGTGGATGGTGCTGACGAGCTCCGGGTTCGAGAGGTTGAGTTCCGGCAACGCCCGGTCCAGCGAATTGCCCGCCACGTGCAGGACGGTGCCCATGGCCCCGTCGAACACCAGAACCCGCTCGGACAGCTGCTCCGCGAACCGACCTCTCACGTACCCTCCCGGCGCCGTTACCTCCGGGCGTGCACGTGCACGAGGATCCGGCCGGCGCCGCACCCCCACCAGAGCACCGCGCCGCCCGCCATGACACCCATCCTAGGCGCTGAGGCGGGCCGATCGACCGGTTCGACACCGCAGGTGCACCACCGCTGGGCCGTCCGGGTGACCCGCCCACCACACCGGCGGCCGGTCGGCGTGCGATATGTTGTCGTTCACCCTTCGATGGGTGCGGGTGCTGCTGCGTGCGCCCGCCTGGGGCCGGTAGCTCAGCTGGTTAGAGCAGGGGACTCATAATCCCTTGGCCGCGGGTTCGAGCCCCGCCCGGCCCACCGGTTCTGACCAGGCGTTATGGCTTGTTGGTTGATCATCTTCTTGCGGCTTGTCCATGACTCTGTCCATTGACACTTTCCGCGGCTCCGACCCGGGTCCCTCCAGGTCCGTGTCCGACCCGCTGACCGGGCGGCAGTGCCCACCTCACTCAGACTGTCAAGGGCACCGACGTCGAAGCCAGCACCTGGCATGGCTACCTGGGCTACATCGACCGCACGATCAAGCCCGCCCTCGGCAAGATCGCGGTCAACAAACTCACGGCCCGCGCCCTCGAAACCTTCTACGCCGAACTCCGCCGCTGCCGCGTCCGCTGCGACGGCCGCCCCTACATCGAGCACAAGCTCGAGGGTGACCATGACTGCAAGGTCGCCAAGTGCAAGCCGCACAAGTGCAGCGGCATGGCCAACTCCAGCGTGCGTCAGATCCACTCGATCATCAGCGGCGTCCTCAACGCCGTCGTCCGCTGGGAGTGGATCAGCACGAACCCGGCGCAGATCGCCCAGCGCCCGCGCCAGACAGCTCCACAGCCCGACCCGCCCTCACCCGCCGAGGCTGCCCGCCTCGTCGAGAAGGCCTTCGCGCTCGACGAAGACTGGGGAACCCTCGTCTGGCTGGTCATGACCACCGGCATCCGCCGCGGCGAAGCCTGCGCCCTCCGCTGGTCCCGCGTCGACCTCGACGAAGGAATCATCGAGATCCGCCGCAGCTACACAAAGCTCCGCGGCGTGGGCCAGGAGAAGGACACCAAGACCCACCAGATGCGCCGCATCGCCCTCGACACCGAAACGATCGTGCTCCTGCGCGAGCACAAGGCCCGCATGCAGCAACACTGCCACGAACTCGGCGCCAAGTGGTCGGAGAACTCGTTCGTCTTCACCAGCACCCGCGGATCCGACCTGAACGAGCCCTACTCCCCCGACGCCGTCTCCAGCCGCTACAAGAAGATGGCAACCCGCCTCGGCATCGACACCCACATCCACGCACTACGGCACTACTCCGCCACCGAACTCCTCACCGCCGGCGTTGACCTCCGAACCGTCGCCGGCCGCCTCGGCCACGGCGGCGGCGGTGCTACGACGTTGCGCGTCTACGCTGCGTGGGTTGCCGCCGCCGACCGTAAGGCCGCTGAAGTCCTTGGTTCCCGAATGCCGAAACGGCGCCCCTAGGCCATCTGTTCTACAGAGCGGTGAGCAAACCGGCTGTGACCAGCAGGTTTGGCCCGAGCACCCGCCACTTATGGGGCATATTTGGGGCGCCCGGCACGGCGGACGAGTCCGGCTCCTCGCTCAGCGGCGAAATCCTGCCCAGCCACATCCTCGACATCGATCAGAGAGTTGGACGTCAGTCCCCGTCGTCAGCCGCTGATCGCCTTCGCAGCTTCTTGTCCTGCCGCCAGGACCATCTCGCCCGCCACCGTGGCGGTCGCGTTGGTAACGCGCTCAATAATCGCGTCGACCAGTAGGCGAAGTCGCCCCTTATCCGCCGGCGCCTCACTTGCAGCGTCGTGCAACTCGGCAGCCTGAGCATCAACGATTGCTTCGTCCTCAGGAGGAAGCTGAAGTGTCGTGACCACTTGCCGCACCAGCCCCGCGAAGCGGAGCACCTGGGAAACATCGATACCACTGGCGACATTGTGAACATAGTTGTTGTCCCCAACAACTATGTTGCCAGACGAGTCGCTAATACTGATATTGGTTACGTTACCGCCGCCACCTACGGCCGCCGCAGTCCGGTTCATGTAGTCCGACACACTTCCTCCGTACTCGACCACGCAGTCCTGGCCGTTCGCGGTAAGCCTGGGGTGAATCCAACCCGATACCGCTTCAGCCACCTCAACACCCTCGATAAACCCTCTGTCGGAGAGATACTGAACCTCGTTCTCCACTTCGGCATTCGTGAAGCGCTGGCCCATGAACCGACCGTACTCGCTCGCGGTGAAGCCTTCCCAGCTTGCAGGTCCATCACCCCCCTGATACTGCTTGTGATACAGCCATCGCAGAAGTTGGCCGCGTAGCCGCGGGCGCCTCACCGCCGGATCTTTACGCTCGGACCTCATCTGCTGAACGAACGCAATCCCCTCGCCAGTAATGAAGGCACTGCCACCCCCTCCGAGCGTAAAGCGCGCCTGGATCAATCCTCGATCATCGAGGTATTTGCCAAGCGGATATATATCATGCCCAGAAAGACCCTCAGCCGAAACGAAATCGCCGATTTCAAAGAACTGCGTGAATCCGCTGGACTGATCATAGAGCCAGTCCAGAAGTCTCAACCCGTAGTACTCGACATCTAAAGCCATTCGAGACTCACTCCCCAGAAAATCAGTGCGGAAACCCCCCGCCTCTCTCAAGAATGACGTCACCATACCCGACGACAACGACAAGCGGTTACGTGCCCCAAAGTAGTAAGAACTGACCTAGAGCGGGGATCGTGCGTTTTTCCCACACGGCGAGCAGAAGGTGCCACAATCGGATGCGAACTGCACGAGAGCGGAGGGCGACAAGTGACCAGCAGTGCTAACTCGGAAGGTGGCTACACGTGGCTCAAGCAGTTGCCGCTCCCCCGGACGGCTCCGATGCCGGTGAGGTGATCCGCTGGTACCGGCAGCACCACAACCTCACCCAGCAGACGCTGCTGACCTGCTCAACACCGCGCAATCCTGCGGTCCCCGGCGGCATGTTCCACGTCATCCCTGCCGGGGTGTTCCAGCCCGCCGCCCTCGCGCCCGCCCACCAGGCCAACGACTTCTCCCTGTGGCGCAACATCCAGCACGAGTACTCCGAAGAGTTCCTCGGCAACCCCGAGCACGACGGCAACGCCCTTGACCCCATCGACTACGAGCACGACGAGCCCTTCCGCTCCTTCTCCGCTGCCCGCGCGGCCGGAGACTTCCGGGTCTTCACCAGCGCCGTCGTGCTCGAACCCCTCCACCCTGTAGGTCGAACTGCTGACCGTCGCCGTCATCGAGGCACCGGTGTTCGATCAGCTCTTCGCCGGCATGGTCGAGCTCAAGAGGAAGGCGCCGCGGTCAGCACCGGAGCGGGCCGGCCCACCGTCGGCATCCCCTTCAACACCGAGTCGCGCGAGCGGCTGAAGACCGAACCGCTCTCGCGCGCCTGCATCGAGCTGGCCGGGCAGCACCGGCACACCCTGCTGACCGGGTGAGGGCCGAGGCGGTCTAAACCGGCTGTTCCGGTGCTCGGGGCACGCCGAGAGCATCGCTGAGCCTGTCGTCGAAGGTGCGGAAGCTGCTGAGTGCATGGGTCCCTACCGGCTCGACTGGCTCCGAGAGAACAGCGCCCGAGTCGTCGTAATGGACTTTGCGGCTGAAGCTCCAGAAACAGTGAACCGGCAGCACCTCGCCGACTTCGAGTGGAAGGTTCCCGAGGTGTTCAAAGTAGCCACGGGACCACGGCAGCCGGTTGATCAGCAGCGGCGGCATAAGCAACTGGTCGGGACGAAGCAGCTCGCGACGAGGCACGTCCGTGCTCGCCGAGCGGGTCTTGAACACGTAGATGAGGATGTTGCCGGTCATCGCGTGGATCGGCACATCGGTCTTGATCACGCGCCCGAACGAGTACAAACCGTCCGGCATCTGCACAGCGAACACATCACCGGGCTGCAGCCGCTTCCGAGACGGCTTCAGGATGCGGATATTGGTCTCGGCCACGCCCACGTAACGCTCCTTTGATCAGCTGCCGCAACAGTAGCGTCCGGCGGTCACCGGTCGGCCTACAGACCAGTTGCGGACAATCAGTGCGGCGACGTTCGCGGTGAGCGAGGCGAGCTGCTCGCTGATCGTGTCCAGCCGGTCTTCGATCGTTACGAGCCGGCTGATGATCTGGTCGAGCGGCTCGTCGCCGGTCTCACCAGGGGCGAGCGGCTTCCGCCCGCGCAGGATCGCGTTGAGGTGACCGGGATGCCACCCGAGCGCGAGGGACAGCGCTTCGAGGGTGCGGGCGCTGCGCTTCCGCTCGACGGTGTGGTGCTGGATCTCCCGCACGATGGCCTGGGAGACGTGAGACCGCTCGGCGAGTTCTCGCTGTTTCCACCCGAGCTCGGTCACGCGCTCGTTGATGGCCTTCGAGACCGCCGCCCAATTCTCCGTCACCTATTCCTCCGTGCTCCGCCTCGGAGCCGAGGTTAGCGCCTGATCGCTTTCCGCGGCGCAAGTATCACATTGCGTCGCCAATTCGGATCCACCGCACGCCACTACGAGCTGATATCAGCTCATATTCCCGCCGAAATCATTTGAAGGAATCCTCCATGAGTACCCCTATGCCCAATGAAGGCCGTCCGGCCTTCTACACCGTCAAAGAAGCGGCCCGGATCCTCCGGGTCGACGCGGCCACCCTCTATCGCGCCATCCGGGACGACGCGTTCCCCGCTGTCCGGGTCCGGAGCCGTTACGTCGTGCCGGCCGTGGCCCTGAACAAGCTCCTCGCCGAGGCCACCGAGACCGGAGGTTGTGTCGATGTGGCCCGGATGGCCGCCGAGCGGCGCACGGCTCGCGCCATCGAGCGGCTGACCGGGGGTGCGTCATGACCCCCGACGACTACGCCCCCATCGCCAAGCGCCTGGACCGCTTCGCCCCCGTTTCAGACGAAGTTCTCGCCGACATCGTGACCCACGAGGGCCTGTGCTTCTGGGTGTTCAACCGCGACGAAATGCCCGATCTGTCCGGCGAGACCGAGCCCGACCGCGAACTCGCTGCCTGGTCGTGCGCGGGCTGCCCGGTCGTGAACTCGTGCCTCGAACTGGAACTCCGCGTCGCCGGCGAGCAAACCGTCGGCGTTTGGGGCGGTCTTGCCGACACCGACCGCCGAAAGGTGCACCGCTTCTGGCAGTGGCGACGTCAGCACCCGCAGGGAGGCGCCCGATGAACGTCAACCTCACGACTTCCCAGATGGTCGTCGGTGCGGCTGGCTTACTGCTCCTCCTGATGGTCTGGCGCTCCGGCGCGCGGCGCGCCCGCAGGGCCGCCGAACGGGCGCGGGACGGCGCCCGGGTTGTGTCACTGGCCGGCCGACTCTTAACAACAACTCATTCGATTGCACGCCTGGCCGCAGGAGTTCCGATCGCACGAAGAACTTCCGCCAACCATACGATATGCCTAGTCGGTCGAATGGACTCATCTGCAAGCAGGGCCCTCAGGTGGCCGATTGACTCCGAAACCTGTCCGACTGTGAACGTTTCCGGCTCAGAGTACACGTCATACAGATCTTCGTCGGGAATCGACCAAAAGTAATCACGTTCGATCTGCACACCTTCGCCCTCGACTTCAGACAAATGCTTCAACAACCGATCACATAAAACGCGAAGTTCGAGCACCGAAATGAACAACGGGTTCGTCTCATTCAATTAATTCCCCCCCAGAAGGTCTTCGATCTGCTTTTGGAAGCCCCTAATCTCGGTCTCCAGGTGATTGATTCTACCATCGATGATCCGATTTCGAATTTCGGGACTGGGAGCGTTCTTCAAGAAACCGAGATTATCGAAGGCGTCAGGGTCAGCCCGATAGTCGTCCAGTTTTCGTCGATGCTCGTCGACCTGACGCTGAAGAGATCGTACGGATCGCTGCTGCTCTGGGCGAAGTTTGCCGATCCCAGAAGGGCCACCGACATCCTCGGCAAGATTAGTCGACCGACCGGCAGTGGCCGCCTTCCCTCCTGTCGAAGCGAAAGCGGCACCGCCAGAGAATAACGAGGGAACTGTACTGAGCAACTGCTCGCCGACCATCGCAATCTGCGACTTGCGCTCACAGGTCTCCATATTGAAAGCGCAGTACGTTGCGGCAATATACTTGGCCCCTGCCACGTCGTGCGAGTCTCGAAGGTACTCCAGAGCCTCTTCGCATCCGGCACGACCGAAGCAATAGTCTATCCAATCACCATCCTTACCCTGGATATAGTGAGGCTCCCACCAATCGGCAGCAGTGTTCTCAAGTACCGATTGAAGATCAGCCTCCAACGTCGTCTCGTCAGACCCGGGCGGGGCGTGGTGATCGATCCACTTGTTTCTCGCGTCTTCATTCGATTTCTTATTTGCATCTCCAGACTCCGCACCGTAGCCGCCATTGCGACACTGGAGGTCACAATTCCGGGCATCCTCGGGCTTCATCCCCTTTGGCAGGACAAGGGGTTCAAGGCCGGTGGGATCACTCTTCAGGATTGGATTTCCGGCTGCGTAGGTGTAGCCGTTGCCCGCTTGTGGCTCGCTCAGGGTGAGCAGGGGATCGACAGATATGAAGCGCCCGGTGGTCGGGTCGTAGGCTCGAGCGCCGACGTCGGTGAGGCCTGTGGCCGCGGATTCCGATTTGCCGAGGAAGCCGTGGTTGTCCGGCCAGGTTCCCTGTGTCGTCGTTCCGGCGCTGTTCGTCGTAGTGACTGGGCCGAGCGGGTTGCCGTAGGGGTCCTGTGTCCGTCGGGTGACGGTGCCCGTGCTCGGGGTGTAGACGATTTGCATCGTTCCGTGCGGGTCGCCCGCCAGGTACACCGGATCGGCTCCTCCAGTGCGCATCGCGACGGTCTGGCCGTTGAAGGTGTAGTAGCGGGTGCCAGTGACGGTTCCAGTGGCGGCTTTGTAGGTGAGTTCTTGACCGGGGAGGAACAGTGTCGCAGAGCCAGGGTCGCGTCGGATGAGCTCATTGCCGTCTGCGTCATAGACATAGGACGTGTTGCCGGCCGGGGCGGCGACTGTAGCGAGCCGGTTCTCCTCGCTCCACGTCAGCGTCTGGTTCCCGTTTGGCAGTGCTCTGGTCAGCGTGTTGCCGGCCGGATCGTAGGTGTAGCTCGTGGAGCTCGCGCCGGTGGGTCTGGTTGTTGCTGTCGAGGTCAGCGAGGAGCGCTGCGCTGCGTCCGGGCCTGGATAGTTGTAGTTGGTTGTGGTGTCACCCGTGGTTCCTGGTACGGCGTGCTTGACCTGCGTAGTGCGCAACCCGGTCGGGTCGAAGGTCCAGGACAGCCAGTAGGGGTTGGCTCCGCCGACGTTGCTGGCGTTCGGCGCGGCGGCGCAGTTGTCAGTGGCCGTCCAGGCCTGGTTCAGCCGGTCGAGGCTGTCGTATCCGTAGCACTGGGTCCTCGCCGGTGATCCGGCTCCGCCCTGGACGTTGACCGAGCGAGTCGGGTTTCCGAACGGGTCGTAGAAGTACTGGACGTCGTCGAGTTGCGGCGTGGCGAGCTGGGCCGAGAAGTTGGCGTGGGTCAGGCGCCGGGTTTGCGGGTCGTAGTCGTAGGTCAGCGCGCTACTGCTGCTGAAAAGGCCGAGGTTGTAGCGAAGTGGCTCGCCATACGGTGTGTAGGCGGCGGATTCGACGTAGCTGTTGTACCCGATGCTCGAGCTGGGCTTGCCGAGGGAGTCGTAGGCGGTGCCGATCCACTCGCCGGGCAGTCCGCCTCCGGGGGCGGGCAGCATCGAGGCGAGTTTGCCTGGGTCGTTCCACTCGAAGCGGGTGGTGTAGGTGCCGGCCAGCCCTGTCTCCGAGGCGGGAACCTGGACGCTCATACTCGTCGGGTTGCCTTGCCCGTCGTATCCGCCGTAACCGACGAGGTAGTTGCCCTGCGGGGTGTACCGCGTGGAGTAAGTGAGCTTGCCCTTCTGCACCGTGTCATAGACCCAGGAGGAGAGCTTGGTGCCGGCCAGAGACCCCGAGTACTCGGCAGTCTTCCGGCCGACATTGTCGTAGGTGAACGCGAGCGTCTGGCCACGGCTGTCGGTCGTGGTGGTCACCTGGTTGGCGATGTCGTAGGTGTACTTCGTGGTGCCGGTGGCCGGATCGGTGGCCTGGATCTTGTTGCCGAGGAGGTCGTAGCTGGTGGTCCAGACGTTGCCACCGGGATCGGTGATCTTTGCGAGCTGTCCCAGTGGCGTGTAGGCGTGCAGTGTCGACTGATACGCACCACCGGATACAACACTTCCGTTCACCGTCGGCGGTGCCGTGTACTGGCGCGTTTCGACCGTATTGCCTCGGACGTCTGTGAGGGTTGCAGTGGTGACGCCGCCTGGCGGCGGGAACATGGTGGTGCGGTCTCCGCCGTAGACCGACCTGGTGTGCCACGTCGCGTTTACAACTCGTTTCATAATGAAGTCGGCAGCTTGCGGTAGCAGATGAGGACGCAGGCCAGGTGCATGAGGCCAAGGTGGATGTCGGCTCGGCGTTCCCAGCGGATCCGTAAACGCTTGAACTGGTGCAGCCAGGCGAACATCCGCTCAACTACCCATCTGATCTTGCCGAGACCGGAGCCGTGAGCGGTGTTCTTGCGAGCGATTCGCGGGACGATGCCCTTGTCTCGCAGGGTCTTGCGGTGATGGTCGTAGTCATAGCCGCGGTCGCCGTAGAGCCAGCGCGGGCGCTGACGAGGCCGGCCGCGTTTCCCGCGGATCACTGGAAGCGCCTCGACCAGCGGTATGAGCTGCGTGCTGTCGTGCCGGTTGCCACCAGTAACAGACACCACGAGCGGAATACCGTTGCCGTCGGTGATCACATGGTGCTTGGAACCGAGCCGAGCCCGATCGACGGGCGAGGGGCCCGTCGCTTCCCCCCTTTCAACGCCCGTACATGCGACCCATCCACCACCGCCACATCCAGATCGAGCCGATCCAGCGCTCGCAGCTGGTCAAGCAAGAGCTTGTGCACCGCGTCGAACACCCCGGCCTCGGTCCAGGCCCGCAACCGACGCCAACAGGTCACCCCGGAGCAGCCGAACACCTCACGCGGCAGCTCCCGCCACGAGATCCCGGTCTTGAGCACGAACACGATCCCCGCCAACGCCGCCCGGTCATCCACCGGCAACCGACCCGGATACCGACTCCGCCGCACAGGCCTCGGCGGCAGCAACGGCTCCACCCGCTGCCACAGACTGTCGGGAACCAACTTCTCAATCAACACATCAGCATGCCCACACTTGATCAACTACGGCCAGCAGACGCGCCGATCATTTTGAAACGAGTTGTTAGGCCGTTGTACGCCGCCATGTCGACGACCCGTCCCGCGCCGTCGTAGTTGTTGATCGTGCGGCTGTTCACGGCAGAGTCAGCGACCGAGATCAGTGTGGTCGACGGGGCTCCGTCGGTGTAGTAGCGGTCGTTGGTGGTGACGGTCCAGCCGTGGGAGTCGTAGAAGGAGTCGGTGACGGTGCGCCCGCCGCCTTCGGCCGCGGTTTGCACCTGTCGAAGTTGCCCGATCGCGTCGTAGATGCCGATCGAGGTCAGGTAGTTGTGGGTCGTGCCGTTGAAGATGAGGGTGTTGGTGGTCACCGCAAGCGGTGCGTTCGGCGCCAGCTGGTAGGCGTAACTGGACGAGGCCGGGGCATTGGCGGCCTTCGAGTGGCCTGGAAGCCACACCGCGGTCAATCGGCCGAGGGCGTCGTAGGTCGCGTCCGTGCGGTGGTTCGCGATGTCGACGGTCGCCGTGGTGACTCCACGGCCTGGGTCGATCGTCGTGGTGCTGGTCTGGTTGAGTGCATTGGTGCTTGCGGTCTGGGTGAGCACTCCTCCGCTCGTGGGCGTGTAGGTGAGCTTGGTGGTGCGATTGAGGCCGTCGGTCGTGGTGAGGGGACGGCCCGAGCTGTCGAACGTTCCGGTGCCGGTGGTGGCGAAGGTCAATGCACCGTTGTTGTTGACGGTCGCCGTGTCGACTCGGGTGGGGTCACCTGGGCCGGACAGGGTGCCGAGGGTGGCGGCGTTGTCGTAGAACGTTCGGACGTCGGAGAGGATCGGAGCGGGTGTCGCACCAGAGGCTGGGCACACCTGCTGCGAGGTTATGGTCTCCGCGACGCGAGTGCGGATCCAGGAAGTGGTGTTGTCGGCGTAACTGGTGGTGGTGCAGACGTCCGGGACGCCGTCCCCGGAGTCAGTCTTCCTGATCTCGCGTCCGGCACTGTCGAACTGGTAGGTCGTGCTGGCGGTTCGCACTCCGCCGGCCGCGAGATCGGTCAACGAGCGAGTCCTGCTCACTCCCACGAGCGTGGCTGTCAACGCGTTGAGACCCGCACGCCCGCGAGTAGCGGTCGTTCCGATCTTGACCGGGTCTGTGATCGTGCTCGAGAGCCGCGGGCCGTTGATCCCGTTGAAGGTTTGAACTTCTCGAGTCATGCTCGCGAACGCGTTGTCGTCCGGGATCGACTCGCCGAGTGAGTTGGTGACAGAGGCGACCCGGGTGCCGTTGGGCAACGTGTCGCCGTTCATGCCGCGGAAGTAGGTCGTCCTGGTCAGGGTGAGGACATCGGCGCGGCCATTGGTGTTGTTGGCCGAACTTCCGGTGCTGACGTCGACCTGACCATAGCCGCGGAATTGGCCGTATGTGCGGTTGGCGGGCTTGACGACCTCGTTGTCGTCGAAGTGCCAGGCCGGGGCGCCGACGTAGGTGTAGCTGGTGCGCTGTGTGGGAGACAGCGCGTGTGGTTCTTGCACTTGGACGCTGGTGGTGACGTACTTGTGGAAGTAGTCGAGGGTGGGGTCGGTCTGATAGGGGAAGGTCCAGTAGACCGGGAAGCACCTTTTGGTGTTCTGCGCCGGATCGGCTGGGACGTTGGTGGACGTGCACTCCGGCTGGCTGTATCCCACCTGGATGGCTTGGCCGGTTTCCGCGGTGATGTTCGTGAGCCGCCAGCGGATCATGGGCGGCTGGTTGTTGTACCCGGCGACCCGGTTGTCCATCATCTGCCCGGCGAAGGTCACCGGAGGCAGTGCGATCGAGCTGCCGGTCGCGGTGTATCCGGTGCGGGTGATGGAGTTGAGCCACAGGGCGGGATCGCCGGATTCGGAGAACTGCTGTGCCAGGTCGTAGGAGTCGACCTTCGTGTAACCGGAGCCGTTGTAGTACTGCGTGGTGATGTTGGTCAGTCGCTTGGTCGACCAGAACGTCGGGGCGTGGTTGTTGCAGACCGCGCCGGGTAGACATTGCTGGTCCTGGGGGGTGTCCGGCCAGGACTTCGCGTTGTCCGTGGTGAACTGCGCCGGATCACAGGTGATGGCGCCGGAAGGGATGCAGCGCTCGGCGATGGCGAATCGGACCTGATCGGGCGCGGGCTGGGCGTAGATGGTGCCGTTCTCATTGCGCAGGCCGTAGTCGATGTGGTCGAGCGTGCCACCCCGAATGTAGGCGACGCCCGTGGTGCCGTTGTTTGCCCCGTAGTGGTTGCTCTCGGTGTTGTAGTAGTAGGTCGCGACATTGCCGTGGGTGTCTTCGACGTAGTCGAGGTTCCAGCGCCACGCCTGGGTGCAGGAGGACGCGGCGAACCCAGTGGCGTTGTAGCAGGGGTCGCCGGCGTGTGCGCCGTAGACGGGAACGGTCCAGGTGGAGTTGGTCGCGGGCTGGTTCGTGCGTCCCGGCCCGATGTGGCGGCCGAAGAAGTACTGGGTGCCGTCCGGCGTGGTGACCTTCCAGTACTCACCGTTGAGTGCGCCATTGGCGCCGCCGGTGAGCAACTCGACACGGCTGCCGCTGTCGTTGGCAGCACGCCAGGTTCCAGTCGCGTCGTCGCGGACCAGTTCGACGGTGCTGCCGCCGAGGTTCAGCGTGACGATCTGACCCGCCCAGCACAGGTCGCTGGTCTGCTGCGCTGTCGGCAGGGCGGTGTCGTCCGAGCAGACCCGGTAGGTGCGCTCGACGTATCCCGGCGAGTAGTCCCAGCCCTCGCCAACCCACGACACCTGGTTGTTCGTGGCCGAGGTGTGCCCGTCGATGGCGGACGAGTCGTAGGACAGCGAGATCGACGGGGCCACGCTGCCCGCGGCGGCGGGAGGGACCGTAATCGGGTACGTCCAGGTGAAAGCCCCGGAGCCGCCCGACACCGCCCACGTTCCTGACGGATTGAGGGAGGATGCGGTGAAGGTGCCGTTGGATCCGCTCGGGCTCGCGGCAGTTGCCAGGACGACCGTGCTTCTGCTGGTGCCGTCAGCCGGGTTGGGACGCGCCGCCCTGCTGTTCGCCGGCGCAACGGGTTCGAAGGCAACGTCCGCTGTGACGACGTTGGCGGCCGCGTTGTTCGTCGAGGACGGGACCGGTGTCTGCACCTGGCACGACGGGACGCTCGGCGTAGTGAGGACACATGCGGGCAACTGGACCAACCTGGCGCGTGCCCCGAAGTCGCCGGTGAGACCGCGGAACCTCGAGTAGTCGACGCCTACAGAGAGGGTGCTTGCGTCATTTGGGTGTTCGGGGGTCACGGAAAACAAGACCCCGGCGACACCTGCCTGCCGGGCCAATGCCGGATCGGCGACGTGGACCTTGACCGGCCCAGCACCCGCGTCGGCCGACTCCGCGCGGACAGGGAGATTGCCGGCCGTGGCCGGCTTGCCCTTGGGGCCCGCCTTGAGTGTGGCGTCTCCGCCGGCCGGCAGTATGGCCGCCGGCTTGGCTGCAGGTGGTTGCGCTGGCGGAATCGCATTCTTCAGCTGGACGGTGCTGTGGGGGATCTTGGGGGTGACGGGGAGTGGTGGAAGCCCGCCGGGTTCCACGGCCGCCGTCGCCGGCGTCGACAGCACGGTCGCGACGAGCGCCAGCACGAAGCCGAGAATGCCGGCCACGCGAGCCCAGCGAATTCTCTTTCCGCGCACTCTTCCGGCCTCGCGACGCAATGGATTTGCCATCGGACCCCTCTTTACGCCGAACAGACGAATGCGGCGAACAATGGAGCCGGGCTCGCCGAAACTAGTGATCTTCAGAGCCGCCTGAGACGTTACAGCTCGTTATGAATCCGTGTCCAAACCGGGCAAACGTCCCGCCTAACTCGGACAACTAGCGCTAAGTGGTACGTAACAGACCGTTGGCGAGAGTAGATCACAGCTCTCCCATGATTCACTCTTTCGGCCGTAGGAAAGCCCGTTCGTGACAGTTAGCGTGTCAAAGCTGTCTTTTCTCTGGCAATTCGACGCCTCTGGGGAACCCATGAAAAAGCGCGTGATGAAAGACCCTGCGCGAAGAAGACGACTTCCGGTCAGGATTCTCATCAGTGCGCTTTCCTCGGCTCTCGCTGTCGGTCTCCTGTCGCCCGTGGCGGATGCGAAGGAGCCGTTCAACCCGGCGGCGCCGCCGCCCGCCCCGGCGAATCCGCCGGCTCAGACCTTGCCGACCGAGCTTCAGCCGGTCACCCCTGTGGACGAGGGCGCACCTCCAGCACCGACACTGGATCCCCCGGACGCCCCGGTCACTGCTCCGACCGCGTCAGACGAGGCCGTCCGGACGGGAAACCCAGTGGAGGTCACCGAGTACACGACCGGGACCCGCCAGGTGCTGGCTAATCCCGATGGCACGTTCACCTCGACGACCAACCGCGTTCCCGTCCGGGCCAAGAAGAACGGCACCTGGGTCCCCATCGACACCACGTTGCACCCCACCGCGCAGGGCACTCTCGCGCCGGCGGCGACAGCGGAGAACGTCGCGTTCTCGGGCGGCGGAGACGCCCCGCTGATCACCTTGACCGAGGGCGACGGGCGGCTGACGTTCTCCTGGCCGGAGAGCCTGCCGGTGCCGCACGTAGACGGCGCCACGGCGACGTACGCCGACGTGTTTCCCGGCGTGGATCTACGGCTGACCGCGGAAGCCAGCAGCTACTCGCAGGTGCTGGTGGTGCACGACGCAGAGGCCGCGGCCAACCCCGCCCTGACCGACCTGCACCTCACCGCCACCGCTACCAACCTCACGCTGAGCGCCGACCGCAACGGCGCCCTCGTCGCCACCGACGCGGCCGGCGCCGTAGTTTTCCGCGGCGCGACACCGTTGATGTGGGACTCCACCCATGATCCGAGCGCGGGCCTGCCGCCCAGCGCCACCGATCCCGGCACCGGTCACATCACCCCGATTCCCGCCTCGGCCACTCCGGTGACGAGCGCCTCCGCTCGCGCCGCCACAGCGTCCTCGACGGTCGATGTCGTGATCAACCCTGAGACGGACGCGCTGACCGGTCCCGACGTCACCTACCCCGTCTACATCGATCCGTCGATGAGCCGAGGTGAGGAGTTCTGGGTCGAGGTCACGGCCAACGGGTGGTACTACATCAACCAGAACCAGCTCGCCCAGGTCGGGTACTGCGGCAGTTGGGCCGGATGCAACGGCCTGACCATCGCACGCTCCTACTTCCGCATGGGTACACAGGACATCGCAGGCCGTCCCAACGGCCGCGTTGCGACGGTGTTCAGCGCCCAGTTCTACGCGAACCAGGTGTGGGGCGCGCACAACTGCGTCGCCGAACCCGTTGACGTCAACCTTGCCGGTGTCATCGACGACAACACGCGGTGGCCCGGACCCGAAGGGCCCTTCATCAACCGGCAGTTCTCCGCCGCCGGAACCAACTGCGGCGGCCCGAACAACGTCATCTTCGACGTCACCTCAGCCGCACAAACCGCGGCCGACAACGCGTGGCCCAACCTCACGCTCCAGCTGCGCGCGCCGGACGAGGGCAACCAGTACCAGTGGAAGCAGTTCGCCAACAACCCCACTCTGGTGGTCAACTACAGCTACCCGCCCAACCCGGCCACCGGTCTTGCCGTGTCCAACGCGGTCAACTGCAACGGGCGTGTCTACACCTCCGACGCGCGACCGACCCTGACGGCGACCGCGACCGACAACAACAACCCGCCGCTCAACCCACAGCTCTGGTTCGACCTCTTCAACGGCGCGGGCACCTCCACGGTCGCCACCGGCGGCCCCATCACCATCGCCTCCGGAACCACCGGCCGGTGGACCGAACCGGTCTCATTGGCCAGCGGTGACTACAAGTTCCGGGTCAATGTCTCCACGAACGTCGGCAACACCAACCCCGCCAGTCACGAGATCTGGGCCGGCGCCTACAGCCCGTGGTACAGCTTCACCCGCCTCGCCCCACCGACACAGACCCCGTACATCAACAGCTACGACTACCCCAGCAACTACTGGGGACAGCCGAGCAACAATCCCGAAACCGTGTACTTCTCCGCGAACGGGGCGTCCAACATCGCCGGCTTCACCTGGACACTGTCCGGTGCCGGCACCGAGTCCGCACCGATCACCACCGACTGCAACTACACCAAGAACTTCGGCACCAACGGCGGTTACATCGCCGCCGACTCCACCGGGTGGGCCGCACTCGTGCTACCGACCGGACTGAGCGTCGGCTACCACACCCTGTACGTGCGCAGCTTCGACCACGCACACAACCTCTCGCCCGAGTCCCAGCCCTACACGTTCTACGTCGCGCCGCCGGTCGCCGGCGTGGGTGGCTGGTTCGAGGCCGAGAACCTGCCCGTCAGCCAGCCGGCCGGCCAGAACATCACGGTCGGCGCGCAAGGAAACTGCTGTGGCCTGTCTTGGTCGGGTGGCAAGCAGCTGTGGTTCCAGGGAAACGCAGCGGGACAGAGCTTCACGCTCACGCTGAACGCGCCCACCACCGCCAACTACGACCTGGCCGTCAACCTCACGAAGGCGCCCGACTACGGGAAGTTGACCTTCACCCTCGACGGGAAATCGCTGGGCCTGCCCAGCGCCACACCGGTCGACGCATATAGCTCAACGGTCGTCACGCGATACCAGAGCCTGGGCGGCGCCTACCTCACCGCAGGAACCCACACGCTGAAGATCACCGTGGCGGGCAGCAACCCGTCCTCCACCGGCAGCCGATACATGGCCGGGATCGACAACGTGTTCCTCAGGCCCAGCAACCAGATCGACGTGGAATCTCCGCAGCTCGCCCAAGCGGCCGCCGCCCCCGGCAGCACCATCACACCGGCTCCTGAGGCCAGCAACAACGGCTCGAGCTGGCGGGGCGGCGCGCAACTGCTCTACCCCGCGACGGCGGTGAACCAGGCTTTCACTCTCACCGTGACAGCCCCGGTCGAAGCCGACTACGCGCTCGGCGTCAACCTGACACAGCGTGCGAACTACGGCCAACTCTCGTTCGTGCTCGACGACTCCATCGTGCTCGGGGACACCAAGACGACCCCGGTCGACACCTACAGCGCCGCGAGCACCTGGACCTACCGGCCGCTCGGCGGTGTGCACCTCACCGCTGGAACACACGTCCTCACGGTCACGGTCGTGGGCAAGAATCCGAGCTCCAGCGGCTACCAGGCCGGCATCGACTACCTCACCCTCGCCGCCATCAACAACGTCACCGCCGCCAGCTTCTCCGCGGCGATGAACAACGACGGCATCGCGATCGACAACACCACCCCCGCCAACCTCGACCTGTGGGGCGGCAACGCCCTCTCCAGCGCGGCAATGAACGCCGCCGGCCTCGCACCCGGAGCGAATGTGACCGTCAACGGCGCAACCTTCACGATGCCGGCCTCCAACGGCGGCTACGACAACGTGATTGCCGCCGGGCAGACCATTCCCTTCCCCGCCGGGCAGCAGATCAAGGCCAACGCGGTCGGCCTGCTCGCGGCCAGCACCTGCGGGACCAGCCCGGCGGCCGGAGCGGTCATCACCTACACCGACGGCACAACCAGCAGGCCCACGGTGCCGTCGGTGCCGGACTGGGTCTACGGCGACGGCAACTCGGCAACCACCGTGCTGTCCTACATCGACAACGAGAACGGCATTCCAATGAGCGGCCGGGCCGGCAAGCTCTACACGATCTTCCTGCCCGCCGATCCGACCAAGACCGTCCAGAAGGTAACTCTGCCCTACACCGGCACCGGGATGCTCACCGAGACCTGCAACACAGGTGACCCCATCACCGCCGCACTGCACGTCTTCGCCATGGCACCACGACCGGCGTCCGGCGGTCCGATCCCTGCGGGAGCATCCGGGTGGCTCGGGTCCTGGGCCGCGCCCGTCGACGCCGCGGTGGTTCCCCCCGGCGGCGCGGGGTTCGGCAACCAGACGATCCGCATGATCGTCCGCCCGAACGAGACAGGCGCCAAAGCCCGGATCCGGCTGTCCAACACCGGGGCAGGCATGGCCTCACCGCCGCAGCTGACAACTGCGACCGTCACCATCGACGCCGCGACCATCGCCGCTCAGGCGGGAACCACTGGCAGCGGTGCGGGCACGCTCGCCGCACCGGTCTCGCTCACCTTCGCGGGCAACACGAGCGTCACCCTCCCGGCTGGCGGCGAAGTCCTCAGCGACCCTGTCGACTTCCCCGCCACAACCGGCGGAAGCGGCAATCTCGTCGTCAGCCTCCACCTTCCCAATCCGGTTCCCCAAGCACCGGTCCACACCGCGGCCAACGCCCCTACCTACCTCGCCAACGGCAACACCACCACCGACACGTCCGGCACCCCTTACACGACCACATTGACCAGCGACTTCTACCTGACCGGTCTCGAGGTCACGACCACCGACCCGACGGCCGGGACCGTCGCCATCCTCAGTGACCAGACCGCCGCCGTCGGCGCCCCCACCGCCGGCCGGACCGACCAGAGAACCTGGGTCGACTGCCTCCCGGGCATCCTCGGGGCGAGCCTGCCCGGCAGCGTCGTGAACATCAGCCGGGCCGGCATGCCCGCCCGCAACTGGTGGAAGCTCGCCGACGGCACCGGCACCACCGCCGGCGACTCCGCCGGACTGCACCCCGCCACACTGGGCGGCGGGGTCACCTGGAACCCGACCGGCGCCGGCAGTTCCGCCGGAAGCGCGCAGTTCGACGGCACGAGCGGCGCGATCACCACCTCCGCGGTGCTGAACACCGCGCGCAGCTTCACCGTCTCCGCCTGGGTCAAGCTCGACACCAACGCCACGACCCAGACCATCGTCAGCCAGGACGGCGGCCAGAACAGCGGCTTCTCCCTGCAGTACGACAAAGCCAACGACCGGTGGGCCTTCACCCGGGTCATCGACAACACCGCCAACTCCGCCGTCGTCCGCGCCCTGTCCAAGGCCGCCCCGCAGACCGGGACCTGGACCAATGTGGTCGGCACCTTCGACGCCAGCACGCAGGCCATGACCCTCTACGTCAACGGCGCGTATCAGAGCAGTGTCGCCACCACCACGTCGCCGAACCTCAGCGGCACGTTCGCCATCGGCCGTGGCAAGGCGGCCGGAGCCGCCGCCAACTACCTCGACGGCGCGATCTCCGACGTCCGCGTCTACCAGAACGCGTTCAACGGTCTCGACGTCACCGCTCTCTGGGACGGCCCAGCGGCACAACAACCGAACCCGACCCCCGGCGCACCCAGCGCCTTCACCGTCGGCAACACCAGCGGCAACGGCGGCCAGCTCGTGCCCGGCAGCTCGAACACCGCCCTCAACCAGGCACTACTCGCCCAACCCAACCTCCGGACCGTCATCATGTCCCTCGGTGCCAACGACATCCTCAACAACGAGCCTCTCACCGAAATCGAAGCGAACCTGCTCAGCCTGTTCAACAGCAACCCCAGCAACGGCTACTCACTCAAGCGCAGCTTCCGGCCTGACGGCACGCCCCTGCACGCCATCATCACCACCATCCCGCCACTCGGACTGACCACCGCCGACCCGCGGGAAGCCCTGCGCGTCGCTCTCAACAACGACATCCGGGCCAACTTCACCCGCTTCGGCGCCGACGAGTACGTCGACCTCGATCAGGCCGTTGCTGACACCGCCGGCAACCACCCCAACCAGATCAACCCCGCCTACCTGACCAACAACCAGCCCAACGCGGCGTACTACCAGGCGCTGGCCCAAGCCATCGCCGACGCCGTCGACAACTTCCCACCGAGCGCCACCCTCTGACCAGTACGCTGCCCATTCACCGGGATGGGCACGGAAACCACACCCCCGGAGCAGCATGAAGAGCCGAGTTCGCCGAGCCGCTGTCGCCGTCATCGGAGTTTTCGCCCTCACCGGCTGCTCCGGGGCGACCGGCACACCTCCCCCCCGAGCAACACGCAGCGTTCGCTCCACGCTTCGACGGTCTCTACGCCGGCCGGATCTCCGCCGACCCCAACCGCGTCGAACTGATCCGCTACTTCCCCAACGGGGACGCCTACGAAGCCAACATCCACAACGTCAGCGACCCCGACGAAACACTCGAGTCGATGATCACCACCTACCGCGAACTCCTCCGCCCCGGCGGCGGCAAAGACCTCGGCCCGTGGAAGTACAACGCAGACGGCAGCTTCACCGCGACCAGCTACCTCGCCCCCGTCACCGCCACCATCTCCAACTTCACCCCCGACGCGTTCGACGTCCACCTCGACAGCCGCGTGCCCCGCTACGTCGCCACCGTCCACCTCACCTTCTCCCCTGACCGGTGAAGCGCGAGAAGCACGAGGCCCGCCCGGGATCCTGTCCATGAACTTGTCCATGAACGATCGTCACCTCATGCCAGCGCTGCCCAGCTTCACGGACCTCAGCCTTCCGCTGCCTGCAGGCTCTCCTCCTGCCGGGTGATTTCGGACTCTCATAATCCCTTGGCCGCGGGTTCGAGCCCCGCCCGGCCCACCGGTTCTGGCCAGCGGAAACAACTTCAGTCGGATCAACGATGTTGATCATTGGCTGCGGCGGCCTTCGATGCGAGTCACCTAGGGTGATGGCTCGAACGGGCCTTGAAGCCCGCCGGCGTGACCACATCGAGCAGCACGGCGCCTGCCGCCGAGCGGCAACGAGCCCGCAGAACCGTAGCTTGCCCTCGACGACCCCACGTCGCCTGATGGCGCGGTCACGGTCTCGCGCAGGTGGGGGAACCCGAAGCAATCCAGGTGCTCACCTCGGCGCTCGGCAGACTGGACCCAACGTTCACCCGAGCCCAGATCTGCCTGCGCGTCGACCTCGGCTTCGCTCTGCTGAAGCACGATGAACGCGAAGAGGCCGCCAAGCACCCCGGAAAGGCCGCTTCCATGGCGGCGAGCATCGGCTCACAACGCCAAAGCAGGATCCGGAAGACTCAGCTGGCCCCTTGCCCCCCAACTGGTCGACAAAACGAGCCGACCTGGGATCGCACTCGAGCGGGGCCGCGACCACGACAGCCTGGTTTCTGCGGCGATGTCCGGCGGCGCCGGATGGACGTACGGGAATGCCTGCGTTCAGCGAGCTTTGACGGCAGGTCTCCACATGTGCCAGGCGCGTACCGTCTGCACAATCTCCAGAGCACAGGCACCCCTCCCCAACCCCTGGTCAGTTGTTCACGTCGACGACGATCCGGCCTCTGATCCGGCCGTCAAGCAGCTTCGACGCTGCCGGGATCGCCTCGCTCAACCCGATCTCCTGGCTGATGTCCTCCAAGTGCGCCAGGTGAAGCTCGCGGCTCAGCCTCTCCCACGCGGTCTTGCGGCGGGTGTAGGGCTGAGTGACGCTGTTGACGCCCAGCAGGCGCACTCCCCGCAGAATGAAAGGCGCGACCGACGCGGGGAAATCCAAACCCTGCGCCATTCCGCAAGCCGCAACGAGGCCCTCCGAGCGGGTCGCGGCACACACGTTGGCGAGGGTATGGCTGCCTACCGAATCGATCGCCGCGGCCCATCGCTCCTTGGTGAGCGGACGTCCGGGCTCGGACAGCTCGGCCCGGTCGATGACCGCGCCGGCTCCCAACCGCTGCAGGTAACCCGCCTCGGATGGCCGTCCGGTCGCGGCGACCACCGAATAGCCGCGTCGAGCCAGCAACGAGACCGCGAAGCTACCGACTCCACCGCTGGCGCCGGTGACGAGAACCTCGCCGTCTTCCGGTGTGAGGCCATTGCTCTCCAGAGCCATGAGGCACAACATCGCCGTGTATCCTGCGGTCCCGACGGCCATGGCTTGCCTTTCGTCGAGTCCAGCAGGCAGCGGGATGAGCCACTCTCCGCGCACCCGGGCCCGCTGAGCGAGCCCACCCCAGTGCGTCTCTCCGATGCCCCAGCCGTTCAGCAGGACGTGGTCACCTGGCGCATAGCCCGGGTCGCCGCTGGACTCGACGACGCCGGCCAGATCGATGCCAGGCACCATCGGAAAGCTGCGGACGACGGGCCCCTTACCGGTGATGGCAAGTGCGTCCTTGTAGTTGAGGCTGCTGTAGACGATCCGCACGGTCACATCGCCGTCGGGCAACTCCTCTTCCCCGAGGTTCCGCACCTCGGCCTGGTAGTCGGTATTGCTTCGGTCGATGAGGATCGCTTTGAGCATGATGCTCCTCCGGTGACGATCGCTTCCAGATCGATCAGAGCAGGCTGCTCCCCGCGTCGATGGCGAGCGCCGCGCCAGTGATGTACCGGGCCTCGTCACTTGCCAGGAAGAGGAGTGCGTTGGAAATGTCGACCGGCTCCACCCACGGGACAGGCAACATCTGCAGCCTGCTCGACGCCGCCGCGAACTCCGCCTTCGTGGCGCCCTGCTTACCCGCGAACAGGTCGTAGATGGGCTGGTTATGGATCATGTCGGTGTTGACTTGCGTGGGATGCAGGCTGTTGACCCTGATACTGTCGGCTGCCAGTTCCATCGCGAGTGTGCGGGTCAACCCGACAACCCCGTGTTTGGCCGACACGTAGTGCGCCATGTTGGCGTATCCACGGAGGCCTGCGACCGAACTGGTAAGGATGATCGAGCCCCCACGACCAGCGTTCTTGAGGCTGGGGATCGCTGCCTTGACGGTGTGCCACACGCCGGTGAGGTTGATGTCGATCATCGTGCGCCACTCGTCTTCGGGGAGCGACTCCGTGGTGGTCGGGGTGCCCACGACCCCAGCGTTCGCGCTGACGATGTCCAACCGCCCGAGAATACTGACGCCTTCCTCCACCGCGGCCTTCACGGCGTCGAAATCGCGCACATCCGCCTGCTTCGCGACGATACGCCGGCCCAGACCTTTCACCTGCCGCTCCGTCTCGGCAAGGTCCTCTTCGGTCGCCGCGGCGCTCACCTCGTACGGCACTCGCCGGCAGACGTCGATCGCGATGATGTCGGCGCCCTCCTGCGCCAATCGCAGCGCGTGTGACCGGCCCTGCCCGCGCGCAGCACCGGTGATGAAGGCGACTTTGCCTTCAACCCTTCCAGCCATGATGTCCTCCTACAGTCACATCGCTATTGGTGAACTCGACTTCGATTGCTTTCGTGGCAGCAGTCACCCTCTGCCGGAGCCGGCCAGCGGGTCCAACCGGTGGAAGGAAGAGGCGTGGAACACCAGGGGGTCGACGTCGCTCGGCATCGCCATTCGCTGTACACGGAGCAGCACGACATCGTGGTCTCCGCCCCGCAGCTCGGCCTCCACGGTGCAGTCGATCCAAGCGGCCGCGTCCGGCAGGAACAGTGCTCCGTCCTCGCTGCTCGCGACCTCCAGATCCGCGAAGCGGTCTCCATTCCGCGACGAGAGCCTGCGCGCCGTCTCCGCCTGCGAAACCCCGAGCACGCTCACCCCGAGTCGGGGAGCTCGGCGCAGCGATGGCCACGTGCGAGAGCTGTGGGCAGGGCAGATCGAAACCAGTGGCGGGTCGAGGGAGACCGAGGTGAAGGAGCTGAACGCCATCCCGACGGCGTTCCCGTCCACCAGCGCGCACACCGAGACGACGCCACTGGGAAAGGCTCCGAAGACACGTCGGAGGTCGGCTGTGCCGGCGGGCTGGGTCAGCTCCGTCTGTACGGGAGTGCTCATTGCTTCCCCCACCTGGTAGCCAGCCAAGCGGCGGCATTGGCGACCGTGGCATCCGCCTCAGGCGCACGTCCGACCATGAGAATGTAGACATGCTGCATGCCGGGCGAGAGTTCGGCGGTGACGTCGACACCGGCTGCCCGGGCACGTGCTACGAACCGCTCGCTGTCGCTCTGCAACGTTTCCTGGTCGCCGTAGGCCACGTAGATCGGCGGCAGCCCCCGGAGCTCGGCATGGAGCGGGCTCGCCAAGGGGTCCGTCGGCGAGGTCCCGTTCAGGTACATGGTGGCCATGTTCTCCGCGACCGGCCGCTGCACGAACGCGTCGCTCGCCGCATTGGTCTCGAACGTCGGGCCCGTGCACGTGAGGTCGAGCCACGGTGAGAAGGCCACGATGGCGGCCGGAAGCGGCAGGCCCTGGTCACGAAGCCGGACCGCGAGGGCTGTGACCAGGTTGCCGCCTGCCGAGTCGCCGGCGAATGCGATGTCCTCCGGAGCGAATCCCTGGCCGACGAGCCACTCCACGGCAGCGGCCGCGTCGTCGAGCGCCGCCGGGAAGGGAGCCTCGGGCGCCAGCCGGTAGTCAAGGACAAGAACCGGCGCACCGAGGAGACGGGCCAGGTGTCCGCCCAGCTTCCGGTGCGTGTGCATCGAGCTGCCGACGAACCCACCACCGTGCAGGTAGAGCACGGCACCCCTGGCCGTGTGTTTCGTGGGTGTGCACACGATGCCGGCACACTTGCCGACGTTCACCTCCGCGTAGGTGACATCCGTCGGCTCGGCGCTGCGGGCGTGCAGTTCCTCGAGCATTGCCCGGATGGTCGCGAGATCGGCGTCAGGGTTGGCGGCGAGACGCTCGGTGAAGGAATTGAAGTGGACGCGCAACGCGTCGGACTCGACACTGGGCATGATTGTCCTCAAGAGTTGATCGGTGGTCCGCCGCGGCCTCGCCGGCGCTGTGGGTGGCAGCGGCTTCGCGCGGCGCTGGGGCCGGTCGTCGGGAACTGAGTCCGCGCGGCCGGCCACGAGCCGCAGAACTGGTCAGAGATCCTTCAACACCGGGATGACCTTCTCGGCGAACAACCGCATGCTCGCCTCGGCCTTGTCATGCGGCAGACCGGCGTAGGTGAACGCGCAGTTCAGGTGGTAGTCGCCGATCACGGCACGTCGCGCCCGCACCTTCTCGATGATCTGCTCGGGCGTACCCCACGTCTGCGCGTCGACATAGGCGGCGGCGGAGGCTTCCTGGCCGGCCTCGCGGATGACCTCGGCCACCGCGTTGTAGGACTCGTAGCCCGCCGTGCCGGCGAAATGCGTCCCGCCGAACTCGTAGTGGCGCATGACCTGGATGAAGTAGCGCGAGATGTACTCCGTCGCGGTCTGCTTGGCCTCCTCGGGGTCCTCCGCGCAGTAGACGAACTCGGTCAGCGTCGGAGCAGGCGCCTCGCGGCCCTGCTTCTTGCGGAAGGATTCCCGGTAGGACTCGATCAGCGGGGCGTGCTTCTCGATCGGGAACTGGACGAAGGTCGCCATGGCGGCACCAAGCTCCGCTGCGACGTCCAGAGAGTCGGGCGACATGGCAATGCACACCGTGCGGTCACGGAACCCCCGCGGCGGGGCGGGCGCGATCTGGGCTGACGGCTGCGGGAACAGCGGACCGTCGCCCGACATGACACCCGTCTCGAGGGCGCGGAGGACCATCTCGGCGGACTCGTCGAACCGCTCGCGCGCCTCGTTCATGTCCATGCCGAGCGACGCGTACTCCATCCGCGAGAGGCCCCGACCGAGACCGAGTCGCACGCGTCCCTCGGCGAGGATGTCGAGCATCGCGATCTTCTCCGCGACCCGGAGGGGCTGGGTCCACCATGGCAGGATCACCGCCGCCGGGACGAGCTCGATCGAGTTCGTCTTCGCAGCCAGGTAGGACAGCAGCTGCATGTTGTCGGGACACATCGAGTACTGCGCATCAAAGTGGTGCTCGACGCACCAGATGGCGGAGAAGCCGAGCGGCTCGGCCAGCTCAGCCAGGTAGAGGTCTTTGCGGTAGAGCTCCGCATCGGACTGGTTCGCGTCCGAATTCTGAAAAAGAAGCTGGAAACTGGGGATCATGATTCGGCGTCCTCCTGGTGCGACGAGGGAAATTCCTGCCACGTTCTTGCCGCTGAGATGGATCGACGTATCCATCGGGTGTCGCGCTACTTTCGACGCCGTTAACTCTGTCACCGACGACGCGCTTCACTGTGTCGCATTCTGCGACGATGTGCCGCCCGGACCGCACCTGTGTCGAATTGCGACAACCAGGGAGGCCGCCTCTGACTGTCTCGTTATGGGACACTGCGCGAGGCGTGACTGAGGTAACATCGACGGCAAGGTGGGCGCCGGGCCGCAGCGTGACGGCCCCAAGCTCCTCGCAGCGCACGGGAGGAGGACCAGGCGAGATGACAGCCTCGGATGGCCCTCGGCGGCCGGATGCGCTGGTAGCACCACCGGGCAACGATGCTCGAGTCAAGGAACCAAGAGATGAACGACTGGCTTCGAACAGCCGCCAAGGCGCGGGACGACATCTTTTCGAGCTCGCTTGACGTATCGACCCATTCATCCTCGGTCGTTCGTCCCACCGTTTACGAGTCGTGGCGGCGCTCCCGCTTGCAAGGCCTGGCCCCGGAGGCCGTCTCGCCCGTGGAGTTTTCCGAGATCGAGCTCGACAACTACCTGTCCCGAACGGTGACCTCAATTGTCGAGAAGCGAGCGGCAGCACTCGACCAGAGCGCGTGCGCACTGGTACTGACTGACCGTGACGGGAACCTGCTGCGCCGATGGGTGCGCGACCACGAAATGGCCGCGGACCTTGACGCGAAGGGCGTCGCCGCCGGTTTCACGATGGATGAGTCAACGGTCGGCACCACCGGGCTCGTCACATTGCTGACCGGAAGGCCCGAGCTGATCCGGGGCCCCGAGCACTTCTCCGAGAAGTTCAAGCAGTACAGCTGCGCGAGCGCGCCGGTCGTCCACCCGATCAGGCGAACGCTGCTCGGAAGCGTCTCGTTGATCTGCCGGGTGGCGGACACGACTCCGTTGATGCTGTCCTGGGTGACCGACCTGATCACGGCGGTCGAGGAGGCGCTGCGCGCCCGCGCCTGCCAGCGCGAACAACGCCTGTTCGAGGCCTACACGACCTACAATCGGGACGTACGTCACCCCATCGTGGCGCTCGACATGACGACCATCATCACCAACGCGGCCGCTGCTCGCCTGCTGGGCGGCGTCGATCAAACGCTGCTGTGGGAGCACGCGCGGCGCAGCCTCCGTGAGCGCAGGAGCGGGCCGACCAGCCTGACACTGCCGAACGGCGAGGTGCTCAGCGTCGACTGCTGTCCCCTGTCCGGGCAGGACACGGACGCCGGCGCGATCCTGTTCCTTCGAAAAGGATCCGCTACTCGGCGCAAGTCCGAAGCCGGCGCCCTTCCCAAGCGTTCGGTGTTGCTGCCTGGCCTCGTGGGCAGATCCGAGAAGTGGCGCGCGCTGTGCTTCCAGGCGCACCGCCTACGGAACGGAACCAGCCCGGTGCTGGTTGTGGGCGAGCCGGGTTCGGGGCGGCTCGCGGTGGCGGAGGCGCTGCAGGACGCACAGGCTGTCCGTGTCGTGGATGCGATCGACGCGGCGGCGCTGGGGGACGGCCGCTGGGTCCAGCACCTCCACGTGCAACTCGAGGACCCCACTTGTGTCCTGGTCATACGGCACGTTGACTCGTTGGAGCCGTCAACCGCTGTCGCCACACTGGCCGCGCTGCGCCGCACGCCGCCCGCACGGCTACTGGCCACCGCCCAGCGCAGGTCCGGCGAGCGTGCCGCACACAACGCCCTGCTCGACCACTTCGAGTCCGTCCTCGAGGTTCCCCCGCTGCGCGAGCGCCTCGACGACTTCCCCGACCTGCTCGCGCGGTTCTCCGAACAGGTGGCGGGAGCGAAGAACTCAGTCGAGTGGACCCCGGAGGTCGTCCAGGCCCTGACTCGACTCGAGTGGCCCGGCAACCTCAACTCGCTCAAGACCTTGGTGCGCCGCACCGTCACTGGCAGCGGCGCTACGAAGATCGGTACCGACGACCTTCCGCCCGAGTACGTAGCCCGCGCCGCGCGGCGCCAGCTCGCCACCTTGGAACAGATCGAAGCGCAGACGATTCTCCAGGCCTTACGCGAGGCAGGAGGCAACAAACACCAGGCAGCGCTTGCCCTGGGCATCGCGCGATCGACCCTGTACCGAAAAATCAGAGCACTCGGCCTCGATCTCTCCGCCAGCATTTACTGACCGAAAGGAGGCCGGGCCGCCCAACGCCCGCACTCTCCGGCCACCACTTGGTCAACTCGCCATCAACAAGACGTTTCCGGCATTACGGGTGATGCGGCGAGGAAGAACGCGGGTTTGAGCTTGCGGTTGCCGGTCCGGGCTGGATGGTCGCTTTTGATGCTGGTGCCGGAGCTGCGGGTGACGGGGGCGATGCCGGCGTAGGCGGCTAAGTGGCTGGAGCTGGTGAAGTTTGAGGCACCGCCGTTCTCGAGCGAGATGCGGGCTGCGCTCCTGGCGCCGATGCCGGCATCGAGGTCAGGACCGGGGCAAGAGGGTGCGCATCGAGTATCTCCTCGACCTGCGTGAGTTGCTCAAGCCCGGTTTCAAGCTGTCGGCTAGCCGCGGGAGCACGGTGTCCGCGGCGGCAGTGCCGGGGCCGTGACGGTCCGTTCGGCCAGTGCAGCCATGATCACCTCCAGTGAGCAGACGTCGACCGGCCGTGTCGTGCGTGGCAGCGAGCGGGCGGCGTCGGCGATGACGAACGCATCCCGGGCACCGGTCTTGGCCTGGCCCCGGTAGACAACCGGCTGCACGGGCAACCGCGACCGGCAGCGCACCGATCGTGGCTGGCTGGTCGACCACCACGAGCAGTGGCCCATGCTGGTGAGCTCGTGGAACGTCGACCGGGGCATCAGTCATACCAAACCGGCGGCCACAGCTCCTTGATTCAGCAGGTCACGTCCCGCCGTGTGGTGTAAGTCGTTGCGCGAGAGGCTCTGCGGTTCAGATCATGCCGTCATGAGCTCGGGTGTGGCTACCTTTTCCTCGGTTGGTGGGGTGGTGAGCAGGGCCATGGTGGCTTCGCCGAGGTAGCGGCGGTCGGTGGCCTGCCATTCATCGTGGGCCTCGACCAGGACCGCGCCGGCCAGTCGGAGCAGGGCTTCGGGGTTGGGAAAGACGCCGACGACGTCGGTGCGGCGCTTGACTTCCTTGTTCAGCCGTTCGAGGGGGTTGGTGGACCAGATCTTCTTCCAGTGCGCGGTGGGGAACGAGGCGAACGCGAGCAGGTCCTCGGTGGCGTCGCGCAGCATCGACTCCACCTTCGACGACTGCCGGCCGAGCATTCCGGCGATGACACCGAGCTGTTCACGGACGTGCGCGGCGTCGGGCTGGGCGAAGATCGTGCGGATCGCCGCTGCCACCATCTCGGAGCTGCCTTTGGGGACCTGGGCCAGCACATTGCGCAGGAAATGCACCCGGCAACGCTGCCAGGCGGCGCCGAGCAACACCGCGGAGATGGCCTGTTTCAGCCCGGTGTGGGCATCGGAGATGACCAGCTGCACCCCGCCCAGGCCGCGGGCCTTGAGCGAACGGAGGAACGCCGTCCAGAACGCCCCGTCCTCGGAGTCACCGACGGCGAAGCCGAGGACCTCGCGCCACCCGTCGGCCCGGACCCCGGTGGCGATCACCACCGCCTGGGACACCACGCGGTGGTTGACCCGGGTCTTGCAGTAGGTGGTGTCAAGGAACACGTAGGGAAAATGTTGCTCACCCAGCGATCGGTCCCGGAATGCGCCGACCTCGGTGTCCAGATCAGCGCAGATCCTCGATACCTCGGACTTGGAGATGCCGGTGTCCGCACCCAAGGCTTTCACCAGATCGTCGACCTTGCGGGTGGACACCCCGTGCAGGTAGGCCTCCATCACCACCGCGAACAACGCCTGATCCACCCGTCGCCGACGCTCCAACAACGACGGGAAGAACGACCCGGTGCGCAGCTTCGGGATCCGCAACTCCAGATCCCCAGCCGTGGTCGACAGCGTGCGGGTCCGGTGGCCATTGCGCTGGGCGGTGCGGCTCTCGGTGCGCTCGTGCAGGCCAGCGCCGATCGCCTCGGTGAGCTCGGCCTCGATCAGCGCCTGATAGATCGTCTCCGCCGCCTGACGGACACGATCACCAACATCGGCGACCTTGAGTGCATCGAGTACTTCAAGCAGGGCAGACTGGTCCAGGGCCATCGCGTGACGCCTCTCCACGGGTTCCTTGGCGGGTTCCTGCAGAGACTCACGCGATGGCCCCCTCCACGCGCTCAGCCACGCCGAACAAGACCCAGACTTACACCACCAGCGGGGACATGACCTGATCAGCAACCACGAAAAGGCTAACGGGGGACTACCGAACATTGAACTGTCGCAAGTTGCGACAACTCACTTCAGCCCAATCCTGCGACAATCGGCTTGAGTCCGGCATCACCGTTCGCAGACCCCACACGCAGCCGGACGTGGGCGGGCCGCCAGAACCGCGGCCCGCACCTGCGAAACACGGTCCACAATCACACCGGCTCACACAGCCGGGCAATTCAGCGCAATGAGAGGACACGGTAAACGATGAGCGCGCTGACCACCATTATCTCTGGAATGTCGTTTCTGGAATGCCCTCGTTGGCATGAAGGCCGCATTTGGGTCTCCGACTTCTACACCAATCGCGTTTTTTCCGCGGCCGCGGACGGCACCGGCCTCCGGACCGAACTCGAGGTCCCGAACCAACCAGGTGGTCTTGGCTGGCTTCCCGACGGCCGGTTGCTCGTGGTTTCCGCCCGGGACTTCACGTTGCTGCGTCGAGAGCATGATGGCCGGGTCGTCGTCCATGCGGACCTGAGTGGACATGTCAGCGGAAATCTCAACGACATGGTCGTCGATCGCCTCGGACGCGCCTACGTGGGGAACTTCGGCTTCGACATCGGCGCTGGAGCTGATCCCATCCCGACGAACTTGGTCAGGGTGGACCCCGACGGCACTGTCGCCGAAGCCGCGGATGGCCTCCATTTTCCGAACGGGAGCGTCATCACCGACGACAACGTGCTGGTCGTCGGTGAGACCTTCGCGAACCGGATGACCGCATTCGATATCGAAGACAGCGGACAGCTCACGAATCAGCGGATCTGGGCGAAGTTCGGGGAGGTGCCGACCGGGGATTTCGCCACGGTCCTGAGTCAGGTGAAGGTCGCCCCCGACGGTTGCTGTCTCGACGCCGAGGGGGCGTTGTGGGTAGCGGATGCCTTGAACGGCAGGGTGATCCGCGTGCAGGAGGGTGGGGACATCGTCGATGAAATACAGGTCGGTAGCGGTGTCTACGCATGCATGCTGGGTGGGGACGACGGTCGGACGCTGTTCCTGTGCACAGCTCCGGACTTCGACCCGGCTGCGCGGGCCAGTACACACGAGTCCGATCTGCTGACCGTCCGCGTTTCCGTGCCGCACGGCGGCCGCCCGTAGCCGGCATTCGTGATCGTCGCGAGGAGACACATAGGATGTCCAAGAGTTCACAGAGCGCAATCGACAAGCGCGTTCGCTCCGCCCTGAGCGCGATTGCCGCCGGGCGACCGGTGGTAGTCGTCGACGATCAAAACCGGGAGAATGAGGGAGATCTCATCTTCGCGGCAGAACTCGCGACCCCAAAACTGGTCGCCTTCACCGTCAGGCACACTTCCGGTTTCCTCTGTGTCGCCCTTGCCGGCGAGGCGTGCGACCGGCTCAACCTGGTCCCCATGACCCACGCCAACCAAGATCGATACCACACCGCCTACCAGGTGACCGTCGACTTGGTCGGCACCGGTACAGGAATCTCCGCAAAGTCCCGTGCGGCCACAATCGCCGCCTTGGGATCCGACGACGCGAACCCGGAAGATTTTTCACGTCCGGGCCACGTCGTACCGTTGCGTGCACGCGCGGGCGGAGTTCTCGAACGGCCCGGTCACACCGAAGCGGCAGTCGATCTGGCCCGGCTTGCGGGCCGCACGCCCGCCGGAGCGCTCTGCGAGATCGTGTCCGTGAACCGGCCTAACGAAATGGCCAAAGGTGACGAACTAGCGCGTTTCGCTCTCGAGCACGGACTCGTGCACTTGTCCGTTGCCGACATCATCGATTACCGGCTCCGCCACGAAACCCAGTTCACACGCGTCACTGAGGCGACACTGCCCACGTCGTTCGGACGGTTCCTCGCTCTGGGCTACAGCGAGTACCTGTCCGGCAACGAGTATCTGGCCCTGGTCGCGGGAACGGGCGATGGCCGTGTTCCCGTCTACGTTCACGCCGAATGTCTTTGCGGTGACGTCTTCGGAGCCGTTTCGTGCACGTGCCGAGGAAACCTTGATCGCGCACTCACGGAGTTCGGCAGAACAGGTCGCGGGGTGGTGATCTACCTGCGGCCGGACGGCAGAGCAAGGGCCTGCGGACTGCTGCAGGCGGACACGCCTCCTCAACCTGGCCCAGAGATCGTCGTACCCAACATTCTTGCCGATCTCGGTCTCGACGCCGTGTACGAGTTCGAGCAGCACCCCAGACCCGCGGCGGGGTGACTACAGCCACACAGCCCCCGCGCGCGAACCAGGCCTGAGCTGTGTCACCGTCACCAGGTGACATCGAGCCGTTCCAGGCCGCGGAAGAAGAAGCTCGCGACGTAGGACGGCTCGTAACCGGGTGCCAGGCGAAGGTCCGGTAGCCGGTCGAGCAGGGTTTCGATGGCCGTGCGCACTTCGGTGCGCGCCAGCTGCGCGCCCGGGCACTGGTGAATGCCACTGCCGAACGCCAGGTGCTCGTGGATGTTCGCCCGCGAGAGCCGGACTTCGTCCGGCGCGGTGAAACGGGTGTCGTCCCGGTTCGCCGAACCGAAGAGCAGCAGCAACGACGTCCCCGCCGGCAACGGCGTCCCACCGATCTCCACGTCCCGGGTGGTCACGCGCATGAGCCCGCGGTGCGGCGCGTCCCGCCGGAGCGTCTCCTCGATGACCTGCTGCAACACCGGGCGGTCGGCGCGGACCATCTCCCACAACCGGCGGTCGTTGTCGAGCAGCAGCAGGAGCGTGCTGGTCATGAGATCGCGTGTGGTGTCGTGCCCGGCGAAGCGCAGGCCGCGGAACATGTAGTGCAGGTCGTCCCTGCTCACCGCGGGAACCATGTCGGTGCCGTGCACGAGGTCGGTCATGAAGTCGTCTCGCGGCGAGGTCCGGCGCTCCTCCGCCAGCGCGTCGATGTAACGCTCGTAATCGTGCATCCGCCGTGCCGCGGCGACCTTTTCCTCGACGTCGACCATCGGGTTCAGCAGAGTGAGGTAGTCGTTCGTCCAGCCCTGCACCCGGTCGTTGTCCTCGGCGGGGATGCCGAAGACGTCGCTGACGATCGACTGCACGTAGGGGTCGGCATAGGCGCTGACGAGGTCCGCCCGGTGTGCCCCCGCGAACTGGTCGACAAGTTCGGCCGAACGTGTCCTCATGAGCGGAAGCCGCTGGCGGATGCGGCGGCCGGAGAACGCGTGATCGAGCACCTTGCGCAAGGGTGCGTGCTGTGGTTCGTCGGTGTTCACGACGGTGGCCGCCTCCGGGATGATCCCGTGGAGTGCTTCGACGACGGGTTCCGGATTCTGCCACAGGACCGGAATGGCGTTGCTGGACGAATAGGTGTCCGGGTCGTCGACGATCGACTTGATGTCGTCGTAGCGCGTCACGACGTACGCGTTGAGCGTCGGTGAAAAGCAAATCGGCTGTTCCGTGCGCGACCACTTGTAGAACAGATGCGGATTCTCCCGATGCGGCGATTCCATCGGGTTGAAGTCCGTGAACGCAGCCTGCTGCGTCATCATTGACCTCCAGTCACCGTTGGCGCGATGAGGCGATTTTGTGCGGCTGGGCAATCGGCCGACAACCGCGAGTCCCACCGGTCGGGATCGGCCTTTCCCGCGCAGTGGGACTCCGGATGGCGGCTCTTCCGGCGTCGCCCGAGGCTCTTGCACGGGTTCGCAGTCGTGCAGCACCCAGCACCGGAGCCGGGAGGAGGCGTCATGACACGTGAACTGGTCGTGACCTCGAAAGAAGAGGCCGCCGAGGACGTGATGGTCATTCACCTGACCGACCCCGGCGGGGACCCGCTGCCGGAATGGACACCGGGGGCGCACGTGGGAGTCGACGTCGACGGCGACGTTCGTCAGTATTCGCTCTGCGGGCCGACGTCCGAGCGGTTCACCTGGCGGATCGGGGTCCGGCGGGAATCGAACGGAGTCGTCTCGAACAAGTTGCACGATTCCGTTTCCGTCGGCCGGCGGCTGCGCGTTTCGGATCCCGAGAATCTGTTCCCGCTGGTTCCCGCGGAACGGTATGTCTTCATCGCGGGCGGTATCGGCATCACGCCTTTGCTTCCAATGCTGGAAGAGGTCAAGCGCGCGGGCCGGGAATGGAGCCTCTACTACGGCGGCCGGTCACGCCGGCACATGGCGTTCTGCTCCGAAGTAGACGGCCCGGGCGTCACGCTGTGGCCGGAGGACGAGCACGGGCTGCTTCCGGTGAATTCGCTCCTCGGCGAGCCGCGGCCAGGCACAGCCGTGTACTGCTGCGGTCCGGCCCCGCTGATCGACGCCGTCACGGAGGCCTGCGCGGCCTGGCCGGCGGGCACGCTGCATGTCGAACGGTTCACCCCTGTCCGGCCGGGCGACTCCGCCCGCCCGTTCGTCGCCGAACTGCGGCGGTCCAACCGCACGATCGAGGTGCCCGCCGACAAAAGCCTGCTCGAAGCCGTCGAGGCCGCCGGCATCCCGGTGCTCTCGTCGTGCCGGACCGGGACGTGCGGCACGTGCGAGGCGACCGTGCTCGACGGCGAGCCGGAGCACCACGACGAAGTACTGACCGACGAGGAACGGCAGGACGGAAAGCTGATCATGCTGTGTGTGTCGCGCTCCCGGTCCGCGGTCCTCGGACTCGATCTTTGACACCCGGAACACAACGAAGGAGACGCCATGACGACGAAGCACACAACGGCCGGTGACACCCAGGAATGGCTGGCCACCGTCACGGTCGAGCAGTTGGAGAACGACCCGTACCCGATCTTCGAGCGGCTGCGCCGCGAGGCACCGGTGGCGTGGATTCCGGCCGCGCACGCCTGGGTCGCCTCGACCTGGGAAGCGTGCCGCACGATCGCCGACGACGCGACGAACTTTCGTGGCGGCACCAGCCCGATGCACGAGCGAGTCCTCGGCACCGACCACATCCTCGGCGCCGAGGGCGAGACCCACCAGGACCTGCGGGCGGCCGTCGACCCGCCGCTCAAACCGCGAGCGTTCCGCCCCCTGCTCGAAGAGCAGGTTCGGCCGACCGTGCGCCGGTACCTCGAAGCGATCCGCGGCCAGGGCAAGGCCGAGTTGATGGCCGACTACTTCGAGCCGATCAGCGTCCGGTGCGTCGGCGACGTCATCGGGCTGACCGATGTCGACTCCGACACGCTTCGCCGCTGGTTCCACGCGCTCGCGCGGGGAATCGCGAACACGGCGATGGACGCCGAAGGCCGCTTCACCAACCCCGGAGGTTTCGCCCCGGCGGACGAGGCCGGTGCGGAGATCCGCGAGGTGCTCGAGCCGCTCGTGGCGAAGCTGTCGGCCGAACCCGACGGCTCGGCGCTGTCGCACTACCTGCATCACGGCCGTCCGCACGGCGACCCGCGGACGCTGGAGCAACTGCTCCCCTCGCTCAAGGTGATCATCCTGGGCGGCTTGCAGGAGCCCGGGCACCAGTGCGCAGCGACGTTCCTCGGCCTCACCACCAGGCCCGAGCAGTTGAAGCGGGTAACCGAGGACGCCACTCTGCTCCCGCGCGCGCTGACCGAGGGACTCCGGTGGATGTCCCCGGTCTTCAGCGCCTCCAGCAGGCTGCCGCTGCGTGAGATCACGATGGGCGAGGCGACGATGCGGCCGGGACAGACGGTGTGGCTTTCCTACGGCTCGGCCAACCGCGACGAGGCCGTGTTCGATCGTCCCGACGTCTTCGATCTCGACCGCGCGACGCACCCGCACCTGGCGTTCGGGACGGGGCGCCACCTCTGTTCGGGCAGCGCCTACGCGCCCCAGGTCGCTCGGATCGCGCTCGAGGAACTGTTCACTGCCTTCCCTTCCATCCGCCTCGACCCCGCCCACGAAGTCCCGGTGTGGGGATGGCTGTTCCGCGGGCCGCAGCGGCTCGACGTGCTCTGGGACTGATCGTCACCCGGCACGCTGCGGTAACCGGGCGAGCTTGCGGGACGCGGCGGCCGCGGTGGCCCGCACGACCGGTCCGAACCGGTCCGTGCGCACCACCGCGGCCGGCCCCGTGACCGACAGCGCGCCGACGACGTGCCCGAGCGGGGTGCGTAGTGCGGCGCCGACGCAGCTGACGCCCACGTTGCCTTCCTCGTCGTCGACGCTCCACCCCCGCCGGGCCGTCACCTCGAGTTCGTGCCGGAGCGCGGACGGCACGGTGATCGTGCGCTTTGTACGCTGTTCGAGGCCGTGACTGATGACCTGGTCGACGACGGAGGGCGGGCCGGCCGCGAGTATCGCCCGGCCGAGGCTGGAACAGTGCGCGGGGATCGAGCCACCGGCTTTGGACAGCATCGGCAGCTCCAGGTGGCCGGTCACCGTGTCGACCACCAGCACGTTCGGCAGGTCGAGCACGCCAAGCTGCACGGTCAGGTGGCTGCTCTCGTAGAGATCCTGCATGAACGGCTGGACGGTCTCGCGCAGTTCCCGCCTGAGCTGGGTCAGGCCGGACAGCCGCACGAAGTCGTTGCCCAGGTGGTACCGGCCGTCGTCCCGGCTGAGCCAGCCCAGCGCCACCATGCGTCCCGCCACCCGGTGTGTCGTAGAGCGGGGTAGCCCGCTGCGGCTCGCCAGGGACATCAACGTCAACCGCCGGTGCTCGTCGTCGAATGCCTGGAGAATCGCGGCAGCCCGCTCGAGAATCCCGTCGGAGCCGTCGCCGACGATCTGGCTTGTCATTGTGTGCCGCTCCGTATCTGTTCGCGCCATTGCGACGTGGGCACGATAAGCCAGCCGGAGGAACCGGGCGATCCATCTCGCGCAGCCGATCCGATCCGCGAAGCTCAACGCCTCCGCAGCGTCTGCGACGGCAACTCACCGAACCTGTCCCGGTACAGCGCGGCGAACCGGGGCACGTGCGTGAACCCCCAGCGAAGCGCGACGTCGGTGACGGTGGTCGGCGCGTCGCCGGCACGCTGCAGATCGGCCCTGGCCCGGTCGAGCCGGACGAACCGGAGGTACTGGCTCGGGCTCGTCCCGAGGTGACGCCGGAAGCCCGCCTGCAGGGACCGGACGCTGACCCCGGCCACCGCCGCCAGCTGCGACAGCGTCAACGGCTGCCCGGGATCGGCGTGCACGAGATCGACGACGCGGGCGATGCGCGCCGGGAGCTTGCGATCGGTTCGCTCCTCGCCCTCGGCCTTGACCCGCTGCGCGTCGAGCAAGCCCAGGATGATGAGATCCTCGACGTGGGCCGCGGCGAGCCGGTTGTCCAGCAGCCCCCCGCTCTCGGCGGACCGCACGGTCCAGCTGATGAGATCCACCCAGCTCTGCGTCTTCGGTGAGCGCAGATCCAGCGGCATCGCCAGGCAGACGCCGTCGTCCAGGGTGCCGGCGGCCTCGCGGCGGGATTCCAGCGCTTGCCTGTTCACGAGCACGGACAGATGCGCGCACCCGTCGTCGACGAACATCTCGGTGGGTGACCCCGGGTTGAGCACCGCGCCGACACACCGCCCGCCTGTGCTGACGGCGCCGGCCGCCTGGCGGTACTCGCCGTACCCGGCGAGCGCGATGTTCGCGGCGTAGTAACCCAGCGGGTCCGGCCGGATCGTCGTCGCCGTCCCCAGTGACATGTAGACGAGGCGGATGTCGCCGAGCGAGACCGAGTTGGCGGTAGCGCAGAACCTGCGCGGGGCTCGGTCGGGCCGCAGTGTGTGCGGGCTGAACAGGCGAGCCAGACGCGACTCCGCCTCGAGCACGTCGCGGGTGCGCACGGAGCGGTACGGCGCGAGGCGTTCGCGGGGCGCGCGCGCTGCATCCACCAATGCGGTCTCCGATCATCCGTACGGAGGGCGTCGACCGGGACGGCGCAGGGTCGGAGGTGGTCGTCGGGAGCCTCCCGGCCGGTGCGCGTGACCGTAGTCACGCGCACCAGACACAGGTTAACCGCGCGGATGGTCCGGGGCCACCGGCCGGTCCCGGCCTAATCCACTGCGAAGGTGGTCCCGATGCCCATGCCCGTGATCCACTCGGGAACCGGCTCGTAACTGGTCCACTGCAGCGGCAGGCCGGCCGCGGCGTGGCCGATCAGCCAGCACCGCACCTCATGCCCGCCCGTCCCAGCGTTCTCTTCGAGGCCCCGGTGACCCAGCGTCGCCACGGCAGCCGGGTCGTCCGCGACGAGCCGGTCGAGGAACCACTGGTCCCATTCCTGGTTCACCCGCGCGTCCGGGTCACCGCCCATCGCCCGCACCCTCGGCTCCCGGGCCGCGGCGAAGGCCGCCACATCGGCCCGGCCGTGGATGAGGGCCTCCCGGCGCTCGCCCGCCACCGACGGATCCCGCGGATCGTTGGACGGCAGCCAATGCGACAACCCGCCGCTCGCCACCAGCAGGACCCGGGCGGACTCGGCGGACGAGCGAACGGCCGCGCCGAGCGCGCGGCCCAGCGCCAGGCACCGGTCGAGCGACGGCAACGGCGGCGCCGCGGTGTTCACGACCAGCGGGACGAGCGGGCAGCGGGCGGTCACCATGTCGTAGGTCTGCACCAGACCGTGGTCGACCGTCAGCGAGTACGACAGCGAGAGATCGAAACCCGCTTCCGCCAGGCTGTCGCGCACCGACCACGCCAGCGCGCCCGCGACCGGGAGCGGGCCGGACCGGCTGTCGAAGTCGCCGAACGCCTCGACGTCTTCGACGCCGAGCACGAACGGGGGCATGACGTCGTAGAAGTTGCCGTGGAAGTGGTCCGGGCCGATGACGACGACCGCGTCCGGCGCCAGCCGGTCCACCGCGCACCTGACCCGGTCCGCGTCCGCGAGGAAGCGCCCCCCGGGTTCGCCGGTGCTCTTCGGCGGCAACATCGTGGCGAACGGGCTGTGCGACATGCCGACGAACCCGATGATCTCGGCCATCAGGACGGTACCTTCCCGTTCAGCAACCACGAGCGATGGGTGTCGAGGTACTCGTCGACCTTCTCCCACTGCGGCCAGTGGCCAGCGTCGGCGATGACGTGCAACCGCGCGTCCGGCAACCACCCGAGCAGCAGATCGGCCTCGTCCAGCCCGCCCGTGGGATCGTGTTCCGTCCACAGCAGCAGGGTCGGCGCCACGACCTTGCCGACCCACTCGGGCGACCACGCGAAGTCCTTGCGGATCTCGGGGTCCTGCAACACGAGCGTGTTGGAGATGGCTCGCACAAACCCGGGCCTGGAGTAGACCCGCCGCCGAAGGTTGACCAGCTCGTCGGTGACGAGTTCCTTGTGGTGGAAGAGGAACTCGACCCGGCGCCGGACGGTTTCGTCGCTCGGGTCGAGCACCGCGGCCATGGTGCTGTCCCGCATCCGGACCATCACCTCGGGCTTGTTCGCGATGTTCCCCGGCGTGTTGAGCACCAGCCGGTCGACCCGCCCCGGATGGTGCGCCGCGGTCCAGGCCACGACCCAGCCGCCGAGTGACTCACCGGACAGGTGCGCGGTCTCGATGCCGAGCACGTCCAGCAGCCCGATCAGGTGGCCGGACAGGACGTCGATGGTGTACGGCCGGTCGGGCAGATCCGACCAGCCGTGCCCGACCATGTCGTACGCCGTGACATGGAAGTCCCGCGCCAGCCCGGCGATGTCGCGCGCATAAGCTTCGAGGTGCCCGCCGGTGCCGTGAAGCAGCACCAGTTCCGGTCCGGAACCCGCTTGGAGCACGCGGGTGCGGACGGTCTCGTCGCCCAGCGGCACGTCCAGGTGCAGGAGGCGATGGTCTACGTCGCCCAGTTCGCCCCAGATGCTGATGTGCTCGGGAATCGGAGTCATGCGTCCTCCAGAAATTTCTCGCGGGCTTCGGTCATGTTCACCAGGCCGGCGCTCTGCCTGCGGATCAGACCGAACTGGCCGAGCAGACGTGAGTTCTCGATGGTGAGAAATTCGACGGGGTGTGCGCCGGAGTCGTTGTAATGGCGGTGCCAGGCCCAGGGCGGCGTGTAGATGAACGACCCGGCGGTCCAGAAGACGACCTCCTCGGGCCCGCCGGGGACCTCGATCTCGCTGTGACCGTCGCCGGCGAGCACGAAGTGGACGGTCTCGTGATAGTGCCGTTGCATGTCGGAGCTTCCGTCGGCGGGAATCACCTGGCGGAAGAGTTCGAACGTCGTGGTGGGCAGCGTGCCGGCCACCCGGAGCGTCGTCGGGTTCGGCACGGAACCCGCGGGCAGCTCGACGAGGTCTTCGTCGTGCACGACGAACGGCCGGCGCGCGGCCGGTCGTATCGCGGAGCCGAAGCTCGCGAAGAAATCTGTCAGGGTGAAGCTGGGTCCGGATGTGGCCATCGCCTTCTGCGCTCCTCGTCTAGACCGTCTCGGTCCGTCCGCCGTCGACGGTGAGCACGGTTCCGTTGACATAAGCGGCTTCCTCGGACGCGAGAAACGCCACGGCCGCGGCGATTTCCGATGGTTCCGCGGCGCGCGCGGCGGGAATCTCGGCCTGGTCCTCGGCCACGGCCTGGGTGACGTCGACGCCCCGCGCCGCCGCCCGGCTGCTCAGGATCTCCATCCGCCGAGGTGTGAGTGTCGCACCGGGGGCGACACAGTTCACCGTCACCCCCCGGTCAGCGTATTCACGGGACGCCAGTTTCGCCGCGGACGTGACTGCCGCGCGCAGCACGGTCGAGGTCGCCAGCTGGGGCTGCGGTTGCCGCACCGCGGTCGAGGTGATCACCACGACACGACCGAAACCGTTGGCCGCCATGCCTGGTAACGCCGTACGCAGCAGCGCCAGCGGTCCCAGGAGCAGGAGGTCGAACGCCGCGCGCCAGGTTTCGTCCTCGACTGCGAGGACCCGGCCGGGAGGCGGGCCGCCCGCGTTGACGACGAGCACGTCGAGGCTGCCGTGCCGCTCGCCGATGTCGGTCACGGCGGCGGCGCACGCCAGCGGGTCGGCGAGATCGACGACGACCCGGTCGACGAGATCGCCGCCATCCAGCTCCTTCGCTGTCGCATCGAGAGACGACGCCGTCCGCCCGGCGAGAACGACGCGGTGGCCACACTCGAGCAGGGTGCGCGCCACCGCGGCGCCGATACCGCCCGATCCGCCACCGATGAATGCGGTTCTTGGCTGTTCAGAAGAGTTCATGATGGTTCCATTTTCGTCAGCCGCTCGGGCGTCACCAACCGCCAGTCCCGGTCGATGGGACACCGCGTTGGCTTCCCCGGCCGCGCGGCTCACGATGGGCGCTCGGCACACCGACCGTGCCGAGTCAGGAGGACCGAAGATGCGTGTGGCGATCGTCGGAGCCGGGATTTCCGGATTGACGACGGCTAAAGTGCTGACGCAGGCCGGACACGATGTCGTGGTCTTCGACAGATGTCCCGACGTAGGCGGCGTGTGGAGTCGTACCCGCCGTTACCCCGGAGTGACGACGCAGAGTCCGGCGGCCCAGTACGCGTTCTCCGATTTCCCGATGCCGAAGGATTTCCCGGAATGGCCGACGGGACGCCAAGTGCAGGAATACCTCGCGTCCTATGCGCGCAATTTCGGCATCGATTCCCTGCTGCGGCTGGAGACCGAAGTCGAGTCCGTTGTCCCGGACGCCGGGGGTTGGCTCGTGACCACCAAGGGCGACGGCGTTCCCGAAACCGAGCGGTTCGACCGTGTCGTCGTGGCAAATGGGGTGTTCTGCGAGCCAGCGGTGCCGAAGTTTCCTGGCGTCGACGAGTTCCGCGCAGCCGGCGGTGTGCTGATGGCTGGGACCGAGTTCCTGGACCTCGATGACGCGCGGGACCGGCACGCCGTGGTGGTCGGCTACGGGAAGTCGGCGTGTGATGTCACCGTGGCGATCGCGTCGGTCGCCGCGAGCACCGACATCGTGGCGCGCCAGCTGCTGTGGAAGATCCCGCGGAAAGTCGCCGGGGTTCTGAACTTCAAGGTGCTGCTGATGACCCGCCTCGGCGAGGCGCTGTTCCGCTACCGCACGCTGCGCGGGTTCGAGAAGTTCCTGCACGGTCCCGGCGACAAGCTCCGGCGCTCGCTGATCAACTCGATCGGCTCCGTCTCGGTCAAGCAGTTCGGTCTGGACAAGCTCGATCTGATCCCCCGGGGAACGATGGAAGGCATCGTCCGGGGCGCGATCGGCCTGGCCACCGAAGGATTCTTCGAAGGCGTCGAGGCCGGGACGATCCGGGTGCGACGCGACCGGACGATCGCCCGGCTGTACGTCGACGGCGAACAGCGGTACGCCGAACTCGACGATGGAACCGCGATCCCGGCGGACATCATCGTCTGTGCGACCGGTTTCCAGCAGTCCGTTCCGTTCCTCGACGCGAACGTGCAGGCCAAACTGCACGACGACCGCGGAAACTTCGCGCTTTACCGGCAGATCCAGCCGCTGGACGTCCCTGGCCTCTATTTCAACGGCTACAACTCGTCGTTCTTCAGCCCGCTCAACGCGGAACTCGCGGCATTGTGGATCGCCGCGGACGTCGAGGGAATACTCGAGCTGCCCAGCCTCGACGCCCGGCGCGAGCAGGTCACCGGGCAGCTTGAATTCATGGACGACGCGCTCGGTTCGCACCACTGCCGAGGCACGAAGATCATCCCGTTCTCGCTGCACCACGCCGACGAGGTGCTCACCGATCTCGATCTTCAGATCGGCGTTCTGACCAGGGCGTTCCAGTGGCTCGCCCCCGTTGACCCGGCGACCTATCGCAAGGTGACACCGGCACTGCTCGACCGGATCGCCGCTGCCCGGGCGGCCCAGCCGAAGGCGGCACCCGTCTTGCCGGAGACGTCCGCGAACAAGTCCTAGATCACGTTGACGGAAAGGATTGGAAATGACCACCGAATCCACGGCCCCGAGCCGGGTGTTCCGGACCGAGGACGGAACGAATCTCGGCGCGATCGGGCTGGGCATCTACACAAGGCTGACCGGCGCGGAAACAAAAGGCGCCTATTCGCTCTTCGAATACGTCGTCCCGCCCGGCCTCGGCGGCCCGCCCACCCACATCCACTCGCGGGAGGACGAACTCTTCACCTGTGTCGAGGGGCGGGTCACGGTCGAGCTCGACGGTGTGGAGCACGTGCTCGCGCCGGGCGACTCCCTGCTCATGCCACGCGGCGTCCCACACGTCTTCTACAACTCGTTCGACGTCCAAACGCGGGTGATCGCCGTCGTTTCCCCGCCCGGCCTGGAAAACTATTACCGAGAACTGAGTGAACTGCCACCGGGGCGCGACATGAAACTCGTCGCCGAGGTCATGACCCGCTACGGGCTGGCACTCCAGTGAGCGGCGACGTGACCGGCCGCGCGCAGATGGTGCGCTCGATGTGCGCGGCCGTCGATCGCGGCGACGCCGAGGACTTCGCCAAGTGGTTCCGCGACGATGCCACCTACACGTTCGGCAATGGCGAGACGATCACGGGCCGGACGGCCATCGCCGCGGCCACGGCCGGCGCCGTGGCCGCGCTCCCCTGGGTACGGCACACGATCCGGGAGATAACCGACACCGGCGACCGCCTCTTCTGTCACTTCACCATCGAAACGGCCGCGCCCGACGGGAAACACCTGGCGTTGCCGTGCATGACGGTCATCAGCCTGGCCGGGACGCAGGTCGCCGACTACACCGTCTACATGGACTTCTCCCCGGCGATGGCCGGAGACGGGTGAGCATTCCTGACATCACGTTCGCTGATCAGCTTGGGTCTGGTGCGGGTCTCGTGAGCACTCCGCAGGTCGAACTCAACTGCCAGGCTCTGGCGGTCCTCCGCGCGACGTGAACCAGGCGGGTGCAGCTTTGCCGAGCTGCACCCGCCATTGCTCGTCGACGGCCTCGCGGTCGGCGACCCACTGCGCGCGCCCGCGTCCACGCCGGACTGGTGCGTGCCGCACCGCACGGCGCGGATGATGATCCGGGACGTGAAACTCGGATCCGCGGGCAGCGCAAGTCGTTTCGCGGACGATGCGGTGCGGAAAATGGCTCAGTTGGATCAATCGTCTCGGCTAGCGTGCTTCCTGGACACGGGCTCTTGCCACCCATGGCAACATTCTCCGGGAGGTCCCCGAATGCCCACTTTGCAGCAGCCGGCCCGCCGCGCAGGACACAGAGAAAACGGCCAAGGCGGACGGCGTACGCCGCTGTCCATCTCGGCTCGGACGAGTCCTCGTGGGTAAGCGGCGCGGATTTTCGGGTCGAGGGCGGAGTGACGGCATGGCGGCACGTCCCACCAGCTCAGACAAAGGGAGCCGAATCCGATGACCGAGTCCCAGCACCGTGTCGCTGTCGTCACCGGGGCCGCCCGTGGCATCGGCCGGGCCGTGGCCAAGGGGCTCGCCGAGCGTGGTGCTCACGTCATAGCGGTCGACCTCGACCACCCCAGCGAGACGGTCGGGCAACTCGAGGCGTCGGGCCACAAGGTGACCGCACTGCGGGCAGACGTCTCCGACCCCGATCACACCGCCGAGATCGGCGAGGAGGTCCGCAGCCGGCACGGCCGCTGCGACATCCTGGTCAACAACGCCGGGATCTTCCCGTTCGTCGACATTTCAGAGCTTACGTACGACACCTGGCGCAAGGTGCTGTCGGTGAACCTCGACTCACAGTTCCTCATGACGCAAGCCGTACTGCCTTTGATGAAGGAAGCCGGCTGGGGACGGATCGTCAACATCACGTCGAATTCCATTGGTCTCGCGGTGCCGCAGATGAGTCACTACATGGCCAGCAAGATGGGGATCATCGGGTTCACCCGGGGCTTGGCGAACGACGTCGCGGATCACGGGATCACCGTCAACGCGGTCGGCCCGACCCTGTCCCGGACTCCCGGCGTCACCTCGGCGGTTCCGACGGAACTGATGGCACAGGTTTCCCGGAGCCAGGCGATCAAGAAGATCGGCGAAGCCGACGACGTCGTCGGCACCGTCCTCTTTCTGACCAGTGAGGACTCGTACTTCGTCACCGGACAGACCATCATGGCCGACGGCGGCCTGGTCCGCTTGTGAAGCCCAGTCAATACACAACGGAGTGTGTCGAATGGACAGCACGACGGGCGTGCCCAGCGCCCCCGAAACCGACTTCGATCACCACGACACAAGCTTGAGCCGCGACGAGGTGCTCGACGTGTACACCTCGCTACGAGAGCAGTGCCCGGTCACGCATAGTTCCGCGCACGGTGGTTACTTCAATGTCACGCGCTACGAGGGAGTGCGCGCGGTGACCACAAGTCCCGACCGGTTCAGCTCCGCGGACGGAGTCCTGATTCCCTCGACCCCGTTGCCGCCGATCCCGCCGCTGGAGTTCGACGGTACCGAGCATGAGGCATGGCAGAAGATCATGCAGGCTCCCCTTGTCCCGGCTGAGGTCCGCAAGCATCAACCTCTGCTCGACGATGTGGTCAGGACCGAGATCGACGGTTTCGCGCGGGAAGGCAAGGCCGACCTCTGGTCGGACTTCGCTGATGCCATTCCGGCGCTGGTCATCGGGCGTTTGATCGGTCTGTCGCCGAGTTCCGCTCCGCGAATGCGCGCGTTGGCGATGGGCGTGCTCAACTCACTGGGATCTGGGAATGAAGAACAAGCCAGTGAGGAGTTCTTCGATTTCACGTCCGCCGAACTGGCGTCGCGACGGGAGGATCCGCGAGACGACTACCTGACGCAGCTGGCGACCGGTTCTTTTGGCGGACGAACGCTGAGCGACGCTGAAGTCGGCGGCATCCTCGTCGCGTTCTTCATTGGTGGCCACCACTCGACCGCGGCGTCGATCGTCGGGCTGTTGCACCACATCCTGACCGTCGAAGGGCTTCGCGAGGCGGTCACAACCGATCCCAGCACGCTCCCGAAGGCGATCGAGGAGAGTCTGCGCTTGACGACGCCGCTTCCGCATTTTGCCCGGAAGGTCCTGCAGGACACCGAAATAGAAGGTGTGCCGATCCCCGCGGGCGGCAAAGTGCTGCTGAACTACCTCGCCGCCAACCGGGACCCGCGGCGTTTCGACGACCCCGAGAAGTTCGACCTGGATCGGCGCCGAAATCAACATCTCGCATTCGGATACGGGACGCACATGTGTATCGGACGCCACCTGGCCCGCGCAGAACTGGCCACGGCGGCAACCCAGCTTCTCCACCGCCTTCCGGATATCGAAATCGACGGCGATGTACGGTTCACCGGCCTCATCGGCGGCAACATCATGCAGATCGCCTCACTGCCCGTGCGCTTCACACCCGAGCATTCCGACAGTTGACGCGGAAACGGAGTCGATCGCATGGCGAAGATCACCTTTGTCCGGCGCACAGGCCAGCAGGAAACCGTCGATGCCGAAATGGGCACCAGCGTGATGGAAGCGGCGCTCGACAACGACATCGACGAGATCGTCGCCGAGTGCGGCGGCTCGATGTCGTGCGCGACCTGCCACGTGTACGTCGACGACAAGGACCTGGGCCGGCTCGCGCCACCGAGCGACACCGAGATAGCCATGCTCGAGGGCGCCGCGGCACCGGTCAAGCCGTCGAGCAGACTCTCGTGTCAGCTGACGATGACCGCCGGTCTCGACGGCATCACCGTGTTCCTCCCCGAGGAGCAGTACTGATGACTCAAGCGCAGGTGGTCATTGTCGGCGCCGGGCACGCGGGTTTCACCGCGGCCGCGTCACTACGCCGGAACGGCTATGCGGGCGCAATCGCCTTGATCACGGCAGAGAGCTGCCTCCCGTATCAGCGGCCTCCTTTGTCGAAGGGCTATCTCGACGGCCTCCGCGAGGATCGCCTCTCATTCCGGCCGGAGCATTTCTACGAGCGCAAGGGAATAGAACTGCTTCGCGCGTACCGGGTCGAGGAGATCGATCGCACCGCGAAGGCGGTCGTGCCCGCGTCCGGGGAATCTCTGCGGTACGACCACTTGATCCTGGCCACCGGATCAACACCCCAGGCGGCACGGCTTCCCGGTAACGATCTGGACGGCGTTTTCCGGCTCCATCGCCGCGCGGACGCCGACGCGCTCCGAGAACGGCTCGTCACGGCTCGTGAGGTGGTCATCGTCGGTGGCGGGTTCATCGGCCTCGAGTTCGCCGCCCACGCGCGAGGCCGGGGAAAGAACGTCACGATCGTCGAAGCGGCTGACCGGCTCATGGCCAGGGCGGTCACACCGGTGATGTCGGAGTTCTTCCTTCGTGAGCACGTGTCGGCAGGCTCCCGCGTCTTGCTGGACACGCCTGTCGCACGGCTGGTCGGCGGCGACGGCTCGCGCGTTCAGGGCGTCGAGCTGCACGATGGTTCCCTCGTGAAGGCCGATCTCGTCGTAGTAGGCGTCGGTGTCCGGGCGAACACCGGGCTGGCCGAGCGGGCGGGGCTCGCGGTGAACGACGGCGTCCTCGTCGATCGCTGCCTGCGCACGTCCGATCCGGACATCTTCGCGATCGGTGACTGTGCGTCCTACCCGTACCGGAACCGGCGAGCCCGGCACGAATGCGTCGAAAACGCCGTCGGCCAGGCGCACGCCGTGGCCGGCACGCTGACCTCCGGCGAATCGCAACCTTACCGGCGGACACCGGTCTTCTGGAGCGACCAAGCTGATCTCAAGCTCCAGATCGTGGGCGACTTCAGTGGTAGCGACCGCACCGAAGTGATCAGTGACCCCGCTGGACGGTCGTTCTCGGTCAACTGCTATCGAGACGGTGCCCTGATCGCTGTCGAATCGGTGAACCGTCCGTCCGACCATGTGGCTGCGAGGAAGCTCGTTGACCGGTCCGGCTGTAGTTCTCCAGCTCAAGCGGAAGGAAGCTAAGGCATGCGATTTGGGGTACTCTATGATCTTCGCAATCCGGCTAGGCCTGACTGGCACCGCCCATGGTCCCAGTTCTACAGTGGCGCGTTCGAACACATGCAAGAGATGGAGCACGTCGGATTCGACGCGGTCAGCCTGAGTGAGCATCACGGTGACCCGGACGGATACAATCCGGGACTTCCGGTGACGCTGACCGCGGCCGCGCACCACACCAGCAGGATACGCATCGGTACCAACATCATCCAGGTGCCGTTTTATCACCCGGTCCTCCTCGCCGAGCAACTCGCCGTGATCGACATCTTGTCCGGCGGCCGCCTCGATGTCGGCCTGGGCCAGGTCGGGCCGACCTTCAACATGGAATTCCCGATGCTGGGGGTGAACCCGAAGTTCCGGCCGAGTCTGCTTGACGAGGGCATTGACATCATGCGGAGGTGCTGGAGCTCTGACGAGCCCTTCAGCTACCACGGCAAGCGCTGGCATCTCGACGATGTGTGGATCAACCCGAAACCGATACAAAAGCCGTTGCCGGTGTGGGTTGTCGCGGCGTTCTCCGCGGCGGTGATGGACCGGGTTGCGAAGCGCGGGCTGAATGTCGGTGGGCTCGGCGGGTTTTTCCAGGGACTCACCGGTGGGCAGACGTGGCAGAAGTGGCTGGCCGGCTGGCGGGAGGCGTGTGTCCGCAACGGAAGGCAGCCCAACTACGCGAAGATCCACACGTTCGGGACCTGTTACATCACCGATGACCCGGAGCGAGCCTGGGCGAAGCACCGTGGAGGAATATTCGAGCATTTCCACTACCGCCGGGGAGATGTGCACCCGTACAGCTCGTTACTGATGGACGTACCGCCGACCAAACCCGAGGACATCCCGAACTGGGAGCGGATATTCCAGACACCGGGCCAAGCCATCACGGAGCTCCGCGCCACATACGAAGAGGGCGGGCCTGACGAACTTCATCTGATGGCCACCCGGCACGGGATGACCTGGGAGGAATCTGCCGGTTACCTGCGCAACTTCGCCGAGAAGGTCCTTCCCGCCGTACGGGACTTGTGAGGCGGCTCGCGGATCGCTCGGGGCTGCGTACCCATGCGCAGACCCGAGCGTTCGCTACGACACGCCGCAGCTTGTGGTCGTCATCCAGGTCCGTTCTCGAACCACGACGGTCGCGAAACGACAAATTCGAGTCCTCGGTTCCCGCGCCGCAATGTGTGCGACGGTGGCTCCCCGTACCGCTCCTGATACGCGGCGCCGAACCGGCCGAGGTGGCCGAAACCCCAGCGGAGCGCCACCGCGGACACGGTGAGGGCATCGGGGTCCCCGTTGATCAGGTCATTCCGTGCCCGGGCGAGCCTGACCTGCCGAAGGTACGCCATCGGCGGTATGCCGAACTCCCGGACGAACGCCTTTTCGAGCGCGCGCAGGCTGACACACGCGATCCTCGCGATGTCGGCCGCACTGCCGACCCGCATGGGGTCGTCTTCGATCACGTCGACGACCCTCTGTATGGCGGCGGGAAGGCGCGAGCCCCGGTCTTCGTCGAGCTTGTCCGAGTAGTTGTGCGGTTGCGACATGAGCAGCGCCGACCGCACCAGTTGTCCCAGGTGCGACGCCATGACCGGATGCTGCTGGGCAAGCTGGCTCGGCTGTCCGACGTCGTCTTGCAGGAGTCGCAGCACACGGGCGAAGTCGGCGCCTCGTCCCCTGGTGAGGTCCAGCTTGTCGCCGAACTCGATCGGCTCGACAACCCTTCTGCCGAGGATGGCGGACAGATCGTCCTCCAGATCGGCGCGGTCGATCCGCATCGCCATCAACGTACTGTCGTCGGTCCAGCGCTCGAACCGCCACGGCGCGCTGGGCGACAGAACAGCCGCGGTAGTACGGGAAACGGATGCGGACCGACGGCCCGAAACGACGTCGACGGATCCCGACGGCGCGTAGCAGAACACGTAGAACGACGGCGGCGGAACGTCCAGCCGGACGTCGGACCTGAAGTTGCTGTACCCGATCCTGAGCCGCTCGGCGTTCAACACCCGCATGCAGAATCCGAATCGGCCTCGTTCGACCGCCGTGATGTGGTGGGGTGCGTACACGCTGGTGAGGAAGCCGCGGGCCTCATCGAGGTCGTCGGTGCGCAGGAGGCCTCGCGAAGTGGCTCGTTGCCCCTTCGCGATCTGTTTTGCGAGCGCGTAGCCCGCGGACGCGTGCCTCGACGTCATCGTCGAGTACCTCCCACTCGGCTTCGGGTGGCACAGCAAGGATGGTCGGTGATCAGCCTTCGGCAACATGGTAGTGCTCGGCGCTCCGGTCGACAGTCCGGAAAACGAACCGCATCAGCCGGAGTTCGACCAGGCCAGGCTCGCGGCTCGATGCTGCACCGCGAGGACGGTGAGGCCGGGCCGGGCAAGCTGCGGGGCCGCCGTCGGCCCGGTGAGCAGCCGGACGGATCGGTACCCGAGGTCGGCGACGATCGCGCCGGCAGCGCCGTCGTCGGCAGTCGTCCAATCGTGCCCGTCGAGCACCCGCGATCCCGGCCTGCGCAGGTAGACCAGCACACCACCCTCATCGGCGATGATGGCTGCCGATTCAGCGAAACGCCGAGCGCAGTCACAGATCGTAGTCTTGAAGATGTCACCGGTGACGCACTCGGCGTGCACCGCCACGAGCGGCACACTCGCCCGCGGACGTCCGACCAGCGCGATGTGCTCGGCCCCGGTGACCTCGTCGCGGTATCCGACGGCGTCGAGCTGCCCGTGCACGGTCGGCAACCGGGCGTTGGTGACTCGGGTGACGCGTCCTCGCTCCCCGTCTCCGAAGCGCAACCGGTGCTCGACGAGCTCCGGTATGTGCAGGACAGGTAGGTCGTGCCGAGCCGCGAGCAGGGCCGCGTCCTCGTCGCCGGCCGTCCCCACACCGTCGCCGACCAGCCGGGCGGTCAGCGCCACTGGCGGAAGCCCAGCGAGGCGGCACAGGTCCACGCCTGCCTCGGCGTGCTCGGGCCGTACGACGACACCGTTGGCATGGACCCTCAGCGGCAGCAGATGACCGGGCCGTATGAGGTCGGCGGGGCCGCTGGCCGGATCGGCGAGCACCCGCGCGGTGCGCGCGCGGTCAGTCGCGCTGATACCGGTGGTGATGCCGTGTGCCGCGTCAACCGAGACGGTATAACGAGGACTTCGCGGATCCTGGTCGTCCTGGACCATCGGGGGCAGGCCGAGTGCGCCGGCACGTTCGGCCGGAAGGGGTGCGCAGAGAATCCCCGACGTGTGGCGGACCGTCCATGCGGTCCACCGCGGCTCGGCGAGTGCCGCGGGGAGGACGACGTCGTACTCGGTGCCGCCACCGACGAGAACCGGGCGTCCGGCGCGCAATGCGGCCACGGCGTGAGCGACCCGGTCATCTGCGAAACGGGGGGCGGGCTGGGCGGACATCAGGACGCCAACGCGGACAGCGCGTGCAGCCGGCTGCCGTGGAAGACCAACGGGGCGACCTTTTCGTGTGGCTGCATGGCCTCGACGCGAAGCAGCACCAGGTCGTGGTCCCCCGCGCTGATGACCGTGTCGATCGAACAATCCAGCCACGCGGCCGCTCCGTGCAGGAGCACCGCACCCTGTCCGGTCGCGGTGTAGCCGATCCCGGCGAACCGGTCCCCCGTCTTCGACGCGATCTGCCGGCAGGCCCGGTCGTGCGTGGTCCCGAGCACCGACAGCCCGAGCCGGGGACGGTCGGCCAGAAGCGGCCAGGTCGTGGAGGTGTGCTGCACGCATACCGACACCAGCGGCGGGTCCATCGAGACCGCGACGAACGAACTCGCGACAATGCCGACTGGAGCGGCGTCGCGCAGCGCGCACACGGCTACCACGCCGCTGGGAAAGGTGCCGTAGACCCGCCGTAGCGGGCCAGTCTCGTCTGGGTCGGGAACGATCAACGTAGGCCTCCTGTCACGGCCGCGGGGTTCAGGCTCAAGGCTCGTGGCACGGCACGGTGCACCGACGGTCTCGACCGGTGGCATGGTTGCCTCCTCTTCGCCTACGCCGCTGCCAGGAACTCACGGATCAGGCCACCGAGCCGGGCGGGCACCTCGAACTGGAGCAGGTGCCCGCAATCCGCGAACAGGTGCAGGTCCGCGTGCGGAAGGTGCTCGGCCAGGAAGAGCCCCGCGGCGGGCGAGATCGTCCCGTCGTCCTTCCCGTGCACCGCCAGGACCGGGTGCGGTATGCCGGCGAGCACCGACTCGTCGTAGACCGGTGCGGGCTCGCCGGGCGCCATGGCGGCCTCGAACGACCGCCGCACCTCCGGCCTGACCGCGATCGCGAAGCGCTCCCTCACGTAGTCGTCGATGCCGGGAACATCGCCTCGAGACAGCTGGGCGGTCACGAGCGCGTGCATCGCCTCCTCACTCGGGCTGTCGTAGAACGCGGTGAGCGTCCCCACCCTGGCCTTGACCGGTGTCCCACCCGCGCCCATCAGGACGATCCGCCCGAGCCGCTCGGGTGCGTGCACGGCCAGCTCGAGCGCCACACGGGCGCCGTAGGAGTGTCCTGCCACGTGAACCCGATCCAGTTCGAGCTCGTCCAGCAGCCGGAGCACCGCGTCGACGCGCCGCCTGAACCACGGTCCCGGACCCGGGGGCAGGGTTTCCGGATGACTGCTGTGGCCGAATCCCACCAGGTCGGGCATGATGCACCGGTACGTCGCGATGCCGGGGAGGAGCGGCCGGAAGCTCAGCGCTCCCGTCGCACCCGGTCCAGTCCCGTGCAGGAGCAGCAGCGGTTCGCCACCGGGGTCTCCCGCCGTCACGACGTGCGTCGTGTCCGCGCCGGTGGCCCGGTCCTCCGTCCGCACGGGAGCAAGCTCCGCAGATCGCATGATCGGCGCTACCTCTTCCCCAGGGTTCGGTGGAACAACTCGAGCGTGCGGTCCCACGAAACGGACGCCGCGTGCTGCTGATAGGCAGGCAGCTGCGGGAACATGAAGCCGTGATCGGCGCCGTCGAAGATCTCGACAGTCGCTTTCACCGGCGGCCTCCCCAGCTCGTCCCGCAGCGGCTTGTTCAGCTCGAGCGGGGAAAGCTTGTCGGCCGCGCCGAGTCCGACGAACAGCTCGGCGGAGATCTTCCCGACGCTTCGATGGGGCGAGTCCGGGTCATCCGTCACGCAGTTCGACGGGTGCAGCGCCGAGCCTGCCGCGTATCGCGCGGGGTCGGCGGCGAGCAACCGCAGCGTGAAGCGCGCGCCCATGCAGAACCCCATGGCGGCCTTGGCGTTCATGTCGGCGGCCGGGTCCTTCGCCGTGACCTCCAGCATCGCGGCCGTGTCGGCGAGCACCATGTCATCAGTGAGCGAGGTGACCGCCGCCATCAGCCGGTCGAACTCCGGTGACCCCGGCCCTTGACCGATACCGGCCAGGTCGAAGGAAATCTGACGACCGAGCCGGTGGTAGAGATCCGGCAGAACAGCGTAATAGCCGGCGCCCGCCAACTTGCGGCTGACGTCGTGGATGTCCGCACGCAGCCCCGGCCCGTCGTGGTAGACGATGACCACGGGAAACGGGCCACTGTCGTCGGGATGGCGAACCGTGACCGTCATCGGCCCGTCGTCGGTCCGGACGACTTCTTCTTTCTCAATCAATTCTCTCACCTGGTCGTTTCTCGTGGTCGCGCGGTGGTCACCGCGAAGCCGATGATCCACTCGGGGACCGGTTGGTAGAACGAAGACTCGGTCCGGTAAGGCCCTGCGGTTTGCAGCGCGGCATGGGCCGCGATCCACGAGCGCACTTCGTGAATCGAACTGCCGCCCTGTTTGCCGAGCCACTCGACGCTCATCGCGTCGAACCAGGACAGGTCGCCCTTCTCGAACTGCCGGAGGATCTGCTCGTCGAGATCAGGGTTCAGTGGCAGCAGCGAGGACTCACCCCGCGCGAAGGCTTGGCCGGCCTGAAACACCGCCTCCTCGCGCGCCCTCTGCTCCTCGGGCGTTCGGCGCTTGTCCACAATGTAGGCGACAGCTTCCGGTGGAGACTGCCGCAGCCGCGGGACCGGCACATCGTGTGACAAGCCGCCCGAGCCGAGGAGCAGAACCTTCTGATCCAAGTCCCGGACGAACTCGCCCACCGCCGCGCCGAGGCGCCTGATCCGGCGCAGCGGTCCCAGCGGCTCGGCGACCGAGTTGATGAAGACAGGGATCACGGGTTTGGCCGCGCTCGAGCCGAACAGGTTCTCCAGCGGCTGGGCGATGCCGTGATCGACGACCATCTTCTCCGACATAGTGACGTCGAGATCCGCCGCCAGCAGGTGGACGACCAGATCGTCGGCGAGTGCCTGTGGCACGTCGAGCTCACCGGCACTGGTGTTGTAGTCGCCGATGGCTGTAGCCGACAACCCGACGCAGAACGGTGGCATGAGTTCATACCGGAAGCCCTGGTAGTGGTCAGGGCCGAAGATGACGACGAGGTCCGGGTCGAAAGCTTCCACGAACCGCCTGGCGTCGCGGAGAGCGCCGTCGACCCGCTGCACGACCGACTCGCCCGGGTCGCCCGACCCCAGCAACGGCGTGTGCGACATGCAGCACAAGGCCAGCTCGGACGTCACGACTACACCTTCAGGGAGCGCAGAGCCGGCACCACGTGCTCGCCGAACAGCTGGTAGGAGCGCATCGTCTGCTCTTTGGTGAGGGTGCCGAACGACCCCCAGTTGAGGAAGTTCCCGCAGCCGATGTGCTCCATCTGGCTCACGATCTGGTCCCGGACGGTCTCCGGCCTCCCCACGCAGATCGCCCCGATGTCGATGAGAGCGTCGAACGACACGTCCTCCCCGGCGAAGGGGCGGAAGAAGGACTGATAGTGCTCGTAGCCGGCGGGCACGTTGTCGAGGTCGTGGAACACAGCCGCTTCCTTGAACGCCGCGAACAGCGCGTCGAAGGCGGGCTCGGCAAGATCGCGCGCCTCCTGTTCGGAGTCCGCGATGAACACGTTGCGGCACACACCCATGTCGGTGGGTTCAGCTTCACGACCGGCTTCCGCGGCCGCCTTCTTGTACTGCTCGAAAATCGTCCGCATGTTGTCGGTCGGCGAGAAGACCGAAGTGAACCGGAAACCCTGCCGGGCCGCCCAGCTCACGGTCTGCGGGCTCAGCGCCGTGACCCAGATCGGCAGCTCGGACCGCAAGGGCCGAGGCCAGAGACTCACGTTGTCGTAGTTGTAGAACTCGCCCTTGAAGGTGAAGGTGGGTTCCGTCCAGGCAGACTGGATGAGCGCGACGGACTCCTCGAACCGGGCGCGCGTCTCCTCCATTTTGACGCCTTCGCGAATGAACTCGGGCTCGTCCACGCCACGTCCCAGGCCGACCTCGAGCCGGCCGCCGGTGAGGTAGTCGAGCATCGCGCCCTCCTCGGCAAGCCGGCGCGGATTGTGGAACGCGGTGATGTTCGCCATCACCCCGATGTTCATCCGGCTGGTCCGCTGGGCCAGGGTCGCCACCAGCAGGTTGGGCGAGGGGCTGATGCTGTACGGCGTGAAGTGGTGCTCGGAGAAGAAGACCCCGTCGAATCCGAGGTCCTCGGCGGCGACCCACGATTCCAGCTTCCAATCGTAGAGATCCTTGCACAACTGCGGGTCGAACTTCGCAGGGTCGGGATCGTACGGGTAGCTGAAAATCTCAAAGAGCCAAGACTTGACCACTTGATTCTCCGTCCACTCTGACATTCGGCCGGTGTCCGCGTCACGGTTCACGACCGGATCCGGTGCCGATCACGTTAGGGCGGAGCGCCACGGCCCGACGAGCCGTTCTTCGCTCAAGTCTGTCCACTTTTCGCACCGGTCGCGGGCAGAATCGGAGACTGGCGGAGGTTCAAGGCGGCCTGGGTCTGCACATGCTGAGGACGGAAGCGACACCAGAGGAGACGTTGAGGATGGTTGCGGCGGGCGGGCTTGAAGCTGTTCGGTGAAAGCGGCGATCAGCCGGATGGGGCAGAGAAGATTGACGTTGACCAAGAGCGCAGCGAGCGGGCGCAACTGGGGTACGGACCTTTCCTCGTTCGCCGGATACCTGACGCCGCGAATCGCGCGACCGCTACTCGTGGATTCCGTCCAGGTGTGCTCTACGCCGGCTGGCGAACTGGGAGTACCAGGCGACGAGCCCAGGGTCGTCGACACTGGCCGGGTCCAGAACGGATTGCGCGTCCTCTCCTCGGAACAGCCGCTTGAGCGGCACTTCCAGCTTCTTCCCCGTTCGCGTGTGCGGGATGCCCGGAACCGCGATGATCTCGTCCGGTACGTGGCGCGGCGAGGTCCGGACAATGCCGGTTCGCCAGGATTGAGAGGCCGACGCCGGACGAACCGTCGCATGGCTCCCAGAAGACGCCATTTGTGAACGCGAACCACCAGGGTTACGGACCAGCAGCGGTACCAGCGGAGCCCCAGCTGTTGCGGCAGTCGGGCGCATCTGCTCGACACCCCTGACAGCACACCGACGAAACACTCGAGTCGATGATCGCCACCTACCGCGAACTGCTGCCCCCGGCGGGGGCAAAGACCTCGGCCCGTGGAAGTACAACGCAGACGGCAGCTTCACCGCGACCAGCTACCTTGCCCCGGTCACCGCCCAGGTCGCAGGTGCGCAACGACTGGTCCGGCCGGTAGATCCGCGTCCAGATCTATCCCAGTGGCAGGCGCGTGATGTGCGCCGTACCAGCTGAAGGCGGTGAGCGGTCCGGCGCAGGACCGGCGGTCGCCGCAGCACGGGTGGGCGCATCGCTGCTCGTCTGGCGCAGGAGTGTGAGCGCCTCTTCGGACGGGGAGCCGGCAGGTGTCGTGCACACGATGAGCACCTGGTCCGGCGAACGGGCGATCGACAGCGTCTGCTGGGTCACGATCACGGTACCGACGACGGGGTGGTGCAGTTCGTAAGACGCGGCGTCACACGGTGCCACGCGGTGGTCGCCCCACAGCGCGACGAACTCCGGGCTCCGCATGGTCAGTTCGCCGATCAGCTCCGCGAGCAGCGGGTCTTGCGGGTGCTTGCCGACGGTGATCCGCAGGTTCCCGACCACCGCGCGGGCCTTGCGCTTCCAGTCGGTGTACAGCTCCCGGCAGTGCGGGTCGAGGAACAGCATCCGGGTCATGTTCGGCCGCCGCGCCGGGTCGTCCGGGCTGTGGAAGTCCAGGTGGCCGGCCAGCAGAGTGTGCCCGAGCGCGTTCCACGCCAGCACGTCGGTTCGCCTGCCGAGCACCAGCGCCGGGACGCCGTCCACGGCGCGCAGCAGGTCCCGCGTCTCGTCGGCGAGCTTCTCGGGCCGGGGGCGGCGCGCACGGGGGGCGCGGCGGGCGGCCTCGGCGAGCCGGAGGAGGTGCTCGCGCTCGTGGTCGTCGAGCCGCAGGGCGCGAGCGATCGCGTCGAGCACTTCGGCCGAGGCCCCGCGGGACAAGCCCTGTTCCAGCCTCGTGTAGTACGACACGCTGACCCCCGCCAGCTGGGCCAGTTCCTCCCGCCGCAGCCCGGCCACCCGCCTGCGGGGGCCGACGTCGCGCAGGCCGACGTCCTCCGGTCGCAGCAGCGCCCTTCGGGCCTGCAGGAAATCACCGAGTGGGCCAGGTCCGTCCATGCGCCCAGTATCCGGTGCACGGCCGGCGCCCAGCCACACCCTGCGAGGGGTAGGACAACGCAGGAGTGGTTCGCACCCGCCCGCGTTCCCAGACTCGGTGCCATGGAGCACAACCCCGAACAGATCACACTGGGCGAGGTCACCGTCACCCGCGTCAAGGAGTTCTACGGTTCGGTCGAGATGAGGCCGGACGAGTTCTTCCCGGACAGTCCGGACGGCGCGTGGGACGAGCACCGCGACTGGCTGGCGCCCGACTTCTGGGACCCCGGCACCGGCCAGTGCCGGTCGGCGATCCAGTCCTGGCTGCTGCGCAGCGAGGGGCGCACGATCCTCGTCGACACCGGTGTGGGCAACCACAAGGACCGGCCGTACGCCCCGGTCTGGAGCCGGCTGCACACGAGCTACCTCGACAACCTCGCCGCCGCCGGGGTGCGACCCGAGGACGTCGACATCGTCGTCAACACCCATCTGCACATCGACCACGTGGGCTGGAACACTCGGCTCGACGGCCGCGCCTGGGTGCCGACCTTCCCCAACGCCACGTACCTGATGCCGAAGCGGGACTTCGACTTCTGGAATCCCGCCAACGAGAACGAGACCGTGTTCGGCCGGGGGAACCAGAACGTCTTCGAGGACAGCGTCACGCCGGTGCACCAGGCCGGCCTGACCCGGCTGTGGGACGGCTCGTACCGGATCGACAAGAACCTGAGGCTCGATCTCGCCCCCGGGCACACCCCCGGCTCGTCCGTGCTCGTCCTCGAGTCCGGCGGCGACCGGGCCCTGTTCGTCGGGGATCTGATGCACACCCCACTGCAGATCCCGGAGCCGGACACCAACTCCTGCTTCTGCGAGGACCCGGCCGAATCCCGCGCCACCCGGCACAAGCTGCTCGGCCACGCCGCCGAGACCAACGCGCTCGTGTTCCCCGCGCACTTCGCCGGCGCGGGCGCCGCCGTAGTCGAGCGCGACGGATCGAAGTTCGCGATCAAGGAATGGGCGGCCTTCTCCCGCATCTCCTGACCCCGCCTGGAAAGGAAGTCTTTTCCGTGACCTGCAACGCGGATCCGGTGGTGGAAACCCCGGCGGGCGCCGTGCGCGGCGTCCGCGACGACTCCGGTGAGTTCTACCGGGCCATCCCCTACGCGGCGGCGCCGATCGGCGCCCGCCGGTTCGCCGCGCCCGAGCCACACCCGGGCTGGCCGGGCGTCCGCGACGGCACGCGGCCTTCGCCCACCGCGCCCCAACCCGCCCGCGACTTCGGCAAGCTCGACATGACCCCGTACTTCGGGCCGGGCTGGATCCGGGGCGAGGAGTACCTGACCGTCGACGTCCGCACCCCCGCCGCGGACGGCGACAAGCGCCCCGTCCTGGTCTTCGTGCACGGCGGCGGATTCGTCACCGGCTCGACCCGCGCCGCGCTCTACGACGGCCGCGCGTTCGCCCGCGACGGCATCGTGCTCGTGACGGTGAACTACCGCCTCGGCATCCCCGGGTTCCTCGACCTGGACGGCGCTCCGGCCAACCGCGGGCTGCTCGACGTGCTCGCCGCGCTCGGCTGGGTCCACGACACCATCGCGGCATTCGGTGGCGACCCGGACAACGTCACGATCTGCGGCCAGTCCGCGGGCGCCACGCTCGTCGGAACGCTGCTCGCGACGCCGGAAGCGGGCGGCCTCTTCCGGCGGGCGATCATGCAGAGCGGCAGCGGAACCGGCGCCTTCACCCCGGAACAGGCGCGACGCGTCACCACCGCGGCAGCTGCCGCGCTGGGTGCCGAACCTACCGCCGAGGCGTTCGCCGCGATCCCGGACGAGCGTTTCGTGGCGGTCCTGCCCGCGTTGACCGGACTCGACCTGCGCACCAGCACCGCCACGGACCCGCTGGCCGGCCTCAGCCCGTTCAGCGTCGTCCGCGCGGTCCAGCCCGCCGACGCTCTCGCCGACGGCCCGGCCCGTGACGTCGACCTGCTCATCGGCACCAACACCGAAGAAGGCCACCTCTACCTCGTGCCGCAGGGCACTCTGGAGACCACCACGGAGGCGGACGTGCGCGCCCTCGCCGCGCAAGTGCACCCGCACCCGGAGGCTGCGCTCGCCGCGCTACCGGAGGCGACCCCGGGCGAACTGCGCTCGGCACTGCTCGGGCAGGCCCTGTTCGGGACCGGGACGCAACGCTTGGCGCAAGCCCATGCACGGCTTTCGGGCGGCCGCACCCACGTCTACTCGTTCGGGTACCGCTCGACCGCCCTGAATGGACGGCTCGGCGCCGCCCACACCGTCGAATTGCCGTTCGTCTTCGAGATCGCCGACGAGCCGTGGCTGCACGGTGACACCGGCCTGCTCGGCCCGGATGCCGTCCCGGACGGCCTCGCCGCCCGGGTGCACGGGACCTGGGTCTCCTTCGCCCGGACCGGGGACCCGGGCTGGGCCGCGTACGATCCGCGACGACCTGTCGCGGAGGCGCTCGGCACCCTGCGGTGAACAAGTTCAGGCGGAGCTGTCGACGGGGAAGGTGACCCGGACCGTGGTGCCCTGCCCAGGCGTCGAGGTGACGTCGACCGTGCCGCCGTGTGCGGTCACGATTCCCTCGACGATGGCCAGGCCCAGCCCGGACGAGCCGCCGCCGTCGCGGCTGCGGCTCGGGTCGGCTCGGTAGAAGCGCTCGAACACGTGCGGCAGGTGCTCCGGCGCGATCCCGTCGCCCTCGTCCCGCACCGCGACCAGCACGTCGCGGTCGCGGGAACTGACCGTGACGGTGACCGGCGTGCCGGGCCGGGTGTGCTGCACCGCGTTGCCGACGAGGTTGCGCAGCACCTGCTGGATGCGCGGACCGTCGCCGTCGACGACCGCTTCCGCCGCTCCGTCCAGGGTGATCTTCCGGTCGCCGCTGACGATCCGGGCGTCGTCCACCACCTCGCCGGCCAGCTCGACCACGTCCACCGGCGTGCGGTTGAGCGGCTGGGCCGCGTCGAGCCGGGCCAGTAGCGCCAGCTCGTCGACGAGCAGCCGCATCCGGCCCACCTCGGCCTGCATCCGCGCCATGGCGTGGTCGAGCTCGTCGCGGTCGCGCAGCCCGCCCTGGACGTACAGGTCGATCCAGCCGTGCATGGTCGTCAGCGGCGTGCGCAGTTCGTGGCTGGCGTCCGCGACGAAGCTGCGCAGCCGGTCCTGCGCCCGCTGCTGGGCGTCGTACGCCTTCTGCAGCCTGGCGCTGAGCACGGCGGCGCGCGGGCCTGCGACCAGCGCGACGAGGGCGGGCCGCCACCGGGAGCGCCAGTTCACCTCTGCTCCGCACGCAGGCTGTACCCGAAGCCCCGCACGGTGCGGATCAGCGACGGGCCGCCGAAGTCGATCTTGCGGCGCAGGTTCGAGACGAACCGCTCGACCACGCCCGCGTCGCCGCCGAAGTCGTACTGCCAGACGTGTTCCAGGATCTGCGCCTTGGACACCACCCGCCCGGAGTTGATCATCAGGTAGCGCAGCAGCCGGAATTCGGTGGGTGACAGCTCGACCGGGCGCCCGCCCCTGGTCACCACGTGCCTCGTTTCGTCCATCTCCAGGTCGCCGCAGGACAACACGCCCTCCGGCACCGCGGACGGCACGCGGCGGGCGCGCCGCAACAGCGCCTCCAGCCGCGCGGCGACCTCCACCACGTCGAACGGCTTGGTGAGGTAGTCGTCGCCGCCCATGCGCAGCCCCCGCACCCGGTCGTCCAGCTCGTCGCGGGCGGTCAGGAACATCACCGGCACGTCGACGCCTCGCGAGCGCAGCAGCTGCAGCAGGTCGAACCCGTCCGTGCCGGGCAGCATCACATCCAGCACGATCGCGTCCGGTGCGCGCGCCTCGATCGCGGCCAGCGCGGCCGGCACGTCGCGGGCCGCCTCGACCTCGAACCCGGCGAACCGCAGCGCGGACAACAGCAGCTCGCGCAAGCCCGGGTCGTCGTCCACCACGAGAACCTTGTCCACGTTGCCCATCACACCACGTCCGGCCGGGCTGCCGCGAACCTGACGGACGGCTGAGGGGTTTCCTGACGGTTGGTCCGTACCTGTGGTTCGACCGGCCCTGCCGGCCCTAACGTTCCTCTCAGGACAGTGGAAAACCAGTGGGGAGAACGGAAATGCCAACACGTCGTGGATTTCTCGCCGGCACGGCAGCACTGGGCGGTGCGGCACTGGTCGGACCGACGAAGGCGGACGGGATTCCGCTCGGTCAGGCGCCGGAACCGGTCACGATCAAGCCGGGTGATCCCCGCTACGAAGACCTCGTGTTGCGCCGGACGAGCGAGCGGTTCTTCCCGCGTCCCGGTTCCTTCCGCTTGCCCACGACTACCGAGCAGGTGGTGCGGGCGGTGGCGGACGCGACGCGCGAGGGCAAGCGGGTGACCGTGCGAAGTGGTGGACACTGCTACGAGAACTTCGTCGGCGACGGCGCGGAGGTGATCATCGACCTGTCCGCGATGCGGCAGGTCACGTTCGACCGGCGGCGCAACGCGTTCATGATCGAGCCGGGCGCGACCCTGTGGGAGGTGTTCGAGCGGCTCTACCTCGGCTGGGGCGTCACCATCCCCGGCGGCCAGTGCGGCGGCGTGGCCGCGGGCGGGCACATCCAGGGTGGCGGTTACGGCCCGCTGTCCCGGAGTCTCGGCTCGGTCGTGGACTACCTGTACGCGGTCGAAGTCGTCGTCGTGGACCGGTCCGGGCGGGCACGCGCAGTGGTCGCGACCCGCGAGCAGGACGACGAGAACCGGGACCTGTGGTGGGCGCACACCGGAGGCGGCGGCGGGAACTTCGGCGTGGTCACGCGGTACTGGATGCGCTCGCCCGGCGCGACCGGTGACGATCCCGCCCGCCTGCTGCCGAAACCACCCGCGGTGACACTCGGCGCGACGATCGGGTGGCGCTGGCAGGACACCACCGAGGAGTCGTTCCACCGGCTGCTGCGCAACTACGGCGAATGGCACGAGCGCCACAGCGCGCCCGACTCGCCCTACGCCAGCCTCTTCAGCCCGATGCTGATCACCCGGCGCAACAGCGGCGCCGACCCCGGCGCGTTCATCATGGTGGCCACAATGGACGGAAGCCTGCCCGACGCGGACCGGCTGCTGCGCGACTACCTCCAGGAGATCACCGCGGGAGTCCGGGGCACGATCACGGTGGAGCCGCCGCACCGGCTGCCGTGGCTGGCGGCGGTGCAGGCCGGATCGCTCAGCCAGGAAGACGAATCCGGGATGTTCAAGGCGAAAGCCGCCTACCTGCGCAAGCGGTTCACGGATGCGCAGATCGGCACCGCCTACCGCTACCTGACGAGCACGGACCACCGCAACGAGCGGGCTGTGCTGCTGCTGGTGCCCTACGGCGGCAGGGTCAACACCGTCGCGCCGGACGCGACCGCACTGGCCCAGCGGGACAGCATCATGAAGGCGATCTACACCGTCACCTGGACCGACCCGGACGGCGAGCAGGCGAACCTGGACTGGATCCGGCGCTGGTACCGCGCGATGTACCAGGACACCGGCGGTGTGCCGGTACCCAACAGCGTGAACGACGGCTCCTACATCAACTACCCGGACATCGACACCACCGATCCGGAGTGGAACAGGTCCGGAGTCGCCTGGCACACGTTGTACTACAAGGACAACTACCGGAAGCTCCAGCAGGTCAAGGCACGCTGGGACCCGCGGGACGTGTTCCACCACGCCATGTCGGTCAGGCTGCCGGACCAGGCCGTGTCCGGCTGAGACCCTCGCCGGTTACGAACCACGAGGCTCGAACCCGGGAAAGAACTTCCCGGGAGCTCCGTCGCGGCGTCGAAACCGCCGACGAACATCATCGCGTGCTCCACAGTAGCGATGCCGTACATGCCGGGCCGCCGCATCACGTCGGCCAGCCGGCTGGCGTTGTCCATCATTCAGCCTCCCGACACGAACCTACCGGGTTCAGCCTCACTGCCCGTGATCGCTCGCGGAGCAGCGAGGCGATCCCGGCATTACCGAAATCTGACGAGTGCGTCGCGGCAGGTGGGCGATGGGTGGGGCGGCCATAGGGTGGCCGCCATGCGGGTTCTTCTCACCGGGGGCGCTGGGTTCATCGGCTCGTGCGTTGCTGATCTGCTGGCCGCCGACGGGCATGACGTTCTGGTGCTCGATGATCTCCTTCCCCAGGCGCACGACAGCGATGCGGTGCCGGCGTACCTCGCGGGGCATCGGTTCGTTCGGGGCACTCTCACGGACGCCGGGCTGGTGCGTGATCTGCTGGACGGGGTGGACGCGGTTTGTCATCAGGCCGCCGTCGTGGGGCATGGGCTCGATCCGGCGGACGCTCCGCTCTACGCGTGGCACAACGACTACGGCACCGCGGTGCTGCTGGCTCAGATGTACACTGCCGGGGTCGGGCGGCTGGTGCTGGCCTCCTCGATGGTCGTCTACGGGGAAGGCCGCTACCGGTGCCCGGCCCACGGCCTGGTCGACCCCGCCGCTCGCACACCGGCAGCGCTGGATGCCGGCCGGTTCGAGCCGCCTTGCCCGCGCTGCGGCGCCGACCTCGAACCGCTCCTCGTGCCGGAGGACGCGCCGCTGCGGCCGCGCAGCACCTACGCGGCCACGAAGCTCGCGCAGGAACACCTCGCCGCCGCCTGGGCGAGGCAGACCGGGGGCAGCGTGTGGGCGTTGCGCTACCACAACGTGTACGGGCCGCGGATGCCGCGCGACACCCCGTACGCCGGCGTCGCGGCGCTGTTCCGCTCCGCTCTGGAACGCGGTGAGGCTCCCACCGTCCTCGAGGACGGGCGGCAGCGGCGGGACTTCGTGCACGTCGAGGACGTCGCCGAAGCGAACCTCCGGGCACTGACCACTCCGGGCGCGCCGGGCGAGCTGGCTCCGGTCAACGTCTGCTCCGGCACCCCGCACACCGTCGGCGACCTGGCCACCGAACTGGCCCTGGCCTTCGGCGGGCCGCCCCCGGTGGTGGCCGGGGGTGCACGACCCGCCGACGTCCGGCACGTCGTGGCCGATCCGGCCCGCGCCCGCGAACTGCTGGGGTTCACCGCGAAGATCCCCTTCGCCGAGGGGATCGCGGCCTTCGCCGCCGCGCCGCTGCGTGCCTGAGAATCAGTGCGCGGCGAGCGGGAGGCGGACCTCGAACCGGCAGCCCGCGCCGTGGTTGCGTACCCCGATCCGGCCGTGATGCGCCTCCACGAGTCCCTTCGTGATCGCCAGCCCCAGTCCCGCGCCCGCCGCGCCGGAGGGGTCCGGGGTGCGGGCCGCCGTGCCGCGGAAGGCGACGTCGAACACCCGGGCCAGCTCGTCGTCCGGGATGCCGCCACACCCGTCGTCCACGGCGAGCAGCGCGTCGCCGCCCTCGACGGCCACCCGCACGGACACCGTGCCGTCCGGTGGCGTGTGCCGGATCGCGTTGGAGACCAGGTTCTGCACGATCCGCGCCAGTTCCGGGTCGCTGCCGAACACGACCGGCCACGAGTCGGACTCGGCGCGCACGCAGACCTGCTTCCGCCGCGCGATCGGCGCCTGCGTGGCGACCGCGTCGCTCACGACGTCCCGCAGCGGCACCGCCGACATCGACAGCCGCAGCGCTCCCGCCGTGATGCGGGAGAGCTCGAACAAGTCGGTCACCATGCCGGAGAGCCGTTCGCTCTCGCCGCTGATGCGCTGCGCGTAACCGGCGACCTCGCGCTGGTCGGAGACGATGCCGTCGGCGAGCGCCTCGGCCATCGCCCGGATCCCGGCCAGCGGGCTGCGCAGGTCGTGGCTGATCCACGCCACCAGGTCGCGCCGCGCGGCCTCGGCCATCCGCTCACGCTCACGCGCCTCGCGCTCCCACACCGTGCGCCGCGCGATGGTGCGGCCCAGCACGATCGCGGCCGGCACGGTGACCAGCCCGACGAGCAGGCACACCAGCACCATCGTGGTCATCGCCGGGGTGAACATGAAACCGCTGACGCCGAGCACGCCGGTCAGCGTCGACAGCACGGGGATCAGCACGAGCACCGTCAGCGTGGTCGCGAGCGAGCGGCGCCGCAGGACGTACAGGACCAGCCCGCCGGCGAGCGCGACCGGCAGGGCGAACAGCAGCGCCACCGGCAGGATGTGCCAGGCGTGCAGGAGCATGTCCCGCCACGGTTCGCTCGGTTCGATCATGGCCGCACCGGGTCGTAGCGGTAGCCGACACCCCACACCGTCGCGATCCGCGTGGGCCTGGCCGGGTCGTCCTCGATCTTCTCGCGCAACCGGCGCACGTGGACGGTCACGGTGGACTGGTCGCCGAAGTTCCAGCCCCACACCTTCTCCAGCAGTTCTTCGCGGGAGAACGCGGTGCCGGGCTGGGCGAGGAAGAACGCGAGCAGGTCGAACTCGCGGGTGGTCAGGGACAGCGGCCGCCCGTCGAGGGTCGCCTGGTGCGCGCTCAGCCGCAGCCGCAGGCCGCCGTCGGTGAGCACGTCGGGCGCCGGTTCGCGCGCGGGCAGCCGCGCCCGGCGCAGCACCGACATCACCCGCAGCGCGAGTTCGCGCGGGCTGAACGGTTTGGTCACGTAGTCGTCGGCGCCCAGGCGCAGGCCGGCGATGCGGTCCTCCTCCTCGCCGAGCGCGGTGAGCAGGACGACCGGCACCGCGGTGCGTTCCCGCATCCGCCGGCAGACTTCGAGGCCGCTCATGCCGGGCATCATCACGTCGAGCACGACCAGGTCGGGTTCGCGCCCGGCGAAGCGGCGCAGCGCCTCGTCGCCGTTCCCGGCGAGTTCGACGGTGAAGCCGCCCGCTTCGAGGTAGCGCCGCACGACGTCGCGCACCGTCTCGTCGTCGTCCACGACGAGGATGTGGCCTGTTCCAGTCACGTCCGCCCTACCAGTACGTCAGCACGAGGTGGTTCACCGCGAGCGCCGTGACGGCCTGGCCGGCCAGCCAGACCCGGCGCCGGCCCGGCAGCAGCGACACCGCGGGCACCAGCCACACCAGGAATGGTAGCCAGATCCGCTCGGTCTCGGCCTTGGACAACCCGGACAGGTCGGCCAGCGCGACGGCCAGCGCCGCCCCGGCGACCAGCAGCAGCACCGGATCGCGCCACCGCCGGACGAGCACGGCGCGCCGTACCCCGGCGATCACCGCGGGCCCGGACGCGATCACCAGGCACGCCAGGTTCGCCCACACCCAGTAGGCGTACGGCCGCTCGGCGGCGATGCCCTGGTAGTACCGCTCGACGACGAGGTGGTAGCCGTCGAGCCACCAGAACCCGGCGAGCGCGAACACACCGGTGACGGCGAGCGCGCCGGCCACCGCCAGGGGCAGCGTGCGGGTGAGGCTCCGCCCGGCGACCGCCACCGCGAGCGCGACCGTCCCGAGCAGGACGAGCCCGTAGGACAGGAAGATCCCGAACCCCAGCACCACACCCCCGGACAACGCCGCCGGGACCGCCGAGCGCCGGCCCGTCCGGAAGGCGAGCGTCGCGTGCGCGAGCAGGGCGATGCCCACGGCGGTGACCCCGGCGAACAGCCCGTCCGCGGAGGCACCGATCCACACCGCGCCCGGGAAGAGCACCAGGAACGGCAGCGTCGCACGCGCCGCATCGGCCCGGCCCAGCGCGGACAGCGTCACCGCCACCGCGGGCACGGCCAGGCATCCGGCGAGTACGCACACCACGGCGGCCCATCCCCCGCCGGACAGGCCGAGGCGGTCGAGCCACACGAACACCAGGGTCGCGCCCGGCGGGTGCCCGGACACGTGGGTGGTCCACGAGTCCGGCTGGAAGTCGAGGATCCGGGCAGTGAACCCGCGCAGCATGGCCGGGATGTCGTGGATGCCGGGCACCTCGCGCAGGTACTCGTTGGGGTTGGTCAGGCGCCCGGCGAGGCCGCGTTGCCAGCCATCGACGAGCGCGAGCGCGAACGTCCAGGCCAGCGCCGCGAGGTAGGACCCGGCCAGCAGCGGCCGCCACGCCGTCGTCCGCGCGAGCGACGGCCCCCAGGCCACCACCGCGCACGCCACCATGACGGCGAGCACCGTACCCGGGCCGGCGTGCGGCGGCCAGACCCCGAACAGCGGCGCGGCCGGTGCGAGGAGGGTGACCCCGGAACCGGGCCGGTTGAGGTAGGCGCCGACCGCGACGGCCACCGCGACCAGCGCGCCCGCGCACACCACGATCACCAGGTCCGCCCGGCGGCCGCTGCGCTCCGGCGCCCGCACCGCGTCCACCCGCACCTCTGTCCCCTTCCGCGCCGGCTTCGCGCACCGTAACCCGCCGGCCGCGCCGACAGCGGCGCTCGCGCGGATCCGTCAGGAGTCGGTAAGAATTGTCAAAGCGTCATGATTCGGTAAGGGCCGCAACGGTTCTCAACTCTCCACCGTGGACATACCGTCCGGTGTCGTGGATGTGATCCTGCCCTGTCTCGACGAGTCCGGTTCCCTGCCCGGCGTGCTGTCGGCGCTGCCGCCCGGCTGCCGGGCGATCGTGGTCGACAACGGCTCGACCGACGGTTCGGCCGAGGTCGCCGCCGCCGCGGGCGCCAAGGTGGTCAGCGAACCGCGCCGCGGCTATGGCGCGGCCGTGCACACCGGCCTGGAGCACGCGACCAGCGACCTCGTCGCCGTCCTGGACGCCGACGGCTCGCTCGACCCCGCCGCGCTGACCGCGCTCGCCGGGGTGGTGGAGCGTGGCGAGGCGGACCTGGCGGCCGGACGGCGGCGGCCGGTTCCCGGCGCGTGGCCCTGGCACGCCCGCGCGGCCAACGCCGTGTTGTCGGCGCTGCTGCGGCTGCAGGGCGTGCCGGTGCACGACATCGCGCCGGTCCGCGTGGCCCGCCGGGAAGCGCTCCTCGGGCTCGGCGTGACCGACCGCGCGTCCGGCTACCCGCTGGAACTGCTGATCCGGGCGGGCCGCGCCGGGTGGGTGGTGCGCGAGTGCGACGTGGTCTACCGGCCCCGGTCCGCGGGCCGGTCGAAGGTGTCGGGTTCGGTGCGCGGGACCGTGGGCGCGGTCCGCGACATGGCGCGGGTGCTGCTCGGATGACCGCCCGGTTCTGCCTGCTGGTGGTCGCCAAGGCGCCGGTGCCCGGGTTCGCGAAGACCCGGCTGTGCCCGCCCGCGTCGCCGGACCAGGCCGCCGAGATCGCCGCCGCCGCGTTGCTGGACACGCTCGATGCGGTCGCCGCGACCCCAGGGGCGGTGCCCGTCGTCGCCGTGACCGGGGATTTCGCCGCCGCCGCGCGGTCGGCGGAGATCCGGCGGGCACTGACGCGGACGACAGTCCTGGATCAGCGCGGCGGGCCCTTCGGGGAGCGGCTGGCGAACGCGCACGCCGACACCGCCGCCCGGCACCCCGGCCTGCCCGTGCTGCAGATCGGCATGGACACCCCGCAGGTCCGTCCGGAGCTGCTCGCGGCGGCGGCCGCGGCCCTCGCCGCGCACCAGGCGGTGCTGGGCCGCGCGCCCGACGGCGGCTGGTGGGCCCTGGGTCTGCGGGACCCGGCGGCCGCCCGCGTGCTGGCAGACGTGCCCATGTCGCGATCGGACACCGGCGACCGCACACACGCGGCCCTGTCCCGGCGTGGCGCGGTGCCGCGCGAACTCGGCGAGTTGTCCGATGTGGACACGATGGCGGACGCGCGCGCGGTGGCTTCGGTGTGCCGCGGCCGGTTTCCGGCCGCGGTGGCGGCGGTGACGCGGTGAGCGGGCATTTCGACAGCGCTCTCCTGGGCGGGCACTGCCGTCTGGAACTCGCCGACGGCAGCCGGATCGAGCTGCCCGCCCAGCGCTGGGTGCGCGATCCCGGCACCGCCGACGAGCTGCTGCTCGGCCGCTGCTGGGGTCCGACCCTGGACATCGGGTGCGGTCCCGGTCGTCTGACGGCGGCGCTCGCGCGGCGGGGTGTCCCGTCGCTGGGCATCGACGTGTCCGGCACCGCGGTTCGCCTGACCCGCCGCCGGGGCGGGGTGGCGTTGCGGCGGGACGTGTTCGACCGCGTGCCCGGGGCCGGCCGGTGGCGGCACGCTCTGCTGGCGGACGGCAACATCGGCATCGGCGGCGACCCGGTCGCGTTGCTGCGGCGCGTGTTCGAGCTGCTCGGGCCCGGCGGCCGGGCGCTCGTCGAACTGGACCCGCCCGGCGCGGCCGTCCGGCGGGAACGGGTGCGGGTCGACGGCAGCCCGTGGTTCCCGTGGGCCTGGCTGGGCGCCGACGCGCTGGCCGGCGTCGCCGCGGCCGCCGCACTGGCGGTGTCCTGGACGGCGGCGCACGGCGGGCGGCACTTCGCCGAGCTCAGGCGCGGCGGCTGAGGATCAGGCGCACCCCGTAGAGGAGTCCGGAGACCGCGAACATCGCCAGGACCAGCCACAGCCAGCGGCCGAGGTAGGGCTGCTGGTCCAGTCCGGTGGCGGCGAGGTGGGTGGCCTGGCCCTGGCGGATGATGCCGGGCAGGAACAGCAGGAAGGTCAGCCCGGCGCCGAGCAGGGGCAGGCGGACGTGGTTGACGATCCGGACGGGCAGCCGCGCCAGTGCCCGATCGACCAGGGCACAGAGCGGGAACAGGACGAGGTCGTGCACGACGGCGGCGCCGGCGAACCAGGCCAGCATCGTCGGCAGATCCGGCTCGCCCAGCAGGAAGGATCCGGCGTAGGCCGCGAGCGCGAGGCCCGCGAGCAGGGCGATGAGCCGTTTCACCGGGCGCTCCGGAAGGCGATCGAGCGCACCCATTTCGTGCAGTGCACGCCGGGCAGGGCGGGGACGATGACGCGGGCGGGGAAGCCGTGGTCGGGGTTGAGGTCCTCGCCGTTGACCCGCAGCGCGAGCAGCGAGTCGGGATCGGTGGCCTGGCCGGAGTCGAGGGTCGCCTGGGCGAACGGTCCCCGTTCGAGCGAGGTCACCGACGCCGAGGCGGGGTCTGGGATCCCGGCGAGCGTGGCCAGGTCGCGCAGCCGCACCCCGGTCCAGGTCTGCACGGTCGACCACCCCTCGACGCAGGCGATGGGCAGCCGCGCGGTGTGCTGGGGCAGGGCGAGCAGGTCGTCGCGGGTGAGGACGAGCTCGTGCCCGCCGGTGACGGTGAGCCGCCAGCTCGCGCCGGTGCTCTCGGCGGTGATCCCGGCCGCGGCGGCGGTCCGGTTGACCGGGAAACCCTCCCCCGGTTGCCTGCCGCGTGGCAGGAGCAGTGCCAGGTCCCGCAACGGGCCTCCGGTGGACTGTCCCGCGGTGAGGAGGCCGACGAGCAGGGCTCCGCCGCCGACTGTGCCGAGCAGCCCGCGCCGGCTCAGGGTCGGGGGCGCGGGGTCGGTGGCGACGAGCCCGGTGTCGTCGGGCGGCTCGGGCACGGTGTCCTCACGGGAGGTGGCGAGTTCGCGGCGCAGGGAGCGGGACCGCAGCGCGCGCACCGTGGTGGGGAGTTTGAGCGCGACGTGCGTGACGAACGAGGCGAGGAAGACCCACGCGCCGATGTAGTGCCCGGTGTAGAAGCTGAACCCGAAGACGTAGTCGTACTGGATGTTGAGGATCCCGGTGGCGAACTCGAACAGGGTGCTGCCGACCAGGAACAGCAGCGAGATCCGTTCCAGCGCGTGGGTGAGCGAGCGGACCGGTGGCCAGGCAAAAAGCTTCGGGATGACCGACCACAGCTTGGCCAGCACGACCGGCGCGAGCACCAGCCCCAGGCCGACGTGCAGGCCCTGCGTCAGCTGGAACAACCACGCCGGGCGCGTCGGCCAGTCGAACGCAGGCAGGCGCAGCCACCCGACGTCCGCGGGAATTCCCTGTCCCGGCCCGTAGGCGGCGTAGTCCAGCAGGCCGGTGACGATCACGAGCGGCAGGCAGGCCAGCAGCACCACGCCGAGGACGGAGGTGAGCCAGGGGCCGCGCAGCGGACTGCGGAACCGGATGCGCCGCAACACGCGCGGCGGTGGCGTTGTCACGCAGGCGATGCTAGGTCCGTGCCCGCGCCGTCCGGCCGTTCCCAGTTGTCCGTTGAGACTCTCGTAAGATCCGCGGCCGCCCGTACCGGACCCGCACCGGAACCGCACACCGCGGGCTGCCGGACGGGGAAGCGGCGCGGTCCGTGTCAGCGGAACGTCGTCGCCACGCACGCGACGAATGCGAAGATCCTTCCGATTCAGGCCGCCTCAGGGTGGCCGCTGCTGCCAGCGAATACGAAGGTGCGATGAAACACTCACGCAAACTCGCCGGGCTCGCCACCGCAGGCGCCCTCGCCGTGTCCACGCTGCTGTTCGCCCCCGAAGCCGCCGCCATCGACCACGAGGTCTGGACCGCCGACGGCGACCCGGGCGGCGTCGCCTGGTTCACCGAGCACGGTGACTACGTCTACGCCTGCGACATGGAGGCGGACGGCTGGGCCGTGGGCCTCGACGTGTACTGGAACGGCGGCTCCTACACGCTCAGCGCGGGCGGCAGCGGCAACTGCGACCTCGCGGACGCCAGCGAGGCCGGGCACAACCTGCCGGAGAACGCCTACATCAACTTCCGCGTCTACCTGCACAAGGACGGCACGCCCTACGCCTACCAGCGCACCGCGCAGTGGTACAACGACAACTGACGCACTCGCCGGATCTCCGGGGCCGCGAGCGGTAGCGCCGCTCGCGGCCCACCCCGTCACTCCTCGTGTCCGCTGTGCCGCCGGTCGTTCGGTGGGACAATGTCGGGATCCGGAGGGGCGCATGGGCGAGGAAGTCGGGCAGCACACCTTCACGAGGGCCGACCGCACGAGGTACCGGGCGCGGTTGCGGCGGTGCCTGGAGGCGTTCGCGCGCATGCTGCGGGAGTCGCACTTCGAGTTCGAGCGGCCGATGACAGGGCTGGAGATCGAGCTCAACCTGGTCGACGAGCGCGGCGAGCCGACGATGTGCAACGCCAGGACGCTGGAGGCCATCGCCGACCCGGACTTCCAGACCGAGCTGGGCCAGTGGAACCTCGAGATCAACGTCTCGCCCCGCCGGCTCAACGGCGACGGCGCGAAGACGTTCGAGGACGACGTGCGCGCCAGCCTGAACGCTGCGGAGGCGAACGCCAACCGCATCGGCGCGCACCTGATCATGGTCGGCATCCTGCCCACCCTGCGCCAGGACCACCTGACCGGCGCGTCGCTGTCGCTGAACCCGCGGTACGAGCTGCTCAACGACCAGATCCTGGCCGAACGGGGCGAGGACCTGCACATCGCCATCGACGGCGTCGAACGCCTGCGGGCCACGTGCGACACGATCGTGCCCGAGGCGGCGTGCACGAGCACCCAGTTCCACCTGCAGGTGAGTCCCGCGCAGTTCCCCGCCTACTGGAACGCCGCGCAGGCGATCGCCGGGGTGCAGGTCGCGGTCGGTGCGAACTCGCCGTTCCTGCTCGGCAAGCACCTGTGGGCCGAGACGCGCATCGCGCTGTTCGAGCAGGCCACCGACACCCGCCGCGAGGAGCTGAAGGCGCAGGGCGTGCGGCCGCGGGTGTGGTTCGGCGAGCGGTGGATCACCTCGATCTTCGACCTGTTCGAGGAGAACGCGCGGTACTTCTCCGCGTTGCTGCCGATCTGCTCCGAGGAGGACCCGTTCGAGGTGCTCGACCGGGGCGACACGCCGTCGCTGCAGGAGCTGCGGCTGCACAACGGCACGATCTACCGCTGGAACCGGCCGATCTACGCGGTCACCCGCGACCGCGCTCATCTCCGGGTGGAGAACCGGGTCCTGCCCGCCGGTCCGACGGTCATCGACACCATGGCCAACGGCGCGTTCTACTTCGGACTCGTCCGCACCCTGGCCGAGGACGAGCGTCCGATTTGGACCCGGATGTCGTTCAGCGCGGCGGAGGAGAACTTCCACACCTGCGCGCGCAACGGCATCGACGCCTCGATCTACTGGCCGGGGCTGGGCACGGTCCCGGTGGCGGAACTGGTGCTGCGGCGGCTGCTGCCGATGGCCGACGAGGGGCTGCGGAAGTGGGACGTCGACGCCGGTGAACGCGACCGGCTGCTGGGCGTGATCGAGCAGCGGTGCCTGACCGGCACCACCGGCGCGAGCTGGCAGCAACGACGGTTCCGCAGCCTGTTCGACACGACGGGCCTGGACAGGTTCGACACGCTGCGCACCCTGGTCGGCGAGTACCGGGAGCACATGCACACGAACGAGCCGGTGCACAGCTGGCCGGATTAAGGGTCCTGGCGGCTTCGAGCTAGCCGCGACGAGGTTCCTCCAACAGCCGGAGCCGTTGCACAACGGCTTGTACTCCGTGGCGGAGGCCTTCGTCCGTCAGGTCGCCCGGGTCGCGCAGCCCGGGATCGATCACGTAGTCCTCGAGCAGGAAGAACACGTCCGCGAGCAGGCGTTCGAACGGCTCGTCGAGCAGCTCCTCCGGGTGCGGTCTCCGACGGCGCGCGGCCGGCCAGGCTCGCGCGAAGTCGGGCGCCGCGATCGAGCCTTCCGCGAACGATTCCATGAGCCGCACTTGCTCGGCGAGCGCGGAGCCAGGTTCCACGTCGCGCGGCGAGGCCAGCACCGGCCGGGCGGGCGGCAATCGCGCTGCCACTTCGAGGAGCTCCGGATATACCTCCGCCAGCCGCCGGGCGTCTCGACCGAAACGCGCACGCGACCGGTCGACGCCCCACGGCACGGCGGCGGCGAGGAACTCCGCGGTACCCGCCAGGAGGGAGTACCGCGCGTCCGTGATCAGCACGGCCCCGTCCCAGTTGGGCACAGCGAGCAGGACCTCACCACGCACACCGAGAGGGTCTTCGTCGATACCGACCACCCACGGGCGCTCATCACCGAGGGGAAGGACGAACACCGACGCCGCACCGACGGCACGCGCGCCGTCCCGGAATCTCTCCAGAACCTGGTCATCAGCGCCGAACGGAGTCGCGAAGGGCACGATCGCCGTGGAGTGGAGCCAAGCCGCGCTGAACCAGCGGCCGTCGGCGGTGAGCAGCCGGCCGGCCTCCGGCGATTGGGCCACGGCTCAGGCACCAGACCCCACCGCGCGGCGGGCCTCCGCCTCGCAGTCGGTGAACGTCGCCGTTGCCAGGGTGGCTCCGACCGGGCGGATGGCGGCCGCAGTCATCGACAGGCTCGTCATCCCGAGGCCGGTCAGCACGCGGGCCAGGCGCGGGTCCGCCGCCGCCTCCCCGCACACGCCCGCCGGCTTGCCGGCATCCCGCGCCGCTTCGCCGATCAGGGCTATCAACCGGAGCAGCGCCGGCTGCCACGGGTCGTTCAACGCGGCCACCGCGCCGAGCTGACGGTCCGCGGCGAACGTGTACTGCGCGAGGTCGTTGGTGCCCACGGACACGAAATCCACCACCTCCAGGATCTCGCGCGCGGCCAGCGCCGCCGCGGGCACCTCGATCATCACCCCGGCCCGGGCGATCCCGGCGGCCCGCGCCCGCTCCGCGAACCACGCCGCCTCCGCGGCGGTCGCCACCATCGGCGCCATCACCGACACCTCCGCATCCGACTCGGCGGCCGCGGCGGCGATCGCTTCGAGCTGGCGGTCCAGCACCTCCGGACGGGCGAACGCGACCCGCACGCCCCGCACCCCCAGCGCGGGGTTCGGCTCCGGCTCCGGAGCCAGGAACGCCAGCGGCTTGTCCGCCCCCGCGTCCAGTGTCCGCACCACCACCGGCTTCCCGGCGAACGGTGCGAGCACGGCCGCATACGCCGCACGCTGCTCGGACACGGACGGCTCGGACGGCGCGTCCAGGTAGCAGAACTCCGTGCGGAACAACCCGATCCCCTCGGCGCCGGCGTCGGCGGCCGCCCGCGCGTCCGCCACCGAACCGACGTTGCCGAGGATCCGGACCCGGCGCCCGTCCGCCGTCGCGCCCACGCCGTTCCACTCCGCCGCCGCCCGCCGGTCCGCGGCCACCACCGGTCCGCGCGGGTCGGCCGGCTCGACCACGCCGGTGTCGCCGTCCACGACGAGCGCCTCGGCACCGGAGGCCAGCAACCCCCGCACCGCGACGACGGCGGGGATTCCCAGCGCCCGCGCCAGGATCGCGGTGTGGCTGGTCGGCCCGCCCTGCTCGGTCACCAGCGCCAGCACCTTCGCCGGATCGAGCCCCGCGGTGTCGGCGGGCGCGAGATCGCGGGCGACCAGCACGCTCGGCGACGCCAGTTCCGGCACCCCGGGCGGCTCGACGCCGAGCAGTTCGGCGACGATGCGGTCCCGCACGTCCTGGATGTCCCGCACGCGCTCGGCGAGGTACCCGCCCGCGGCGGCCAGCGAGCGGGCGAACCCGTCCGCGGCCTCGTGCACCGCGCGCGGCGCGGGCACGCCTTCGACCGTGACCAGCCGCTCGGCCTCGGCGACCAGCCCGGGGTCGTTCGCCATCGCCGCGGTGGTGAACAGGATGTCCGCCGCCTCGCCCGCCGCGGTGGCGGCGAGGTCCTCCAGCCGCCGGGCGACGGCCGCCGCGGCCGGCGCGATCCGCGCCGCGTCGGCGGCCGGGTCGGCGGGCGCCGGGGTGTGCGGGGGTTCGCCCAGCGGCTCGGCGACCCGCACCACGGGACCACTCGCGCGTCCCGGGCTCACCGCGACCCCGGACAACCTCGTTCCCAGCATGCGCAACACCTTTCAGTCGAGCAGGGCGCCGGCCAGCGACTGGTCGCAGATCAGGACGTCGAGGACACCGGTGCGCAGCGCGCCCAGCGTGCCGCGCGCCTTCTCCGCCCCGGCCGCGACACCCGCCACCGTGGGGATGCCGGCCAGGTCGGCGAACGTCGTGCTGATCACCCGGTCGTCGACCGGCCCCGGCACCGGACGCCCGTCGGCGTCGAAGAACCGCGCGCAGAAGTCACCCACCGGGTGGTGGCCCTCGAACTCCGCGCGCTCCTCCGGCGTCAGCTCCATGGCCGTGAGCAGGGCCGCCGAGGACCCGACCCCGACGCTGCCGATGCCGACGACCGCGACGTGCACCTTGCGCGCCCGGTCCAGAGCGTCCCGGATGGACGGTTCGGCGAGCAGGATGTCCCGTCCCGCCCGGGAAGTCAACAACGCGGGTGCGTGCAGCAGCTGGAACCGGCCGCCGAGTCGCGCGGCCAGGTCGCGGACCAGCTCCTCGCCGCTGATCGCCGATTCCACCGACGACAGGCCGCCGACGAGCGGCAGCACCTCGACGTCGAGCGCGCTTTCCTCGGGCACGTGCTGCACGACCGCCTGCAGGCTGCGCCCCCACGACACCCCGACCCGCTGTCCGGAGTGGACGTTCTCCAGCAGCCACCGGGCGCCGAGCTCACCGACGCGCGGCAACGGGCGCTCCCCCGCGGCGTTCTCCGCGACCCGGCAGTCGCGCAACCCGAACCGCGCCGCGAGCTCGCCTTCGAGGTCCAGGTCCCGCCCGGCCGGGTCGTTGATGCGGATCTGCACGATGCCGCGTTCCCGCGCCGCGGTCAGCATCCGGGAGACGCTGGAGCGGCTCACGCCCAGCGTCTCCGCGATCTGGTGCTGGGACCGGCCTTCCTCGTAGTACAGGCGCGCCGCCTTGACGAGCAGCTGCTGTTCGCGGGGCGGTGGCATCAGGCGTCCGCGGTGGACACCAGCCGGGACAGCTCGGCGAGCGTCGCGTCGGCGTTGTCCCCTTCGGCGGTGATCACGACCTCCTCGCCGTGCCCGATCGCCAGGCCCAGCACCGAAAGCATGCTGCGGGCGTCGACGGGTTCGGCGCCCGGCCGCGCGATCGAGACCGGTCCGCCGTGCCGGGCCGCGGCCTTGACGAACTGGCTCGCGGGGCGGGCGTGCAGGCCGACCGGCGAGGCGATCCGGACTTTGATCTCAGGCATGTCGCTCCTTCGCGTTGGGGGTTGTGACCCGCTGGACCGGCATGTTACACACATCACTGTCAAACGTGAAGAAGCTTTGCACTTATGTGCAGACACGTTTGTTCAGGGGGCCGACAAGGAGGAAAATATGGAGGAGCTTGCTGTAATGGCGCAGCAGGCGGACACCGGGTCCAGTTCCGGTCCCCTCGGTGTCCTCGAGTGGCTCGGCAGCCACTTCATCGGGCTGTTCAACGCCTCCGGCGAGCAGTTCGTGAGCCTGGTGACCGGCATTCTGCCCACCCTGATCGTCCTGCTGACCGCGATGTACGCGATCACGACGTTCATCGGCGAGCAGCGCGTCACCAGAGCCGTCCGGTGGTCGGCGCGGTGGTGGATCACCCGCTACACGATCATGCCGGTCCTGGCGGTGCTCATGCTGACCAACCCGATGGCCTACTCGTTCGGCCGGTTCCTGCCGGAGCGGCACAAGCCGGCGTTCTACGACTCCGCCGTGTCGTTCGTGCACCCGGTGACGACGTTCTTCCCCTACGCCAACGCCGGCGAGCTGTTCGTCTGGCTGGGCGTGGCCAACGGCGTGGCCCAGCTCGGGCAGTCGACGGTGCCGCTGGCGCTGCGGTACTTCCTGGTCGGCATCGTGGTGATCTTCATCCGCGGCGTGGTCACCGAGCGGATCACCGCGTTCATGATCAAGCGGACCGGGCGGACCGAGGTGTTCGCGGACTTCGACCGGCAGTTCGAGGCGGCCAAGGCGGGTGCGAAATGACCGAAACCCACACCACCCGCGCGGTGTTCGTCCGCCCCGGCGAAGGCGGCTGGGGCAAGGGCCTGCTGCTGCGGGTCGACGGCAAGCGCGACAAGGTCCTGTCCGTGACCGGCGGAGGCATCCACCCGGTGGCCGCGCGGATCGCCGAGCTCACCGGCGCCGAGGCGGTGGACGGGTTCCACACCTCGGTGCCGGACGACGAGGTGGTCGCCGCGGTGATCAACTGCGGTGGCACCGCCCGGATCGGCGTCTACCCGCGCAAGGGACTGCCCACTGTGGACGTCTACCCCGGCGCGCCGGGCGGGCCGCTGGCGAAGTTCATCACCGAGGAACTGTTCGTCTCCGCCGTCGGCGTCAAGGAAGTGACCGCGGCGGACAGCGAGACGGGCACCGCGCCGCCGAAGGTGCCGCCGCGGGAGGAACGCCCGTCGGCCCGGGACGTCGCGGCGACGGTCACCGGCGGGCAGTCCACGGGGTTCGGGCGCGCGTTCGACTCGGTGTCCGGGGTGTTCGTGAAGTTCGGCTCGGGCGTCGGCTCGTTCGTGAACACGATGCTGGCCTCGGGCAGGCAGACCGTCGAGCTGACGCTCACCACGATCCTGCCGTTCATGGCCTACGTCAGCTTGCTGCTGGGCATCGTGAACTACACCGGGATCGCGCGCGGGATCGCGAACGTGCTGTCCCCGATCGCGAGCAACCCGCTCGGTCTGGTCGTGATCTCGCTCGTGGTGTCGCTGCCGTTCCTGTCCCCCATCCTCGGGCCGGGCGCGGCGATCGCACAGGTGGTCGGCACGCTGATGGGCAGCCAGATCGCGATCGGCGCGCTGCCCGTGCAGTACGCGCTGCCGACGTTGTTCGCGATCAACGGGCAGGTGGGCTGCGACTTCATCCCGGTCGGCCTCGCCCTCGGCGAGGCGAAACCCGAGACCGTCGCGGTCGGCACCCCCGCGGTGCTGATCAGCCGGTTGATCACGGCGCCGCTGGCGGTCATCATCGCCTGGGGCGCGAGCTTCGGACTGTGAGGTGTCGACGATGACGGTGTACTACGAGAGCACGATCCTGCGGGCCGGCGAGGAGGCGCAGGACATGGTGGACGGCGGGGTGGTGATCCTCTACGCCGATCCGATCCCGGACGCGCTGGAAAGCGTCAGCGTCGTGCATTCCCCTGCCGCGAAGCCGGAACGGGAGGTGCGCGTCGGCGACATCTTCCGGCTCGGCGACGCGGAAATCGAACTGACCGCGGTCGGCGAGCGCGCCCACGAGAACCTGCAGACGCTGGGGCACATCGTGGTCTACCTCAACCCGGACGAGGGCACCACACTGCTGCCCGGCGCGGTGCACGGCCGGGGAACGGTGTCACTGCCTGCCGCCGGGGCGACGCTGACGCTCAGCGGCGGGAGCACGACGTGACCTGGCAGGCCGCCGCGATCCTGGTCGCCGGGTTCGTGGTGGCCGGCTACTTCAGCTACCGGCAGCACCTGCGGTACGCGCGGGTGGTCAACCAGGTCGCGGCGGAGGAGAACCGCGGCGGCGTGCTGCTGGTGACCGGGCGGGCCAAGGGCAAGCTGCGTGGCGCGGTGGTGCTGCTGGTGGTCGACCGGCGGCGGAACGCGGTCACCAGGGCACTGGCCATGGAGGGCGCGTCGGTGTTCGCCCGGTTCCGGGAACGCCCGGAGCTGACCGGGCCGCTCGGCACGCTCACCGAGCGGGCGCCGTCGAAGGCCGTGGCCAAGGCCGCCGCCGACGCGATGACGATGGTGTCCCGGCTGACCGCGGGACAACGCGCGGCCGCCTGAATTCCCGGCGCGGAACGGGGCCGGCTTCCTTACGGGAGCCGGCCCCTTTTCCATTCCTCGTTGTGCACAAATGTGCAGACAACGTGAAGGGTTGTGCTGGTTATCGCCTGCGTGGTACCAAGAAATCACTGAAGTGCATATGACGTGCACATTTGTGCAGACGGGGAAGGTGTCGAGATGAGCTACGCCGATCGGCTGCGAGCCCGCGAACGCGAAGTGGGCCGTCCGGTCCGCATCGGACTGGTGGGCGCCGGCCAGATGGGGCTGGGTTTCGTCGTGCAGGCCGCCCGGATCGACGGCATGGAGGTCGCCGCGATCGCCGACATCGCCCCGGAGCGCGGGGTGCGGGCCTTCGAGCGGGCCGGGCGCGCGGACGTCCGGACCGACGGGGACCTGGCGGCCGCGGTGGAACTGGGCCAGGCGGTCGTGGTGGACGACGCGCTGGCGCTGACCCGCCTGCCGGTCGACGTGATCGTGGACGCCAGCGGCGTGCCCGAGGTCGGCGCCCGGGTCGCGTTCGCCGGGCTGCTGGCGGGCAAGGACATCGCGCTGCTCAACGTGGAATGCGACGTCACGGTCGGCCTCCTGCTGTCGAAGGTGGCCGCCGGACTCGGCCGCGTCTACACGGTGTGCCGCGGCGACGAACCCGTGGAGTGCAAGGCGCTCGTCGACTACGTCCGCGACATCGGTTTCGCGGTCGTGTGCGCCGGGAAGGGCAAGAACAACCCGCTCGACCCGGCAGCCACCCCGGATTCGGTCGCGGCGGAGGCCGCCGCGAAGGGCATGAACCCGCACATGCTCGCCAGCTTCGTGGACGGCTCGAAGACCATGATCGAGATGGCCGCCCTCGCCAACGGCGCCGGCCTGCAGGTGAGCCGCCGCGGCATGACCGGCCCCTACTCCACTGTGGACGATCTGAACCGGATCTTCCGCCCCGCGGCCGACGGCGGTCAGCTGCCGGAACCCGGCGTGGTCGACTACTGCACGGGGCCGGTCGCGCCGGGCGTGTTCGTCGTCGGCCACAGCGACGACCCGGTGGTCGTCGAGGAAATGGCCTACCTGGGCATGGGTCCCGGCCCGTACTACACCTTCTACCGGCCCTACCACCTGGCGAGCGTCGAAGCGCCGCTGTCCGTCGCGCAGGCCGTGCTCGACCGCACCCCCAGCCTCGCGCCGGTCGCGTGGAACGCGGAGGTGCTGGCGGTGGCGAAGCGGGACCTGGCGAAGGGCGAACTGGTCGACGGCATCGGCGGTGAGACCGTCTACGGCGTCACCGACTCCGCCGAGGCGGCCCGCGCGGGCGGCCACGTGCCGCTCGGCCTGGTCAGCGGCGCCCGCGTACTGCGCGACGTGCCCGCAGGCACGGTGCTGACCGCCGCGGACGTCGCCGTCGACGAGACCACCACGATCGCGTCCCTGCGGCGCCTGCAGGACCGGCTCCTGCAGGGCGAGCCGGTGCGGGACCTGGTTCCGGCGTGAAGGGGACGACGATGGATCTGATCGGCGACGCCGGACCGGCCCGCGAGGCGCTGCTCACCATGTGGACGATCCGGCGCTTCGAGGAAGCGGTGGACGACCTGTTCGCGCGCGGGCTCATGCACGGCACCATGCACCTGTCGATCGGGCAGGAAGCGGTGCCGGTGGGCGCCTGCCTGGCACTGTCCGAAGGGGACTACATCACCTCCACCCACCGCGGTCACGGGCACTGCATCGCCAAGGGCGCGCGGCTGGACGAGATGATGGCCGAGCTGCTGGCGAAGGAGACCGGCTACTGCCGCGGCCGGGGCGGGTCGATGCACATCGCCGACGTGGCGACGGGCAACCTCGGCGCGAACGGCATCGTCGCGGGCGGCGTGCCGATCGCCGCGGGCGCGGGGCTGGCGGTGCGGATGCGCGGCGGGCAGGAGGTCGTGGTCAGCTTCTTCGGCGACGGCGCGGTCAACGAAGGCGCCTGGCACGAAGGCGTCAACCTGGCCGCGGTCTGGGACCTGCCGGTGGTGTTCGTGTGCGAGAACAACCACTACGGGATGTCGATGTCGGTGAGCCGCGCGTTCCGGGTCAAACAGCTGTCCGAACGCGCCGCCGCCTACGGCATTCCCGGCGTGACGGTCGACGGCAACGACCCGCAGGCGGTGCACGACGCGGTGGCCGACGCGGTGGCGCGCGCCCGCGCGGGCGAGGGCCCGACGCTGGTCGAAGCCATGACCTACCGCTGGAAGGGCCACTCCAAGAGCGACAAGAACCTCTACCGCACCCGCGAAGAGATCGAGCAGTGGCGGGAACGCGACCCGATCGCCCGGTTCGAGCAACGGGTGGCGAACACGCTGGGAGACCAGGAGATCCAGGCCTGCCGGGACGAAGCCCGCGAGCGGGTGCGGGCGGCGATCCGCGCCGCCAACGCCGCGCCGGACGCCTCGGCGGAGTCGTTGACCGAGGCGGTGTACGCGAAATGACCGCGGTGGCGGAACAGACCCGCACCCTCACCTACGCCGAGGCCGTGCGCGAGGCGCTGGCCCAGGCGATGACCGCCGACGAGCGGGTGTTCCTGCTCGGCGAGGACGTCGGCACGTACGGCGGCGCCTTCGGCGTCACCGGCGACCTGGTGCACCGCTTCGGCGAGGAACGGATCCGGGACACCCCGATCAGCGAGCTGGGCATCGTGGGCGCGGCGGTGGGGGCCGCGCTCGCCGGGATGCGGCCGGTGGTGGAGATCCAGTTCTCCGACTTCACCGCGCAGGCCATGGACCAGATCGTCAACCAGGCCGCGAAGATCCACTTCATGCTGGGCGGCGCGGCGACCGTGCCGATGGTGCTGCGCGCGCCCACCGGTTCCGGCACCGGCGCCGCCGCGCAGCACTCGCAGAGCCTGGAGGCGTGGTTCGCGCACGTGCCCGGGCTGAAGGTGGTCATGCCGGCCACCCCGGCCGACGCGAAAACCCTGCTGCTCGCGGCGATCGAGGATCCGAACCCGGTGATCGTGCTGGAGCACAAGCTGCTCTACAAGCAGAGCGGCCCGGTGCCCGAGGCGGCCACGCCCGCCCGGCTCGGTGAGGCGGCCGTGCGCCGGACCGGGGCCGACCTGACCATCGTGGCGACCGGCGTCATGGTGTCGCGTGCGTTGGAGGCGGCGGAACAGCTGGCCACGGACGGTGTCGAGGCGTCGGTGATCGACCCGCGCACGCTCAAACCGCTCGACGCGCAGCCGATCGTGGACGACGTGATCCGCACCGGGCGCGCGTTGCTGGTGCAGGAAGCGCCGAAGACGGCCGGGTTCATGGCCGAGATCGCCGCGACCATCGGCGAGTCGCCCGCGTTCGGGCACCTGCGCGCGCCGATCGCCCGGCTGTGCGGGCTCGACGTGCCGATCCCGTACGCGCCGCAACTGGAGCGGGCCGCGGTGCCGCAGGCCGGCGACATCGTGCGGGCAGCCGCGGACCTGGTGCGGAGGTGGTGATGCAGGAAGCGCCGCTGGTCATGCCGAAGATGTCGATGACCATGACCGAGGGCACGCTGGTGACCTGGCACAAGTCCGAAGGGGACGAGGTCCGCGCGGGCGAGGTCGTGTGCGAGGTGGCCACCGACAAGGTCGACATGGAGGTCGAGGCGCCCGCCGACGGCACCCTCGCCCGGATCGTCGCGCAGCCGGACGACGTGGTCGCCGTCGGCGAGCCGATCGCCTACCTGACCACCGCGGCCGAGGATCTGCTGGCGGGCCTGTTCGACGGTCCCGCACCGGAGCCTGCGCCGCAGCCGGAGCGGGAGCGGGAACCCGAGCCCGTGCCCGCGGCGCCGGCGCCGGTTGCGGCCCAACCCGGACCCGCGCCCGCGGCGCCGGCTGCGGCCGAGCCCGAGCCCGTGCCCGCGGCGCCGGCAGGGGTCGCGGCCGTGCCCGCCGCCCGGCGGGCCGCGGCCGAACGCGGCATCGACCTGGCCACGATCACGCCCACCGGTCCCGCCGCCACCATCCGGCTCGCCGACCTGCCACCGCTGGAGGTGAAACCGCGGCGCAGCCCGCGCGCCGTGATCGCCCGGCGGATGTCCGCCAGCGCGCAGGTCCCCCAGTTCGTCGTCTACCGCGACCTCGAAGTGCCCGCGGGCGGCGACTGGACCACGGTGTTCCTGCGCGCCCTCGCGGGAGCGTTGCGCCGGCACCCCGAGCTGAACGCCGAATGGGCCGACGGCGACGTGCGACGGCACGGCCACGTCGGGGTCGCGCTCGCCGTGGACACCGGGCGCGGGCTGCTCGCCCCGGTGCTGCGCGACCCCGATCTGGACGACGGGCTGGCCGGGCGCGTCCGCGATCTGGTCCGCCGCGCCCGCGCCGGGAAGCTCACGCTCGCCGAGATGTCCGGCGGCACCACCACGTTGTCCAACCTCGGCGGGTTCGCGGTGGACGCCTTCCACGCGCTGCTCAGCCCGCCGCAGGCGACGGCACTGGCCGTCGGGCGGGTGCAGGAGAAAGTGGTCCCGGTGCCCGGCGGCATCGGGCTGTCCCTGCGGTGCACGGTCGGTCTCACGGTCGACCACCGGGTCGGCGACGGCGCGGACGCCGCCCGGTTGCTGGCCTCGGTGCAGGAGCTGCTGACGTTATGATCGGCGGGATGGATCGACGTGCTCACGCCGCCGCGGTCGTGCTGGCCAGCGGGTCCGGGACCCGGGTCGGGGCCGACGTCAACAAGGTCTACCTGCCCCTGGCCGGACGGCGGCTGGTGTCCTGGTCGCTCGGCGCGTTCGCGCGGGTGCCCGGGATCGGTGTGCTCGTCCTGGTCACCCGGCCGCAGGACCACGAGCTCGTCGAGTGGGTGCTGGAACGCGAGGTCGACGGCGCCGAGGTCGAGGTGGTGCACGGCGGCCGCAGCAGGCAGGAGTCCGAGCTGCGCGCGTTGCGGCACCTCGCCGAACGCATCGACAGCGGCGCGGTCGACACGGTGCTCCTGCACGACGGCGCCCGCCCGCTGGCCAGCCCGGCGCTGATCGCGGGAGTGCTGCAGGCGGCGCGGCGGCACGGCGGCGCGGTGCCCGGTCTCGCGGCCGACGACATCATGGCCGTCGCGGACGGCGGGCTGACGAACCTGCCGCGGGGCACGGCGATCCGCGCCCAGACCCCGCAGGCGTTCCACGCCCGCCCGCTGCTGGACGCCTACGAAGAGGCCGCGCGGCAGCGGTTCGAGGGCACCGACACCTCGTCGGTGATGGAGCGCTTCTCCGGGCTGCCCATCCACTGGGTGGCCGGGGAACAGGAGAACATCAAGGTCACCTACGCACACGACCTGGTGATCGCCGAGCAGGTCCTGGCCTCGGCGAACTACCGGAGATGAGGCAGCGATGAGCACTGTCCGGCACGCGGAACTGACCTGCTCCCGGTGCGGGACGGACACCGTGCACGAGGTCGTCTACGCCGGGCGCCTCCTCGCCGAGGTCACCTGCACCGCCTGCGGGCGGACCTACGGCCGCGACGTGCGCGCCGACTACCTGGCCGACCTCCGCCAGCGGCTGGTCACCAAACCGAAGCGCATGCTGCGCCGCCTGCGCAAGGACCCGCTGCGGTTCGCGAGCTCACTGCCGAAGACCGTGCCGGCCAAACCGCTGGAACTGCTCTCGGAGATCCGCGTCGTGTGGCACTCCGGGAAGAACCGGCGGACGCGGGGCGAGCACTGAACCCCGTCGCGCGGGCATCTCACGGCGGGCCGGGTGCCACCGCCCGTAGCCGGTGCAGCCGCAACCCGAGCCGCAGTTCCAGGTTGTCCTCCTGGCGCCAGTCGACGCCCAGCAGCTCGCCGGCCCGGTCCAGCCGCTTCAGCAGTGTGTTGACGTGCAGGTGCAACGCCCGCGCGGTCGCCGCGACGTTGGCGCGGTTCGCGTAGTAGGCGTCGAGCGTGCCGACGAGGTCGGTGCCGCGCCGGTGGTCGTAGTCCAGCAGCGGGCCGATCGTGCCCGCGATGAACCGGTCGAGGTCGCGGACCCGTTCGGTGTCGAAAACCATGGCGTAGAGGGCGTAGCGCGCCGTGGTGGCGCCCAGGTCCGTGTGCCCCAGCGCGCGCACCACGGCGCTGCAGCGGCCGGCCAGTGAGAAGGCCCTGGCCCAGTCCTGGTGGACCGCCCGCTCCCCCACGACCGTCACCGGCACGCCCGCCGCGCGGCGCAGGCGCCGGTGGACCTCCTCGACGGTCCGGTCGTCGTCGGTGCTGGGCAGGATCATCGTGGCCCGGCCGAGGTGCTCGCCTGCCAGTCCGGCGCGGTCCCTGGCGATGTCGTGCAGGTGCCGCGACAGCTCGGTGGACGACAGCGTGGCGGAGTCGGCGACGAGAACCAGCTCCAGCCGGTCGACGTCGATGTTGCGGGCCCTGGCTCGGGTGCGCTGGGCCGCGCTGGCCCCGGGACTGCCGACCATCAGCTCGGTCAGCAGCTCCCCGCTCAGCCGCTCGCTCGCCTCGGCGACGGCCCGTTCCTTGAGGATGAGCAGCCCCAGGATGTGGGTGGCCCGCTCCAAGGTCCGCACGTCCATGTCGTCCCGGACACCGCGTTCGCCGCCCGCCGCCCGGCTCCACGCGAGCGCGCCGAGGAAACTGTCGCCGGCCTGGATCGACGCCACGCTGTGGGCGACCCCCGCCCCGTCGACCGACGTGGTGCACCGGCCCGATCGCTGCGCGTTCCGGAAAGCCGCGGCGAGGTCGTCCACGGCCGGAGCCCGGCACGGGTCCGCCGCCGAGTCCCCGCGGACGACCGCGACGCCGGCCCGGTCCAGGAGCGTGACGCAGCCGCCCAGCTGGTCGGCGAGGAGCTGCACGACGTCGCCGGGCGTCCCGCCCTCCAGCACCACCCCGGTGAGCGCTTCGTGGCTCGCCTGCGCCCGCTCCATGACGGCCACGTGCTCCTCGATCTTCCGGTACGCGACCCGCAGCTCCTGCAGGGCGGTCCGGCTGGCGTCGTAGAGCCGGGCGTTGTCCAGCGCGACCGCGGCGTGATCGGCGAACGCGCTCAGCAGGGCGATCTCCTCCGCCTGGAAGGACCGCACGGACCGGTCCGCGGCGAACAGGGCGCCCACCGCCTCGCCCCGGATGACCAGCGGCACGCCGAGCAGCGCGACCAGCCCCTCGAGGCCGACCACGCGGTCGAAGTCCGGATCGTGGGCGATGCTGGTGGCGGCGGCGTAGTCGCGCACCCAGTGCGGGCTCCGGGACGCCAGGACCTTGCCGCCGAGCCCCACGTCGGCGGGTATGGACGCGGCCAGGAAGGACGCGGAGATCGTGCCCTCCGACGCCTTGGCCGACAGCCGCCCGTCCGCGCCGACCAGCGACAGGTACGTGAAGTCCGTGCCGATCAGGTCGTGGGCGTGCCGGACGATCGAGCGCAGCACCTCGTCGAGCTCGCCGAGCGCGGTGAGGGACTTGGCGGTCGCGTACAGGGACGTCAGTTCGCGCTGACGGCGCAGGAGCGGGTGCGACTCGCCCCCGGGGTCGCTGGCCACAGTGCCATCCCTCCTCCGCACCAGATGGAAGAAAGAACCACCAGAACGGCGTGAGGTGTGGATGATACACACCTCAACCACCCGGCAGCGGCGCCCCTAACCTGACCGCCATCACCCGTGCTCCCAACGAAGGCGGCATGTATGGCAACTCCGCTCGCGCAACCCGACGGACAGTCCGGCCGGCTGAGCACCGGCGGGCCCGCGGTCCCGCGCCGGTCCTTCCGCAAATTGCTGGCGGTGGGGCTGATCGGCAGCTCGATCGAGTGGTACGACTTCTTCCTCTACGGCACCGCGGCGGCGCTGGTGTTCCCCAAGGTGTTCTTCCCGCACTCCTCGGCGCTGACCGGAACGCTCCTCGCCTTCAGCACGTTCTGGGCCGGCTTCGTGGCCCGCCCGATCGGCGGGGTGCTCGCCGGGCACCTCGGCGACAAGTACGGGCGCAAGCCGGTGGTGGTCACCTGCCTGGCGCTGATGGGGGCGGCGACCTTCCTGATCGGCTGCCTGCCCAGCGCGGCGAGCATCGGCGCACTGGCCCCGACGCTGCTGGTTGTGCTGCGGTTCGTGCAGGGTCTCGCGGCAGGCGGGCAGTGGGGCGGCATCGTGCTGCTGCTCACCGAATCCGCCGGCGCGAAACGGCGCGGCTTCGCCGGGACCTTCGGGCAGACGAGCGTGCCCGTCGCCGTGATCATCTCCAACCTGATCTTCGTGGCGGCCAGCAGCCTGATGCCGGACAGCGCTTTCCTCAGCTGGGGCTGGCGCATCCCGTTCCTGGTGAGCGTCGTGATGTTCGTGGTCGTCCTCTACATCCAGACCAAAGTGGAGGACACGCCGGAGTTCCGCGAGCTGCAGCGGCGCGCGTCGCGGCCGGAGAAGGCGGTGGTCCGGGCGCCGCTGGCGCAGGTGGTGCGCACCAAGTGGGGAACCATCCTGCTCGGCTGCGGGATCCTCTCGGCCACCAACAGCCTGTTCTACGTCAGCATCTCCGGCCTGCTGAGCTACGGCACCGGCTCGCTCGGGCTCGAGCGCAACCCGCTGCTCGCGGTCGTGCTGGGCAGTTCCGTGGCGATGCTGGTGACCATCCCGTGGTCCGGTCACCTCTCGGACAAGGTGGGACGGCGGCCGCTGATCCTGATCGGCGGTCTGGGCGTCGCCGTCTGGGCGTTCCCGTACTTCTGGCTCGTCGACAGCGCGTCGCTGCCGCTGATCTTCGTCGCGGTGGTGGTGGGTTTCGTGTTCCAGTGCCTCACCTACGGCCCGATCGCGAGCTTCCTCGGCGAGCTGTTCGCGCCCAACGTCCGCTACTCCGGCGCGTCGCTGGCCTACCAGCTCTCCGCGATCATCGTCAGCGGTGGCACGCCGTTCCTCATGACCGCGCTCATCGCGCAGACCGGGAGCACCCTGCCGGTCGCCGCCTACATCGCGCTGATGGGCCTGATCACCTTCGTCAGCGCGTGGTTCCTGCCCGAGACGAACCCCGCCCAGGTCCGCGAAGATCCGCACGCCGTGCCCGGCGCGCACCTCTACCGCTGAAACGAGGACGGCATGCGAACCTCGCGTTGGACAGCCGTGCCCGCGGCCCTCGTGCTGCTGGCGACCGGATTCCCCGTGGCAACCGCCGCCCCGCCGTCGGCACCGGTGTGCGCGGCGCTGGCCGGAACGGACATCCCGGCCTCGGTGATGAGCCTGCCGACCTCCGGCGGGCGCGTCACGTCCGCGACGGTCACGACGAGCGTGGTCAGCGGCAAGACGATCGAGTACTGCCGGGTCGACGCGGACATCTTCCCCGTCGACCCCGCCGCGCCCGCCATCAAGATGCGCGTGGCCCTGCCCGCCGGCTGGAACCACAAGGCGATCATGTTCGGCGGTGGCGGCTACAACGGCACGATCCCGGACCTGACGGCGAACGCGCCGTTCGGCCCCGCCGACCAGCCCGCGCCACTGGCCCGGGGGTACGCCACGTTCGCCAGCGACTCCGGCCACCAGCAGGGGCCGGCCGCGCTGCCGTCGCTGGACGGGTCGTTCGGGGTGAACGACGAGGCACTGCGCAACTTCGCCGCCGGTGACGCGCTCAAGAAGACTCACGACGCCAGCCGGTACCTCATCCGGCAGGCCTACCGCGCGAAGCCCGCCGAGGTCTACTTCGCCGGAGGTTCCACCGGCGGCCGCGAGGCCCTCGTCGTCGCGCAACGGTGGCCGGAGGCCTTCGACGGCGTGATTTCGGCCTACCCCGCCTGGAACAACCTCGCCGAGGTCCTGTACCTGGGGCACCTGACGCAGATCCTGTCCCGGCCCGGCGCGTTCCCCGGGCCGGACAAGCAGACGCTCCTCTACACCAGCGTCGTCGGCGCGTGCGACGGCCTGGACGGCGTCGCGGACGGGGTGGTGTCCAATCCGGGCGGCTGTCACTTCGACCCGCGCACGCTGCGCTGCCCGGACGGCGCCGACACCGGGCCGGGGTGCCTGTCGGATCCGCAGATCGCCGCCGTGACCGCCATGTCCACCCGGTTCGAGTGGCCGTACCGGATCGCCAGCGGCGAGACCGGCTACCCCGGTTTCCCGTTCCTCTCCGGCGCGGACATGCGCACCCCGTTCCTCGGGTTCGGCACCACCGCGCCGGCCAACCCGATGCCGCTGACCAGCGGCTACGGCATGCAGTACTGGGACCAGTGGGTCAAGTACTTCCTGACCCGCGACCCCGGCCACGACCCGCTCGCCGTCGATCCCGGCGACCCCGGGCCGTGGCTGGACCGGATCAGCAGGCTGTCCACGATCCAGGACCGCAACGACGTGGACCTGCGCCCGTTCGCCGCCCGCGGCGGCAAGCTGATCCTGCTGCACGGCGCCGCGGACGAGCTGGTCTCCGACCGGTCGACGAGCGACTACTACCGGCGGGTGCGCGCGGAACTCGGCCCGCGGACCACGGACGGGTTCCTGCGGTACTACGTCGTGCCCGGAGCCAATCACGCGAACGCGGGCACACCGGCGTTCGCCGCGGGCTGGGACTCGCTGTCCGCGCTGGAGCGCTGGGTCGAAAAAGGACAGTCACCGGTGGACCCGGTCGTCACCGACACGCGCCACCAGCGCACCCGTCCCCTGTGCGAGTACCCGGAATGGCCCCGGTACCGCGCCGGCGACCCGGACCGCGCGTCGAGCTTCGTCTGCACCCGCTGACCCCGACACAGGAAGATCACCATGCTCGGCTTGATGCAAGACCGTCCCCTGTCCCTGCCGCACGTGTTCCGGCGCGTCGAACGCCTCTTCGGGCACAAGACCGTGGTGTCGGGCCGGGTCGGCGGCGAGACCACGACGACCTGGGCGCAGGTGTGCGCGCGGGCGCGACGCCTGGCCGCCGCCCTCGACGAGCTCGGCGTCCCGGCCGGCGCCCGAGTGGGCACGTTCGCGTGGAACAGCCACCGGCACGTGGAGCTCTACCTGGCCGTGCCCTGCACCGGGCGGGTGCTGCACACGATCAACCACCGGCTGTTCGGCGAGCAGATCACCTACATCGTCAACGACGCCGCCGACGACGTGCTGTTCGTCGACCGCTCCATCCTGCCCGCCGTGTGGCCGCTGGTGGGCACCTTCACCACCGTGCGTGCGGTGGTGGTCATGGACGACGGGAGCGACGCGAAAATCCCCGACGACGATCGCGTCTTCGACTATGAGGAACTCCTCGCGCGGGCCGGCGACACCGGCCGCGAGTTCACTGTGGACGACGAGAACACGGCCGCCGCGTTGTGTTACACGTCGGGCACCACCGGCGACCCCAAGGGCGTGCTCTACAGCCACCGCTCGGTGGTGCTGCACGCCGCGTTGTTGCTGATGGTGGACACGTTCGGCATCTGCGAACGCGACGTGGTGATGCCGATCGTGCCGATGTTCCACGTCAACGCGTGGGGGCTGCCCTACGCGGCCATGCTGTGCGGGGCCGATCTGGTGCTGCCCGGGCCGGCGATGTCCCCGCCGGAACTGGCGGGGATGCTCGCCCGCCACCGGGTCACGTTCGGGGCCGCGGTCGCCACGATCTGGCGTGGCCTGGTGCCCCTGCTCGGCGAGCACGACTTCTCCGCGGTCCGCCAGATCGTGTCCGGCGGCGGCGCGGTCGACGAGGCGCTCACCCGCGCCTACCAGGACGCGATCGGGCTGCCGTTGACCAACGCGTGGGGGATGACCGAAACCAGCCCGGTGGTCACCACCTCGCGGATCGCCACCGTGCACGACGACTACCCGGACGAAGAACGGCGGGCGCTGCTCGCCACCCCGGGGCCCGCCGTGCCGCTGACCGAGGTCCGCATCGTCGGCGACGACGGGCGGGAAGCCCCGTGGGACGGGCGGACGCCGGGTGAACTGCAGGCCGCCGGCCCCACGATCGCCGCGGCCTACTTCGGGAAACGCGACGGGGCGGGCGCCTTCACCGGAGACGGGTGGCTGCGCACCGGGGACGTGGCGACCATCGACCGCCACGGCTACGTGCGGATCGTCGACCGCACCAAGGACCTCGTGAAGTCGGGTGGCGAGTGGATCTCCTCGGTGGAACTGGAGAACGCGATCATGGAGCACCCCGGGGTCGCCGAGGCCGCGGTGATCGGCGTGCCCGACGACAAGTGGGGCGAGCGGCCGCTGGCCTGCGTGGTGCCGGCTGCCGGGGCCACGCTCACCGCGGAGGAGGTCCGGGACCACCTGCGGGGCCGCGTGGCGTCCTGGTGGCTGCCGGACGAGGTGTTCTTCTGCGACGAGATCCCCAAGACGGCGACCGGGAAGTTCGCCAAGCAACGGCTCCGGTCTCAGATCGAGACAGCTCGTGCCGGTTCCGGGTGCTACACCAACCGGGACACTGTGGCACGAAGGAGCAACGGATGATCTTCATCACGGCCAAGTTCCGGGTCAAGGACGAGCACGCCGACCGGTGGCCGGAAATCGCGCGGGAGTTCACCGCGGCGACCCGCGCCGAGCCCGGCTGCCTGTGGTTCGAGTGGTCCCGCAGCCTCGACGACCCAGCCGAATACGTCCTGGTGGAGGCATTCCGCGACGCCGACGCCGGCGCCCGGCACGTGCGGTCCGCGCACTTCCGGGCCGCGCAGGAGACGCTGCCCCGGCACCTCGCCGAGACGCCCCGGATCGTGAACACGGTGGTGGACCAGGACGACTGGTCCCAGCTCGGCGAGCTGGCCGTGCGGGACTGACGTTGCCGGTGGGCGGCGCTCAGCTCAGCTCGATCGGGCAGCCGGGCAGCACAGCCCTCACCGGCGGGGGCGCACGGCACTGACCGCATCAGCGGGGCAGCGCTCGGCTCGGCATCGGCTCGACCCGGCAGCCGGGCAGAACTGACCTCACCGGCGGGGCCGCTCGGCACCGACCGCATCAGCCGGGGCAGCGCTCGGCAAGGTATCGGCTCGATCCCGCAGCCGCGCAGAACTGACCTCACCGGCGGGGCCGCTCGGCACCGACCGCATCAGCGGGGCAGCGCCCGGCTCGGCATCGGCTCGATCCGGCAGCCGCGCGGGACTGACCTCACCGGCGGGGGCGCTCGGCCCCCGCCGGGTCGATCCGCCAGCCGGAGCGAGCCAGGGTGGCCAGCGCCCGCTCCAGGCACTCCCCGTGGGGGCGCTCGACGGAACCCTCTCCGGGCGGTTCCTCGACGGCCGGCTCGTTCACTGTCATCGCCACATCCCTCCTGGAGAGCCCCAGCACACCAGAGCCCGTCCTCCGCGGCGGTCTCATTGTGAGACAAGGGAAACCGCCAGCCGCCGGTAGCTTACGGAGATCCCCGAGCGCTCCGGAGGCGAACGATGCTGGACCTGCACTACGAGTCGGGCGCGGTGGTGGTCCGCCTCCGGGCGCCACGACCGCTCAGCGCCGAACTGCTCGACGGCCTCGCCGCGGCCATCACCTACATCGGGCCCGGGCATCCGATCGTCCTGACCGGGGTGGACGGTGTCTTCGCGGCGGACGTCGCGCCCGGCGGACGTGCGGCGCTGGACCGGTTGCCACCCGTGCTGGAGGCGCTGCGTGCACATCCGCTGCCCGTCGTGGCCGCCCTCAACGGCGACGCGATCGGCGCCGGGTACCGCCTGGCCGCGGCCGCCGACGCCCGCATCATCTCGGGCGGGGTCGTGCAGCCCGCACCTCCGCGCGGGGTGCGCTACGACCCGCTCGCGGCAGTCGCGGCCGGGCTGGCCGAGGTCCACTGTGCACCGGAGGACCTGATCGGCACCGCCCTCCGGCACGCCCGAGCACAGGCACCGGTCGCCGGATAACCCGCACAGCACGGCGCCCACACAGCACCGGGCCCCACGCAGCACGCGTGGGGCCCGGTAGCGGTACTCAGTAGATGTTCGACGGGCGCACCATGCCCTCGGCGAGGTCCCCGGCGCCGGGAGCGATGATCGCGCCGGGGTTGACCAGCACCTCCTCCACGATCGCGGTCTCCGTGGTGATCAGCAGCGCCGCGATGGAGGCCGCGCTCTCCAGCGCCGAACGGGTCACCTTGAGCGGGTCGACCACCCCGGCGGCGAACAGGTCGGTGTAGGCGCCGGTGAGGGCGTCGAACCCGCTGCCGTTGTCCATTGCGGACACCCGCGCCAGCACCTCTTCCCCGTCGTAGCCCGCGTTGGCCGCGATCCACCGCAGCGGCTCACCCAGAGCCCGGCGGACGATCTCGCGACCCTGCGCCGCGTCACCGTCGAGGCCGACCAGGTCCACGCACCGCGCGGCCTGCGCCAGCGACGCCCCGCCGCCGGCGACCACGCCCTCCTCCAGCGCCGCCCTGGCCGCCGCCAGCGAGTCCTCGACCCGCAGCATCCGCTCCTTCAGCTCGACACTGGTCGCGGCGCCGACGCGGACGACGGCGATGCGCCCGGACAGCCGGGCGATGCGCAACCGCAGGCTGTCCTGGTCGTGCTCGATGCGGGCCCGCTTGAGCTGCTTGTCCAGCTGGCCGATCCGCGCCCGCACGGCCTGCTCGTCACCGGCCCCGCCGATGATCGTCGTGGTGTCCTCGGTGATCGTGATGTGCTCGCAGCGGCCGAGGTCGGCCTCGGTGACCTCGGCCAGCGTCAGACCGGAGTCGTCGCTGATCACCCGGCCGCCGAGCGCGGCGGCGAGGTCCTCCAGCTCCGCCACCCGCCGGTGCCCGAAGCCGGGCGCGCGGACCACGACCGCGGAGTAGGTGCCGTGCACGTTCCCGCTGAGGATCATCTGCAGCGCCGGGCCGTCGACGTTCTCCGCGAGGATCACCAGCGGCCGCCCGAGCCGCCGGGCGGCCTCCACGGTCGGCATCAGGTCCTGCACCTGGCTGATCTTCTTGTTGGTCAGCAGGATCGCGGGATCATCGTAGGCGGCCTCCATCCGGTCCCGGTCGGTGACCATGTACGGGGAGGTGTAGCCGTGGTCGAACTCGATCCCGTCCACCAGCTCGACCCCCAGGCCGGGCTCGTCGGACTCCTCCACCTCGACCACGCCTTCCCGGCCCACCGCCGCCAGCGCCTGGGCGATCACGCCGCCGATGCGTTCGTCGTCGCTCGCCGCCAGCGTGGCGATCCGCTCCAGCTCGGCCTCACCCGACACCTGGGCCGCCGACTTGCGCAGGTACTCCACGACCGCCTCGACGGTCTCCTCGATGCCGCGGCGCACCCGCATCGGGTTCGCCCCCTCGCCGAGGGCGGCCAGCCCCTCCCGCACCATCGCCTGGGCGAGGACCGTCGCGGTCGTGGTGCCGTCGCCGACGGCCCCGTTGGTCTTCATCGCGACTTCCTTGACCAGCTGGGCGCCCATGTTGGCGAACGGCTCCGCCAGCTGCACCTCCCTGGCGATGGTGACGCCGTCGTTGGTGATCGTCGGCGGACCGGTCAGCTTCTCCAGCACCGCGTTGCGCCCCTTGGGGCCCAGGGTGACCTTGACCGCGTCGGCCAGCGTGTTGACGCCGAGTTCGAGCCGGCGCCGCGCCTCTTCGCTGAACCGCAGCTGCTTCGCCATGTTTGCTGTTTCCTTTCCGTGCCGGGAAGAACCCGCGATTCAGGGGATGAGGATCGCCCGGCCGCGGACCTTGCCCGCGTTCAGGTCGTCGATGGCCTGCTGGAACTCGTCCAGCCGGTAGCGGGCGGTGTGCAGTTTCACCTTGCCCTGGGCGGCGAGCACCATCAGGTCCTGCAGGTCGGTGTAGGAGCCGACGAGGTTGCCGATGAAGTTGATCTCGGTGGAGATGATGTCGATCGTCGGCACGTCGAGGTTCTCGCCGTACCCGACGACGTAGTAGTTGCCCGCGCGGCGCAGCATGCGCACGCCCTCCGCGGTCGAGCCGCCCTCGCCGACGAAGTCGAGCACCGCCTCGGCCCCGTGCCCGCCGGTCAGGTCGAGCACCTCCTGCACGTGGTCGCCGTCCGCCACGACGGTGACGTCGGCGCCGACCTCCTCGGCCAGCCGCAGCGCCGCGGGGTTGCGGTCCACGACGACGAGCGTGGCCGCGCTCATCGCCTTCAGGCACTGGATGCCGATGTGCCCGAGGCCGCCGGCCCCGATGATCACGCACACGTCCCCCGGCCGCAGCACCTTCGCGGCCTTGGCGGCCGCGTGCTGCGCGGTGAGCCCGGCGTCCGCGAGCGCGGCCACGTCGGCCGGTTCGAGGCTGTCGTCGAGCTTGACGCACGACCGGGCCGAGGTGAGCAGGTACTCGGCGTACCCGCCGTGGGTGTCGATGCCGGGGAAGCGCGAGTTCTCGCAGTGCACGTCGTCGCCGAGCCGGCAGGCCCGGCACAGTCCGCAGGTGATCAGCGGGTGGAGGATCACCTTGTCCCCCACCGCCACGTTCGTCACCGCGTCGCCGACGGCGTGCACCCAGCCCGCGTTCTCGTGCCCGATCGTGTAGGGCAGGACGACGCCGGACTTCTCCGCCCACTGCCCTTCGAGGATGTGCAGATCGGTCCGGCACACGCCCGCCGCGCCCACCCGGACCACGACGTCCAGCGGCCCGGTGATCTTGGGCTCCTCGACGTCGCGCAGTTCCAGGTTCGAGTGGTAGCCGGTGACCTGTGCGGCTTTCATGGGTGGCTCCTGGTGTTGGTGACGACCGGGGCGGAGCCGGCGGGATCGACGCCGGCGTAGCGGGTGGCCAGCAGGCCGCGGCAGAAGTGGGCGTTGCCCTCGATGGACACGCGGGTGGTGGTGGCCAGCCGCAACCGCAGCGCCACGTCGGACCGGGCGACCGGCGTCCCGTCGTGGTCGACCATCACGCGGGCGTGGGAGTGGTTGGGCAGGCCGATGGCCTCCCGCCGCCGCATCAGGGCCGACTTCAGACGGCCCTCCGGCAGGTCGAACAGTTCCAGCAGCGGCAGTTCCTCGACCGTCCAGGCGCCGCTGGCCAGCACCGACCGGCAGCACCGTTCCATCGCCGCCAGGTGGGCCTTGCGCTGGAAGGTCCGGCGCAGCTCGTCGAGGCTGTTCTCGGCCTCCACGCCGAAGGTCCCGACGTAACCGAGCCCCGCGGCGGTGCCGGCGTTGATCTTGCCGGAGTCGTGGTGGTCGTCGAGCAGCACCCGCACCCGGCCGGCCCCGGGCACCGCGGCCAGGGCGTCGTAGGCGTCGGCCACCATGAGGTAGGCGAAGTTGGGGGCGCAGAACGAGGTGGGCAGCCGCAGGTGCACCTCCACCCCCTCGTCGTCGATCGCGACGGACCGGACGAAACCCAGCTCGGTCACCGGTTCGTCCAGTTCGGGGTCGAGCACGGTGGACAGCGCCGCGAGCACCTCCGCCTCGACGGACACGGCCATCCGGGTCATGGGGCACCAGCTCCCGCGGCGACCTCGGCGTCCGCGTCGCCGGCCTGCGTCGGCAGGCTCAACTGCCGCGGCACGTCCAGGTCGTACAGCGCGGCCGCGTTGAGGCCGAGGATCTTCTTCTTCTGGTCGGTCGTGATCGGCGCGTACTCCGGCATGTCCGCCGGGATCTGGAAGTCGACGAACTTCTCCACGAGCCACTTCGGCGTCCACAACGCGTAGTCGCTGCCGAAGAGGATCTTGTCCTCGCCGATCCAGTACAGCAGCTCGCCGATGATCTGGGCGAAGTAGCGCGGCCGGGTGTGGATGAACGGCATCGCCACCGCCAGCCCGCCGTAGACGTTGGACTCCTGCGTGGCGATCCAGCAGAAGTCCTCCAGCCGGGGAAGACCGACGTGCTCGACGACGAAGTTCAGGTCGAGGTAGTCGGTGGCGACCTTGTCGATGTCGGCCACGTCGAACGCGTCCCGGTCCAGCGGCCGGATCGTCGGTCCCTTGTGGACGTGGATGTTGCGGATGCCGAGTTCGAGGCACTCCTCGAGGTACCGGCGCGACCACGGCTCGTCGAGCTTGTAGCCGCGCGAGTCGCCGTGCCATTCGGCGGTGTAGAGCTTGACGCCCTTGAGCCCGAAGCGTTCCGCGTCCCGGCGCAGCTGCTCCAGCCCCGCCTCGCCGTGGCGCGGGTCGTAGGCGTGGTTGTAGGTCAGCTTGTCCGGGTGCTGCCGGGTGAGCCCGAACGCCTCCTCGGTCTGCCCGAACCCGTTGTGGTAGAAGTCGCTGAGCAGCGTGGCCTGGAAGATGGCGTGGTCGACGTAGCCCTCGCCGAAGAGGTCCTTCATGAACCGTTCGGCGCCGTAGTAGGTGTAGGTGTCGTAGTCCCAGACGACCTCTTCCGGGCTCAGGTTCTTGTGGTAGTCGTAGAAGCAGTCGATGAACTGCTTGCCGTGCACGTTCTTGTGGTTCGACGCCCGGCCGTCCCAGATGTGGACGTGCCCGTCGACCACGTAGTACTTTTCGCCGTCCTTTTCGTACATCGCTCGCCCTTCGCGGTGCTGGTGCTCGGTGGAACCGTGGTGGCGGGCCGGCCGGCCCGCCACCACGAGTGCGGGGTTTCGTCAGCCGTGCGCGGACAGGTCGAAACCGATGTACTCGGCGGCGTCCTCCGGGTTGGCGAACAGCAGGGTGCGGTCGTCCAGGTGCACCATGCGGCCGTAGTGGGTGGAGCTGATCTCCTCGAAGATCGACCCGTCGAACGGCTCGCCGAGGGCCTCGGTCAGCTCGTCGTAGTCGAACTCCAGGAGGCGGGTGCCGTCCACGCGGATCATCGACGGGTACTCCACGAGCGAGACGCCGTCCTTGGCCCCCATCACGTCGGCGACCACGCGCCCGACCGGGGTGTTCATCAGCGTGACGCCGCACATGTTCGAGGACCCGGCCTGCGAACCGAACTGCATGGTGCTGCTCACTTGTCCAACTCCTTCGGGGTGTCCAGCCCGATCTCCTCGAGCAGCTGGGTGAACTTCTCCTTGGTCGCGCCGAGCGAGTCGGCGAAGGTGCGGGCCTTCTCCGCCGGCTGGGACCAGATCGGCTGGAGCGCGTACGCGGCGTCCAGGCACGGCGGCACCCACTTCGCGAGCCACTGGCCGAACAGTTCCTTGTTGCTCGCGCCGTGCTGCTCGTCGCGGGTGAGCATCCGGAACAGGGCCCGCGTGTAGCCGAGGTCGCGGTTGTAGTCGTGCTCGCCGGTCCCGACGATGGTCGGGGTGATGTAGTCGCCGTTGGTGGCGGAGATCTGCATGACCAGCTCCGACCGGAAGAGCTGGCCGACGAGCTGCTCGAACACGACGTTGGCGCCGAACAGCAGTTCCGCCCAGTCGCCGACCGCGGTCAGCTCCTCGACGGCCTTGCGGGTGGGCTGCCACTCCTCCGCCGATGCCCACACCTCCTTGTGCACCGACCCGTCGAAGGTGTCCAGCGACTCCGACAGGTCCAGGTTGAACAGCGCGAGGTCCTGGGCGAACCGCATCTTGTGCGCCGCGTTGACCGCCACCGCGGTGTTGATCATGTTCGTCGGTCCGGAGCGCTGGATCGAGGTGAACACGTGCAGCGCCATCCCGTTCTCGGCGTGCATCCAGGCGCCGAGGTTGCGGGCGATGAACTTCTGCCAGGCGGTGTTCCAGTTGCCGTAGGCGCCGGCGCGCTTGGCGTTCTCCAGGCACAGGGAGACCTGGCGGACCACCGCGGAGTTGTTGCGGTAGATCGTCTGCTCCCACTCCTCGTTCGGGTCGAGGAAGGCGTGCCAGTTCGACGACTTCGCCGCCGTCCACTCCTGCGGGTAGCCGCCGGGCCCGTCGCCGAAGCCGTAGATCCAGCCCTGGGACAGGTGCCGCTCGGGGTCCGGCTGCACGTCGACGGTGACGTCCTCGTACACCGTGGCGCGCAGCTTCGCCGGCTTGAAGTAGTTGTAGCTGCGGCTCTTCGAGCTCGGGAACTCCAGGGCACCCGCCTCGGAGTCGGTGAACTCCACCTTCGGGAAGCTGCGCGTCTTCGCACTGCTCGTCATGTGATGTCTCCTTGCGATGTCTACTCGTCGCGAACCGACGTGGTGAATTTGTCGTAGAACACCTGGTCGTCCGGCACACCCTGGCTCGCCGCCAGCGCCAGCGCGGCGTCCACCATGGGCGGCGGGCCGCACAGGTACACCTCGCTGCGGTGCAGCTCGGGCTCCCTGGCCGCCACCACGTCGGTGACCATCCCCGGTTCTGCCGTGACCCCGAGCTCACCGGCGCCCTCGGTGGACTCCGAGAGCGCGACGACGAACCCGAAGTCGGGCAGCCGTTCGCCCAGCGCGCGGATCTCGTCCAGGTAGAACAGGTCCGCGGCGGTGCGGGCGCCGTAGTAGAAGCGGATCCGCCGGGTGTCCCCGGTTTCGCTGAGGTGGCGCAGCAGGCTGAGCACCGGAGCCATGCCGGCGCCGCCCGCCATCAGCACCAGGGGCAGCACGTGCCCGTTCTTGAGCGTGAAGTTGCCGTACGGTCCGGTCAGCTCGATCGTGTCGCCGGCCGCGATCCCGTCGTCGAGCAACGCGGAGAACCGGCCGCCCGGGTACTTCTTGATGACGAACTCGATGTGGTCGGCGGTGGATGGGATCGTCGCCATCGAGAACGACCGGTGCTCGTCGGTGCCCGGAATGGTCAGGTCGGCGTACTGGCCGGGTTTGAACTCGTACGCCGGCGGGTCGACCGGCTTGAGCTTGAGCCCGACGATGTCGTGCGTGTGCTCCACGATCTCGACGACCTCGGTCCGGATCCGCTGCAGCGGGGCGGAGTTGAGCAGCTCCTCCTCGTCGAAGTTGAGCAGCTCGATGGTGCAGTCGCTGAAGGCGTGCGCCCGGCACAGCAGCACATAGCCCTCTTCGACCTCGGCGTCGTTGCAGGCGAACGTCGAGTAGCGCTCCATCTGGATCTCGCCGTCCAGCACATACGACTTGCACGCCGAGCACTGGCCCTCGCGGCACCCGTGCATGAGGTGGATGCCCTGGCGGAACGCGGCGTCGAGGATCTTCTCGTCCTCGCCGACCTCCATCTCGATGTCGACCGGTTCGAAGGAGATGCGGTGCTTGTCGGCCATTGGTCTCTCGATTCTCCGGGGAGCGGACGGCGGTGGGGGCACACCGCCGTCCGCGGGTCCTCAGGCCGTCAGGCGACCGTGACGTTCGGGTTGGCGCGGTAGGCCGCGGCCCACTCCTCGCGCTCCTGATCGGTCATCTGGTTGAGCGTGACGTTCGGGCTGGCGAACCGGATGCCGCGGAGGTCGTCGAGCGTCCACAGCTTCTTCGGGTCGTCCAGGTCCAGGTGCGGCTGCGGGATGAGCGTCTTGCCGTCGTCGCGGACGTAGCCCAGGTCCTTGACGATGTCGGCGAGGTCGCGGTCGTGGTGCAACGTCTCCCACTCGCGCTTGCCGGTGAGCCGGCCCATGTTCGGGGTCTCGCGGCCCTCGTACTCCGGGCGGAAGGCGACCTTGTCGGTCCAGGCGCAGGTTTCCGAGCAGTAGGTGCGCCACTGGTCGTCGACCTTGTCGACCACCAGGTCCTCGCGGACCAGGCAGGGCACCATGCAGGTCCAGCAGCGGTGCGGGTACTCGTAGCCGACCTCTTCGAACGCGATCGGCTTGTTCCGGCCCGGGTAGCGCAGCCGGTTGTAGGCCTCCCACCACTTGCCGAACTGGCTGTACCAGCCCGGGTACTTGTCCTCGAACCACTCGAAGTCGGCGTCGGTCATGCCGTCGATGCGCCAGTAGTTCACCGGCCAGCCGGTGGCGAAGAACTGCGCGACCCGGTGCACGTAGAACTTGTTCGTGATCCGGTTCCACGCCTCCTCGACCAGGTCGTGCGGGATGACCAGGCCGTACTTCTCCAGCGGGAGCAGGTAGCTGCGGTAGTAGTCGTCGTAGATCCAGCGGCGCCACATCTCGGCGTAGGACTCGCGGTCCTTGCGACGGTCCTTGGTGCCGTACTCGATGAACGTGCCGATCGCGGCGTCCACCACGCAGTGGTTGTTCCACCAGGCGTAGCGCAGGTCGCGCTCCAGCAGCGGCCGGTTGCGCTCGTCGGCCAGGGCCATCAGCAGGATGGAGTAGCCGTTGCTGATGTGCCGCGACTCGTCGGACTGCACCGAGTGGAAGACCGTCGGCAGCAGGTAGTCGCCGTTGGCGGCGGCCTCGTCGGGCATGGCGACGAACAGCGTGTTGGTGAACGCGGTCTCGGCCACCACCGTGAGGTAGATGTTGGCCGCGGTGATCGCGTCACCGGTGATGAACCCCTCGCCGAACTGGCGGCCGATGGTGCCCGCGTAGTTGTTCGCGAACGCCTTCTCGGTGATGTCGAACCCCGCCGGGTCGATGTAGTTGTTCATGTACAGCTTCTTGAGGTTCATCTGGATCGTGGAGTGGCGAACCTCGTCGATCATCTGCACCGCGAGTCCGTTGTGGATTTCCGGGTTCGGCACGGCGTCGATGGCCATCGGCATCGCTCGCGCCGCGGAGATCTCCGGGAACGGGATGATGGACAGGAACAGCTTCTGCCACTCGAGCCAGCGCTGCTGCACCTGCCGGAACATGTTGCCGCGGATCGCGCCGTCCATCGCGCCGAAGACGCGGTTGTCCTTCTCCTCCTCCATCGGGAAGTAGGACCGCATGATCTGCTTGAGCGGGTCCTTCTTGGGGGCCTTCTCGAACGTGTAGTCCGTGCCGAACCGGGTCGCCGGCGTGGCGAAGGTGGGCTCCCAGGACAGCTCGGTGATCTTGTTGTGCGCCTTGGTGAGACTCTGCCTGCTCAATTCAGCCTCCTCGGGCCGGGTCTCGCCGCCCGGCAGTCGTCACTGACGGGGGAGAGTGTGTTGCGCATCGCAGGTGAGTTCTGTCTCAATGTGAGACCGGGATACGGCACGATCTCCGCCACGATGGGTTTTCGTGGGTGGATCAGCCCAGTGACCACAGCACTCGACGTCAAGGGAGACGGTGGTGACGAGGCCAGGACACCGGTCGGAATCGCAGGTCAGCGCTCTGCGGGAGAAGTTTCTGTCGCGTCCAGTGCCCGAGCTGGCGGGCGTGCGGGAGATCATTTCCGCGTCGTGGCGGCGCGCGCTGGAGCACCGGATCGACGCCGACGAACCCGATCCGATCTTCGTCGCCGACCGTGACGAGGACAGCCTCCTGCTGCGCAGCGCCAAACCGATCCTGGACAACCTGACGTCCGAACTGTCCGATCACCCGGTCGCCATTCTGCTCACCGACGCCGACGGGCTCGTGGTGAGCCGCTCCAGCCCGGACCGCGCGCTGCACTCCGGTTTGGACCGGATCTGCCTCGCCCCCGGGTTCAGTTACGCGGAGGAGTCGATCGGGACGAACGGGATCGGCACGACACTCGAATGCCAGCAACCCGTGCTCGTGTCCGGCTTCGAACACTTCAACAGCCGCCTGGCGGCCTTCGAATGCGCCGGCGCGCCGATCCACCACCCCATCCGAGGTCACCTGGTCGGAGTACTCGATCTCACCTCGTGGACCGGCACGCCCGGCCCGCTGCTGCTGACCCTCGCCCGCACGACCGCGAAGCGGATCGAGGAAGCGATGCTCGCCGGCGCCGGGGCCCGTGAGCTGGCGCTGTTCCGCGAATACCTGGCGTCCTGCCGGCGCGGGTCGGGCGCCATCCTGGCCGTCAACGAGGACGTGGTGATGGTCAACAACCACGCCCAGGACCTGTACGACGCGGCGGACCGGGCGGCGCTGATCACCCATACGGCCGATGTCGCCGGATCCCCCACCCCGGCCACGGTCCTGGCCGACCTGCCGTCCGGTGTGGTCGCCCGTCTGGAGTACCGCCCGGTGCACCACGGTTCGACCCTGGTCGGCGGGTTGTTCCGGGTGAAGAACCAGGCCGTGCCCCGGCGCGCCGCCGGTCGCGCCGATGTGCGGCTGCCCGGGCTGGCCGGAAGCAGCCCGGTGTGGCGGCAGGCGTGTGCCGCGGCGGAGGCGAGCATCACCGGCGGGAACTGGCTGGTGCTGACCGGCGAGAGCGGGACGGGCAAGACGGCCCTCGCGCAGGCCGTGGCCCGCCGGCACGCGCCCGGCCGCCAGATCGTGCTGGACTGCACGCCGGTGGGCAACCACGAGGCGTGGGCGCACGGCCTCGCCGACGAGGTGAGCGGCGGGAACTCACCCGCGGTGATCCTGCGCCACGCCGACACGCTGACCGACGACGGGATGCGGCGGCTCACCGAGCTGTTCACCACCTGGCAGAGTGCTCCCCCGGACGACGCGCCGGCCTGGGTGGCGGTCACCGTGGGCGAGGACCCGCGCGGGACGGAGATCCACAACTGGCTCATGCCGTTCTTCGCGCACACGGTCGAGGTGCCGCCGCTGCGGCACCGGATCGAAGACGTGCGCCGCCTGGTGCCCGCCCTGCTGGCCCGCCACGCGGGCAACCGCGACCTCGAGGTGTCGGACGCGTGCCTGCGGCAGCTGATGCGGCTGCCCTGGACCGGCAACGTCCGCCAGCTCGACGACGTCCTGGCCCAGGTCTCGCGGCGGCGCCGGACCGGCCTGATCGAGGTGGACGACCTGCCCGCGGAATGCCGCACCGTGACCCGGCGCCAGCTGACGCGCCTGGAGATCATGGAACGCGACGCGATCGTGCGCAGCCTCGCGGCCAACGACGGCAACAAGGAACGCGCAGCCGCGGACCTGGGCATGTCCCGGGCGACGATCTACCGCAAGATCCGGGCGTTCAGCATCGTGCCCTGACCGGCGTGCCGGTGCTCCCCCGGACGGCGCAGCGTCCGGGTGCGCACCGGCGCCGAGAGCACGACGTCGCGGACGGGAAAGTCGCCGAGGGCGGTCACGAGTTCGGCGACCCGGTACGGCTCGGCGGCCAGGAACAGCGTGCAGCGGCCGTGGCCCGCCTCGACGATCTCGGCCGACATCGCCTGGGCGACGGTGACGACCTCGGGCAGCCGGTGGGCAGGCGCGTCGATCACCACGAACGCGGCGCGCCGGGCGTGCGACTCCGCGTCGGGCAGGTGGACGACCTTGAGGACGTCCGGCGAGCGGTGCAGGTACTTGACCGCCCGGCGCACCTCGAGGTCGTCCCCGGCGGCCAGCTCGACCGTCATGCGGCGGCGGCCGCCGGCCGGGGCGCCGACGTCCAGGGTGAGCACGTCGAACCGCCGGGCGGTCAGGATCGAGGTGACACGGGCGATCGCGTAGGGCGTCTCGATGACGTCGAGCCGCAGCACCGCCGAGCACGGGGCTACTGGTGGCACACCGCTCCCTCCGACAGGCCGGCCAGGAGGTCACGCGCGCGGGCCCGGAACTTCGCCACGTTGGCGAGCTTGATGTCCTCGTAGCCGCGCACCAGGTCGGGCAGCGCGACGATCTCACAGACCGCGTCCAGCGTCGCCGGGGTCAGGTGGGTCAGCGCGTCCCGCACCAGGGCCTGGTACTCCCCGACGAGCTGCCGTTCGGTCCTGCGCACCGCGGCGTAGCCGAACACGTCGAACGGCGTGTGCCGCAGCTTCCTGGCCGCGCGGAGGCCACGGAAGGCCACCTCGGCGGTGCGCCCGCGCAGGCGGATCTTCCGCTTCATCCCCAGCGCCCGCAGCACCGGCGGATGCAGCATCACCGACACCTTGGCATCCGGCCCGAACTCGGCCTCCCGCCGCGCAGTCTCCACCGGGTCGAGGTGGAGGCGGGCGACCTCGTACTCGTCCTTGTACGCCAGGAGCTTGTGCAGGCCACGGGCGTAGGCCAGCCCGACTCGCTCCGCGGCGACGTCGCCGGCGCGGGCTTCCGCGATGTCCACGACGCGGTGCACCTCCTCGGCGTAGGCGCGGGCGAACGCCTCGTTCTGGTAGCCGGTGAGGTCGGCGATCCGGGTGGCGAGCGCCGCTTCGAACCCGGCCTCCGCCGGCTCCGGGACGGCGCCCGCCGCGGCGAACACCGCCTCCGGGTCGATGACCGCCGCGCGTCCCCAACGGAACGCGGCCAGGGTCTTCTCCACCGCCGCGCCGTTGAGGCGGATGGCCTGCTCGATCGCCGCCGCGGCGACGGGGATGCAGCCGTGCTGGTAGGCGGCGCCGACGAGCAGCATGTTGGCGGGCATATGGTCGGCGAACAGCGATTCGGACAGGCGCTGCGCGTCCAGGTGCAGGTTCGCCTCCGGCGTGGTGGCCTCGGCGACGCGCGCGAGCAGGTCGTCGACGCTCCCCGGCACGGCGACGCGGTTGGTCACCATCGCCGCGGTCGGCACCACGGACGTGTTCAGGACCGCGATGGTGCGGCCGCCGCGGGCCGTGGCCAACGTGGACTCCTCGGCCGCGCCGAGCAGGTCGAAGCCGATCAGTACGTCCACCGTGGAACGCGACGCGCGCAGCGAGCCGCGTACCGGTTGCTTGCCGATCCGGACGTCCGAGGTGACCGGCCCGCCCTTCTGCGCCAACCCGGTCTGTTCGAGACCGGCGGCGAACCTGCCGTCCAGGTGCGCGGCCATCTGCAGGATCTGCGACACGGTCACCACGCCGGTGCCGCCGATGCCGGGCATCCGCAGCAGTGTCTCGGTGCCGGTGACCTTCGGCTCCGGCTCGACGAGCGCGACGGGCGGTTGTCCCGGGAGCGGTTCGCGCTGGGCGCCCGGTTCGACGAGCAGGAAGGACGGGCAGTCGCCCTTCAGGCAGGAGAAGTCGGAGTTGCAGGAGGCCTGGTGGATGCGGGTCTTGCGGCCGAACTCGGTGTCCACGGGTTGCACCGACAGGCAGGTGGACACGTCGCCGCAGTCACCGCAGCCCTCGCACACCCGCTCGTTGATCACGACTTTTTCGGCGGGGGTGGGCAGTTTGCCGCGCTTGCGCAGCCGCCGCTCCTCGGCCGCGCACTGGTCGTCGTGGATCAGCACGGTGACGCCGTCGACCGCGGCCAGTTCGGCTTCGGCCTCGGCGAAGTCGTCCCGGTGGCGGACGGACGCGATCGGGTCCAGCGCCACGCCCCGGTACTTGCCGGGATCGTCGGTGGTGATCACGATGCGCCGCACGCCCTCGGTGGCCAGCAGCCGGGTCATCTCGGGAACCGACAGCCGCCCGATCACCTGCTGGCCGCCGGTCATCGCGACGGCGTCGTTGTAGAGCAGCTTGTAGGTCATGGTGACCCCACCGGCGACCGCGGCGCGGATCGCCAGCGAACCCGAGTGGTGGAAGGTGCCGTCGCCCAGGTTCTGCACGAAGTGCCCGTCGCCGGTGAACGGCGCCAGCCCGATCCACTGGGCGCCCTCCCCGCCCATCTGGGTCAGGCCGATCTGCCTGCCGCGGCCCGCGCCGTCGAGGGCGATCATGACGTGGCACCCGATGCCCGCGCCCACGAGCGTGTCGTCGGCGGCGCGGGTGGAGGTGTTGTGCGGGCAGCCCGAGCAGAAGTACGGCGTGCGCTTGCCGGCGGCCAGTGGCACGCCGATGCGCGCGGGCCGCCGGGGCGCGATCGCGGCCAGGTGGGCGACCGCGGCGGGCGGCAGCCGGTCCGGACCGATCACCGCGGTGATGCGGGCGGCCACGGCCTGGGCGACGTCCTCCGCGCCGAGCTGTCCCCGCGCGGTCAGCAACGGCCGCCCGGTCTCGTCCCGCCGGCCCACGACGTTCGGCGCGCCCGGCCGCCGGTACAGCGCCTGCTTCAGGTGGCCTTCCAGGAAGGGCACCTTGTCCTCCACGACGAGCACCTCATCCAGCCCGTCGGTCAGCCGGACCAGCTCCTGGTCGTCGAGGGGGAAGGGCATGGCGAGGCGGATCAGCCGGAGCCCGAGCGCGTCCATCGCCGTTTCGTCGAGGCCGAGGTCGTCGAGGGCGCGCTGCAGGACGGCGAACCCGGTGCCGGAGGCGAGAATGCCCAGGCGGGCGGAAGCGGCGGAGAACACCACCCGGTTGAGACGGGCGTCGCGGGCATAGGCGCGGGCGAGGTCCAGGCGTCGGGTGAGCAGGTCGAATTCGGCGTCCAGCGCCGCCGGGCCGAGGAGCGTGGGCAGCGGGCCGCGCTCGCGGCGGGCCGGTTCGGGGATGCCGGCCCGCAGGTCGCCCACGTCCACGGTCGCGGAGGCGTCGGCGATGTCGGCCACGATCTTCAGCCCGGTCCACAGCCCGCTGGCGCGGGACAACGCGACCGCGTGCAGCCCGAACTCGACGATCTCGGCGACCGAGCCGGGTGCCAGCAGCGGCATCGACAGGCTCTGCATCATCGGCTCGCACGAACTCGGCACCGTCGAGGACTTGCTCGCCGGGTCGTCGCCGATCCAGGCGACCGCCCCGCCGAGCGGCGCGGTGCCCGAGATGTTGCCGTGCCGGATCGCGTCAGCGGCCCGGTCCAGGCCGGGGTTCTTGCCGTACCAGAACCCGGTGACGCCCTCGTGCCGCCGCCCGGGCAGCTGGTCGAGCAGCTGCGTGCCGGCGACGGCGGTCGCGGCGAGCTCTTCGTTGACGCCCGGCCGGAACACCACCCCCGCCGGGTCGAGGAACCGCGCGGCCCGGCCCATCTCCAGGTCCACCCCGCCCAGCGGCGAGCCCTGGTAGCCGGAGACGAACACGCGGGTGGGCAGCCCGCGGGAGCTGTCCAGGCGGCGCTGTTCGAGCGTCAGGCGCACCAGGGCCTGGATCCCGGACAGCAGGACCCGCCCGCGGTCGGCGGTGTACTTGTCGTCGAGGGACACGGTGGTGGTCTGGGTGGTCACTGGGCTCTCCGTCAACCGGTCGGGGTGGCGAGGATCAGGGTCGGGTTTGGGCGGGGGTGCCCGCGGCCGCACGGGAACGCCTGCGGATCCGGCGCCCGACACCGGCCATCGTCACAGCGGCGCCGGTCAGGAACACCGCCGTCACCAGCACCGCCGCGCTGCTGTTGCCCTGCCCTGGTCCGTCACCCTTGATCAGGGCCACCATGTACGGCGAGACGAACCCCGCGAGGTTGCCGACCGCGGTGATGAACGCGATGCCGGTGGCCGTCGCCGGGCCGCTGAGCAGGTACGGCGCGTGCGCCCAGAACACCGGCAGGGTGGAGATGCAGCCGACCGCGGCGAGCGTGAACCCGGTCAGCGCCAGCAGCGGGGACCCGGTGAGGCTCAGCGCGCCGAGCACGAGCCCGGCGACACCGGCCAGCGCGGGCACCACGTAGTGGCGGGTGCGTTCGCCGGTGCGGTCGGAATTGCGCGCCAGCAGCCACATCGCGAGCGCGGCGAACACGTACGGGATCGCCGTGAGCCAGCCGATCTGCGCGGTGCTGAACGATCCCATCTGCCGGACGATGGTCGGGAGGAAGAACGCCATCGCGTACAGCGGGATGATCATCGCGAAGAACGCGAACGACATGCCGAGCACGCCCCGGTCGCGCACCGCGGCGCGCAGCGAGCCGGCGCGGTGCCCGCCCGCGGAGTTGGCCTCCTCCTCCCGGTCCAGCTGGGCGATCAGCCACGCGCGCTGCCGCTCGCTGAGCCACGTCGCCTGCGCGGGCTTGTCCGTCAGGAAGCGCACCACCACGAACGCCATGACCAGGCACGGGAAACCTTCGACCAGGAACATGAACTGCCAGCCGGTCAGGCCCCACGGCGTGAACCCCATGAGCCAGCTGGACAGCGGGGCGCCGATGACCGTCGACACCGGCACGGCGATGTAGAAGACGCTGATCAGCCGCGCCCGCCGCACCGCGGGAACCCACTGGCTGAGGTAGAGGATCACGCCCGGCACCAGGCCGGCTTCGGCTACGCCGAGGAGGAACCGCAGCGCGTAGAAGCTCCACTCGTCGCGGACCAGGAACATCGCCATCGACACCAGGCCCCAGGTGAACATGATGCGCGCGATCCAGTACCGGGCGCCGACGCGGTAGAGGATCATGTTGCTGGGCACTTCGAACAGCACGTAGCCGACGAAGAACAACCCCGCACCGAGGCCGAAAGCTGTCTCGCTCAAGGCGATGTCCGGCTGCATCTTCAGCTTCGCGATGGAGATGTTGGTGCGGTCGAGGTAGTTGAGGACGTAGACGAAGAACAGCAGAACGCCGAGCCGCCACGTGACCTTGCGCAGGGTGGTCCGCGCGAGCTCGTCGTGGTCGGCAACGCCGGTGTTGCCGGACATGGGTTCTCCCGGGGGGTTGGGGATCAGGCCGGTGGGGTGAAACGTCCGTCGACGGCCGTCCATCCACCGTCGACCATGACGGTCGATCCGGTGACGTAGCCTGCCGCGTCGGAGGCCAGGAACACGACGGCTCCGGCCAGTTCGGTGGGCTTCGACCAGCGGCCCAGCGCACTTTTGGTGGCGTAGGCCCGGTACCAGCCGGGGTCGTTCTTGATCTGGTCGGTCAGCGGGGTTTCCACCACGCCGGGGGCGATCGCGTTGACGCGGACGCCGGCTTCGCCGAACTCGGCGGCCGCGGTCTTGACCAGCTGGATCGCGCCGGCCTTGGTGGCGGCGTAAACCGACTGGCCGGGTTCGACGACGAACCCGCGCACCGAGGAGAAGACCACGATGCTGCCGGTGCCGCGCTCCACCATCCCGCGGCCGAACGCCTGCAGCACGGTGAAGGTCGCTTTCAGGTTGAGCGCGACCACGCGGTCGAACTCCTCGGGCGCGTAGTCGAGGATGCGCTTGCGCACGTTCGTCGCCGCGGTGAGGACCACGACGTCGAGGGCCCCGAGTTCGCGGGCGGCGCGGTGCACGGCCGCCGCGTCGGTGATGTCGAGTTCGAGGGCTTCGCCGCCGGTGTCGGCCGCGGTCGCCTTCGCGGTGAGCGGGTCCTTGTCGGCGCAGATCACCTCGGCGCCGTGCGCGGCGAGCGCGAGCGCCGCCTCGCGGCCGATCCCGCCTGCGCCGATCAGCAGCGCGCGCTTGCCGTCGAGCCGGAACAGCGTGGTGTAGTCGGTCATGGTCTCGCTCATTCCGGCCGGATCACGGCCATGCGGGTGACGGTCAGTTCTTCGATCGCGAAGCGTGGTCCCTCCCGGCCGATGCCGGAGTCCTTCACACCGCCGTAGGGCATGATGTCGGACCGGAACCCGGGCACCTCGTTGATCACCACTCCCCCGACCTCGAGTTCCTCGACGGCGGCGAACGCGGTGGCGAGCGAGCGGGTGAACACGCTGGCGTGCAGGCCGTAGCGGGACCGGTTGACCAGGTCCAGCGCCGCCGCGAGGTCGGGCACGGACCGGATCGCCACGACGGGAGCGAAGATCTCCTCGCACCAGGCGTCGGCGGTTTCCGGCACGTCGAGCAGGAGGGTCGGCTCGATGGCGCGGTCGATCACCCGGCCGCCGTGCAGGATCTTCGCCCCGGCCTGCTCGGCCTGCTCGATCCAGTCGAGGGTGCGCCGCGTAGCGGCTTCGTTGATCAACGGCGCCACCCGGGTCCGCGGGTCGCGCGGGTCGCCGACCGTCAGCTCGCCCATGCGGGCGGTGAGCTTGCCGACGAACTCCTCGCGCACCGGTTCGCACACGATCACGCGTTGCACGGCGATGCAGGCCTGGCCGTTGAAGTAGTAGCCGCCGCGCAGCACAGCGTCGGCGGCCTTGTCCAGGTCGGCGTCGGTGTCGACGACCAGTGCCGCGTTGGAGCCCAGTTCCAGCAGGACCTTCCGCGGCGCGGCGGCGCGTGCGATCCGGTGCCCGACGGCGGCGGAACCGGTGAACGACACCGCCGCCACGCGCGGGTCGGTCACCAGCGTGTGCCCGACTTCGGCGTCGCCGGTGATGACCTGCACGATCTCCGGTGGCGCGCCGTGCCGGGCGGCGGCCTGCCGGACCTGGTCCGCCAGCCACAGCGCGGTCAGCGGGGTGGCGGGGGCGGGCTTGCAGATCACCGGGCAGCCCGCGGCGATGGACGGCGCGATCTTGTGGCTGGCCAGCAGGAGCGGGCCGTTGAACCCGGCGATCCCGACGACGAGCCCGATCGGGCGGCGGGTCCAGAACCCGATCATCCCCGCGCCGGAGGGCTGCAGGTCCAGCGGCACGGTTTCGCCGTGGATGCGGGCGACCTCTTCGGCCGCGGCCGACCAGGTGAACACCGTGCGGGCGAACTCCACCTCGCAGTCGCCGCGGGTCTTGCCGGTCTCGGCGATGAGCAGGTCGACGAGCTCCGCCTCGTGCGCCCGGAGCGCGGCCTCCACGTCGAGGAGGATCGCGCGGCGGACCGCCGAGGTGAGCCTGCCGGCCGGTTTCACCACGGCCGCACCCGCGTCGAGGGCGGCGCGGGCGTCGCCGACCGATCCGACCGGCGCGTGCGCGACCACCGATCCGTCGTAGGGGAACACCACCGGCGCGGATCCGGCGCCGGCGACCCACCCGGGGCCGACCGGCAGTCCGGACGGGAACTCGGGCAGCGCGAAGCCCGCATGCGAACTCATCGGAAATTCTCCTCTGGACGTCGTCGTCCCAGGTCTTGCCAGCCAGGTCGGCAACACCGGCGATCGACTGCTGGTCGGACCAGCTCGTGATGCCCACGAGCATGAACCAGCGCCGGTCGGCGAGTCAAGTTGCCGCAGAAAAAGGGGCTCTGAGCTGCTGCCTTTCAGGTGGATCGGGTGAATGTGCGGGACTCGGGGTTGACGAGCCGGTGTGCGTGGGCCAGTCTGGCGACGCTGTATCCAGCCGTCGAGCAAGGAAGGTCGGCGAGCGTTGGCCAGACGAGAGGACCGGGCGGGAGCGCCGTCGCGCATCCCGCTCGTGGACGAAACGGCCGCGATCATCCGGGAGCGGATCTACACCCACCGCTACCCGACCGGGTCGTGGCTGCGGCAGGAACACCTGTCCGCCGAACTGGGTGTCAGCCGCACCCCGCTGCGCGAGGCGCTGCGGGTCCTGGAGCAGGAGGGCCTGGTCAAGGTCACCGCCGGGCAAGGCGCCCAGGTCATCACCGGCGATCTGGACACGCTGCTGGACGCCTACCAGCTGCGCGCGGTGGTGGACGGTCTCGCCGCCCGGCTGGCCGCCGAGAACAACCGGGGCGGTGGCCTGATCCGCCAGCTCCGCCGGGCCATCGAGGTACAGCGGGCGGCCGTGGACCCGTGGACGCCGCGCGACTACACCGACTCCAATGTGGACTTTCACGAGCACGTCATCCACCTGTCCGGCAACGACTTCGTGATCGGGCAGCTGCCGATCCTGCGGATGACCGCACAGGTGTTCGCGCCGGTCGCGCTGGTGCGGCCGGAGAGCGCGATCCGCGCGATCGCCGAGCACACCGCCATCGCCGACGCCATCGAGGCAGGCGACGGCCAGGCGGCCGAGCGGCTCGCGCGGGCCCACATCGAAGCCACGATCAGCGAACTCAAGCAGAAGAAGACATCGGCGGCCGAGGACGCGTCCTGACCCCGACGGTCCCCGCCAGCGCACAAAGGAGTGAAACGCCGGGATGCCCAGCTACTACGTGGCCTCCGACATCGGAGGCACCTTCACCGACACCGTCGTGATCGACTCGGACGGCGCCGTGGGCCGATACAAGTCCTCGACGGTGCCCGACAACCCGGCGCAGGGGGTGCTCGACACTCTCGTGCTCGCGGCCGACGAGCGCGGGGTCCCGCTGGAACGGCTGCTGGCCGACGTCGAGGTGTTCGCACACGGCACCACGGTCGCCACCAACGCCATGCTGGAGGGCCGCAGCCGCAGGGTCGGGCTCATCCAGACCCGCGGGTTCGGCGACACGCTGACCATCATGCGCGGCTTCAAGGCCACCGGCCTGGAGGAAGACGACATCAAGCGCTTCCGCACGCTGGTCAAGCAGCCGGCCGCGGTGCCGCGCCGCCTCATCGCCGAGGTCACCGAGCGCATCGACTACGCGGGCCGCGTCGTGTGCCCGCTGGACGAGGACGACGTCCGCCGCGCGGTGCGGGACCTGACGGACGCGGGCGCGGAGGTGTTCGCGGTGTCCCTGCTGTGGTCGTTCGCCAACGACGTGCACGAGAAGCGCGTCGCGGAGATCATCGCCGAGGAGGCGCCGGGCGCGTCGGTCACGCTGTCCTCCGAGTTCCTGCCCCGCATCGGCGAGTACGAGCGCACGCTGACCACCGCTGTCAACGCGAGCCTGCGCCCGGTGCTGAAGACCTCGCTGGACTCGTTCGAGCACACCCTGGCCAAGGCGGGCCTGAAGACGGGGCCGCTGCTCATGCAGTCCAACGGCGGGCTGGCGACCTTCGCCGAGGTCGAGAAGCGGGCCGCGGCCACGGTCATGTCCGGCCCGGTCGGCGGGGTCGTCGCGTCGCAGTTCGCGGGCGCGCGCAACGGGTACCGCAACATCGTCACCACCGACATGGGCGGCACGAGCTTCGACGTCGGGCTGGTCCTCGACGGGCGGCCGGTCATGTCGAACACGACGCTCATCGGCCGCGACGAACTCGCCCTCCCGTCGGTTGCTGTCCGCGCGATCGGCGCGGGGGCGGGCTCGATCGCCTCGGTCCGCAACGGCGTCCTGCAGGTCGGCCCGGAGTCGGCAGGTGCCCGCCCTGGCCCGGCGTGTTACGGCCGGGGCGGCACCCGCCCCACGGTGGCCGACGCCGACCTCGTGCTGGGCTACCTGAACCCGGACAACTTCCTCGGCGGGCGGCTCACCCTGGACGTGGACAAGGCCCGCGCCGCGATCGACGAGCACGTGGCCAAGCCGGCGGGACTGACCATCGAGCAGGCCGCGGAGGGCATCAAGACCATTGTGGACGCCCGGATGGCCGACCTGGTCCGCCAGGTCACCGTCGAGCAGGGTTACGACCCGGCCGACTTCGCCGTCTTCGCCTACGGCGGCGCCGGTCCCCTGCACGCCTTCTCCTACGGCGCCGAGCTCGGCTGCCCGCAGATCGTCGTGCCCCTCACCGCGTCCGTGCACTCCGCCTTCGGCATCGGCTGCTCCGACCTGACCATGGTCGAGGAGCTGTCCAAGCCGCTGCAGACCCCGCCGGGCACCACCGACCACGCCACCGCGCTGGCGCCGGACGAGCTCAACGGCACGTTCGACGAGCTGGCCGCCCGCGCCCGGCGCGACCTGATCGCCGCGGGCGCGGCCGAGGACTCGATCACGTTCGCGAAGTTCGTGGAGATCCGGTTCCGCGCGCAGATCCACGTGCTCACCGTGCCGGTCGAGGCCGACCGGATCACCCCGGCCGACGTCAACGCGATGGTGGAGCGGTTCGTCGAGATCTACGAGGGCCGCTTCGGCAAGGGCGCCGCGTTCCTGGAAGGCGGGGTGGAGATCACCACGTTCCGGGTGGTCGCCACCAGTCCCGTCCCGCGCGCCGAGTTCGACACCGGTGCCCTCGGCAAGGCGGCGAGCACCGAACCGGGGACGCGCCGCGTGTTCTCCGGCGGCCAGTGGCGCGACGCCGCGGTCTACCGCGCCGAGCACCTGCACGACGGGCTGCGGATCGAGGGCCTCGCCATCGTCGAACTCCGCGACACCACCGTGGTGATCGGGCCAGGGCAGGACGCCGAGGTCGACCGCTTCGGCGACATCATCATCCAGAACCGCTGACCGGGAAGGAGAACAACGCATGACCACCACCGTCGACCCGGTCACCTACGAGGTCATCCGGCACAAGCTCTGGTCCATCAACTCCGAGGGCGGGACCACCGTCGAGCACGTGTCCGGCTCCCCCGTCGTGCACGCCACCGACTACAACTTCGGCATCTACACCGCCGCGGGTGAGATGGCGATCATCGGCACCTACCTGCTCACCCCCATCTACACCGGGGCGATGGCGATCGAGGTGTTCCTGGACCGCTACGACGACATCGAGCCCGGGGACGTCTTCATCATCAACGACCCCTACCTGGCCGCGATGCACCAGAACGACGTGCAGTTCTGCAAACCGGTGTTCCGCGACGGCGAGATCGTGGCGTGGCTGGGCTGCATGGCCCACCAGGTCGACCTCGGCGGCATGGACCCCGGCAGCTGGTGCACCACCGCCACCGACGTGTTCCAGGAGGGCATCCGCATTCCGCCGGGCCGGATCGTGCGCAAGGACGTGCTGAACCAGGAGCTGTGGGACACCATCGTCCTCAACTCCCGCATGCACGACACCGTCGCCAACGACTTCCGCGCGTTCCTGGCCGGGTTGCGCGTGGCCGAGCAGCGCTTTCACGAGCTGTGCGACCGCTACGGCGCGGACGCCGTCCGCGCGACCATGGAGAAGACCCTCGACAACTCCGAAGCCGACCTGCGGGCCCTGCTCCGTGAACTGCCGGACGGCGTGTACGAGCACACGTCCTATTTGGACCGGCCAGACGGCGACGACGGCATCGAGCTGCTGCAGGTGCCGTGCCGCCTGGAGAAGACCGGCGACCGGCTGGTGTTCGACTTCTCCGCCGCGAGCCCGCAGTCGCCCGCCTACGGCATGACCACCCGGGGCGGCCTGCTCGGCGCGGTCGCGACCCTGATGCTGATCACCTTCGGGTCCGACATCCCGTGGAACCACGGCCTGATGCGGCCGGTCGAGGTCACCGCGCCGGACGGGTTGTGCGTCACCGCGGTCGAACCGATGCCGGTCTCCGGCGGCGCGGCGGGCGCGAACTGGACCGCGACCTGCTCCGCCGGTGGCGCGATCGCGAAGATGCTGTCGTTCTCGGACAAGTACGAGGGCTACGCGTTCGGCCCGTCCGACGGGTCGTGGCAGCTCAACCAGTTCGGCGGCGTCGACCAGCACGGCGAGCCGTTCGCCTCGATGTACATGGACTCGCTGCTGTGGGGCGGCCCGGCGTTCTCGTTCCGCGACGGGGTCGACGCCGGTGGCGCGATGGTCATCCTCTCCGGCGGCGCCACCGACGTGGAGCAGCAGGAGATGCGCCACCCGCTGCTGTACCTGTGGCGCCGCATGGTGCCCGACTCCGGTGGCGCCGGAACTTTCCGCGGCGGCAACGGGATCCAGTTCGCGCTGACCCCGATCGACACGCAGGAGGTCACCGGCGTGCTCGGCACGCACGGCGTCGCGCTGCCGAACCGGACCGGCCTCTTCGGCGGGCTGCCCGGGTCCTGCGCGCGCTTCGAGCGGGTGACCGGCGCGGGCGCGCTGGACCGCCTCGGCACCGGTGCGCCGGTGGTGGCGCTGACCGACCTCGACGGCGACCACCAGGTGCTGCCCGGGGTCGCGCCGGCCGCCCGGATCGCGTTCGGCGACGTCTTCGAGTGCACCGTGCAGAACGGCGGCGGCTACGGCGATCCGCTGCTGCGCGACCCGGCCAAGGTGGCGGCCGACGTGGAATCCGGCGCGGTGACCCTCGAATCCGCCGCCCGCCTCTACGGGGTGGAGCTGCGGGACGGCCAGGTCGACCAGGTGGCCACCGACGCGCTGCGGGACCGCATCCGGGAATCCCGTCGCAGCCGGATGACCGGACCGCGCACCGAACCGGTGGCCGCGCCGGGCGAGCCGACCGGGATCTGGGGCGCGGCGCTCGTGACGCACCGGACCGCCGACGGGCTCATCGGGTCGTGCCGCCACTGCGGACAGGTGCTCGGCGACCTCACCGGCGGCTGGGAGTCCATCGCGGGCCGGGTCGTGCTCGGCGCCGACGACCTGGGCGCCCGGGTCGAGGTCCACGGCGACCTCGCCGCCGTCGCCTACGTCTGCCCGCACTGCGTCACGGCGCTGTGGGTGGACGTGGAGCCGGCCGGCGGCAAGACCTGGCGCGACTTCGCCCTGCACGACTGATCCCCCACGTCGAGGAGAAACCGCAGCACATGCGCACCCACCACCTGGCCGTCATCGGCGGCGACGGCATCGGCCCCGACGTCACCGCGGCCGCGCTCGCCGGTGTCCGGGCCGCCGCCGACCGGTACGGCTTCGCGATCGAGACCACCGAGTTCGACCTCGGCGCCGAGGCCTACCTGCGTTCCGGCGTCGCGCTCGACGAGGCGTCGATCGAGGCGCTGCGCCGCCACGACGCCGTCCTGCTCGGCGCGGTCGGCGACCCCCGCGTCACACCGGGCGTCCTCGAACGCGGACTGATCGTCGGGTTGCGGGTCGCGTTCGCCCAGTCGGTCAACGTCCGGCCGGTGCGCCTCTACCCGGGCGTCGAGAGCCCGGTCGCCGGTGTCTCGCCGGACAACTGCGATCTGGTGATCATCCGGGAGAACACCGAGGGCCTCTACACCGGCGGCGGCTCGATCTCCCATCCGGGGACGCCGAACGCGGTGGCGATCCAGAACTCGATCACCACGGTCCCGGCCACGACCGAGACGGTGGAGTTCGCGTTCCGGCTCGCCTCCGCGCGGCGCAAGCGGCTGACGTTGTGCCACAAGAAGAACATCCTGGTGCACGCCGGGCAGCTGTGGCAGGACGTCGTCGACGAGGTCGCCACCCGGTACCCGGACGTCGAGCACGACTACGTCCACGCCGACGCGATGTGCCTGCACCTGCCGCTGGATCCCGGCCGGTTCGACGTCGTGGTCACCGACAACCTGTTCGGCGACATCCTCAGCGACCTCGGCGCCACCGTCCAGGGCGGGCTCGGGCTCGCCGCCAGCGCCAACCACAACCCGCGGGGCACCGCGCCGAGCATGTACGAGCCGGTGCACGGCTCGGCGCCGGACATCGCGGGCAAGGGCTGGGCCAACCCGGCCGCGGCCGCGTTGTCGGCGGCGCTGTGCCTGGCCGGTCTCGGCGAGCGCGACGGCGCGCTGGCGCTGGAGGCCGCCGCGGCGTCCGTGCTGGCCGAACTGCCCGCGCTGGCCGGGCCCGGCATGGGCGGCGACACCGCCGAGATCGGGCGCCGCATCGCCGACCGGGTCACCGACGTGGACCCGGCGAAGATCGGCGACCCGGAGCGCTCCCTGATGACCGGACTGGCCCGGCTCGCCCCCCGGTGACGGCAGGCCTGCTGCTCCGCTGACCGGGCACGGTCCCACCTCCCGGCCGGTATCCTCGGGGAATCCGCAGCGCACCGGCCGGGAGGGGTGAGGGTGACCAGCCAGACCAGCGCGACCAACGGGCGGCTCTTCCAGCGCGTCGTCGACTACGTGCAGAACGCGATCGCCTCCGGTGAGCTCAAGCCGGGTGATCGCCTGCCGAGCGAGCGGGAGCTGGTCGAGCAGTTCGGGATCGGCCGCGCCTCGGTGCGGGAAGCGCTGCGCGTGCTGGAGAACATGGACCTGGTCAAGTCCCAGCCGCGGGATCCGCGTGGGCCGTTGATCCTGCCGCTGTCGGTCGAACCGGTGCGCCGTTCGATCGCGATGCTCACCTCGGGCGGCGCGCTGGGGCTCGCCGAGCTCGTCCAGTTCCGGATGATCGCCGACGCCTCCGCGAACCTGCTCGCGGCCGCCCGCCGCACCGACGAGCAACTGCTCGCGCTGGAGCGGAACATGGCGCGGATGCGGGCCTGCATGAGCCGTGGTTACGCCGAGTTCAGCCAGGCCGACCTGGAGTTTCACGAGCTCATCGCCGAAGCCGGCGGCAACCGGCTGGTGCAGGTCTACGGCGATGTGACCCGCGAGGCGATCCTCAAGCTGATCCAGCAGTCGATCCTGGACGCCGACGACCAGACGGCGCTCATGCTGCAGTCCATCCGCCACCACCGGGCGGTGTTCGCGGCCATTTCCGACCGTGACGGCCTGCGGGCGTCCCGCCTCGCGCGGGAGACCCTGTACGCCTACTACGCCGACCACGTCTCCCCCGCGGACCGCGAGATCATGGCGACGCTGGTTCGCGAATGCGGCGGCCGCCTGCCCGGCTGATCGCCGTGTCTCGGTCAACGGGACAGCTGCTCCCGGGTGGCGCCACCGATGGGGCACCATGACCCCATGTGTCCGGCGCATCGGGACGAGGGCGAGATCACCGCTCTCGGGCGGGCCTCGCTGATCCTCAAGCAGTTTCGTGGCGCGGAGCTGCCGGTGAGCGCGGCGGCGGTCGCGCGGTCGACCGGGTTGCCCAGGGCCACGGCGCACCGCCTGCTGCGGGAGCTCGCGCGGGTCGGGTTGCTGGAACGGGTGGGCACGGCCTTCCGTCCGGGGCTGCTGCTGTTCGAGCTGGGGCAACTGGTGCCGCAACCGCGCAGCCTGCACGAGGCGGCGCGCAAGCACATGGCCGTCCTGCACGAAGCGACCGGACACAACGTCGGCCTGGCCGTTGAGCAGGACGGCGAGGTCGTGCACGTGGAGATCCTGCGCGGCGAACGCGCGCCCCGGCTCCCGCTGCGCACGGGCGGCCGCTGGCCCGCGCACGCGAGCTGTTCGGGCAAGGTGATGCTCGCGTTCGGGCCGCCCGCCCACGTCGACCGCACGCTGGCCAAGCCACTGAAACGGCTGACCCCGCGAACGATCACCGACCCGGACGCCCTACGCGCAGAGCTGGAGCGGGTCCGCCGCGCGCGGGTGGCCTTCGACCGGCAGGAATCGTTCCGCGACGTGACGGGCGTGGCGTCGCCGGTGTTCGGCCCGGACGGCACGGTGCTGGCCGCGCTGTCGATCTCCGGGATGGCCGGGCGGATCAACCTGTCCCGCGTGGACGCCGCCGTGCGCACCACCGCGCTGGCCATCACGCGGGAGCTCGAGATGGCCGAATCGGTGGTGCGGCCCGTGCTGGCGCCACGCCGCTGACCCCACGCCGCTGACCACGGCCCACACGGCACCGCCACTCGCCACGCGGCCGATCTCCGCGCTCGCCGGACGCACAACCCCTCCCGCCTGGACGCCGCGGTGCGCACCACCGCACTGGCCATCACACGAGAACTCGCGATGGCCGAGTCCGTGGTGCGCCCCGTGCTCGCACCGCGCCACTAACCGCGGCCGAGGAAGGGCATCGTCGTCGCCGTCAGTGTGAGGAACTGGACGTTCGCCTCCAGCGGGAGCCCGGCCATGTAGCGGACGGCGTCGGCGACATGGGCGGCGTCGAACGTCGGTTCCGGGCGCAGCGTTCCGTCCGCCTGGCGGGTGCCTGCCGCGACGCCCGCGGTCATCTCGGTCGCCGCGTTGCCGATGTCGATCTGTCCGCACGCGATCCGGTACGGCCTGCCGTCCAGCGACAGCGACTTCGTCAGCCCCGTCATGGCGTGCTTCGTCGCCGTGTAGGCGATGCTGCCGGGACGGGGGCTGTGCGCGGAGACCGAACCGTTGTTGATGATCCGGCCGCCGCGCGGCTCCTGGCGGCGCATGACGCCGAAGGCCGCCCTGGCACAGAGGAACGCGCCGGTCAGGTTGATGTCCACGCACGAACGCCACTCGCCGACGGGGATCTCGTCGGGCGCGCCCGCCGGGCCGGACACGCCCGCGTTGTTGACCAGCAGGTCGACCCTCCCCCACGCGGCCGTGACCCGGTCGAACAACTCCGCGACGGAGTCCGGGTCGGACACGTCGGTGGGCACGGCGAGACCCTCCGGGGCGGTTTCCGCCAGCGCGCGAGCCCGCCGTCCGGCCAGCGCGACCCGGTAACCGTCGGCAATCAGCGCCCTGGCGATCACCCGCCCCAGGCCGCTGCCCGCCCCCGTGACCACCGCGACCGGCGCGCTCATGCCGCCTCCTTCAGCCCGAGGAGCGCGCGGGCCTGCGCCGGGGAGGCGGGCTCGCACCCGTGGTCCCGGATGACCTCGACCACACGCTCCACCTGCTCCAGGTTGGTCATCGGCCTGCCGTCGGCGTCGAACGGGCTGTCCTCGATGCCGACGCGGACGTGCCCGCCGAGTTCGAGCGCCTGCACCAGCCCGGGCAGCGGATCCGGCCCGCACACGGTCGCGGTGAACACCGCGCCCGCCGGCAGCAGGTCGACCAGGCCACGCAGGACCGCGGGCCGGTACGGCAGCGCGTTCTGGAACGTCCCGTGCTGGTTGAGCACGAAGTTCACCACGTACGGTGGCCGGTCGAAGTCGATCAGCTCGGGCATGTCCACCAGCAGGTGCGCGGGGTTGAACACCTCCCACTCGGGTTTGGCCCCGGCCTCCCGGAACGCCGCCGCCAGCCGGCGGGCGAACCAGCGCGGCGTGCTCATCAGGGTCTCGCCGTCCGGGCCGCTCACGTACGCGGTGATGGTGTCCAGCGTGCACGTGTCCGCCCCGGCGCCGGCCCCGGCGAGCCGCTGCGCGTGGTCGACGACGAGGCCGTAGCCGGTGTCGCGCACCATGTCGCCGTTGAGCCCGCCGCCGGTCGAGTTGTTGACGACGACGTCGCAGCGGCGCCGCACCAGCTCGTTGATCTCCCGGTAGATGGCCGGGTCGCAGGTGGCCGTGTGGTCGGGGCGGCGCGCGTGCAGCGCCGCCACGCTCGCACCTGCCGCGGCACACCGCGCCACGTCCTCGGCGATCTGTCGGGGCTGGGTCGGCACGTGCGGGTGCTGCGCGGGCGTCAGCATCCCGCCCGTCGGGGCGACGGTGACGATCACCGGACGTCCGGGCACGCCGCCACCTCCTCGAGCAGGCGGGTGATCGCGGTCCGCACCGGCTCGCCGACGCGGAGACCCGCCCGGCGCCCGGCTTCGTTGACGTGCGTCAGCACCCCGTTGTCCCACATGTCCTTGCCGTCGCTGATGCGCGCGGTCAGGTGGCCGACCGCCGCGCCCGGCACGCCCGCCTCGTCCATGACCGCGAGACCCGCGATGCCGGCGTCGTCCTTGCCGCGCCCGGCGTCGTTGAACACCGCGCACGCGCACCCGCTCAGCACAGCGATCCGCCCCGACTCGGCCCCGCCGTTGGACGCCGCCACGATGATCTGGCCACGGTCGGCGTGCTCGGCCTGCGACATGCTGTCCAGCAGGACCACGCGGCGGTCCCCGCGCTCGGCCACCGTCGTCCTCAGCACGGCACACCCCCCGCCGCCAGCCTGGTGAACGCCGCGGACAGCGGTTCCCCGACCCGGATGCCCGCCTCGCGCGCGGACTCGTTGACGTAGCTGATGATCCCGTTGGCCCAGGTGTCGTGCCCGTCCCCGATCCGGGCGGTGTCGTGGCCGACGGCGACGCCGACGACGCCGTCCAGCGCCGCCAGGCCCGCCACCCCGGCGTTGTCCTTGCCGATCCCGGCGTCGTTGCAGGCCACGGCGGCCACGCCGCACCGGCGCGCGTACTCGCCCGCGCTGGCGCCGCCGTGGGATCCGGTCACGATGGCCTGCCCGGCATGCTCGCCGGTGGCGAAGGCGATGGAGTCCATCACCGCCACCGACAGCCCGCCGTGCCGCAGGACAGTGCTCACCGGTCCACTGTGGTCATCGACCACGCGCATGGAACCAGCTCCTTTCCGGGGTTCGGACGCCGAGGATCCGTCGGGCCTCGTCGGGGGTCGCGATCGCGCGTCCGGCCTTTCGGGCGACGGCGGCGACGTGTTCGACGAGCTCGGCGTTGGTCGGACAGCCGCGGGCGGTGTGCGGGTGGTCCCCGACGCCAACCGCGATGTGCCCGCCGAGCCGCACGATCTCCTCGGCCAGTTCGAGGACGTCGGCGCGGTGCGCGGACACGATCCAGGCCAGGTCGTCGTGCCGCGGCAGGAACTCCAGGTGCGCGCGCAGGCCGGCGAGCGTCGCGGGGTGCGCGGGGAGGAACTCCGGCCCGCCGAGCACGAACTGCAGCACCGCGGGCCCGGGCACCTCGCCGGCGGCCAGGTGCGCGGCGATCGTCCGGGTCCAGCCGACGGTGAACGACGCCAGCCACGGCGTCAAGCCGTACCGGCGGGCGCAGGCGAACAACGCGCGGTGGGTCGCGGTGTCGTTGACGAACACCTTGTCCTCGGTGCGGAACCGGACGTGCGCCGGGTCCCACAGGTCCATGATCGCGCAGCCCATGTCCATGGTCAGGAAGTCCGGGCGCGCCAACGGGTCCGCGGCCATGACCGGCGCCAGCCTGCGCTCCAGCGGGAAACCCGGGCCGTTGGCCAGCGACGGGGCGAGCAGGACATCGCACCGCTGACGGATCAGCCGGTTCGTCTCGGCGTAGCGCCCGGCGCTGTGGTCGGGCGCCCCGTCGCCGGTCCGCGCGTGGTAGTGCACGACCGTCGCCCCGGCCGAGGCGCAGGCCGCGACGTCACGAGCGATCTCCCCGGGTGTCCACGGGACATGCGGGTTGTCCTCCCGCATCATGTTCTCGTTCGGGTTGACCCCGATCACCAGCGGTGTCATGAATCCTCTCTCGTTCGCCAACCGGGGCCGGCCGTCTGCCCGCCGTCCACGCACCAGATCTGGCCGGTGACGAACGCCGATTCGCCGCCGGCGAGGAACGCGATCACCGCCGCGATCTCCTCGGCCCGCGCGTAGCGGCCGAGCGGGATCGCGGCCAGCACCGCGTCGCGGACGGCCGGGGGTTGCGCCACCTTCACCAGCGGAGTGTCAGTCGCGCCCGGCGCCACGCAGTTCACGCGGATGCCTGCGGGGCCGAGTTCGGCGGCCAGCACCTGGGTCAGCGCGGTCACCCCGGCCTTCGACGCGGCGTAGGCGGCTCGCTGTTCGCCGCCGCGCAGGCCCGACACCGAGGAGATGGTGACCAGGGAACCGCCGTCGCCGCGGCGCAGCATCCGCCGGGCCGCGGCGCGGCAGACGAGGAACGTGCCGGTCAGGTTGACCTCCAGCGACAGCCGGAAATCGGCCACGGACGTCTCGGTCGCGGCGGCGTTGCGGACGACACCGGCGCAGGTGACGACGGCGCCGAGACCGTCACCGAGTTCGTCGGCGACGGCGACGACCCGGCCGGCCTGCTCCTCGTCGGTGACGTCCGCGGTGACCGGCACGATCCGGTCGTCCGCGGGCAGTTCCGCGAGCGCCTCGGCATCGCGGTCGGCGGCCACGACGTGCCAGCCGTCGCGGTGCAGCCGGTGAACCGTCGCCAGGCCGATGCCCGAGGCTCCGCCGGTGACCACAGCGGACCGGCTCACGACGCCCCGTCCAGCAGCGAGCGCATGTCGCGCACCGGTTCGGCGCCGTCCCAGCCTTCGGCCGCCGCCGCGATCGCGCGGAACAACCGGCCCTTGGCGCCGCGGGTCTCGGACAGCTCGATCATCGTGCCCGGGTGATGCTCGGCGGTGAAGTACACGAACCGCTCGTCCGGCGCCCCGCTGCCGGAACAGCCCTCCTGCAGGACGGTGAGGCCACGACCGGCCGCCTCCCGCATCGCCGCATCGAACTCGTCGGTCCAGAACGCTATGTGCTGCAAGCCTTCCCGCCCCGACCGCAGGAACTCGCCGAAGGCCGACGGCGCGTCGTTCAGCGGCTCGATCAGCTCGATCTGGATGCCGCCGCTCTGGGCGAGCGCGACGCGGATCCGGGCTTCGCTGGGCTCGCCGCGGAAGCGGAACCCGTTGAGCGGCTGGTCGTCGATGACGAAGAACGGGCCGACGCCGATCACCTCGGTCCAGTGCCGCGCCGCCCGCCGCAGGTCCCGCACGACGTAGCCGTTCTGGCGGATCGGGCCGAACAGGCCGCTCACCGGGAAACCGCCCGGTTGTTCAGCCGCTTGAGGCCGAGGATGACCAGCGCGGCCACCGCCATCGCCGCGCCGAACGAGCCGATCGCGAGGCCGTAGCCGCCGGTGGCGTCCTTGAGCAGCCCGGCGACCTGCGGTCCGAAGTAGCCGCCGAGGTTGCCGAGGCCGTTGATCACGCCGAAGCCGGCCGCGAGCGCGGCGCCGGTGAGGAAGCTCGCCGGGATGGTGATGAAGACGCCCATCGCCGTGTAGAGGCCGATGCCGGCGACGCAGAACCCGGCGATGGCGACGGCGGGCGTGCCGAGCGACAGCGCGGCGATGGTGAACCCGGCGGCGGCCACGAGCGCGGCGGCGCAGAAGTGCAGTCCCCGCTCCCGCGTCCGGTCGGAGTGCCGCATCCACCACAGCATCGGGCCGATCGCCAGCAGCGGCGGCAGCGCGGCGACCCAGCCCACGGCGTGCGTGCCGAGGCCGAAGCTCTTGAGCATCTGCGCGATCCACAGCTGGTAGCCGTTGAGGCTGAACGTCACGCACACGAACACCACCACCAGCAACAGCACGCGCGGCTCGGCGAGGCCACGGCGGAACGCGCCCGGCCCGTGCCCGACCGCGCCCTTCGCCTCGTCCGCGAGCACCTTCGTCAGCCAGTCGCGCTCCGGGGCGGACAGGAACCCGGCCTCGGCGGGGGTGTCCCGCAGCCGCTTCAGGCACACGAACGCCAGTACCACGGCGGGGATCCCGGTCAGGATGAAGATCCACCGCCAGCCGGACAGGCCGAGGAAGCCGTGCAGGCCCAGCAGGTGGGTCATCAGCGGGGTGCCCAGTCCGGAGATGCAGATGAACGTGACGATCCACGACATCGCCGCACCGCGACGGGCGTTGGGGTACCAGCGGGAGACGAAGTACAGCATGCCCGGGGAGAAGCCCGCCTCGGCGACGCCGAGCAGCACGCGCATGATCGTCAGGCTGGTCTCGCCCTGCACGAACCCCGTGCCGATGGTGACCAGTCCCCAGGTGACCATGATGCGGGAGATCCACTTGCGAGCGCCCACCCTGGACAACACCCAGTTGCTGGGCGGTTCCAGGAGCGTGTAGCTCCAGAAGTAGACCCCGGCCGCGAAGCCGTACGCGGTCGCGGAAATGCCGAGCTCGCTGTTCATCGTCAGCGCGGCGACGCCGATGTTGAGCCGGTCCAGGTACAGCACGATGTAGCACAGGCCGATCAGCGGGAGGAAGTGCCGCGTGACCTTGCGCAGCACGGCGTTCCCGTCCACCGGGGACACCGGTGACGATCCGGGGGCCACACTGCCGGTCCGGTTGTGTCCGAGCACAGTATCCACCTCGATACATGCCGCAGGAGTGGTTGAGCGCGCGCAGCGGTCATCATGAGCGCCGCCGCGGCGCGGCTCAACGGCCCTGACTCATTGATCGAGACACGGGTTCTGCTCGCCGAACCGGCGGCGGCCGGCGGTCACCGGTTCGCGGTGACCGCCGGCCGCTCGCCCGCGCCTACTTCCCGGACACGAACTCGACGGCGCGCGTTTCCTTCGCCATCGACACCCCGATGATCGTCAGCACTGCCGCGATCACCATGTACGTCGCGAGGGGCCAGATCGACTGCGCCCAGGCGAACAGGGCCGCCGCCAGGAACGGTGTCGGTCCGCTGAAGAGCATGCTGCCGATCTGGTAGCCGACGGCCGAACCGGTGTAGCGGAGCCGGGTTTCGAACAGTTCCAGCAGGAAGCTCGCCTCCGGGCCGTACAGGAGCGCGTGCAGGACGGAGATCGCGAGGACGAGGGCGATGAGACAGGGCACGAACTGGCCGGTGCCCAGCAGCCAGAAGACCGGGAAGGCCAGCAGGACCGTCAGCACCGCGCCGGCGATCAGGACCGGACGTCGACCGTAACGGTCGGCCAGGATGGCGGCCAGCGGGATGGTCACGATCTGCAGCGCGGCGGCGACGATCAGTGCGAGCAGCACGGCTCCGCTGCCCGCGCCCCGGTCCGCGGCGTACTTCAGGCCGAACACCGAGGCCATGTAGAACACCACGCTGTTCCCGGCGTGCGCCAGCAGTGCGATCGCGATCGACTTCTTCGCGGTCTTCACCAGCTCCACCGCCGGGAACTTCGCGACCTCACCGCGTTCCCGCACCGCGCGGAAGGCCGGCGACTCGTCGATGCGCAGCCGCACGTAAAGGCCGATCCCGACCAGGATCGCGCTGGCGAGGAACGGCAGGCGCCAACCCCAGCTCATCATCGCGTCCTCGGGCAGCAGCCCCACGAAGTAGAACACCGCCGAGGACAGGACCAGGCCGGCCGGAATCCCGACCTGGGGCCAGCTGCTGAAGAACGCCCGCTTGCTCGCGGGCGCGTGCTCGGCCGCGAGGAGGACCGCGCCGCTCCACTCCCCGCCGACGGCGAGGCCCTGCAGCATGCGGCTGACGACCAGCAGGACCGGGGCCCAGATGCCGATCTGCGCGTACGTCGGCAGCAGACCCACCGACGCGGTCCCGACACCCATGATCACCAGGCTCAGCACCAGCATGCGCTTGCGGCCGATCCGGTCGCCGAAGTGCCCGAACAGCATGCCGCCGAAGGGCCGCATGAAGAACGCGACCCCGAACGCGGCGAACGCCGCCAGCGTTCCGGCCAGCGGGTCGAGCGCCGGGAAGAACAGCTTGTTCATCACCAGCGCGGAGGCCGTGCTGAAGATGAAGAAATCGAAGTACTCGATGCAGGTGCCGACGAAGCTCGCGAGCGCGATCCTGTGGATCGGCACGGTGGCCTGACTCTGCGCGGTGTGAGTGGTCATCGTGCTGCCTCTCTGTCTAGCAGGTTGGCGGCGAGTGTAGAACAATATAACTTGGCTCACAACGCCTGACATCGACAGGAGACGATAATGTCTGACATTAATGTCGGCTTCGTGGGAGCCGGCCGGATGGCGCAGCCGATGATCCGCCGTCTCGCCGCGCGCGGGGACCGGGAAATCCACGTCTACGACCGGGATCCGCGGGCAGGCGCGCGACTGGCGGACCTCCCGGCCGTGACCGTCCACGACGAGCCGGGCTCGCTGCTGTCCGCCGCCTCGCTCGCCATCCTCAGCCTGCCCGGACCGCAAGCGGTCGAAGGTACGGTGTCCGACCTGGTCGCCGGTGACACCCCGGCCGAGCTGACCCTGGTGAACACGTCGACGTCCGGGATCGCGACCAGCAAGCGGTGCGCCGAGCGGCTGGCCGGCACCGGGGTGCGGTTCGTCGACGCCCCCGTCAGCGGGGGCGTCGTGGCTGCCGAACGCGGAACCCTGACCTTCATCGTGTCCGGGCCGGCCGCGGCGGTCGACGTGGCCCGGCCGGTCCTCGGGGAACTGGGAGAGCGCGTGTTCGACGTGGGCCGCGAGCCCGGACTGGCCCAGGCAGTCAAGAGCGCCAACAACATGCTAGGGCTGAGCGCACTGCTGGCCACCGCGGAAGCGACGGTCGTGCTGGCGCGACTGGGGGTCGATCCGGCCCAGGCGATCGAGGTCTTCAACGCGAGCAGCGGCCGCAACTCCGCCACGCTGGAGAAGTTCCCGCGCGAGGTGCTGACCGGCCGGTTCGACTTCGGGTTCAGCTTCGCCGCGGTGGTCAAGGACCTGGGACTGTTCCTGGAGGCGGCACACGAGGCCGGACTGGACGTCGACGTCGCCCGGCACGCCCACGCGGCCTGGCGACGGGCCGCGGAGGACGGCTACGGCGATCTCGACTGCACCCGCGTCGTGGACTACGTCGCCGGCGCCGGCGTTGACTAACCGGGCCTCATGTTCCTAGTCTGCGAATGTCAGACATTTACCTTGTGGGAGGACATGTGCCGACACCGGAGACGACCAAGCCCTGGTCCGATGTGATCCCCGCGGCCGACCTGGCGACGTTCGGACGGGAGTTCGCGCCGCCCGACCGCCCGATCGCCGCGGGAACCTCGCCGGCTCTCGTGGTCGTGGACATGACGAAGGCGTTCGTCGACTCCACCTACCCGACCGGCTGGTCGCTGACGGGGCGGCCGGCCCTGGCGGCGAACGCGGAACTGCTGGCCGCGTCCCGGCGCGCCGGGATCCCGGTCTTCTTCACCAAGGCCTACCCGGAGGCCGACCACCGGCCCAGGCCGGCGGAACGCGGACGCTGGAAGCTCAACCCGCAGCCCGCCCCGCTCGCCGAGGGCACCCCGCCCGGGGACGTCCTCCCCGACGAGCTCACCCCGCGCGACGACGAGATCGTGATCAACAAGGGCAGCAAGCCGAGCGCGTTCTTCGGGACACCGCTGGCGTCCTACCTGATCCACGCCGGGTGCGACACCGTCATCGTCACCGGAATGACGACCAGCGGCTGCGTCCGTGCCACGGTACTGGACGCCTTCCAGTACAACTTCCACGTGGTCGTGCCGTTCGAGTGTTGCGCGGACCGGAGCCAGATCTCGCACAAGGTGAACCTCTTCGACATCCACATGAAGTACGCCGACGTGGTGAGCACGAACGAGACCATCGGATACCTGGAGTCCCTGCCGAGCCTCGAGCCGGCGCTTCCGGTGTCCGGATAGGACGGACGACCGGTCCGGGCGGCGCCCGGACCGGTCCCCCCGCTCACAATTTCCCGGCGATCTCCCGCACCCGCTCCCGGGCGTCGCCGAAGAGCATCCTGGTGTTGTCCCGGAAGAACAGCGGGTTGTCCACGCCCGCGTAGCCGGTGGCCATGGACCGTTTGAACACGACCACGTCGCGGGCGCGCCAGACTTCGAGCACCGGCATCCCCGCGATCGGGCTCCCCGCGTCCTCCAGCGCCGCCGGGTTGACCGTGTCGTTGGCGCCGATCACCAGGACGACGTCGGTGCCCGGGAAATCGTCGTTGATCTCGTCCATCTCCAGCACCACGTCGTAGGGCACCTTCGCCTCGGCGAGCAGGACGTTCATGTGACCGGGCAGGCGGCCGGCGACCGGGTGGATGCCGAACCGCACGTCCACCCCCCTGGCGCGCAGCTTCGCGGTGAGCTCGGCGACCGGGTACTGGGCCTGGGCCACGGCCATCCCGTAGCCCGGGGTGATCACCACCGTCGAGGCGTTCGCGAGGAGCTCCGCCACCTCGGCCGGGCTCGTCTCCTGATGCTCCCCCGCACCGGCGACCGGACCTCGTCCACTCTGGACACCCAGTCCACCCGCGATGACCGAGACGAACGACCGGTTCATGGCCCGGCACATCACGAAGGACAGGTAGGCGCCGGACGAGCCGACCAGCGCGCCGGTGATGATGAGCAACGGGTTCTCCAGCAGGAAGCCGGAGGCTGCCGCTGCCCAGCCGGAGTAGCTGTTGAGCATCGACACGACGACCGGCATGTCGCCACCGCCGATCGAGGCCACCAGGTGCCAGCCCAGCGCCAGCGCGAGCGCGGTCACCAGGATCAGCAGCCACAGCCGCGGGTCGAGGACGAACCACACGGTCAGCGCCACGAACGCGGCCACCGCGCCGAGGTTGACCAGGTTCTTGCCGGGCAGCGCCAGCGGCGCCGACCTGATCCGGCCGGACAGCTTGAGAAACGCGACGATCGAGCCGGTGAAGGTGACGGCGCCGACGAAGACACCGACGAACACCTCGCCGCTGTGCACGCCGAGGAGGTGATCCGCGCGGTAGGCGGCCGCGGCAGCGCCCCTCGGGTCGTGCTCGACGTGCAGGTAGCCGTTCCAGCCGACCAGGACGGCGGCCAGGCCGACGAAGCTGTGCAGCAGCGCGATCAGCTCCGGCACACCCGTCATCTCGACCACCCGGGCCCGCCACAGGCCGAGCACCGTCCCGAGCAGGGCGGCCACCACCACCAGGACGAGCGGCACGCCGTGGAGACCACGGCCGAGGGCGACCGCGATCGTCGCGCCGAGCGCGACCACCATGCCCAGGACACCGAACGCGTTGCCCAGCCGGGCGGACTCGTGACGGGACAGGCCGGCCAGGGCCAGGATGAACAGCAGGCCGGCGACGACGTAGGCGGCCGTGGCCGCGGTTTCGACGGAGAACAACGCGCTCAGCCCCTCGTGAACATCGCGAGCATGCGGCGGGTCACCGCGAAACCACCGGCGATGTCGAGACCGGCCACCAGGACCGCCACCGCCGACAGCGCCGTGGTCACCGCACTCCCTCCGCCTGCCTGGAGCAGGGCGCCGACCACGATGATCCCGGAGATCGCGTTGGTGACGGACATCAGCGGAGTGTGCAGCGCGTGCGCGACGTTCCCGATCACCGCGAACCCGACGACCACGGCGAGCGCGAACACGACCAGGTGCTGTTGCAGCCGCTCCGGGGCGATCGCGATCAACCCGAAGACGACGACCGCCGCGGCGGCCACGATCCCCAGCCGGGCGGCCGGAGTCAGGGGCGCACGCGGCTCCGCCGCCTGCACCTTGCCGGGCGCGGGGGCCGGGCTCGCCGCCGACACCGGCACCGGCGGAGGCGGCCAGGTCAGCTCTCCGTCGCGGACCACGGTCATCGAGCGGATGACGACGTCGTCGAAGTCCACCACCAGGCGGCCGTCCGCGCCGGGTGTCATGAGCCGGACCAGGTTCACGACGTTGGTGCCGTACAACTGCGACGCCTGCGCGGGCAGCCGTGCGGCCAGGTCGGTGTAGCCCAGGACCGTGACCCCGGACTCGGTCGTGGTCCGCTCGCCCGGCACGGTGAGGCCGCAGTTGCCACCGTTCGCCGCGGCCAGGTCGACGATCACGCTGCCGCGGGCCATGGCCGCGACGGTCCGGGCGCCGATCAGCTTCGGCGCGGGCCGGCCGGGGACGAGGGCGGTGGTGATGACGATGTCGGCGTTGCGGGCCTCCTCGTCGTACATCGCCGCGGTGGCGCGCTCCTGGGCCGCGGTCATCTCAGCCGCGTAGCCGTCGGCGGTGGACGCGCCGGTGAGGCCGACGGTGACGAACTCCGCGCCCATCGACCGGACCTGCTCCGCCACCTCGGGCCGCACGTCGAAGGCGCGGACGACGGCCCCGAGCGCGCTGGCGGCACCGATGGCGGCGAGGCCGGCCACCCCGGCGCCCACGACGAAGACGCGGGCGGGCGGGATCTTCCCCGCGGCCGTCACCTGCCCGGTGAACGGGCGCCCGAACTCGTGCGCGGCCTCGATGACCGCCCGGTACCCGGCCAGGTTCGCCATCGAGGACAGCACGTCCATCGACTGCGCGCGGGAGATGCGCGGCACCGCGTCCATCGCCAGCACCGTGAGGTGTCGCTTCGCCAGGTCGGCCACCCGGGCCCGGTCACCGCGCGGGTCGACCAGCCCGATCAAGGTGGCGCCGGGCCGCAGTGCCGACAGCCGCTCGGCGGGCGGCGCGTTCACCGCGAGGACGACGTCCGCCGCGCACGCGTCTCCGATCCGCGCGCCGGCCTCCTCGTACGCGTCGTCGGGGAAGCCGGACCGCATTCCCGCCCCCGCCTCGACCACGACGTCGTAGCCCAGCCCCCGCAACTGCCCGATGGTGCGGGGAGTCGCCGCGACCCGCGTCTCACGGGGTGCGGTCTCCCGCAGGATTCCGATGAGCAACGCACTTTCCTCACCTTCTGTGACCAACCGTCACTATCAGTATGATATTGCCGATCTGATAATGACTGACATTTAGCAGGCCGGTCAATGTAGAGCTGATCGCACACGATCGCGCTAGCGGGCAAACTCTCGCTCGCTTGCCAAGTGCCGTACATTTGCGTTGAGCCGTGTTCACCCAGGGAAGGAAGCCGGCAGATGGAGCTCGGAGAGAAGATTCTCCGCCCGCGCGAACAGGTCGAGCAGGCGCTGAAGAAGGCGATCCTGAGCAGCAAGCTCGGCACCGGGGAACGCCTGCCGTCGGAGGCGGAACTGGCCCGGCAATTCGGCGTGAGCCGACCCACCATTCGCGAGGCGCTGTCCTCCCTGCAGATGCAGGGCCTCATCCGCCGCGTGCCCGGAGCCGGGGGAGGCAGCTTCGTCCAGCCCGTGGACCACAAGTCACTGGGCGAGGTGGTGCGCGCCTCGATGCAGAACCTCGTGCGGCTCGGCAGTGTCGACTTCGAAGAAGTGTCGATGGTGCGCCAGTACCTCGAGGTTCCGTGCGCGGCGCTGGCCGCCGAGAACCGCGGAGAGGAGGACCTCGAGGAGTTGCGCCAGGTCGTCCACGAACAGCGCACCCGGTCGGTCGACGACCCGATGATCGCCGAACTGGACGTGCGCTTCCACACGATCATCGCCCGGATGTCCGGCAACCGGGTGCTCGCCTCGCTGGTCTACGCGCTGCACCACGAGTCCGAGCCGGTGCGCTACCTCGACCTGTCACCCGAGGTCGGGCGCCACACGGTGGCCCAGCACCAACGGATCGTCCAGGCCATCGAGGACAAGGACCCGCAGGCCGCGGAAGCAGCCATCACCGAGCACCTCGCCTACCTCCGCAAGCACATCAAGGCCGCGCTCGCCGACATCCCCGCCGAGGACTCCGGGGACCGCGCGGAGCAGGGGTCGCCGGCCGGCCTGCGAGGCTGAGCCATCGAGGACACCGGATCAACGCTTGACGCTACCTGTCTAATGTCTAACAATTGACCGCAAGGTCAAAGACAGACAGGAGACGGGATGCCGGAACACACGACCGTCGTGAGCTTCCCCGAGTGGGACCACATGCTCGCGGCGGCTGCCGACGTCATGCGCGGCCCCCAGGAGGCGACCCGGCGGCGGCTGGAGCAGTTCTTCGCCCCCGAGGCGGTCGACCTGGACGCGCTCTTCACACAGGGCCGGATCCCGGACGTCGTCATCGACATGCCGGCCAAGGGCGACCCGGCGTACCGGATCGACCCCCGCAGCCGCATCCTGGTCGTCCGCCGCACCCACGTGGACCGCGCGCTCATCGACGAACTCCCGCACCTGCGCCACATCCAAAAGCTCGGCGAGCGGCGGGACACGATCGACGTCGCCGCCGCGGCGGAGCGCGGCATCACGCTCGACTTCGTGTCCCGTCCCGCGCTCGAAGCCACGGCCGACCACGCGGTGCTGCTCGTGATGGCGGCGCTGCGCGAACTGCCCCGGCTGGACGCGACCACCCGGAAGGCCACGGTCCCGGCCGGCACGTCGGCCCCCGGATCCACCGCCTACAACTGGCCAGGGGTGACGTTCGGCCGGACGCTGTCGGAGAGCACGGTCGGGATCATCGGGCTAGGCGAAGTCGGCCTGCTCGTCGCCCGGCGCCTGCGCGCCTTCGGCGCCCGGGTGCTGTGGACCTCACTGCGCGGCCGTCCACAGCGGACGGTCGACGGCCTGGAGTACCAGCCGCTCGACGACCTCCTCGCCGCGAGCGACGCGGTGAGCCTGCACATCCCGGGCACCGAGGACAACCGGCACCTGGTGGACGGCGCCTTTCTGCGCAAGATGCGCCCCGACGCGGTCCTCGTGAACGTCTCCCGCGGACTGCTGATCGACGAAGCCGCCCTCGCGGAGGCGTTGCGGCGCGACGAACTCCGTTCGGCGGCTCTCGACGTCTACGGCAGTGAACCCGTCCCGGCGGACAGCCCGCTCCTGGACGCCGAGCGCGTCATCCTGACCCCGCATGTCGCCGGCGGGCCCCGCTCGCTGATGACGCGGGAACTGCTCGACCTCAGCCGCGGCGTGCGGCAGGCGCTCACCGCCGACCGGGAGGTGGCCCGGTGAGCGAGGCGCAGGAGTACATCGACGAGCTCGCCCGGCGGCGCGGGTACGCCTTCCGGCTGCACAAGATCCTGGCCGGCGCGGACCTGGACCTGCTCAAGGCGATGGACGGAATGGTCTCCGCCGCTTACCTCGGCGAGCGGCGGCTGGACAAGCGCACCAAGGAACTGCTGTTCGTCCTGAGCCTGACGGTGATGCGCGCCCCGCACTCGCAAATCGCCACGCACGTCCGGCTGGCGCTGGCCGCGGGTGCCACCCCCGAGGAGATCCTCGAAGCCATCGAGATCGCGCTGCCGGAGGCGGGCATCGTCGCCTTCCAGCGGGGTGTCGAGGCGTGGGCCGAAGTGGTCGGCGCGCCCGAGATCGAACCGCGCGCGACATAGGAAACGGCTGTGGTGGGGCGAATTTCTGACCCCACCACAGCCGTTTCCGGGTCAGCCCAGCATTTCGCGCAGTTTGAACTTCTGGATCTTCCCGCTGGGCGTCATCGGCAGCTCACCGAGGACGACCACGCGCTCCGGCAGGTAGTGCTTGGACAGCCCCTGCCCGAGGAGGAACTCGGCGAGCGAGCTCACCGTCGGCTCCGGGCGCCCCGGCTTGACGACGAGCACCGCGCACACGCGTTCGCCCAGGCGGGCGTCGGGCACGCCGACCACCGCCGCGTTGAGCACGTCGGGATGGTCGAAGACGACCGATTCCACATCGGTCACCGGGATGTTCTCGCCGCCGCGGATGATGACGTCCTTGCTGCGGCCGCGCAGGGAAAGCCACCCGTGCTCGTCCACACTGGCCCGGTCACCGCTGCTGGACCACAGCCCCGGCCGGTAGGCCTCGGCCGTGGCGTCCGGCCGGTCGTAGTAGCCGTAGACGACACCCGGGCCGCGCATCAGCAGCTCCCCGACCTCCCCCACCGGCACCTCGGCGCCGTCCGCGTCGACGATCTTGACCGCCGAGCCTGCGAACACCGACCCGTCGGTGCGCAGGATGGCCTCCCCCGCGTCCGGTGTGCACGAGGTCAGGATGCTGCACTCGGTCATCCCCCAGGCCGGCGCGACGTAGGCGCCGAGCGCGGCCGACGCCTGCGCCGGCCGGCTGCGGGGCACCGGCGCTCCCGCGATCACCAGGCAGGTCAGCGGGCACGCCGGGTCGCCGGCCAGGTCGGTGCGCAGCATGTCCTGCAGGAACGTGGGCGCCCCGAAGAACGTGGTCACCCCCTCCTCCCGGATGATCCGCGCACCCCACTCCGGATCCCAGCGGTCGACGTGCACCCCGGTGCCGGCGAGCAACGTCGTGAAGAGGATGCCCCACTCGAAGCCGGTGTGGTGGCCGGCCGGTGACGCGACCAGCTGCACCATGGGGTCGCCGAACACGCGCGCGCCGATGTGGTTCGCCTGCTGCCGCGCCGAGTAGATCAGCGTGTTGTGGCTGTGCATCGCGCCCTTGGGCTCCCCCGTGGTCCCGGAGGTGAAGCCGAGGTAGCAGATCCGGTCGGGATCGGGTTCGGGGAAGGCCCGTGCGGGCACGTCGGCGTAGGCGGACCACAGCGACTCCCCCGGCCCCAGGCCGGAATCGTCGTCGTCCAGGAGCACGATGTGCCGCAGACCGGGGAGCTCGGCACGCAGGGCGCGCGCCATCTCGAGATGGTGGTTGCTGCGCCAGCGGCGCGGGATCACCAGCACCTTGGCCTTGCTCCGGCGCAGGATGTCGGCGGCCTGGCGGTACCCGTAGGCCACGGGGATCCCGGCGTACACCGCGCCGATCTCGTTGATGCCGAAGACGAGTTCCGGGTACTCGACCCAGTTCGGCAGCATGACGACCACGGCGTCGCCGGGTTCGACCCCCAGGTGCGCCAGCACGCTCGCGGCGTGGTGGGCGTTGTCGTCGAATTCGCGGTAGGTGCGGGTGGTCCGGGCGCCGTCGAAGCGGCGTCCGACGAGCGCGATCCGGTCGGGGTGGGCTCGCGCGGCCTCGGTCAGCAGGGAACGGACCGAGCGGTCCTCCCACCAGCCCGCGGCGCGCCAGTGCGCCGCGGTTTCGTCGTCTACCGGCGAGAACTGGCCGTCCAGCGCGGCGGACAGGGGTCTCGGGATCGTTGTCATCGCTCCTCCTTCGGCAAGGCGGTGACCGGGGAAGCACCGGTGAGCACGCGGGCGGCTGCACCGGCGGGGCCGCTGGTGTCGGCGGCCGCGCGCAGGGAGATCGCGTCGCGCAGCCGGCGTTCGGCCGGGTACTCGGCGAGGTAGCCGTACCCGCCGTGGGACTGCAGCGCCGCGGCCGCCACCTCGATCGCGGTCTCGCAGCACTCCCGGGCGATCGCGACCGCAGCCAGGTGGTCGTACGGGACGGACGTGGCGGCGGTGAGCGCGGCCGCGGCCCGGGCGGCCTGCCCGAACAGCGACATCCGGACGGCGGGGATGTCCCGGAGCGCCTTGCCGAACTGGCGGCGGACTGCGGTGTACCCGGCCGCGTCGTCGGCAGCGGCTCCGGCGATCCCGCTCGCGACAGCTGCCGCGCCCAGGTGCAACCGGCAGCGCGCGGCGGTGACATCGACACCGGTGACGTGGTGCACCGCATCGGCTCCCGCTGTCACGTCCAGCGCACTCGTGAGCGCACCCCCGAGGCCCGTGCGGCGCAGCGGGGTCGCCTTCGTCGCCGTGGGCGGGACCAGGAGCGCTTCCCGCGCGCCGGTCAGGATCAGCAGGTGCGGCGACCGCGCGGCCGCGTCCACCCGGTCCACGGACCCGGACAGGCTGTCCCCGTGCCAGGCGAGCCGGACGTGGACGCAGGCGGCGTCGACGACGGCGACGCCCGCCTCTCCGGCGTGGATGCGGCCGACCAGATCGGCGAACCGCCGGTCGCCTGCCAGGACGTCCACCGCCGCGTGGGCCTGCGCCGAGGCCCAGCCCAGCGCGGGCCACCGCCGGCCGAGCCTCTCCCACGCCACCGCCGTCGTCAGGCTCCCGGCGCCGCCGCCCCCCGCGGACTCGGGCGTGCCGAGCGTCCAGACGCCCAAGCCGGCGAGCTCCTGCACGAGGGCGGCAACCATCTCCGGGGAGTCGTCCAGTTCCACGGCGCGGTCGGCGGTGAACGCGTCCAGCATCGCCGCCAGATCTCGCTGCTCCTCGTCGAGCAGGGGTCCGCGCCAGGTCATGACCAGAAGCTCTCGGTCTTGGGCGGGCGCCGCTCGGCGAACGCGGCGCTCACCTCGTGCGCCTCCCGCGTCCGCAGGTACAGCGTCAGCTGCTGGTCGTGCGCCATCCGCGCCTGGCCGGAGACACCGTTGTGCCGCGCGGAAAAGGCGGCCTTGAGCCCGCCGATCGCGAGCGGACTGCGGGTGGCGATCTCGTGCGCGACCTCGGTGGCGCGGGGCCGCAACTGCTCGAGCGGCACGACCTCGTTGACCAGGCCCATCGCCAGCGCCTGCGCGGCGCTGTACTTGCGGTTGAGGTACCACATCTCCTTGGCCCGCTTCCGGCCGATGGTGTCCTCCAGGTACCACGAGCCGTAGCCTGCGTCGAAGCTGCCGACCATCGGGCCGACCTGCCGGAAGACGGCGTGCTCCGCGGCGATGGTCAGGTCGCACACGTTGTGCAGGACGTTCCCGCCGCCGACCGCGAAGCCGTTGACCGCGGCGATGACCGGCTTGGGAATGGTGTCGATCGCCTGGTAGACGTCGATGATCGGCAGCACCTGCGACTGGTCGAGCGAGGTGACCGGCTCGTGTTCGCCGCCGATGCAGAAGAACTTCTCGCCCGCACCGGTGAGGACCGCGGCGCGCAGCTCCCGGTCGAGGCGGAACCGCTGGAGGGCGTCGAAGAGCTCGAGGCAGGTCTGGTGGCGGAACTTGTTGCCCGCCTCCGGCCGGTTGATCTCGATGGTGAGCACCGGGCCGTCGGTGCTGGTCAGGATGTCGTCGTAGGTCATCTCCGGTCACTCCTCCTCGGTTGCCGCTCCGCCGGTGCGGAAGCCCTGTCCGGTCTTGTCGCCGAGAAACCCCGCGGCCACCATCCGGCGCAGCAGCGGCGGCGGGGCGTAGCGGCGGTCGCGGGTCGCCGCGTAGAGGGCCTCGGTCGTCCGCAGGTGGACATCCAGCCCGATCCGGTCGAGTGTCTCCAGTGGACCGGCGCGATAGCCGAGCCCGAGCCGCAGCGCGGTGTCGATGTCCTCCGCGCTGGCCAGGCCGTCATCGAATTCCTGGATGACGTCGTTGAGGTAGGGCAGTTGCAGCGCGTTGACGAGAAAGCCGGGCCGGTCCCCGACCACGACCGGCTGTTTGCCCTCGATCGATCCGGCGAAGGCGACGAGGGCCTGCACCAGGTCCTCGCCGGTCCGCAGGGCGCGCACGACTTCGACCACCCCCGGTCCGGAAACCGGGCCGACGAAGTGCAGGCCGGCCACCCGCGGCGGGTTCGGCACGCCGGCCGCCAATTCGGTCACCGACAGGGTGGCGGTGACGGTGACGATCGGTGTCCCCTCGCCGATCACATCCGCGATCTCGGCCAGCACGGCCTGCTTCACCTCGGCCTCGTCGGGCACGGCTTCCAGGACCAGGTCTGCGTCGGCCAGATCGGCCCCGGCTCCGCGGGTGCTGCCCAGGGCGATCACCTCGCGCCCGGCCGCGGTGAGCGCCTCGGCGATCCCGGAGGCCGTGGTCCCCGAGCCGATCAGGCCGATCCGCTTGAAGTCTGCTGTGGACTCGCTCATGCCGGTCTCCTCAGGACCCGAACAGCCGGGTGTCGTCGTAGGTGTAGAACCCGCGGCCGGTCTTGCGGCCCAGATCGCCCGCGGCGACCATCCGCTCGACCATCGGCGGCGGGAAGAAGCGGTCGTCGCGCAACTGCTCGTAGAGCCGGGTGGCGACCTGCTGGTGGATGTCCATCCCGACGATGTCGAGCAGCCGGAACGGTCCCATCGGGTGGCCGAGTGCGCCCGGCACGGCGGCGTCGATGGCTTCCTTGGTGGCCCATCCGGCTTCCAGCGCCCGGATGCAGGAGTTCTCCCACGGGATGAGGAAGCGGTTGACGATGAACCCGGGCCGGTCCTTGGTCACCACGGTGGTTTTGCCGAGCGAGGCGAGGAAGTCGAGCGTAGCGCGGTGCGCCCACGCGGCGGTGTGCCGTCCGTCGGCCACCTCGACGAGCTTCATCAGCGGAGCCGGGTTGCAGTAGTGGGTGCCGACGACGCGCTCCGGCCTGCGCGATCCGGCGGCGATCCCGGTCACCGACAGCGTCGAGGTGTTGGTGTGGAACAAGGTGGACTCGGCGACGATGTCGTCGAGCCTGCCGAAGGTGTCCTTCTTGAGCGCCAGGTCCTCGAACACGGCCTCGACGACCACGCCGCAGGGCGCCAGATCGGTGAGCTCGGTGGTGCCCCGCAACGCGTCCTTCGCCGTCTGGGCGGCGCCTGCGTCGAGTTTGCCGAGCCGGACGCTCTTGTCCAGGAACCCGCGCACGGTGGCAAGGCCGCGCTCGAGGTTGGCCTCGTCGATGTCGTACAGGATGGTTCGGTGCCCGGCGCGAGCCATGACGGTCGCGATCCCCGAGCCCATGGTGCCGGCGCCGAGGACGGCGACGGTCGTGCTCTTGGTGCTCACTGAAGTCTCCCGGGTGGCTGTCAGCGGACGCTCTGGCCGCCGTCGATGACGATGAACTCGCCGGTCATGAAGTCCGAGGCGCTGCCGGCGAGGAGCAGCAGCCACGGTTTGAGCTCGTCCGGGCTGCCCATCCGGCGCGCCGGGATGGCCCGCACGACGCGGGCCAGCATGTCGGGGTCGCCGTGCACGTCGGCGTTGAGGGCGGTGGCGAAGTAGCCGGGCGCGAGGGCGTTCACCTGGACGCCGTGGGGCGCCCATTCCACCGCCATGGAGCGGGTGAAGCCGAGGATCGCGGCCTTCGACGCCGAGTACGCCGCGTGCCGCGCGATGCCCTGGAGGGCGAAGTTGGACGCGATGTTGATGACCTTGCCGGACCCCTGGGCGACCAGGTGCCTGCCCACCGCGCGGGTGGCCAGGAAGGTGCCGCGCAGGTTCGTCGCGATGACCCGGTCCCATTCCTGCGCCGGCTGGTCCACCAGGGGTGAGGTGGCCACGATGCCGGAGTTGTTGACCAGGATGTCCACCCGGCCGAACGTGTCGACCGTGGCGGTGACCATGCGCTCCACCGAGGACTCGTCGGTGACGTCGGTCGGGCAGGCCAGCGCCGCGCCACCGGCGGATTTCACCTCGGCGACGAAACTGTCCAGTTCGGACTCGGTGCGGGCGGCCACCGTGACCGCCGCCCCGGCTTCGGCCAGAGCCTCCGCCATCGCCCTGCCCAGCCCGCGGCCGGCCCCGGTGACGATCGCGACCTTGCCCTCGAGACTTTCCGTTGTCACGCCGAACCCTCCATCGCGCGGGTGGTTTCGCGGCCGATGAGCAACCGCTGGATTTCGTTGGTGCCGTCGTAGATCTGGGTGACCTTGGCGTCACGCAGGCAGCGTTCGACACCGAACACCGCCAGGTCGCCGTAGGGGCCCAGGATCCGGGCGGCGTCCACCGACGCCTGGAAACCCAGGTCGGTGCAGGACTGCTTCATGATCGCGATCTGGCCGGGCGACACGCCCGGGTCGGCGTCGACCTGGCGGGCGACGGCGTGCAGCAGCAGCCTGCCCTGCAGGATCCGGCCCCGCAGACCGGCCAGCGCGAAGGAACACTCGTCCGGGAGCCGGTGACCGTGGAGCCGCGTCAGGGTCGCGAGCGTGCGGGCGTAGGCGGCGCGGGCCAGCCCGACGCCCTGTGCGGCTGCACTGATGCGCGACTTGACGACCGAGCTCATCACCACCGACCAGCCGCCGCCCACCTCGCCCAGTAGGTTCTCCCGGGGCACCGCGACGTGGTCGAAGAACAGCTCGGCCGTGCTGGAGCCGTGCATGCCCATCTTGTGCAGCGGCGCGCCCCGGGTCAGGCCGGCCCAGCCGCCCTCGAGGACGAACGCCGTCACGCCCGCGCGGCCGAGCGTCCGGTCGACGGTGGCGAAGCAGATGATCACGTCGGCCTTGTCCCCGGTGGTGATGAACGTCTTCTGACCGCTCAGCGACCAGCCGTCCGCGACCGGGGTGGCGGTCGTCGTCAGGCTCGCGACGTCCGAACCGGCGTCCGGTTCGGTGATGGCGAGCGAGCCGTAGCGCGAACCGTCGAGCAGCCCGGGGATGTAGCGCCGCTGCAGCTCTTCGGTGCCCGCCAGCAGCAGCGGGTAGGCGGCGTGCGTCTGCGTCATGAACACGAGGCTGGTCGCCGCACAGCCCGCGGTGACCTCCTCCATCGCCACGGCGTAGGCGACGGTCGTGTCCGCCGTGCCGCCAAGGTGCTCGGGGAAGAGCAGCCCGCAGAGCCCCGCCCTGGCCAGCGCCCGCACGCTGTCGTGGGCGAAGGTGTGGGTGGCGTCCAGTGTCGCCGCGCGCGGGGCGACCTCGGCGGCCACCACCTGGCGGGTGCGGGCGCGGACGTCGAGTTCCCGCGGGGTCAGTGACGCGTCGGCGGCCGGCTCGTCGAGCAGCGCGTGAAGCCGTTGGTACGCCTCGGCGTCGATGTCGATGTCGAGTGGTTCGGCCGGCATCCTCAGTCCTCCGGGTTCGGGAACACGGGGGTCCGGCGTTCGGCGAACGCGGCGACCCCTTCGGTGGACTCGGCGCTCACGATCGCCCGCGCCGCGAGCTCGGTCTCGGTGGACAACCCCTCGTCCAGCGGCAGGTCCCGCGCCGCCTCCACGGCACGCAGGATGGCGCGGACGGCGAGCGGCCCCCGCGAGGCGATCGTTCCGGCGATCGAGGCGGCCGTGGGCAGCAGCTCATCCGGCGCCACGGGCGGCACCGGCGTGAGGCCCAGTGCGTGGGCACGGTCGGCGGACAGCCGAGTGCCGGTCAGCATCAGATGCGCGGCGACCCGTTGCCCGACGGCGCGGGGAAGCCGCTGAGTGCCGCCGTAACCGGGGATCAGGCCAAGGCCCGACTCGGGCAGCCCGAGCGACGCCCGGGTGGACAGCACCGCGAACGTCGACGCCAGGACCAGTTCGAACCCGCCGCCCAGCGCGAGACCGTTGACGGCGGCGATCACGGGAACCGGCGCCCGCTCGATCTCCCGCAGCGCCGCCTGTCCCCGCGCCATCAGCTCCCGGGCCCGCGCGAGGTCCGCCCCCAGGGCCGTGATCTCGTTCAGGTCGGCGCCGGCGCTGAACGCCTTCTGTCCGCAGCCGGTGATCACCACCGCGCGGACTGCCGGGTCGCCTGCCGCCTCGGCCACGCACCGCCGCAGGTCCTCGAGGAGTTCACCGGTCAGGGCGTTCAACGCGGCCGGGCGGTGGATCGTGAGCGTCACCGTCGCGTCCGTGCGTTCGACGAGCAGGTCGCTCATGAGGCCGCCGCCTCACCACCGGCGTCCACGGGTTCCGCGGCTTCGGCGATGACGCCTGTGCATCTCATCCGGGTGATCTCCTCTTCGTTGTAGCCCAAGCCGAGCAGGACCTGACGGGTGTGCTCGCCCAGCGCCGGGAACCGTTCGTTCCGCGCCGCGGTCGACGACAGCCGGAACGGGCTGCGCACCGTGACGAGCCCGTCCCCGGAACCGGGGACCGGGAGCACCGCCCCGCGGGCCACCACCTGCGGGTCCTTGACCACTTCGGACAGTGTGTGGACGATCGCGACCGGCACCCCGGCCTCGCCGAGGATGCGCAGCCAGTCGGCGGCGGGGCGCGTCGCCAGGCGTCCGGCGACGGCCTCGGTCACGCGCGCCCGTTGCTCGCGCCTGCCCGCGTTGTGGGCCAGCGCGGGATCTGCGGCCAGCTCCGGCAGGTCGAGCGCGGCGCAGAGCCGTTGCCACATCGCGTCGTTCCCGACTGCCACGACCATCGTCCGGTCCGCGGTTTCGAAGGGCTGGTAGACCGCGAGCACGGAATCGGTGCCACCACTGGGCGCCGGCTCAGGTTCGCCGGCGTGGAACGCCGCGATCCTGGGCGCCATCAACGCGAGGTCCGCGTCGAGCAGGGACACGTCGATGATCTCCCCCGCGCCGCTGACCCGTTGGCGGACCAGCGCCGCGTTGACCGCGATGGCCGCGCACATCCCGGTGACCACATCGGACAGTGCGGTGGAGACGCGCTGCGGGCTGCGCCCGGACTCCCCCGTCACCGACATCAGGCCGGAACGCGCCTGGGCGACCAGGTCGTAGCCCGGGAGGCCGCTGTCGGGACCGTCCGATCCGAACCCGGACATCGCGCAGTAGACGAGCCGCGGATTGCGCGATCGCAGGCGCTCGCCGTCGATGCCGAGGCCGTGCACCTTGGCCGGGTTGACGTTGTGCAGGAACACGTCGGCGGTGTCGAGCAGCCGCAGCAGCACATCCCGCCCCTCCGGGGCACGGATGTCGAGCACGACGGACTTCTTGTTGCGGTTGGCCGAGGCGAACCAGGCCGACTCGCCGTCCACGAAGGGCGGTCCCCAGGCCCGTGCGTCGTCCCCGGTTCCCGGGCGCTCGACCTTGATGACCGTGGCGCCGAGGTCACCCAGGTACATGGCGGCCGTCGGGCCGGCGTAGGACGTGGTCATGTCCACCACGCGGACACCCTCAAGCGGTCCGAGCGCGACCGGCATCGGCTTCCCCTCCCGTCACTTCCGCGTGACACTGTCCTCCAGCGGAGAACTGCAGACTAACAGCAAGTCTGCACATTGCTCAACGTCTGACATTTAGCTTCCTGAAGCGACCACGGTCACACTTCGCCCGGTTTGACCTTCACACTGGTGGCAACGTTGCACCCTGGCCGCATGAGCCTGGAACTCTTCGACTACCAGCCGATCACCGAGCGGGAGCCGATCGCCTGGCCGAACGGGGCCCGCCTGGCGTTCTACGTCGGTCTCAACATCGAGCACTTCCACGTCGACAAGCCGTCCACCAGCATCTGGGCGTCCACGAACACGCTGGTGCCCGACGCGCTCAACTACGGGTGGCGCGACTACGGCCTGCGCGTCGGCATCTGGCGGGTGATCGACATCCTGGACCGGCACGGGATCCGCGCGTCGGCGCTGCTCAACTCCGAGGTCGCGCGGCACTACCCGCAGGTGATCGAGGCCGGCCGGGCCCGTGACTGGGCCTGGCTCGTGCACGGCCAGACCAACTCGCGCCTGCACGCGAACCTCGGCGAAGACGAGGAACGCGAGATCCTCACCGACGCGGTCACCACCATCGAGAAGGCGACCGGGCAGCGGCCGAAGGGCTGGATGGGCCCCGGCCTCACCGAAACCTTCGAGACGCCACGGCTGCTCGCCGAACTCGGCCTGAGCTACGTGCTCGACTGGACCAACGACGACCAGCCGTACCGGCTGAACGTGCCCGGCATGCTGAGCGTGCCCTACACCGTCGAGGTCAACGACCTGCTGATGTTCATCACCCGGGGGTTCACCGGCCCCGAGGTGCTGCAGATCGTCAAGGACCAGTTCGACCAGCTCTACGCCGACTCCGCGACCGGCGGCCGCGTCATGGCGCTCCCGCTGCACCCGTTCGTCATCGGCCAGCCGTTCCGCGCCCGCTACCTCGACGAGGCGCTGGCCTACATCGCGAGCCACGACGACGTCTGGCTCACCACCAGCGACGAGATCGCCGAGCACTACGCGCGCACGACCGCCTGAGGCGGCGGGAGCCCGGGCAGGGCGGTGACCCCGCCCTGCCCGGGGCGTTCACGCCGCGGCGACCGGCTCGGCCGGGGCGGCGGCGGGTTTGCGCGCCAGTGCGAGGCTGACGAGCAGCCCGAGCACCATCCCGGCGGCGGTCAGCAGCACGACCAGGAACTCTCCGTCCGCGGTGGCGGCGCGCAGGTCCTCGCCGGTCTTGCCGCCGGTGCCGAGGTCCGCGAGCGCGGTGAACACGGCGAGGCCGATCGCGTTGCCGATGTTCAGTGCCGTGGACGCGATGCCGTTCGCGACGCCCTGTTCGGCCGCCGCGGTGCCGGTGGCGGCGGCGATCCACATCGCCGTCCACACCACACCCTGGCCGACGCCGGACACCACCAGCCCGGGCACCAGCAGCCCGTACCCGGCTCCGGCGTCGAACCCGATCGCCATGACCGCCGTGCCCACCACGCCGACCGCGAAGCCGCCGACGAGCGTGGTGCGCAGGCCGATCCGCGTGGTCAGCCGCTCGCCGAGCTGGGTGCCGGTCGCGATCGCCAGCGACGGGACCAGGAACGCGAGCCCGGTCTGCAGCGCGCTGTAACCGTGCACGCTCTGCATGAGGACGGTCAGGAAGTACGGCAGCACGCCGAACGTGGCCATGTAGATGAACGTGACGCTCATGCCGATCGTCAGGCTGCGGTTGCCGAACAACCGGAACGGCATGAGCGGATCCGCGCTGCGCCGCTCGATGACCGCGAACGCCACCAGCAGCACCGCGGACAACGCGAACGCGCCGAGCACCAGCCCGCTCCCCCAGCCCTGCTCGGGGCCCTGCACCAGCGCGAACACGAGCAGCGTCGCGCCCCCGGTGACGGTCAGCGAGCCGGGCATGTCGAAGCGCCGCCGCGGCCCGCGCGCCGGGTCGCGCGGAATCACCGCGAGCGCGGCCAGCGCCACGAGACCGGCCAGCGGCACGTTGACGTAGAAGACGGCAGGCCAGCCGAAGTTCTCGGTGAGCACACCGCCGAGCAGCGCGCCGATGGTCAGCCCGCTGGCGCCCGCGCCACCCCAGACGGCCAGCGCGCGGTTGCGTTTCGGCCCCTCCGGGAACAGCGTGTTGATCAGGGACAGCGTGGACGGCAGCAGCAGCGCGCCGCCGATCCCCTGCACGGCCCTGGCGACGATGATCGTGGCGGGGGTCGGCGCCAGCCCGCCGGCCAGCGACGAGACCGCGTAGAGGGCCAGTGCCAGCACGAAGACGCGGCGCCGCCCGAGCAGGTCGGCGGCCCGGCCGCCGAGGAGCAGGAACCCGCCGGCGAACACGACGTAGGCGCTCACCACCAGCTGCTGGGTCTGACCGGGGAAGCCCAGATCGGCGCCGATTTCGGGCAGGGCGACGAACACGATGTTGAGGTCCAGCGAGTAGATCAGCTGCGCGAGCGCGAGCAGGGGCAGCACCCAGCCCAGCCGCGGCCCGGCGGCCTGTCTCGGAAGAGCGGACATGCGGAAGCACACCTTCCAGGGTCGAAAGTACGATCGTACGCATAATTACGTACAGTCTGGCCGGCGAGCAAGAGGATTGTTCGACTTTTGCGGTACGGTAGTACCGTGAAGTACCGTCACCCGGAGCGCGACCAGATCCGCGTCGACGAGGTGCTGTCCGCGCTGGGCCACCCGGTGCGGCTGGCCGCCGTGCGCGTGCTGGCCGGCGGCGGCGAGCACAACTGCACCAGCGTCCTGACCGAGATCGGCGTCCCGGCCAAGTCGACGATGACCCACCACTGGCGGGTGCTGCGGGACAGCGGCGTGATCATCCAGGAGCCGTCGGGACGGGAGAACCTGCTGACCCTGCGCCGCGACGACCTGGACGCGCGCTACCCGGGCCTGCTGGACGCCGTGCTCGCCGGGGCCCGCACGGACGAGGCGGGGTCCTGATGGACTACGTGGTGCGGGCCGAAACGCCCGCGGTCGAGCTGTACCAGCGCCTGCGGGTCGGCGCCGGGCTGAGTCCGAAGTCGACGGAGGCGGCGACGGCCGGCCTGGCCGGATCGTGGTACGCGGTCGTCGCCTACCACGGCGACCGTCCGATCGGGATGGGCCGCGTCATCGGCGACGGCGGCACCGCCTTCCAGATCGTCGACATGTGCGTGCTGCCCGAGCACCAGGGGCGAGGCGCCGGCAAGAAGATCATGGCGGCGCTGGTGGACCGCAAGTACGGCTTCGCGGAGACGGCGCCGGCGTCCGTCGGGATGGCGCTCCGGCTCTGACCGCGCGGCTGACATCGGGCGCGCGATCACCGCCCGCACCGGCACCCCACACGGGGTCGCGCCGGCCGCCGCGCTGGAGGAAGTGATCGGGTTCAACGCCGCGGCCGCGGATCACCAGCCCCACGACCGCCGCGGCCGCGAGCACCGCCTTGTCTCGCCGGTGCACCGGTCAGCGGGGGCGTGGCACCGCCGCGCGGGCGATCCGGTCGGCGAGTTCTCGCGCTCCGGGGAAGAAGGCGTTCACGACCACCTTCCGCCCGTCGGCGCGCTTGACGACGCAGCGCCAGTCGATGCCGAGGCGGTGGCCGAGCTTGCCGGGCTGCCAGTTTCCCCGCGCGTCGACCACCGCGACGCCGCTCCACGGGAACTCCGTCCGGTCCCCGGCGTTGCGGTGGTGGACGAAACACCCGGCGTGCAGGTTGATCCGTTCGCCGCGGCGCCGCAGCCCCTGGACGAGCCGTCGCAGCCCGTAGGGCAGGAGCAGCACACTGAGCCCGAAACACGCGCTGCCGATCCAGACCGGAGCCGTCATCGACGTCTCGGCGGGCGTATTGCCGTAGAGGTACTCGTCGAGCTTCACCATGAGCAGGCCGAGCGGGACGAGGCCGGCGGTCGCGACCAGGCACAGCACCGCCTGCCGCAGCCGGCGGGCGTTGTCGCTGGGGTAGGACTGCACGAGTGGGCCGAGATCTGCCATGCCGCCCACGCTGAGGACTCCGGACCGCCCTCCGGCCCGGATGGCCGGAAGCTGCCGGGGCGTGCCCGCCCCGGCAGTCGCGGTCAGCCGGCGTACACCAGTTCCACCTCGAGCTCCAGGTCGATCTCCTTGGACACGAGCAGTCCTCCCCTGGCGAGCGGCATGTTCCAGGTCAGCCCCCAGTCTTCCCGGTTGAGGCGGCCCCTGGCCGAAAAGACGGCGCGGTGGTTGTCCCACGGGTCCTGCGCGTAGCCGACGTAGTCGACCGCCAGTGTCACCGGCCTGGTCACGCCCTTGATGGTCAGCTCGCCGGTCATCGACCCGCGGCTGCCGTCCCAGCGCACGTCGCCGGACACGAAGGTCGCGGTGGGATGCGCGGCCACGTCGAAGAAGTCGGCCGATCTGAGGTGGTCGTCGCGGGCCTGGTCCCCGCTGTGCACCGAGGCCATGTCGATGGTCACCGAAACCTTGCTGTCCGCCGGGTTTTCGGCGATCTCCACCGCGCCGTCCACGCCGGTGAACCGTCCGCGCACCTTCGTCAGCATGAAGTGCCGTCCGACGAACGCGACCTCGGCATGCCCCGGGTCGATCCGCCACGTGCCGGCGGCAGGCAGCTCCACCTCGCCCAGCCTGCGGGTCGGCGTCGTTGATCCGGTCATCGGGAGTTCCTTCCTTGTTGGTAGATGCGTGCGCACGCACACATTTACTATCCTTACCCCATGAGCGCGTCCGACGACAAGGGCCTGGCTGCCTGGCGAGCGATGCTGCTGGCGTACAACGCCGCGCTGCGGGCCATCGACTCCGACCTGACCAGGTCCGGCACCATCCCCCTCACCTGGTACGACGTCCTGCTGGAACTGAACGCCGGGCCCGGGCGGCGGCTGCGCATGAACGACCTGGCCGAGCGGGTCGTGCTCAGCCGGACCCGCGTCAGCCGCCTGGTGGACGAGATGGTGAGCGCCGGGCTGGTCGAGAAGATCCGCGACGAGGAGGACCGGCGGGTGGTGTGGGCCGCCATGACCCGGTCCGGCGAACGTGCCTTCCGCACCACCGCGCCGCAGTACCTGCGCAGGATCGAGGAGCACTTCTCCCGGCACCTGACGGACGAGGAGAAGCGGGTCATGGCGGCCGCGCTGACGAAGGTCCGCGACGCCCACGCGGTTCTCGAGGTCAGGCCAGGTGGGTCCGGTAGAAGCCGGTCAGCTTCTCGACCGCGGCGGTGACGTGCGGCTCCCGGTCGTACAGGTCGACGTGCGTCGCGCCCTCGATCCAGTGCAGTTCCTTCGGCCCGCGCGCCTCCTGGAAGGCCTCCACCGCCATCCAGGACGTCACCGCCTCGCGCCCGGCGATCAGCAGCAGCGGGCGCGGCGCGATCAGGCCCACGAAGCGGAACGCGTCGAAGAGCGCCAGACGGTCCACACTGGACCACGGCAGCCGCTTCGCCGAGCGCGGGTGCTGCGCGCGGTCCGTGCAGTAGTACTCGAACCCCTCCACCCCGTGCTGTCCGCCCAGCGCGCGGGCCTGCTCGACGGTGTCCGGGAAGAGCTGGAAGGTCTGCGCGCCCCCGCCGCGGGCCTCGGCGGTGCGGGCGGCGGCCGCCGCGTCGAGCATGCCCTGGAACACGGCCGGGTCCTGGGTGCCGTCGGCGCCGAGGCGGAACTGGCGGGCGACGTCGACGGGGCTGACGGTGCCGACGGCCTTGATGCGGTGGTCCCCCGCCGCCGCGGCCATCGAGTACCCGCCGGAGGCGCAGATGCCGAGCGTGCCGATCCGCTCGGGGTCGGCCTCGGGCCGGGTGGCGAGGTAGGAGACCGCGGCCTTGAAGTCCTCGACGCGCTGCGCCGGGTCCTCCAGGCCACGCGGCTCGCCCTCGCTCGCGCCCTGGTAGGCGGCGTCGTAGGCGAGGGTGACGAAGCCCTGCTCGGCCATCCGCCGCGCGTACAGACCGGAGGTCTGCTCCTTGACGCTGGTGCCGGGGTGGCCGACCACGAGCGCGGGCCACGGACCGCTTCCGGTGTCCGGGGTGTACAGGTCGGCGGCGAGCCGGAGTCCGTTGCTGGGGAAGGTGACGTTCGTTCTCATGCATCCCAGGCTCGTCCGCGCCGGAGGCCGGTACCAGGGAAGGAACTGCCTGTGCAACCCAGTACCAGGCACGCCCTCCCCGCGGTGTGGACACTGGAGTCATGGAGACCAACGAGCTGGGCGAGTTCCTGCGCGCCCGCCGCGCCGCCCTCGACCCGGCCCGCGCCGGCTTCCCCGACGACGGCAGGCTGCGCCGCGTGCCGGGCCTGCGCCGCGAGGAGCTGGCCCAGCTCGCGCACATCAGCATCGACTACATCGTCCGGCTCGAACAGGGCCGCACGCGCCGGGTGTCCCGCCCGGTCCTCGACGCGCTCGCCGACGCGCTGCAGCTCGCTCCCGACGAGCGCGACTACCTGTTCACGGTCGCCGAGGTCGCCCCGGCCGCGCCCGCCCGGCAGCCAGGCAGGCCCAAGGTCGACCGGCAGCTGCGGCAGCTGCTCGACGGCATGCGCGACGTCCCGGCCATGATCCTCAACCGGCGCATGGACGTGCTGGCCTGGAACCGGGGCGCGGCCGCGCTCCTGACCGACTTCGGCGCGCTGCCCGCGGCCGAGCGGAACCTGATCCGGCTCACCTTCCTCGACGACGCCTACCGCGCCCTGTACGCGGACTGGCCGCGCGCCGCCCGCGAATGCGTCGCGGTCCTGCGCATGGAGGCCGGCCGCAACCCCGGCGACAAGGCGCTGGCCGCGCTGATCGGCGAACTCAGCGTCCGCGACCCGGACTTCCGCACGTGGTGGGCGAGCCACCAGGTGCGCGGACCGCGCCAGCTGGTGAAGACCTACCTGCATCCGGTGGCCGGCCCGATCACGCTCGACGTGCAGCAGTTCTCCGTCGACACCCAGCCGGACCAGCAACTCGTCGCCTACACCGCCGAGCCCGGGTCCCCGTCGCAGGAGGCGCTGGACTTCCTGCTCGCCATGAGCCCGGCGGTGGCCGAGACGGCGGGCTCGTAGCACCTCCGGGCCGTGCTCGGTGCCCTTCCCGGCCCGCCGCTGGCTTCGCCGCCGGTCCGCGATCCAGGCTCGGGCCATGCAGATCGGTATCGCCCTGCCCAACCAGGTCCGCGACGTCGACGCGGCCGTGCTGCCCGGATGGGCGCGACTCGCCGAGGAGGCCGGCTTCGCGATCGTCGGCACGACCGGGCGCAACGCCTACCCGGGCGTCGCCGACACGGTCGCGCTGGCCGTGGCCGCCGCGGTGACCAGCAGGGTCGAGTTGCTGAGCCACGTCATGCTCACCGCGACCTGGCCCGCTCCCCTGCTCGCGAAGGAGCTCGCCGGCATCGACGGCGTCTCCGGCGGACGGCTCACCCTCGGCATCGGCGTCGGCGGCCGCCCCGACGACTTCGTCGCCGAGGGCTACGGCATGCGTGGCCGCGGCGCCCGCACCGAACGCGACCTGCACACCTTCCACGAGGTGTGGTCCGGGCAGGTGACCGGCGACAACCCGGCCGTGCCCGCGGGCACCCGCCGGATCCCGCTGCTCTTCGGCGGGTTCAGCCCGGCCGCGCTGGGCCGGATGGCCCGCTGGGGCGAGGGCTACGTCGGCGGCGCCGTGCCCCCGGCCTACGCCGCCGGCACGTTCGACGCCGCCCGCACAGCCTGGTCCGACGCCGGCCGCGACGGATCGCCCCGCGTGGTGGCCCTCGCCTACTTCGCCCTCACCGACGGGGAACGCGGGCGCGCGAACGTCTACGACTACTACAGCTCCGCGGGCACGGACTACGCGCAGCTCACCTCGTCCACTGTGGCCACTTCACCCGGCGCGATCGCCGAAGCCGTCACAGCATTCGGCGACCTGGGCGCCACCGACCTCGTGCTCATCCCGGCCACCGACGACCTGGACGAGGTCAAGCGCGCCGCCGACGCCGCGTTGTGATCAGCGGCTGAGCAGCCGCTCCAGCCACGACTCCCGCGCGGCCACGCAGGCCTTGGCCACCGCCGAATCGGGGGCGATGTCGTAGAAACCGTGGAACGCGCCGCCCCACACGTGCAGCTCCGCTTCGCCCCCGGCGGCCCAGATGGCGCTCGCGAACGCCACCGCCTCGTCGCGGAAGACCTCGACCGCGCCGGCGTCGACGAACGTCGGCGGCAGCCCGCTGAGGTCGGCGGCGCGCGCCGGGGCCGCGTAGGGCGATACGTCGGCGGTGCCGCGCCGCTCGCCCAGGACCATCGTCCACGCGGTCAGGTTGCTGGTTCGGTCCCACACCCCGACGCCGTCGTACTCGCGCGCGGACACGGTCTCGCCGCGGTCGTCGGTCATCGGGCACTGCAGCAGCTGCCCGGACAACGCCGGACCGCGGCGATCGCGCGCCAGCAGGGTCGTCCCCGCGGCGAGCCCGCCCCCGCCGCTACCGCCGAAGACGACCAGCCGCGCCGGGTCGAACCCGAGCTCGTCCGCGTGCCCGGCCATCCACCGCAGAGCGGCGTAGCAGTCCTCGACCGGCACCGGGTGCGGGTGCTCGGGCGCGCGCCGGTACTCGACGGTGACGGACACCGCGTCGTACTTCATCGCCCAGTCGATCAGCGGGTGCACGGAGGCGAACCGGTCCCCCATCACCATCCCGCCGCCGTGGATGTGGAAGATCCCCGGCCCCCGCTCGCGGTGGTCCTCGCGCGCGATGACCGAGACCGTGATCTCCGCCCCGCGGTACCCGGGGATCGTGTGGTCGGTCCAGGTGACCGGGCGGCCGCCGATCTGCTCCTCGATCGTCGGGAACGGCAGGGCGCGGAAGTGGTCGAGCCGGTCCGCCGTCATGCCGACCGGCACCCGGCCCTCCAGAGCGGGCAGCAGCGCGGCGAGTTCGGGGTCCAACGGGAGGTTCTTCGTCACCCGGTGCATTCCACCACAGGGAGACCGGCGCCCGCGGGCACCGGTTCGCCATCCGCGAGTTCCGTCTGTTGTGGACCTGTCGGCCCTGCCGGGAGAGCTAGCCCGCCCCGAAGCCGCGCAGGAAGGTGTCCACCAGGACGTCGGCGGCTTGGGCGTCGCTGAGGTCGGGCAGGTCCCGGGTGGCGAGGTGCAGCAACTGGCCGAGCACCCTGCTCGCCCAGCCCGCGGGCAGGCCGGGCCGCAGGAAACCTTCGTCGGCGGCCCGCTGCGCGAACCGCTCGACCTCGTCGACCGAACGCTGCCGCCGCGCCCAGATCTCCGGGTCCGAGCGCATCCGGCTGACCTCGGTGGGCCACTTGCGGTTGACCCCGACGATCAGTTCGACGTACCGGTGCAGCGCCACCGGCACCGGCGCTTCCCGCAGCCGGGCGGCCTCGATCGCCGCCTCGATCGCGTCGAGGCGGGCTTCGTACACCGCCGTCAGCAGTTCTTCGCGACTGGCGAAGCGCCGGTACACGGTGCGACGGTCCACACCCGCCTCGGCGGCGATCGCAGCGATGCTGGTCGCGGGGTCCTCGGCGAGCATGCGGGCACCCGTGGTCAGCACGAGCTCGAGGTTGCGTGCGGCGTCGGCTCTCACGGCATCAACATACCCTCCGCTGCCGCACTCCGAGCCGGTATCTGCCACAGCACTGAGGCGTTCTCCTGCGCGACCGTGCATGGCCACCCGACCGGTGATCGCGGCGGCTGGTATGGTTGACGCGCAAGGGAACCGTTCTGAGGAGACTCGACGTGGCAGGTGAAGACGACATCTCCGGGTGATCCCCCGGAGTGAGCAAGGCCCCCGGCGCTGCCGTGGTGGCCGATGTCGTCATCCACCCGTATCCGCGGTCCGCTGGTCCGCGCCACCCCTTTTCGAGGTCTCTTTTCCATGTCCGAATCCCGCATCGTCGTGTCCGGTCTGTCCTTTTCCTGGCCGGACGACACCCCCGTCTTCGACCAGCTGTCGTTCAGCGTTCCGGACGGGCGGACCGGTCTCGTCGCCCCGAACGGGGCAGGCAAATCCACCCTGCTCAGGCTGATCGCGGGCGAGCTGAAGCCCTCCGACGGCGGGGTGTCCGTCGACGGCCTGCTCGGCTACCTCCCGCAGGACCTCCCGCTGACCGGTGAACCGACCGTCGCCGAGGTGCTGGGCATCGAGCCGGTACTGCGCGCGCTGGCGGCCGTCGAGTCCGGCGACGTCGCCGAGGAGCACTTCACCACCATCGGCGAGGACTGGGACATCGAGGAGCGCACCCGCGCCCAGCTGGACCGGCTCGGCCTGGAGGACATCACGCTGGACCGCACCCTGGGCACCCTGTCCGGCGGCCAGATCGTCTCGCTCGGCCTGGCCGCCCAGCTGCTCAAGCGGCCCGACGTGCTGCTGCTCGACGAACCCACCAACAACCTCGACCTGCAGGCCCGGCACCAGCTCTACGCCGTGCTCGACGACTGGTCCGGCTGCCTGCTGGTGGTCAGCCACGACCGCGCGCTGCTGGACCGGATGGACCGCATCGCCGAGCTCGACGGCGGCGAGATCCGGTACTACGGCGGCAACTTCACCGAATACGAGCAGGCTGTGCAGGCCGAGCGCGAGGTGGCGGAGAAGAACATCCGCAGCGCCGAGCAGGAGGTCAAGCGCGAGAAGCGGGAGATGCAGCAGGCGCGGGAGCGGGCGGCGAAGCGGGCGAGCAACGCGCAACGCAACCTCGCCAACGCCGGCCTGCCGAAGATCCTCGCGGGCGCCCGCAAGCGCAACGCGCAGGAGTCCGCGGGCAAGGCCGACGGCACGCACGCGGCCCGGGTCAGCGCGGCCAAGGCCAAGCTGGACGAGGCCGAGCGGTCGCTGCGGGAGGACCAGAAGATCACCCTGGAACTCCCCCAGACCGCGGTGCCCGCGGGCCGGACGCTGTTCCTCGGTGAGGGGCTGCGCAAGCGGGACCTCTTCGGTGACGGCGTGGACCTGGCGATCCGCGGTCCGGAGCGCATCGCGCTGTCCGGCGCGAACGGGTCCGGCAAGTCCACGCTCCTGCGCATGATCACCGGCGATCTCGATCCGGACGGCGGCGAGATCAAGCGCGCCGACGGCCGGATCGCCTACCTGTCCCAGCGCCTGGACCTGCTCGACGACACGCGCACCGTCGCGGAGAACCTGGCGGCGTTCGCGCCCGCGATGCTGCCCGCGCAGCGGATGAACCTGCTGGCGCGCTTCCTGTTCCGCGGCGACCGGGCGCACCTGCCCGTCGCCGTCCTGTCCGGCGGGGAACGGTTGCGCGCCACGCTGGCGTGCGTCCTGTTCGCCGAACCCGCGCCACAACTGCTGTTGCTGGACGAACCGACGAACAACTTGGACCTGGTCAGCGCCGGGCAGCTGGAGAGCGCGCTCAACGCCTACCAGGGCGCGTTCGTGGTGGTGAGCCACGACGAGCGGTTCCTGGGTGAGATCCGGATCGATCGCAGGCTGCGGCTCGACGGCGGCAAGCTGGCCGAGTCCCGCTGATGGCGGCGGCTCTCGTCGCGCACGACCTCGTGCGCGTCCTCGGTGACCGCCGGGTGCTGGACGGGGTGTCGCTCACCGCGGCGCCCGGGCACCGGATCGGGTTGATCGGGGAGAACGGCGCGGGCAAGTCGACGTTGCTGCGCATGCTGGCCGGAGTGGACCGGCCGGACCGCGGCAGCGTTGAGCGCCCGGCGGATCTTGGCTACCTGCACCAGGAAATGCCGTTCGACCCGGCGGCCACGGTGGCGGACGTGGTCGACGACGCACTCGCGGGCGCGCGCGAGGACCTGGCGGAACTGGAGCGGCTCGGCGCGCTGCTCGCCGAGGACGAGGGGCTGTTCGACGCGTACTCCGAGCGGCTGGCGCTCGCCGAGCTGCACGACGCGTGGGACGCCGACCGGCGCGCGAAGATGGTCCTCGACGGGCTGGGGCTGGGCGGGGTCGCGCTGGAGCGCCGCCTCGGCGAGTTGTCCGGCGGGCAGCGCGGACGGCTCGCGCTGGCCGCGCTGCTGGTGCGGCGGCCGTCCGCGGTGCTGCTGGACGAGCCGACGAACCACCTCGACGACGGTGCCGCCGCGTTCCTCGAAGAGCAGGTGCGCGGCCTGCCCGGCACCGTCGTGGTCGCGAGTCACGACCGCGCGTTCCTGGACGCGGTGTGCACGGACATCGTCGACCTCGACCCGGCGGTCGGCGGGCCGGTGCGGTTCGGCGGGAACTACACCGGTTACCTCGCGCAGAAACGGGCGGACCGGCAGCGGTGGGAGCGGCGCTACGCCGAGGAGCAGGAGGAGATCGCGGCCCTGCGGGATTCGCTGGGCGTGACCACGCACCGGGTCGCGCCGAACCGGGCGCCCCGGGACAGCGAGAAGATGGGGTACGGGCACCGGGCGGGGCGGGTGCAGAACTCGATCTCGCGCCGGGTCCGCAACGCCGCGCGACGGCTGGAGGAGCTGGAACGCACGCGGGTGCCCGCTCCCCCGCCGCCGCTGCGGTTCCGCCCGGACGCGCTCACCGGTCAGGCGCCGGACGAGGTGCTGGTGTCGCTGCGGGACGTGCACGTGCCCGGACGGCTCACGGTCGAGCGCCTCGACGTCGGCGCCACGGCGCGGCTCCTGGTCACCGGCCCGAACGGCGCAGGCAAGTCGACGCTGCTGCACGTGCTGGCGGGGCGTCTGGACGTTCCCGGCGTGCGGCGGCTGCCGAAGCTGCGGACCGGATTGCTGAGCCAGGACACCGAGTTCCCCGAGCCTTCGCGAACCGCACGCGAGACCTACGCAGCAGGCGCCGGTGCCGGGGCGGTGCCGCTGGAATCGTTGGGACTGCTGGGGAAGTGGGACGTCGACAAGCCGGTCGGCGAGCTGTCGGTGGGCCAGCGACGACGGCTGGCGCTGGCGATCCTCGTCGCGAACCCGCCGCAGCTGCTCCTGCTGGACGAGCCGACGAACCACCTCTCCCCCGCCCTGTGCGACGAACTGGAGGACGCACTCGGCCCCGGCCCCGGCGCGATCGTGGTGGCCGCGCACGACCGCCGCCTGCGTGAGCGGTGGCGGGGCGCCGAGTTGGAAGTCCACAACGGACGGATCGAGCCGGGTTAGCCGGCCGCGCGGCGGAAGAGGTCCGGGCGCCGTGGCGCCCAGAGTTCGTCCGCCAGGTGGCGGTCCTGCCAGGACGACGGCGGGTCGGCGATCCAGTCGTGGCCGAAGATCGCATACGGGTAGGCCGGCGCGGAGCAGCTCAGCTCGTAGTGGTCCAGGTAGTCCATCAACGGCGCCCACAACTGCGGGTCCGCGATCACCAGGTAGGAGGCCGCGAGGCCCGGCTCGTGCACCCAGCGGCGCATCACCCGGGCGAGGAACACGTCGGTGATGGGGTTCGGCTTGGACTCGAACGCGGGGCAGATCAGGTGCCGGGCGATGCCGAAGTGCGCCCCGGGCGGCAGGTTCCGCCGCGCGACGTCGTGCCAGACGTCCGCGATCACCGGGTCGGCGTCCAGCTCCTCGGGCGCCGGCTCGCGCACCGTCAGCCAGCTCATGAAGGCACGCAACCGGCCGCTGTCGGCGCAGCGCAGGACGTAGAAGCCGCCGGGCTGGCGGTTCAGCCAGAACCGAACCGACGACGCGGTGAGCTCGCCGCAGGTTTCGCGCGCGAGCGCGACCAGCTCGTCATGGTCGGCCGGGGTGACGCCGGTGGCCCGCACGTCCGGCTCCCCCGTCGCCGACACGTACCGGCTCGTCACCCCGCCGCGGCGGCGCAGGTGGCTGATGCTCCGCAGGACCGCCGCGCTCGCCCGCGGATCGGTGGCCTCGCGCAGCAGCGTGTTCATCGTGTAGTCGCGGATCCGCCGGTGCATGCGCTCGTAGCCGACCGGGTCCCGCCACCGCAGGTGGGCCTCCAGCGCTTCGCGGAGCACCCCGTTGATGTCCAGGCCGTGCCCCGGCGTCTCGACGTAGGGCTGCACCCGCAGCCAGTCGAACAGCTCGGCGGCGTCCCCGTCGGGCACGGCGACGCGCAGGAGGTCCTCGGTGGTGTACCGGGCATGCGCGCACACGTGCAGCGCCCGCCGGTGCTGCGCCGACGGCACCGCACCGATCAGGGTGTCGAGCACGGTGTCGACCACGAACCGCACGGCCTCGCGGCGCGAGGGCTGCCCGGTCGCCGACATGCTCCGCCCGACCTCGGCTGCCAGCGACAGCACGAACGGGTTGCCCGCCGCGAAGTCCACGATGGACGGAACGAACCCGGGGTCGACGCCCCGAGCCTCGACCAGCGCCGCCGACTCCGCGGCGCCGAGCGCGTCCAGTCGCCGCACCACGATCGAACCGGACCACGCCGGGTCGGTGATCCAGCCGGCGCTGGGCCTGGCGCGGCCCGCCACCACCACGATCGAATCGGCGGGCAGCGTGCGGAGGTATTCGTCGCGCAGCCACGGTTCGAGGTCGCCGTGCCGTTCGAAGGAGTCGACGAGCACGACGGGTCCGGCGGACGCCGCCGTCAACCCTGCGGAGAGCTGGTCCAGGCGTTCCCGCAACTCCACAGTGGTGAGGCCGTGCAGGTGCCACACCGTCCGGCCGGCCGCCGTCGCGTCGTCGGCGTAGCGGCGCAGCAGGGTCGACTTGCCGATGCCGGCGTGACCGCACAGGAAGAACACCACGAGGCCGTCGTCGCGCCTGCGGCCGAGCATCGCCGCGAAGGCGGCGCGCTCGGCGTCCCGGCCGACGAACCAGGATCCGACGGCGCGGTCCGGTGCCGCACCAGCCGGGCGGCCCGCCACCGGCGCCACGGCCCGCAGCGCGGGCACGAACTCGTCGTCGGCGCGCAGGATCTTCTCGTGGATGGCCCGCAGCCGCGGCCCCGGGCTGACGCCGAGCTCCCTGCCGAGCAGGTCGTAGACCATCCGGTAGACCTCCAGCGCCTCGGCGCGGCGGCCGCTGCGGTAGAGGGCCAGCAGCTGGATCTCGTACAGCGGCTCCTCCAGCCGGTTCAGCTGGATGAGCAGCGGCACCTCGGCCACCACCTCGGCGTGCTCGCCCATCTCCACGCGCAGCTGCAGCAGCTCCTGGGTGGCGATGAGTTTCAGCCGCTCCAGGCGGACGCGTTCCCCCTCGGCGGCCTCGCCCGGCACCCCCGCCAGCGCGGTGCCCGTCCACAGGTCGAGCGCCGCGCGCAGGTGCTTGGCCGCGCCCGGCACGTCCCCGTTCGCGCGTTCCTGCCTGGCGGTCTCGACCAGCCGCGTGAACTCGTCCGCGTCGAGCGCGAACAGCGACGGGTCGAGCATGTAGCCGCCGGACTGCGAGCGGATCGCCGAGCCGAGGCCGTGCTCGGCGAGCACGCGCCGGAGGCGCGAGATGTACGTGCGGATGATGGCCTCACCGGTGGCCGGGGCGCGATCACCCCACAGGCCGTCGATGAGCTCGCCGACCCGGACGAAGCTGCCACTGCGCGACAACAACAGCATGAGCACGGCCTGCTGTTGCGGCGTACCCAGTTCCGGCTCGGCGTCGCCGCAGCGGAGGCCGGGCGGTCCGAGGATGGTCAGACGGGATTGCGGCGGAACCAGGGTGCGCTGTGTGATCACGGCTGCCCGGCGGTGCATACCCGGAAGGTAGGTCTGCCGGGCCGGCCCTCGCGAGCGTCACGTGACGCAGTGTTTGTACGTCACCGCGCCACCCACTCGGTGCCGGACTCCGCTCGTCGCGGGATCCCGGCGATGACGTACAGCGGTGACGTCGTCCGACGGTCGCCGCGGCGGTTCCGGCGTTCGTAGCGTGGTCGGCACATCCCACGGAACGCAAAGGAAAGCCGATGTCTGAGATCACCTACACCGCGGTCGCCTCCTCCACCGCGGAGGGCCGCAACGGGGGTCACGCCAGGTCCGACGACGGCGCGCTCGACGTCACGCTCGGCGTGCCCAAGGCTCTCGGCGGCGCGGGCAACGGCACCAACCCGGAGCAGCTGTTCGCCGCCGGGTGGGCATCCTGCTTCGTCGGCGCGGTGCGCCGGGTCGCCACGGCGAGGAAGGTCCACCCGGCCGACCTCGCCGTCATCGCGGAGGTCACCCTGCACCACGACACGGAGGCCAACGACTTCAAGCTGAGCGCGGCGCTGCACCTGGAGGCCTCCGGCGTCGACCAGGCCACCGCCGACGAGCTGGTCCAGGGTGCGCACCAGCTGTGCCCGTACTCGAAGGCCACGCGCGGCAACATCGAGGTCACCCTCGACGCCACCGTCGCCTGACCTCTCCCCGTACCTCGAGCCCGCCCCCGTTGTCCCCGGTGGCGGGCTCGAGCCCGTTTTGTCCACAGTGCACGGAACTCGTCGGCCTGAAGGCCGGTGGCGGTTCGCGGAGCGTCACACCGACATCCGACTCGTCGGGGATGTCAGCCACCACCTCCGCTGAAGTGTGACCGTCCGGACACTAAACGCCTCATCACTGTGGCAATTAAGTGCTACATTGATGAGGCAGTTGAATCCCGGAGGGAGCACCAGTGATCACCTACGAGCAGCTCTTCATCGGCGGCGAGTGGACCACCCCGAGCAGCGCGGAGCTGCTGGACATCCGGTCCCCGCACGACCAGTCGCTGCTGGGCCGCGCCGCGCAGGCGCTGCCCGCGGACGTCGACCGGGCCGTCGCCGCCGCGCGGAAGGCCTTCGACGAAGGGCCGTGGCCGCGCACCTCGCCCGCCGAGCGGATCGCCGTCATCCGCAGGCTCGTCAAGCTCCGCGAGGAGCGCGCCGACGAAATCGCGGCGCTCATCTCGGCCGAGAACGGTTCGGCCCTGTGGTTCACCAAGGCCGGCCAGCCCGGGCTGACCCGTCAGGCGAACGCCTACCTGAAGGCGGCGGAGGAGTTCGGCTGGGAGGAGACGCTCGAACCCTCCGACCCCGCCGCGCCGTTCCGCTCGGTCGTGCGCCGCGAAGCGGTCGGCGTGGTCGCCGCGATCATCCCGTGGAACTCGCCGTTCTCGTCGGCGATGGCGAAGATCCTACCTGCGCTGCTGGCCGGGAACACGGTCGTGCTCAAGGTGTCGCCGGAGAACACGCTGAGCATGAACCTGCTCGCGGACCTGCTGGCACAGACCGGCCTGCCGGAGGGCGTGATCAGCGTGCTGCCGGCGGACCGCGAAACCAGCGAGCACCTGGTCAAGCACCCGGGTGTGGACAAGATCGCCTTCACCGGCTCGACCCGCGCCGGCCGCCGCATCGCGTCGCTGGCCGGTGCGCAGCTCAAGCGCGTGAGCCTGGAACTGGGCGGCAAGTCCGCGATGATCATCCTGCCGGACGCCGACCTCGGCGCCGCGATCCAGGGCGTGAAGTTCTCCTCCCTGCTGAACAACGCCGAGTCGTGCATCGCCCAGACCCGCATCCTCGCGCCGCGTGCCCGTTACGACGAGGTGGTCGCCGGGCTGACGGAGCTCGTCGAATCGCTGGGTGTCGGCGACCCGGCTCAGGACACCACGTTCATCGGCCCGATGGTGCGGCGCGACCAGCAGCAGCGCGTCCTCGACTACATCCGGACCGGCATCGAGGAGGGCGCCCGGCTCGTCACCGGCGGCCCGGAAGTGCCGGCGGGGCTGGAAAACGGCTTCTACGTGACGCCGACGCTGTTCGCCGACGTGGACAACTCGATGCGCGTCGCGCAGGAGGAGATCTTCGGCCCGGTCCTGGTCGTCATCGCCTACGAAGACGAGGACGACGCGGTCCGCATCGCCAACGACTCCGAGTACGGCCTGTCCGGCGGCGTGTGGTCGGCCGATCCCGCGCACGCGCTGGAGGTCGCGCGCCGGGTCCGCACCGGCACGATCACCGTCAACGGCGCGCCCATCGGGTTCGACGGGCCGTTCGGCGGGTTCAAGGCCAGCGGCCTCGGCCGTGAGTACGGCGCGGTCGGGCTCGGCACCTACACCGAGTACAAGACGGTCACGATCCCCGTGCAGGCACGACGATGACCATCCTCGACGTCCCCGCCAGACCCGCCGTGCGGCCGGCGATGACAGCGCTCGTCCTGGCTGTCCTGCTGGCCGCGCTGGACCAGACCATCGTGTCGACCGCGCTGCCCAGGATCGCCGGGGACCTCGGCGGGTTCCGCGACATCGCCTGGGTCACCGCGTCCTACCTGCTCGCCTCGACCGCGGCCACCCCGCTGTGGGGCAAGCTCGGCGACATGCTGGGGCGCAAACGCCTCTACCTCGTCGCCACCACGGCGTTCCTGGTCGCCTCCGCGTTGTGCGGGCTGGCGCAGGACCTGCCGCAGCTCGTTGCCGCGCGCGCCCTGCAGGGGCTGGCCGGCGGCGGGATGATCGTCCTGACGTTCGCGCTTGTCGGCGACATCGTCGCGCCGGAGGACCGCGGCCGGTACCAGGGCCGGTTCGGCTCGGTGTACGGCGTGGCGAGCATCGCCGGGCCGCTGCTCGGCGGGCTGTTCACCGACGAGTTGTCGTGGCGGTGGGCGTTCCTGGTCAACGTGCCGGTCGGGCTGGTGGCGGTGGCGATCGCGGCCCGGCACCTGCCGGCGGCGGTGCGGCGCCCGGCCGCCCGGATCGACTACCTGGGCGCGGGTTTGCTGGCCTCGACGGCCACGGCGCTGATCCTGATCACCACGTTCGGCGAGCGGTGGGGCTGGGCGTCACCGGGCATCCTGGGTCTCGCGGTGGCGGCCGTCGTGCTGATCGCGCTGGTGATCCCGGTCGAACGACGGGCCGTCGCGCCGGTGCTGCCGCTGTCGATGCTTACCTCGCGGACGGTCGTGATCGCCTCGGTGGTCGGGTTCGCCGCCAACGTCGCGATGTTCAGCGTGCTGGTCTACCTGCCGACGTACCTGCAGGTGGTGGACGGGGTGTCGGCCACGCTGTCCGGGGTGCACATGCTGCCGCTGGTGATCGGGCTGGTGGTGAGCCAGTCGCTGGCCGGGCGGTGGATCGCGAACCCGGCGCGCGTGCGGGTGGTGCTGGTGAGCGGCATGGTGCTCAACGTCGCCGGGCTCGTGCTGCTGGGCACGCCGGCGCCGGGGACCGCGCAGTTCGTCCTGGTGCTGTACTTCCTGGTGACCGGTGTGGGTATCGGGATGGTGCCGATGGTCGCGCTGACCGCGGCGCAGAACGCGGTCCCGGCGACGGACATCGGCGCGGCGAGCGCGGTGGTGACCTTCGCCCGGTCGATCGGCGCGGCCTTCGGGGTGGCGGTGTTCGGGACCCTGCTGGGCGGTGACGTGGCGGGGAACATCGGTGGGGCGTTCCGGTGGATCACGCCGTTGGTGGTGCTGGGGACGCTGCTCGCGCTTCTTCTTCCGAGGCGGCGTTGAGCTTCGCTCGAAATTCCACTGAGGACAGAAGCCCGGGGCAGCAAGGCGCTTTCGCGTGACAGCCCCTACAGGTGGTCCGCGTCCACGATCGCTCGCGCGAAGGGGTGTGGCGCCTCCTGCGGCACGTTGTGCCCGATGCCGGCGAACACGCGGTGGTCGTACTTGCCGGTGAACTTGCTCCGGTACGCCATGCCGTCCGCCGCCGGGCCGTCGAAGTCGCTGCCGATCGTGATCGTGGGCACGGTGATCGCCGGTGCGGTCTGCAGTTTCTGCTCGTAGACGTC